>JBCBJQ010000087.1:0-25553 GCA_038523235.1 Cyanobacteria bacterium J06626_4
GGGTTTGTCGTTGGGGTCATTATCGTCTATCAAATTCTCTACAGTGATGTCTCAGATCATTTACCCGAATATGCCACCTAAACTGAAAATAAATCCAATTGACGTACTGTTGCGCCAGTAATTTGCCTCGAAATCAATAAATTCTTGCCGAGTCATAATCGTGATGTCATTTGGAAGGTTTTGTCGAATCAAATTTGCTGTTGCGTTTACATCACTTCCCGGTTTCAGGCGAATTAGCCCCACGCTGACCTCACCAGCTTGCCTGTCGCTAAAAATTCGGAGAAAATTTTGGTCGCTCGTCATGACGCTACCGTCGGCAACGAAGGAGGCTCCCACTGCATACAGACCACCCAGTACAAGCTGACGACCTAGAATTTCAGTCGTTACCCACTCGCCCTCAGCAATCTCGGTAATTGCCTCTTCGTAGTTCCCACGTGATTCGCGATCAAACAGCAGCGTGTCTGGGAAAAGCATCGTGTTAGCCTGCAACGGCAGTTCGGGTAAATCGAAGGCCGGTCTTAGCGGATCGAAGCCCAACACGATAATGGAGGTGTCTCTACGAGTTTGCGGGTTTTTCCAAAAGGCAATGCTGACGTACAGTGGCGCGGTTGAAGCAACCTGAGGAAAGTTTTCGGCCTGAAACAAGCGACGCCGAGGAAACGTATTCAAATTACTCAAGTTTTGAGCTGTTGGATTCAGCATCACTAAATCGGCACTTAACCGATTATGTAAGCGCGTATTACTGTCATATAAGGCATTTTGAAAACCGAGTTGCATCAGGATCAAAATATTGGCAAAGGCAATGCCTGCGATCGCGGTTAGAAATCGCCCTTTTCGACGAATGAGCTGTAGCCAGGCTAGAGGTATCTCTCTTCTAAACATTGCCTAAAATCTTTGTCGATAGTTCCGCTTAACGTCTGCTTTAGTCAGGGGGGGACTGAGAAATATTGCAGGCCATCTTAGTTATCTATTGTTTAATCGAATTTCTCATTTCGTACATATTCTCTATTCCTCAGGCTGGATTTCAACATTTACCTGCAGGTTAGTTAAACCGTTAGCAATCTTGGTCGATCGCTCGTCGAGTCGAATGCGGACTTCGATCACCCGTGCATCGGTAGCCGCCGTTGGCGTGGTATCGAGAACATCCCGGGTCGCGACTTTCAACCCAATTTCTTCGACTGTTCCGGTCAAGGTTTCTGAAAACACCCCTGTTGGACTACTGGCGACGGCTCGTTGTCCCTGACGCACCTCGTCAATATCACTTTCAAAGACTTCAGCCACGATAATCATCTGAGCGGTATCCCCTAGTTCGACGATGCCGTCATTACCGATCGTCTCTCCCACCAGCGTTTGGATTGCCAACACCTGGGCATCTCTGGGTGCTCGAATAAACGCAGTCTCAAGCTCCGCTTGTAGACGGTTGGCACTTGCAATGGCCTGCTCTACCTCCGCCTTGGCAACAGCAATATCTTGTGGCTGTACCGTGATCTCTTGATCCAAAATGGCCCGCGCCTCTCTAATCTGCGCCGCTAATGTTTGAATTAATTGACTGGTGCGAGCAGTCTGCTCGTTCAACGCTTCTTGAGTAGTTTCAAGGGCCAGCAACTGGGTGTCCAAGGTAGCCTCAGCAATCGCTCCTTCGGCAAACAGTGAGCGACTTCTTTGCAAATCCACTCTGGCGTTTTCCACTTCTGCTTCCAGACCAGCAACCACCGCCTGCTGAGCTTGAATCTCTCCTGCCAACTGTGCCTCTAGCCGAGCCACCACAGCGCGGCGAGCGGCTATCGCTTCCGCCCCTGTGGCTGACTGAACCTGAGCTAAACGCGTCTCTGCCAGCCTCACTTGTTGATTAGCTTCAGCGAGGGCCGCTTGTAAGCGATCTCGACTATTCAATACGGCAATCACTTGACCGGTCTTAACCTGGTCACCCTCACCGACACGTAATTCGGCCACCCGATTAGCAACTGCCTGATTACTGGATGCTGAAACCTGAATGACCCCATCAGCCGGTTCTAATCGGCCTAAAGCATTTACGGTCGTCGGAACGGGAGAGGGAACCGATGAGGCCACCGGTAATTCTTCAGGCTGCTCGCGTGAGATATAGACAATGCCGCCCACAAGCAATACACAGGCAAAGCCAAGACCGATGAACCAGCGACGATGACTGAGGAAAAACCAGCTTTGGTCGATATCAGATGATTGTTCCACAAACACACCTTAAATCGATTTCAAAAAATATGAGTCCCGGCATAAATCAGCAATCGACTGGGATTTTTAATGCTGAAATCCAGGTATTTTGCCTTTAGCGGTAACAGACTTAATAGAAAGATAACAGCGGTTTATGATTTTTTAACAGTTCTGAATAGCATCAAAAACCATGACTACGGTCATAGTTGTAAAATGGAAAGTTACGCTGTGCGCCCGACAAATCTTATTCGCTCCAGTATCTTTAGCTGCTAAGTCAAGTTAGATACGGAAGTGAGATTTTATGCGTCTAGATGTCTAACGAATTAAGGATGAGTTGAGCACTTTTGCCGTCAGCAATTTAGTCCGAAACTGCTGCCAGCTGAGTGGGACTTTCCTGAATGGGGTTTGCCGATCGGACGATTTCAGAGATCTCGTTTTCATCTTCACTCGCCAATCTTCTGATCGGTTGGGATTGTATCGTTTGACTGAGCGGCATTATGTACGAACCAGGTCAGGCCAGCCATGCTCTAGACCGGTTTATTCGGGCAAAGGGCGTTGCTGACATGAGGAATGAACGGATGGCAGGAACTCTCATTCCGTCAGGGCGGCTCAACGTTGGTTCCTAGATAATCAGCAGTGCCCCATCAGGCTGACCTGAGAGGCGAGGCGTCGGCGATCGCCTGCAGAGCAGTCTCTATATTTTGGGGTGCATAACCCAGAGCAAAAGCCTTTTGACTGTTGAGCGAAACATCTGGCGGGCGCGGCGTGGCGAGGGCGATCGCTGATTGTCGGCAGGGGGTAAGAGCAGCAGTTGGCAAGCCAAAACTATCGGCCATGAGCAGGCCAAACTCATATCGACTCAATCGCTGCGGCCCGCCCAGATGTAGTAAACCGGTCAGATTTTGCTCTAAGGCCAGGCG
The DNA here is from genome assembly GCA_038523235.1 of Cyanobacteria bacterium J06626_4. GTDB lineage: Bacteria > Cyanobacteriota > Cyanobacteriia > Phormidesmidales > Phormidesmidaceae > Halomicronema. Next base: position 3,108 of record JBCBJQ010000087.1, read on the forward strand.
CAGCCCTTGAACGACATCGGTCACGGCGGCGGGGGTGCGAATTTCGTCGGTAAACAGGGTGAGGGGCTGCCCCGCGGCGATCGTCGCCAGAAAATCTTGCAAAAAGCAGGTGGCAGTTGGTGTCTGAGGGCCAAACAGTAGCGGCAGCCGACACACCGTTGCCTCCGGATACGCCGCTAAAATTTGCGTCTCGGCGAGGGCTTTGTGGCGGCCATAGGTATTGAGCGGGGTGGGCAGAGTCGCTTCGTCATAGGGCGGGGTTGTGCCATCAAATACCAAATCAGTTGACGTGAAGATAAAAGGGACGGCGTGATGGGCGCAGCGTTGGGCCAAGTGGACGGCCCCTGACACATTGACGCGATAACTCCTGTCGGGAAACTGTTGGCACTGGTTGGCTTTGGACAGAGCCGCGGTGTGAATCACGGCATCTGGTTTTACCCGCTGCCAAACCGCGTCAATCGATGGCTCATGGGTCAAATCTAGGGCGATCGAACCGCCAGTCAGTAGGGGCACAGGCTGAGTATGGTGAGTGCCCCAAATCTGCCAGTCACGCGACAGCAGGCGACAGGCGTGCCCCCCTAAAAATCCACTTGCACCAGTAATGAGTAGCGATCGCATAGCCTTCCCTGCAAGTTTCTCCCCCGGTTTTGCCACCTGAACTAGTTTGGTCAGGCAAGGGAACAATTGTCCAATTTCGGCAGATCAGGCTACATTGAGCCATGAATCTGGCCTCGGAAAGGATGACCCCATGAATTCTGGTTCTCAGCCTAACAGCGAAAATCAGGTCCCTGATCAAGAGGGGGCGACGGCTGCTTTGTCAGAGACTCAGGCTGAGGTTGCCAGTGCTCTTGCCACGCATGGAGAAGCGCCCTCAGAGATGGGAGTCGCGCCTGACGCGACGGGATCAATGTCTGCTTCAACTAATGGGCAGAATCCCTATGCTGATGATGCCGGTATGGCGTCAAAGCCAGACGGAGAACTGACAAGGGCAACGATGGCTGCGGGGTCGAAAAGTCCGCCAGCGGTGATCGTCATCTTAGGTGGCGTGATCTTTGTCGGGTTGGGAATTGCCTTCAACCTCATGTGGTTGACCTTGATTGGCGCTTTATTGACGCTGGTCTTGTCTTGGGGTTTGCTATGGCCGTCGGTGGCCTATTTGCTGGCTGACCTGTCACCTCAGCAGCGATCGATCATTGTTGCCCTACCGGCATTTGTGATCGGCCTTTACGGACTCATGGAAGCGACGGGCATCAATCAAGCCATTCGAGACTGGGGCTTGACGCTGCGCTGGGATATTTTGGGCGCTTTTGGAGACTTTTTAGGGGCGATCGGGCAAATCTTTGTAGCTTTATTGGCACTGTTTGTCGCTTGGCGGCAATATGTGATTTCCCGAGATTTAACTCTGCAGCAAAACCGGATTACTCAGCAGCAAACGATTGATGCTTACTTTCAAGGCATTTCTGAACTGGTCTTAGACGACGAAGGTCTACTAGAAGACTGGCCGCAAGAACGGATCATTGCCGAAGCGCGCACCGCCGCAATTTTGACCAGTATTGATGCGCCGGGCAAAGCCAAAATCATTCGCTTTTTGTCGCGATCGCGTCTCCTCACCCCTTTACAACGAGACGAGCATCTCGGTCGCCCAATTTTAGATGGCAAGGGGGGGTATGCCGAAGACCGAGAACGAGGACTGCGGGTCATTAATCTAGGCGCAATTTTAGCCAATGCCGATCTCTCGGGCACCGATCTCCGCTGGACAGATTTGAGTGATGTTAATTTGATTCGGGCCGACCTCACCCAGGGCGACCTGGTGCGCACTAACTTCATTCGGACAATTCTGTATCAGGCTACGCTCAATGAGGCCGATTTGATGGGGGCCACCTTCTTTAGTGGCTCCTACGAAACGGCGTCTCCTCGCAGTCGGGTCACGGCTCCTGACTTCACCACCGGGGAGCAGACTGGGGCCGTCGTCGAAGATGCTGACTTTTCTAATGTGAAGCGGATGTCAGAGGCGCAGCGACAATACTGCTGTCGCTGGGGCGGTGACAAAACACGCTCGACGATTCCCGGCGGCTGCGAAGGGATTCCCAATTGCTTAGGCCGGTAAACAATCTTACGGATAACTCTGCAAGGTATTCGTAAAGAATAGGTAGAACGTCCCTAAGGTCAAGAGTGCCACTTTAGGCTGAGAACAGGGAACTAATAAGAACAATTCTCCCTCATAAACAAGCAATGGCTCTAGTCGCAATGAGTTCGTTTAGCAACAGGGGCTCCCTACGATCACGAGGTCAGCGTGGCGACATTTTTTCCCTTTTGACGACCTATTCAGACCCTCGGCCAGAGGCATGATTTGCTAGTCGAGCGGGCACTCATGGCTCCAGTCAGCTCTCCACAAAACTGCGATACTGCATTGCTCTCGTGAGTGAGGGGGATTCTAAAGCTCAACGGCCTGGCATTTCAAAATTCCTGTGTGCTCTATTGATTCGTTATACCTATTGCTAATCCATGCCCAAAACTAAAGCACCTGTTAAGAGTCGGAAAAAAGCTGCTGCTACCGCCTCTGAGGCTGAACCAGTACTCTCCCGCAAGGAACAGCGAAAACTTGAGCGCGCGCGTGCTCAAAATCGTCAGGCGGTCATTCAATCCCTCGCTATGGTGCTGGGCATTGCAACCGTCTTAGCCGCAATCGCCAGCTTTGTATTGGAGCCCAAGCTGGGGGTGGCCGCCGGTTTAGCGATCGCCTGTTTAGGGTTGTCCTACCGCTTTCCTCGTTTTGCCATTTATGGATTTATTTTCTACTTACCGCTGAGCGGCACCGTCACCTACGCACTCGGTGGCAGTCCCATTCTACAGTTAGCTAAAGATGCGATCTTCTTTCCTGCTCTGCTAAGAGTCATCTTATTCTGCAAAGAATACAATCAACGCCTAATTTTTCCTCAAGCCATGAGGATTCCTTTCATTATTTTCATGACCTATTGCACAGCTGTTTTGTTGTTTGTCAATGGAGCGCAGCAACTTTCAGCACAAGGAGAAATGCCGATTCCGCTGGGAATATTAGGTCTAAAAGCTTTGGTCGGCTATTTGCTACTCATTACATGCATCCACTATCTCATAAGAACTAAGGCCGACCTTTATTTCTTGCTGCGCACACAGGTCGTTTTCATTATTATCTGTTGTGGGCTAGGTTTTGTGCAGTATCTTATGTTGACAACGGGAGTCTGCCCACCAACCCAGGGAACTGGTGACGAGCTTTTTAAGGCTTCTTTAGAAAGCCGATGCTTCGTTGGAGGCGCCCTCTTATACAGTCCTCAATTTGGGGTGATTCGTCTTCCAGGTACTTTTGTGGCACCTTGGCAGTGGGGTTGGTTTTTGATTTCCAGCACGTTTTTTGCTTTTGGCACTGCCTTCAATGATCGCTCTGTGATATGGCGTGCTGTCGGTATTCTCTCAATGGTCATGGTGGGAGTGATGGCGGTTGTTTCAGGGCAGAGAATTGCCCTAGCCCTCGTCCCGGCATCAACGCTCCTTCTACTCTTGATGACTGGGCAGCTTCTCAAACCGAAGCGATTTTTGCCGATCGGCATTGGCCTGGCTTTGATCCTGGTGTTTTTGGCGCAACAGTATCCAGATGTGCTAAATGATAGCTTCCAAAGTCTAGTGGGTCGGTGGAATGCGGCTCCTCCCACTGATTTTATTATGCACCAGCTCCAGTGGGCTATGAATGAACAACAAGGTTTCTTAGGGCGCGGTTTGGGAAGAGCGACCAATGCTGCTCGCATCTTTGGTAAAGTCTCGCTTGTAGAAACCTATCATTCCAAAGTTTTGTTTGAGATTGCCCCACTGGGCTTAGTTTTACTGCTATCGCTATTTACAATTTTAGTCATCACCAGTTTTAAGGCTTATCGATCGCTCAAAGATCCTAGCCTTCGAGGTTACGGGGCCTCCATGTTTACTTTCGTTTTTTTTATTAGCTACTTTCCCTACTATTATCCGCTAGATGTCGATCCGGTGAATGTTTATTACTGGCTAGCAGCAGGGATTGCCTTAAAGCTTCCTGACCTAGATCGTCAAGAGCGAATGAAAGGCGGTTTGGGTAAGAAATTGTCGAAAAAAGAATTGAAGCAACTCAAAAAATCACAGCAGGCCATTGAGTTTAGATAGGATGAGATGTCTCTAGGTGTAGTGACCAGACTCGAGGGGCAACCAGCCGCTAATTACTGCAATCAGCTGTTGCTCTCATGACATTCAAAATTAATTCTTGCTAACAATTAGCTTGGGAGACCAAGATTCAATAACGTGGAATAGACCAAGACGACTATTCATCGTCAGGCAAGCTGCCTTACTAAGAATGGGCGTTGATAAAATCCTGATTCATTATGGATTTGTTTGACCACCACCGCGAAGCGCAAATTGACGCCGAAGCGCCGCTTGCGGCACGAATGCGCCCCCGCACGCTGGATGAGTTCATCGGGCAAGATGCTGTAGTGGGGCCAGGACGACTCTTGCGACGCGCGATTCAGGCCGATCAGCTGTCGTCGCTGATTTTTCATGGGCCACCGGGTACCGGCAAAACCACCCTGGCACGGATTATTGCTAACACTACCAGCGCCCAATTCATCGCGCTGAATGCGGTGCTGGCAGGAGTGAAGGATATTCGCGAGGCGATCGCCCAAGCCCAATCACTCCGCGGCCAGTTTGGTCGCCGCACCATTTTGTTTGTGGATGAAGTGCATCGCTTCAACAAATCTCAGCAAGATGCGCTGCTGCCTTGGGTCGAAAATGGCACCGTCATTCTGATCGGGGCGACGACAGAAAATCCGTTCTTTGAAGTGAATAAGGCGCTGGTCAGCCGATCGCGCGTCTTTCAACTCAAGTCTTTGGAAAAAGGGGATCTATATCGCGTTGTGGAGCAGACGATCGCGGATCCTGGGCGCGGCTATGGCAAACGTTCCGTTGCCCTGGATGAGGCGGCATTAGATCATCTCGTCAATGTGGCTAATGGGGATGCGCGAGCCCTACTGAATGCGCTGGAACTGGCGATCGAAACCACCGCCCCGAACGCCCAAGGGACAATTCACATCACGCTAGCCGTAGCCGAAGAGTCGATTCAGCAGCGAGCCGTTCTCTATGACAAAGAAGGGGATGCCCACTTTGATACCATCAGCGCCTTTATCAAAAGCGTGCGCGGCTCCGATCCCGATGCAGCGCTCTACTGGCTAGCCCGCATGGTCTACGCTGGCGAAGATCCGCGCTATCTGTTTCGGCGACTGGTGATTTTGGCCAGTGAAGATGTGGGCCTAGCCGATCCCCACGCTGTCACGGTGGTCAATAGCTGTGCCGCTGCCTTTGATCGCGTTGGCATGCCCGAGGGCCGCTATCCGCTCGCGCAAGCAACGCTGTATCTGGCCACTGCGCCTAAATCCAATAGCACGATGGCCTTTTTTGATGCGTTGTCAGCGGTGGAAAAAGAGCAGCAGCGCGATGTGCCCAATCCGTTACGGGATCCCAACCGCGATAAAGAAGGTTTCGGTCACGGTCAGGGTTACCTGTATCCCCATTCTTATCGAGAACATTGGGTCGAGCAACAATATCTGCCGTCGGGGCTGCAGGGGCAGGTATTTTATCAGCCTTCGGAGCAGGGCTATGAGCAGTCGATTCGGACTCAGGTGGTGCGCCGCCGCGAAGCCCAACTGGCGGCCATGGTTGAAGGGACCAGCACGCCCAGTTCGGAATCACTCACCTACAGTCCAGCTAATCCGGCTCGCGATCGCTGGCTGCAGCGCACGCTTAGCCAAACCGGAGAACGGTTGGGGCAAGTGCGCGATCGCTTGTTTATCGCCTTATCACCCCAACGGCATCACACCGTGCTTGACCTGAATGCCCGTAGTGGTTTGCTCACCTGGGAGGCCGTGCGTCAGGTGCCCGAAGGCGGGGTGTATGCCCGCGTTGACGCCGAGCAAGATCTCGCCGCCCTGACCGAACAGGCCACACGCCTGCCTGAACTGCAACGTCCGGTAATTTTTCAAGTGACTCTGGCGGAGCTGCCGACAGCTTTGGCGAGTGTCGCCCCCAATGTCCATTTCGATCGCCTGGTCGGGCGTCATGTCTTTAGCGCGATCGCCCCAACCGCCGAGTTCATCCAGCCTCTAACGGAGTGGCTGGCCCCCAACGGTCAATTAGCGCTGAGCGAGACCTTGCCCCGTGAGAGTCAGCGGCTGTGGGCACTCTTGCCCGCCGACACGGTCGAGAAGTCCTTGGGCGATCGCTGGCGGCAGGCCGAAGAGGCGCTCTATGATGATCCGCAAAATCCGCGCTTTAGCTGGGATGGCCAAGCCTTAGCCGCTCTGATCGAGGCGGCTGGACTCGTGGTGCAGTGGTCACAAGCGCCCGCTGAGTCTGACCTGTGGATCAGTCCAGTGCTGTGCGATCGCTGGTTTGACGTGGCGAATCCGGCTAGTTATCGGAATCGCTTGGCTCCGGCATTGTCTGACGCCGAGTTGACTACCGTGGAACGGCAGCTCCGGCGCACCCTGCAAAATCAAACCGTACCTTGGCGATCTACTCAGCTATTTTTGACCGCAACGCGTTGAGAGCGGCATCGGGTTTCGGGACGGCATCGCTGATGGGCAAAGGTCGGGGCTAGGAGGGTTAGGGGCATCGCACCCTTTAGCAGGCGGCGACGACTCACCAGCATTCGTGCAGCTCGCCCCGCACGCCCCCAACTTTTGCTGCCTGCAGTTCTAAAAACCCACTTGCCTGTAAGATTTTGAGGAACGAGGAACCGCTAGCGACCCGCTTGGGTCATGCTAGTATCTGCTAAAAAAATTGCCTGAATTTTTCTATGCTCCTAAAGTTTTGGCTGAATAAGCCCAAAGCATTCGCCAAGGTATGGCAAGAGCGCGGCTTAATAAGTGCAATCAGGGATTCTGTTAGTTACCTCAAATGGTTGCAAAAAGACCGTAGTCAATATCTCAATTGGATCAAAGCCCAACAATTAACCGAATCAGAGATCGTTCGGGTTCGCAGCGAAATCGAGCAGTGGGACAACGCACCGACCTTTTCAGTCTTGGTGCCGGTTTATAACACCCGGCCTAAATTGCTGAAAAAAGCGATTGAATCGGTGCGATCGCAGCTCTATCCTCACTGGCAGCTGTATCTGGCCGATGACTGTTCTCCCTCCCAGGCAACTCAGCGAGTCCTCAAGCAATATGCTGAAGCAGATAGCCGCATCCACGTGATCTTTCTCGAAAAAAATGGCGGCATCTCCAAGGCGACTAATGCGGCCTTAGCAGCGGCGACCGGCGACTATATTGCCCTACTCGATCACGATGACGAATTGGCGATCAATGCCCTTTACGAAAATGCCCTGGTCATTCGTCAGCATCCTGAAACTGACATTCTCTACAGCGACGAAGACAAAATTACCGAGTCCGGTCGTCGCCGCGATCCGTTCTTTAAACCTGATTGGTCGCCAGAATATTTTCAGGGCTGTATGTACACCTGCCACTTGGGTGTCTACCGCACATCTTTAGTGCGACAGATTGGTGGCTTTCGTTCTGAGTTTGATGGCGCGCAAGACTGGGATCTCATGCTACGGCTGACTGAACAGTCGCAGCAGATTTATCACATTCCAAAGGTGCTTTACCATTGGCGGCTCACGGCAACCTCCGTCACCGCTGGCGCGGAGGTGAAGGAATGGGCCTATGATGCGGCGCAGCGCGCCCTCACCGATATGACCCAGCGCAGTGCTTACCCCGGCCATGTCGAAGAACTGCAGGATGCCGGTTTCTATCGAGTGCGCCGCCACTTAGTTGATCAGCCCTTGGTGAGCATCATCATCCCCAGTGCGGGCACGCCCATGCCTGAGAGCGATCGCGCCCATTTAGACAACTGTCTTGAGAGCCTGGTGACTCGCAGCACCTATCCCAATATTGAATTGGTTGTGGTGGATGGCTATGACCTGCCGCCTCAGGTGCTCGACAAGGTCAAAGAGGTGGGCGTCAATTTAGTGCGGTGCGATGAACCGTTTAACTTCTCGATGCGGGTCAATCTGGGCGTCAGCCAGAGTCACGGGGATATCGTCGTGCTGCTCAACGATGATGTCGAGATTCTCACCCCCGATTGGATCGAGGCCATGCTAGAGCTCGCGCAGCAGTCAGAAATCGGGGCTGTGGGCTCAAAGCTATACTTTCCCACTGGCAACATTCAACATGCTGGTGTCGTTTTGCTGCACGGCAATCCCGGCCATGTTTTTTATGATGGAGAGGGAGATGAACCTGGCTATTTCTTCTCAAATCTGGTCACCCGCAATTATTTGTGCGTGACCGGAGCCTGCCTCATGCTCAGACGTTCAGTCTTTGACGAAGTCGGTGGCATGGATGAGCTTTTCCCCCTCAACTTCAATGACGTTGATTTTTGCCTGAAGCTGCATAAGTTTGGCTATCGCAATGTCTTTACCCCGTTTGCTGAGCTGATTCACCACGAATCAGCCTCGCGCCCGCGCGTGGTCACAACTGAAGAACTCACTAACCTGAAAGACCGCTGGATGCCCTATCTGGAAAGCGTTGGTGGCGATCCCTATTACAATCCCAACCTGCGCCTAGACGGTTCTTTTCTGCTGTAGCCATTGCTCTGAAGTACGGCAGGCGCGTCGTCGGAGCCCACATCACACGAACCGTCAGCACTCGCCACCATGGCCTACAGCGTCAGCCCTTGATTGAGCTGCTGTCCGATCTCGGTACTTTGGTTGACTTTGACAAACCGGCTGACGAAATTGGTTTCTTTCAAGACATCATCATAGAGATTGGCAAGCAATACACGCTTTCTTTGGCCTATGGGCCGCGTGAACAAAGCAGCGTTAATGGTGACAATTTGCTCTCGGTTTCCTTCGAAAATCTCTATGAAGAATTTGATGCGGGCAACAGCGTTGATGGCTGGCAACGCTTTACCCAAACTATTACGGCCACCGACACCACAACTCGTCTGAAGTTCTTGTTCTTGGGCCAGCGCGATACGTTGGGCGCTAACGTTGATGACGTTTCTGTCGAGACAGCGGTAGTACCCGAGCTAGCTTCCATGCTGGGCCTGCTCGCTGTGGGTGCCGTTGCTGCCGGTGGTGTCCTGAAGAAGACGCAAGCCGCTTAGGTTTTCTGAGGCTAACTCGTCACTAATCTATGCCCCTTACCTGGATGATGAGGTTTTTTTGTGCGCATGCACCACCAATAACCTGCACGGAGAAACTCGACACAGCCAACTGATGATTATTGACAGCGCTTGAACAGACCCCACATTGCCCCTACTGACGCCACCAAGATCTCTACCAAGTCACCTGTTCAGTCGGATTGGCAGAGATATAAATGTAAAGAGATTTCGCAATTTTGGCTCCCTCATCAGATCGCGCCGCAACAAATACTGCTCTCATAAAGAATATTCTGTGCAGGCCAAATCACTTACCCTACAGTGGTTTCAAGCTTCAGAAAAAAATAATTCGTTCATGACGATAAAATCGAGTTCACTTCGACTTGAAATCACTCTAAGTCAGACCCAATAGTGATTTAGCCGATCCACTACCCATTTGATCTACGGCAGTAGCTGTGAATGATTTTCCCTGAACCAACATGCCCCCTGGGGGTATTGTTTTTCCCTGTTCTTATGGCTTAACTAAGGGGAGAGTTTGACAACGGAACATAGGGTTCAGTAACGAAACATAGGGCTTGACAACTTAATGTTTCGTTCGATAACTCGATCACTTCATGGATTATTGTTCAGACTTATCATGTCTAAGCTTTCTCTGGTTTTTCGCACTGCTGGCGTTATGCCGCTGCTCGCTCTGCTTGCCTGTAGCCCCGCATCTACCCCGCCGGTAGAGCCTGCCGAACCGACCGCCGAAACAGCTCCGTCTGAGGATCAGGCCGCTGGCCAGTTAACCATTCGAGCTAATGGCGAAGACTTTGTGCGTCAGGGCTTTGTCACCAAAGATGACTGGCAGGTCACCTTTGATCATGTCTACGTCACGCTAGCTGAAGTGACCGCTTACCAGAGCGATCCGCCCTTTGATGCTGAAGCGGGGGGGGAGCCTCAGGCCACTGAAACCATCAGCATCGACGAGCCCACGACGATTGATCTAGCGGAGGGCGGTGACGATGCCGAGCCGATTTTGGTCGCCACAGTGGATGCGCCTGCGGGTCGCTACAACGCGCTTTCGTGGCAAATGCAGCCAGCGGCGGCTGGGCCAGCAGCGGGCCAAACCATCTGGCTAGAAGGGACGGCGGCTAAGGCAGATGAAACGATCGCCTTCGTCGTCACATTAGATCCCACTTTACAGTTTGTCTGCGGCGACTTTGTCGGCGACAACCGCAAAGGCATTCTGGAGGCTGCCGATCAGGCTGACCTGGAAGCCACCTTCCATTTTGATCATTTATTTGGTGACGGCGAAGCCGCTCCTGACGATGACATTAACACCGGTGCTTTAGGCTTTGAGCCGCTGGCGGCGATCGCTACCGATGGCAGTCTTGAGATCGATATGGCTGGGCTGGAGGCGCAGCTGGCCCCTGAAGATTACACGACACTGATCAACATTTTGCCGAGCTTAGGCCACGTCGGCGAAGGCCATTGTGAAGAGACGACCTTAGCCAATAACTAAATGAAGCCATTTAAATTGCGGCGAACGGTAATTTGGGCGTTACAAAGGTTAGGGCTAGTGGTTGCGGCAGGAGCCTGCACTCCCTTCGCAGCACTAGCCCATGGCGCTCACGTGCAGTCTCGCACCACCGCTGCCGTGGAGATTCAAGCAGCCTATGATTCTGGCGAACCGATGGCTGCCGCTACCGTGCAGGTCTTTGCCCCTGATGATCCCGAGACGCCGAGGTTTACGGGGGTGACTGACGCTACCGGTCGGTTTGTGTTTATCCCGCCGCAACCCGGCGATTGGGAAGTGTCGGTGCGGCAGGCGGGCCATGGCGATATTGCCGTCATTCCCGTTGAGGCTGATGGGGTGATCGCCGCTGGGTTTACGCAGTCGGCGGGGCTCACGCCCCTGCAGCGAGGGGTGGTGCTGGGCGCGGTGGCCTGGGGCTGTGTGGGCACGGCGCTCTTTTGTTTGCGAGGTAAGCGGTAGTGCATATTCCCGACGGTATTTTGCCAGCGCCGGTATGTGTGGCTGGGTATGCGATCGCCGGTGGGGTTACCTGGCTGGCCCTCAAGCGCATCAATCAAACCGTCGATCCCCAAGCGGAGGTGCCCAAGGCGGCGTTGCTGGCAGCCGCCTTTTTTGTCGGCTCTTCCATTAGTTTGCCGGTGCCCCCAGCCAGCGTGCATCTGGTGCTCAGTGGTCTGCTGGGAGCGCTGCTGGGCTGGTATGCCTGGCTGGCCATTTTGATTGGCCTGCTGCTGCAGGCGATGTTGCTGGGGCATGGGGGGCTGACCACGCTGGGGGTGAATGCCGTGATGGTGGGCGTACCGGCTCTGATCGCCGCGCGGGTTTTTCAGCTGCGACACCGGCTGGGTAAGGCTCTGTCGGCCAAGCGATCGCTAGCGGTTTTCAGCTTTTTGGCCGGGGCGATTGGGGTCGGGCTAACGGCTTTAATTTTCTTTGCGCTGATTATCTTTACGCTGCCATCCACCTTAGACCGCAGCGCCGAGCAAGGGTTTCTTACCACCCTCATGGTGGCGCATATCCCGCTGATCTTTTTAGAGGGAATTTTTACGACACTGCTCTGCTTTTTTTTGCTGCGCATCAAACCCGAACTTTTGGAAAGCTAACTTTTTATGGCGATCGCGCTTCATGCTGATGTGTTTATCCCCGGCGATTCTCCCCTGCATCGCTGGGCCGTGCGTCCCAAGCTGCTGAGCTTGCTGACGCTGATGTTTGCGATCGCCCTAGTGCGACATTTGCTGCTGCTGCCCTGGGTTTTTGTCGTTGTCGGCGGTTTATATCTAACCGCACGATTACCGCTGCAATATCTGTTGCGGCGTTTGCCCTATCCCGGTGTCTTCATCGTGGCGATGGTGGGTTTGCTGCCGTGGGTTTCGGGCGAAACGGTCATTTGGCAGTGGTCATTTTTGGCCCTGCATTTAGAGGGGTTGCAAACGGCGACCTTGATTGCGGGCCGGTTTTTAGCCATTTTGATCACTGGCTTTGTGCTGCTGGGTACGACCCCCTTTCTCGATCTTTTGGCAGCGCTGCGGTCTTTCGGGCTATCGCCGCTGCTCACCGACATGACCCTGCTCACTTACCGCTATTTGTTTAACATTGCGGCGCAACTGGCGACGATGCGTCAGGCCATGCGCCTGCGAGGACACGGCTTGCTGCGCCAAACGTTACAGCGCCAGTGGGGCTGGTTGGTCGCTTTGTTTGGCAGTCTGTTATTAAGAAGCTACGAGCGATCGCAGCGGGTTTATCAGGCGATGCGCCTGCGGGGCTATGGCCAACAAGGCCAAGGGCTCTCCCAAGCACCTGCAGGTGGTCCGGCGCGATCGGCCCCCGCGCCCATGACGGTTTTAACCTTGCTGTCTGCCTTTAGTTTTGTCATTGCCGAGTGGATTTTCCTAGCGTCATGAATCAATTTTCATCCAGTACACCGCCGTCCGTTTCGATTCCCACCGCTAAGGACTTTTTGACCCCGGCGACGGCGATCGCGCTACAAAACCTGTCTTTTTCCTATCCTGACAATCCTGACATTTTGGCAGACATCAGTCTGAGTATTCGTGAGGGCGACCGGGTCGGGCTGATCGGCCACAACGGTTGTGGCAAAACGACGTTGTTTAGATTGGTCTGCGGCCTGCTGCCACCTCAGACTGGGACGATTCAGCTGTTTGATCAGCCGGTGCAGCCCCATCAATTTCGCTCCGAGATTGGCTTTTTGTTTCAAGACCCCGAAGATCAGCTCTTTTCGCCCTCGGTACGTGATGACATCGCCTTTGGCCCCCAAAACCTTGGGCTATCGGAAGCGGAGGTCACCGAGCGAGTCGAAGCGGCCATAGAACTCACGGGCATCAAAGCCCTAGAAGAGCGACCGCCTCACCATCTGTCAGGTGGGGAAAAGCAGATGGTCGCGATCGCGGGTCTGATTGCTATGTGTCCGCGCGTGTTGCTCTATGACGAACCGACTGCCAGCCTCGATCTGCGCACTCGGCGGCGCTTAATTCGCTTCCTGCAGCGCTCTGACGAAACGCTGCTGCTGGCCTCCCACGATCTGGAATTTTTGCTGGAGGTGTGCGATCGCGTGGTGCTGATCGATGAAGGTCGCATCATTGCCGATGGTGATCCGGTTGAAGTGATGGGTGATCAAACGCTGATGGAAGCTCACGGCCTCGAAAAGCCCCACTCTCTGATTCCCCATGTGGAGCCCCACCATGCCCAGCGCGATCGCTTGGCTCAACTGCCGCTTGAGGGCTAAGCTGAGTCACAGTGTTCGACGGGTTTGATGGGCAGGCTGTTGCGAAGGTACAGCCTCAATACGGCTGCTGGGGAGTTGCGCCCAAAATAGCGCCCTTGAGCACCAGGGTTTAGCACTGCCAAACCCTTACAGAACCGTTTCTGCTCTGTGGATTCGCAATCAGGCCCATGTTTGACAAACAGAATTTGTTCGCCGTGTCTCTGTTTCCCTATCTCGGGTTCCTCTATTTTCTGACGCGATCGGGGCAAACGCCTCGGCTAGCGCTCGTTGGTTTTTATGTGCTGCTGATTTTCGTCGCGGTTACGATTCCGGCGGGGCTCTATGCTCGTCAAGCCTTCGGCGCTGAACTTGCTGATGTTGATTGGCTGCACGGCTCGGCTGAACTGTTTTTAAGCATTTCCAACATTCTGGTGGTTTTGGGCTTTCGGCAGGCGGTGCTAAAGCGACAACAGACCGAAGAGTCTTAGCCGATTGCGGCAGGAAAATGACAACCGCCACCTCGTCTACGAAACTGATCGTGGCGGTTAGTGCTCTGTTAATTCTAGAAATTGGGGTTCGCTAGCGCTTACCCAACCGACACATCAAGCCTGACAGACACTAGCCCTGATGCAAGATCAGTCGGTTGCCGTCGGGATCATAGGCATAGATTTCGCGCCCGTGGGAGGCCGTCTGGATGGCACCGGGTGGCGGATAGCCGAGTTGGGTGAGGTGGGCGATCGCCCCTTCCAAATCAGTGACTTCTAAACACAGGCTCATGGCCGCGCCTGCCGAATGGGCAAACTCTTCCGCATGCTGCTTTTGCGGCTGAAACAGAGCTAGCTTGAGCCCTGGCAGCACAAATTCAGCATAGCGATCGGCGACAAACGTTTGTGGTGGCTGGTCGAAGAGCGCTTCATAAAATTGGGCGGCGTCGTTCACCTGACGGGTCGCCAGCGCCACAAAGGCTTCTGCACAGAACGTTTGATTGACCAAACTAGATTCCTCAAACAGAGCCGTAATTAAACAATGTAGGGGATATGGCGACGTTAATCCAACGCATCATCACGGTGTCTGCGGTTGGTATCGGCTGGCGTGACGCACTTACGATAATCATGGTCGCCTAATTAAGCGCCAAAGGGATGAAGACTGGAATGATCAGTTGGATTTTGCCCAGCTGTAATCGGCTCCATCGGTAGTTTTAACTAATATTTGTTAGCCTCAGTCTGGAAAGTCGATGCGTTAACCGGCTTTGCCAGACCTGAACGATGGGCTGGGCTGTGTACGTTGTCGGCAGAGGAAGAAACAACGCTCTTTTTAGAATTCGTCAATATCCGCCGTCAGGCGAAGTTACCAGCTTTCATAGGAGACTCCCATGGTTGTTACGGCTGCTTCCCCCCAGTCCATTGCTGACCAGCTCGGCGATGAAGCGAGTTATCTGCTCGACTACGAAGCGAAAGTATCCCAATCTCTACTCCACCTGCCCGGTCCCAACTGGGTCGAGGGCAACTTTGCCCAGAGCGATCGCAGTCCTCAGGTTCTTCGCAGTTTGCAGCAGCTCTATGGCACCGGCCGGTTAGCCAATACCGGCTATCTCTCAATCCTGCCCGTCGATCAGGGGATTGAGCATTCTGCCGCAGCCTCGTTTGCGCCCAATCCCATTTACTTTGACCCGCAGAACATTATTGAGCTGGCGATCGCGGGTGGCTGCAACGCCGTGGCGACTACGGTAGGTGTCTTAGGCAGCGTCGCCCGCAAATACGCCTACAAAATTCCCTTCATTGTGAAACTCAACCATAGTGAGCTGCTGACCTTTCCCAACGTGAACGACCAGGTCATGTATGCCTCCGTTGAGCAGGCCTGGAATTTAGGTGCAGTCGCCGTGGGGGCCACCGTTTACTTCGGTTCTAGCGAAGCGACTCGGCAGCTACAAGAGGTACGAGCGACCTTTGCGCGTGCTCATGAGCTGGGCATGGCCACGATTTTGTGGTGCTATCTGCGCAACAGCGCCTTTCAACAAGAGCAGGACTACCATCTCTCAGCCGATCTGACTGGGCAGGCAAACCATCTGGGGACGACAATTCAAGCCGATATCATTAAGCAAAAGTTGCCTACGACTAACGGTGGCTATGGGGCGGTCGCTCAGGCCACTGGCCAACAGTTTGGCCGTACCGATGATCGGGTCTACAGCGAGTTGACGAGCGATCACCCGATTGACCTGACCCGCTACCAAGTCTTGAACTGCTATGCGGGGCGAGCTGGGTTGATTAACTCTGGTGGGGCCTCAGGCAAAAACGACTTTGCTGAAGCCGTGCGCACGGCAGTAATTAACAAGCGTGCCGGGGGCTGTGGTCTGATTTCTGGCCGTAAGACCTTTCAGCGTGATTTCAAAGAAGGGGTGAAGCTTTTTCACCTGATTCAAGACGTGTATCTCTCGTCTGAAATCACTATCGCTTAAGGTTGCGGTACCGCTCAATTTAGGCGGGGTGGTGACCCGACTGCCTAATGATGGAGCGTTCTGAGGAACGGCAGTCCCTCAAGTCTCAAAGCGCTTCGGTTAGCCCCGATCAGAGAACTGAGCAAGGGCCAGATCTAGTCAATTTTTAGAGGGAAGCACCATGAAAAAAGCGCTTTGAATAATACTTCAAAGCGCTTTTGTAGAAATCTCGGTTAAAAGAATGCGTTTACACTGCGCGGTGGCCAGTTAAGAGGCACGGCGGCGACGTGAACTGCGCCGCGATCGCGTCGAAATGGCATATTCCACGACGGCCCCTAGCCCAAAGAACACCGCCGAAAACGTCCAAAAGACTTCCCACAGGCTGCCTTCTTCATAATTTGCCTGACTGACGTAATAGGCAAAACACATGTCGGCGATGTAGAGACAGATCGCCGCGATCGCAATGAGCTTCCATGACTGCGAAAAGCGTCCGCCCCAAAACGCGACGAGCAGCGTCGCAGCGACTACCAATAGCAGGCAGTCACCCAGCACATAAAGCAAGCCCACCGTGCCTTCAAAAGGTTCCAACTGGGCATCTAGCGTCACCACCCAGCCCGGCGCGGTAGAAGAGACCGCCTCTTCTTCAACAGCTTCAGGAGCGGCTGCCGCATCTGGCGTCACTGCCGGATCAACCGGTGCCGCTGGGTCAACCGGCGGCGCGGCTGGGTCAACCGGCGCCGCCGCGGGGTCGGCAGGCGCTAAGGCTGGATCGACCGGTGCCGCGGGATCAGCCGGTGCCACCTCTTCAACAGGAACTGGATCAGGCACCGTGACCGCTTCTTCGACCTCAGCCCCGGCTCGATAGCTCAGGAAGAACGCCAAACCGACGCCCAAAAGCCCCACCACGGCCACCAAGATCCACTGGCTTACCTCTAAGTTCAGGCGTCTTGGCAACACCGCCTGAAACATGCCGATCGCCAAAAATATATAAGACAGCAAATAAAACGCATCGCCAAGAGACACCGCCGGGTCTTTGCCCCAAACGTTGCCCCAGAGATAAAACATCAGGTTGCCAAAGGCAAAGCACAGCAGGCCGAGACCGATCCAAAACCAGACGGTGCGGCCACTGACAATTTGGCCACTCTTCCAATTGCGAAAGCAGAGCAAGCTGGATAGCACAAAGGCCCCTGTTTCCAGCACCGTGATGCCGTTCAAATACCACTGAGGACGATCTTGCCCGGGCGGTGGAACGCTGAAAAAGAGGAAAAAGAGTAAGGCAATTAAACCCCAAACAATCCCGAGGGTGAGCAGGGCGTTGGTAGATAGTAAAGAAGATGCGGTAGAAGACTGCTTGCTCAATGGAATACTCTCCTCAGAGCACACAACAAAGAAAGTTAAATGCATGGCCAGCGCTATCGGTTAGCCAATCGCAACCGCAGCAAGTTTAACCAGCAAGTTTTGTTTTACAACAGGATCGGTAAGCTGACAACGCTCGCCGACAAGCTGGGTTTAAGACCCAAATATTTTGTGCCCTCAGTCCGCTTAGCCCTGTTACGACAGGGTGCCACATCTTGACTAAAAAGCACGATAGGTCAATGTTTCTTAAACCTCAGGTCACTAACTCCAAAGCTTGCTATGGGGAGAGTTTTGGAGCCAGGCTAAAAACTGCTTGCGATCGCCCGACGGCAGATCTTCGAGCGCATCCAACAATCGCTCGGTAAAGTTAGCATTGCCAAAGGAATCTTTGCCCAGACGATGCATTTCTTCGAGGAGCCTCAGTAAATGATGCTCTTCCCAGGGGGGCACTTGAGTGGCTAGGGGATCCATGGTTAGCAAGGTATTGACGGCCTTCGCCGACGTCACCTGCGGAAATCGCCACTGCGAAAATACACCAGTAATCTCTTTCGAAAATAAATCAGCTTGCTTGTTGCCCAGCAAGTCTTCAATATCGAGGAAAAGCGCTTGTAAAATCAGCAAACACCCTTGAATTAGGGATTGTTCGGCAGGTCTATTAGCGTTGGCGTCTGCCCCTTGCCCAACGACTTCGTCGAGGCGAATCTTGCCCCAAATGCTAAACCGTTCGGGCTCTTCGAGTAACACGCAAGCTTTGCCGCGGTTGTCGGTTAAATCGCGCCACAGAGCCATCGCTTCCTCTTCCTGAGCTGCCGCAAATACGCTCAGCAAGCGAAAAGTCTGCTCCTGATAATACAAAATTGGGATCGGTTGATCCTTACTCAGATGCTGTACATTTTTGATGTCAACATCTTGTCGCTTGAGAATGAACATGATGCAGCGAGTCGAGTCTGTGGGATCAAGTCATACATCACCAGGCGCGATCGCTCGAGCCTGAGACTAGCCATCAGTGAGAAAGGGCTTCTCTCGACAAGTTGAGGAAAGTTTGCTCACGGCCACGTTATTGATACCTTACATTAGCCCATTCAAACCATTCGCCAGCATGAATACTGGAAAATTTGCAGTCTATGCTAGGCGGCGTCTGGGCAAGTTAGCCCGGTGATTGCTTCTCCAACTGTGAGAATTGATCATAGAATCAGCTTAGTCATCAGCGCACCTGATTGACGATTGGGGCCTTTAGCTCAGTGGATAGAGCAACCGCCTTCTAAGCGGTCGGTCACAGGTTCAAATCCTGTAAGGCCCGTTTAGCGATTGGTCATGATTAACCAATGGGGCAACCTTGAGCTGCTTCCCTTTCTTGAACGAACGTTACCTGAGCAGACACCGCCCGAAGCGGCAAAATCGCGGCTGAATCCGCAAGGGAATGCTAACGTTTGGACTGAGCAGTTTTAATTGCTTCTGACTATCGATAGTAGACGTGCCGAAAGTTAAGTGCCGCCCATGTCTTTGAAGACTCTGTTTGCCTGTGGACTGCGATCGCCCGTGGTGGCAGCGGGGATATTGTTCGCCGGATTGTTCGCCCCACCTATCCCCGTGATCGCCCAAGCCCAGACCATTGAGACGATCGAAGAGTGCAATCAGTTTGCCGATTTAGTCAATCGCAACCAAGAGATTTTAGAAGCGTTTGAAGTGGAGATTAATCGCTTTTCGGCCAATGCGGTTGAGGCAGAAACCTTGGATGAAATTCGTCAAGCCGCGTCGCAATATGTGGCTGCTGTCAATGAGGTTACCGATAATTTAGCCACGTTGGCAACGGATTTGGAGGGCTTGGCGATCGCGGATGGTGAGCTGTCGATCTATCGGGATGACTATATCACTGTCGTGTCTGGCTTTAGCGAAGCGTTGGATGTGGTAAGCGGCGCGATGGCTGGGGTCGCAGATGCGGCATCGGAAGCCGAGCTGTCAGAGAATTTGGACGCGGTGCAAACCGATACGACAGAAGCCATTGAACAAATTGATGAGTTGGCTATTGACGAGTCTGACCTATTGAATGACTTCAATGCCTACTGCGGTGCAAGCTAGTCTCCTGAATCGATTGAGGGATGAGAGAGGTGTCAGGGGACTAGGGAGCAGGGGACTAGGGAACGAAATCTATAGCTTGACGTTGAGAACATGGCACCAGCAGATATTCCCGGTCGCCAATATCCATTACTGTCTCGATGGCTGGCGCTAACTCTCTGGTTGATTAGCCAGGGCGATCGCGGTTTTGCCAGTGTGCCAGGCTCGCCACAGGTTGCCCCGCAGTAGGGACGCAACAGCGCTAAGGCCTTGGATTTCTGGGGATTCAGGGGCTAGTTCTAGGGCGGGCGCTAGGGCAATTTGCGCCGCTTGAGGATGCAGGCCATAGAGGTTAACGAAGCCGAGATAGGCATGGGCGTAGGGATTCTCGACATCGCGTTGCACTAACTGCTCTAACGAGGTGATCGCGGCGTCCACCTTGAGCTGTAGCACCTGCGCCAGCACTAGTCCATAGCCGTAGTTCACCAATTCGGGCCGATCTTGCCAACGTCGCTCTAGGCTTTGTTCAGCTTGCACCGTGTAGTTTTGAATCGGGTCATAGAGATTGATCTGGCCAATGGGGTCAAACACTTCGTCTAGAAAGTCGGGGCCTTGGGGCAGCAGACCGCTCACTTCGCGTAGTTGTGTGACCCAATCGAGATCAGGGGCGGGCAGCGCTGGTGCTTGGGTTGCCAAGGTCACGGTAGCGGTGGCATTCAGAGGCTGAGGTGCTCCTTCGGCGTCCAGATACGTCCCCGTTAGCTGATAGGGGCCAGCGATCGCGGCGGGGGGCAGGGTGGCCAACCGTTCAACCACGCGAAAGCACCCTGCCGGATTAATATCTGCGGCGCTCAGGGTGGTCTGATGGGGTTGGATGGGGTGAGGCCGCAGGGTGCCTAACCCGATGGCGTGGTCGTGAATCCAGGGCTGTGCGGCGCTGGGGGTGGTCGCTGTCTGGGCCGGCACGGGCTCCCAGGTCAATAGCACCAAGCCGGTGCGCAGGGCGTGCCATCGACCAATCCATTCATAGGTCACCGGCAGCGGTTGACCGGGGGGCGCTTGGGCGGGTACCTCAACTTGAGCCAGCTGGGGAATCGCAGTGGGGCAAGCCGTCTCCGGTAGGGCCGTGACTTCGACGGGGAACTGCTGCCGCCGGTACAGATAAAGCCGCGTGTTATTGGGTAAGTCCCAGGTGCGATCAACGGCAAAGTTGGGATCGGCTTCGAGCTGACGCACCAGCACCGACTGGGCATCTTCTCCCGCTGGCGGCCACGGAGCGGCTAGGTCACCCTGGGCATAAAACCACGACAGCGATCGCCGATCGAGTTCGTGTTTGCTGGGGCGGCTGCCAATCTGGCGGCCATAGACTTGATAATCAACCAGCTTGCCGTAGTAACTGAGGTTGTGTTGATTGACCACCGGTGTTGACTGCAATCCCCCCACGGTGGTGAGCTGATAGGGTTGGGCCTGGGCAATGTGATCGACGATCGCTGGGTGCGGATACGGCTCTTCTAAATAGGGATAAAACGAGGCTTGGGGGGCCAGGGTATTAGCCACCCGATCTAAGGTCGGCAACCCAGTCGGAAAGACTGTCAGCAGCGCTACCCCAATTCCAGCAACATAAGTAGCGGTCGTGATCCAGGGCCATTTGCGCCACCAGCAGGCCAGACCCCACGCTAAAAACACGGCGAGGGCGGGCAACAGTGGCGCAATGTAGCGCCAATCTTTATTGACGATCGCCGACCACAGCCCATAGCCCCCCACCAGATAGGTCAACAGCCACAGTCGCCCCGCCGGAGTACCATCTAGCACTAAGCTTGAGCGCCGACCGGGCAGAATTCCCAACACCCACAAGCCAATGCCCACCAAGGGCACCAACAGCAACACCCACGACACCGCTGAGGGCAAATCTTGCCAATAGTAGGTCCAAGCGGCCCAAGTGTTGAGCATCGGGTCACCCTCTGCCTGGGCCGATTTGACATTGGTATTGCCCAAAATGCTGAACTGAAACAGCCAGTTCACCGAGAGCCATGGGGCCATCACAGCGAGGGTGACGAGCCCCCCCATCAGTAGCTGCAGCAAACGTCCCCAGCGCCGCTGCCACAAAGTAGCCAAGCTCACCCAAACCAGCGGCACCACTAAAAACAGCAGGGCCGACTGTTTGGTCATCAGCGCTAAGCCGTAGCTGGTGCCAAAGCCCAGCATCCACAACCACTGCCGTCCCCATTTGGGGGCGTCTCGCCAGACAGTCAAACACCAAAAACTAACCACCACACCGGCAGTCACCGCATAGTCAAGCTGAAAGTCGAGGGCAATGCGTAGCAGTCGCGGCATCAATAACGTGAGTCCGGCGGCGAGTACTCCGATTTGCGGGCTAAAAAGATGACGCCCCAAGCCGTAGGTGGCGATCAGCAGTACTGCGGCAAACAGGGCATTGGTCACCATCGCAATATCAGATCCTGGTCCCAGCAGGGTGTGAACGCCTGCACCGACCAGATAAAACACTGGCGGATATTTCGGCGACAGCATCCACAGGTGCCGCAGCCCCTCTGCCGAGAGCCAGTTACTGTGGGTCAAAGTCCACCAGTAGTTCATGGCCAGCGACAGGTGCTCAGCCTGATCCCACGCGGGGGGCTTGTGATCCGCAATCACCCACCCCGCCGCGATCGCCACTGCCACGGCCCACATTAGAGCCAGGCGTCCCAAATCTTTGGCCCAGGTCGAAACCCCTTTGGTCATGGCGAATGGCTATCTCAAAATTGCTCAGCCGTATTGTAAGGTGCGGATGCTGCGATCGCCGACTCTCCCACCAAGGCAATACTCAACATCACGATCGGGGCGCACCGAAATGATGATCCCAGTGATCGCCACGTCGTTGATAGTGAGAACAGTTTTGGCAAGGGCCATCAGGGTTGACGGCACATCGGATGATTTCCGACTGCGCACTGTAGCGACAGGTGGCATCGCCCACGACCCAACGATCGCCTACCCGACTAGTTTCGCTGGTAGCAGGCGTCGCCTGCACATACAGGTCAATTTTGTGCAGGTGGTACCGACTGGCGTGAAACTGGTAGCGATGACGGCGCTCTAACACGGTATAGGCCTGACCATTGTGCAGCACCTGCGCACCGGGCTGGGGTGTCCAGTCAAGCTCCACGCTGCCAAGCGATCGCGGGGGGTGAGTCAAAATCAGCTCGGTCTGAGGCAATGACGACGGCATACTCA
>JBCBJQ010000088.1:0-25494 GCA_038523235.1 Cyanobacteria bacterium J06626_4
TGTCCGAATCTAAAATATTTTTGCTTCCTCCACCATGTGATATTGAACTTCTCTGCTTGTAAAACTCATTTATTCTATGTTTTATATATTTTCTATTTTCTAAAGTGCTCGCCAGAACAAGAGCGCTGCCCTCAGCTACAGTATTGCGGATAGGATTTCCATGTTCTGAAGTCAAAAAAGTTTCGAGGCATGTTACCAGAGCCAGAAGCTTATTTTCGTTTGATCTTTGCTTTTCTGAGAGTGAAAACCAATGAACTGCACGAAGAATAGCTTTTTCAAAATCGCTAATGGCACTTCCAGAGTTTAAGATGCTTACAACTTTATTCGCTCCAGAGTCTTCCAAAGTCTTTTCTAAATCAATAACAATGTTTGAGATGCCTCTTTTAACTTCGAGATAATACACTTCCTCAGGAAGACTCGAAGATTCAATGACAGGATATCTAGAGATTGACTTCGCAACTTCTCCCTCAATACCAATAGCGTATTCCTTATCAGAATTTCTCAATGAGGCAAGAGCATATCTAAGTATATCCATCGCCAACTCAGCCTCTTCTTGGGCACGCTCTAAAGCTCGATTTGGTTCTGCGATGGCTTTGAACTCTGCAAACAGCCAGTCAGGTGCTGTGTTGTGGACTCCAGCTATTTTCAAAAAAGCAGTTTGACTAATCTTTTTGAATGTTATTTCCCCAATTTTTAGATTATCAAACTGGAGCCTTAAACCTTCGATAGGTATGTAAACTGAAACTTCGTTTTTGAAATTTGCTATATAAGCTAGCAAATCATTCAGTTCGTTGAGGATTTCCTCTCTTTTTTTTCCTACAACTGCTGAAATCAAAAGTTCAGAAATAAAATGCTCTAAAGTGGATTCTGTGAACTTATCAGAACAATCAAATTTTTTGATGGATTTCCTGACAAGAATCTGAAGTTGCTTCTGCTCCTGCTCTAGCAGGCTAAACTTTACATTGCCTTTGAATGGATCACCAACTTCAATCGTTACAACTGTTCCTGTGCTTGGGATTTTATCTCTTATTACGTTATTGGAAATTTCTAATATGCCTTCAATCAACCATCTCTTATGCTGCTCTTGCATGATTATCTGTGCTCAATCTGTTGAGTTATGCAATTTCGGCTTTGAAAAGCTACATATCTAAAAATTCTTTCAAGCATCAGGGTGTGAGCATAAATGATTTTAGATAAGTCATATTTAAGCCGAAACGAAACTCAATTAGATGAATTCGCTCTCAAAGAGGAGTAATTGTGTCGCTTAGCAGCTTCTTTGGGCAGAAAAGCTTTAGGAGACAGTAGGCGTGACATATCTTCCTGGATTCAATTGCTTAAGAGCGTTGCAAATATCGCTTATCTTCTCTTTTTCAGCCATTTCGATGTAGAGAGAAATTTGAAAAACATCTGCTGTGTGGTCGTGAGTTACTCTCTCTCTTGGAAATATTTGTATAACTCGCTTCACAACACCTACTAATCCGCTGAATTCAATCTCACCATTTCTGCCTAGTCGCCAATTAGCAACCTCAAATTTATCTTCGACTTGAAGTCCGGTATCAAAATCTAATGTAGCAACCTCAAATCCCATATCATCGCCATCCGGATTGTCAGCACTCCTCAAGGGAAGAGTTATCCAAAGCATCGTCCGCAAAATGCTTCCACGCATATCTTGTATTAGAACTCTTGAGCTACAATGCCCGAAACAATTCCAGGAGGCGGGCTTGAACCGCCGACACGAGGATTTTCAGCCTCTCTAGTACAAACTAACGGGGGGTGTGGCTGAAACGTATGCCAGGAGGCGGGCTTGAACCGCCGACACGAGGATTTTCAGTCCTCTGCTCTACCAGCTGAGCTATCCCGGCTAAAGCGCTGTAATTTAAGCGCTTGATTAAGATAACAGACTCAATGAATCCACCGCAAGCTTTTATTGAAGTTGAAGCGGCCCGCTCAGCCGAGGTGCAGCGCTAGGCAGCGGGGTTCCCTGTCAGCGATCGCCGCCCGCCCCCAACCATTGATACGGCAAATGCGTTGAGCCGTCTGTTTTATTCCACCGGGCGCAGCCGCGCGACCTTGAGCACAAATTCCCCATTGCCCTGCCCCGCATAAGACCGCACTCGAACGGTGTACATGCCCGATTGGGTGATGCGGGCAAACAGCAGCGAATTGGTGGTGCCGTCGGGGCCATCGTCATTTTCGCCGACGGTGGTGCCATCCGGGCCGAGCAGCGTCACCAGCGTGTCAAACTCTTCTGAAATTAGATCGATCGCCACCTGGTCACCATCCTCTAACTGCACCGTATAGTCGCGGGCATAGCCGCCCACCCCAGTGGGAATATCATCTTCCGACAGGGTATCGGTCAGCTCGCGGGTTGCCGGCATGGGAATCGGGGTATAAATGGCGTCTTGGGCCTGAGCTTCAACGGTGGAAAGGGCCAGGGTGCCGGCCAGCGCGAGGGGCATCCACAGCAGCGAGCGAGCGGAGCGAATTGACTTCATAGGAGGGTATGCAAATGGGAGATTTCGGTGCCATTATGGCTCAGCTTGGGGCGCTTGCAGCGATCGCCCCGAGCAAAATTAGGCGCAAAGTTACCTGGGCGATCGCTTACCGAGGCGCATCGGCTTTGTAGAAGTCGTCTTTGGTGGGCTCTTGACCACCGCCGTCAGCATTGATACAGCCGGGTTTATCGACGTATTTACACACTCTGGCCCAGAGGCGGGCGCGGTTACCGGCGGGGCCAGTCGCAAACTGCACGCGATCGCCCCCCACGACCCCCACCATAATTTTGACGCTACAGACGGGACAGGTTTGAATCTTCATGGGCGAACCGTTGCTCTCTTCAAAAAAATCATCTCAAGTTTTTTGCGGTTTGCCCACGCATCGCGGCAAAAATTGCCGGTTTATCAGCGGGGGCATGCTCGCTCAATCCAGACCGAGCAGCGCTTTGAGCAGGGGAACCTGGCGACAGCGCCGAAAGGGAATTTTCGACCGCCGCTGCCTAACATTTTGCGCGACAATGGCACCAGCCAAGTAGCGAAGCACCGTGAGCGCCATGCCTGAGGCCCCTCTGCCAGATCCCTCCTCTGATGTCCCTGCCTCTGAGTTATCCGATGCCGAGTGGACTGATGAAAGCGGCGGCGAAGAAGCGATGCCCGCCGCTGCGCCGCCCCTCAAGGTGGAGTCCACGACCCGTGCTCAGGAGAACGCTGATGTCGCTGACGCGGAATGGACTGACGAAAGCGGCTTCCAGGACTCGGTGCCGGTTCCCGAGCCCCCCCCGCTTGAGGCTCAGGTCGCGACCGATGTTTGGGATGCGGGCACCTCTGACTGGCTAGAAGACTCTACTGATCTGCCGTTAGAGACAGCGGTTCCCACCACTCAAGAGGCCTTAGCCTGGCTCAAACCGCTGGGGCGGCGATCGCGCACCGCTTGGCAGCAATTACTCAGGGGAATTCGCAGTCGTATTCCCGCGGCTGCCAACCTGTCCGATGGCATCTTAAGCAGCCTGCTGATCGGTATCTTGGTGCTCTTGCTGACGCTGATCAATGGCGTGCGGCAGCCGACTGGGGCCGCGCCCTCACCTGTTTCAGAACCGGTGTCGTCGCCGGAGCTGCCTGCCATTCCTGAAGTTGAGACACCCACCTCACTGCCAGCGGCTCCGACCTTGCCAGACGCGGCCAACTCGCCGTTGGACTCTGCTGCCGCCGCGCTGCAGAGCGATCGCATTGCTAATCTGCAGGCGCAGCTGACCGACAGCACCATTCTCAACGCCAAGCGCGTGATCGATTCGGTGCAGGCAGACTTCACGGCCAACCGCCTCACGCTCATGGTTAACGGCGACTGGTATCGCCTCTCGGACTATGACCAGACCCAACTGGCCCAGCAGTTGATGACGCAATCGGTCAATCTGGCTTTTGAAAGGCTAGAGTTGCAAACGGCCACGGGCGAGCTGATTGCCCGCACCCCGGTGATTGGGGATGAAATGGTGATCTTTTTGCGATCGGCTCCGCCGGTGGTTGAGCCGCCTCCCCGACCGCGCTATCGCCTCACGGTGGATCGGTAGCACGGTTGTTCATTAAAGTCGGGTGCCAGGTGTCGGCAACGGTTTGCCCTAATGAAATCCGCCGCTCCACCCGCTATTCGCGGTTGAAGGTCGGCTGAGGATTCACCAAATCTAGTCGGTTAAGGCTCCACACCACGCCAATCGACAGCAAACCGCCTACCACCAAGCCGAAGAGCAGCAGGCCCACAATAAAATTGCGCATCAGCCGTTTGTCAGAGGCGAGTCGCGCCTGACTGGCCGCCGAGCGCCGGGCGTCATAGTCGTGACGTTGCTCTAGCTGGTTGGCAAACTCAGCCTCCACGTCATTGGCGTCAGGCAGCGGTTGAGAATTGGGATTGTGAAATGGCGGTTGTTCCATGGTCTCGCCTGTTGAGAGTGAGAGCATTGAGGCAGGGTTATACAGAGCAGGTTACCAGCAACCTTCGGAACTGTGTTTATGTGGCCCCAGGTTAAGGCGGCGGCGAGCGGCTGAGGCCACTGTCGCAGAAACTTTACGACGGATGGCAGGGGCTGAAGCAGGGGGGAGATCGCGAGGTTGTACCCATTGCATAAAATTGCAGCGGCGCTCCCCTTCACCCTCCTTGAAAAGCTATCCTTCAGGCAAAGTCGGTCAAAGCTATGGCAATAGAGGCCTTGAGACTACGCTTGCGCGGGCAAACCTCACCGCC
This sequence comes from Cyanobacteria bacterium J06626_4, assembly GCA_038523235.1. Classification (GTDB taxonomy): domain Bacteria; phylum Cyanobacteriota; class Cyanobacteriia; order Phormidesmidales; family Phormidesmidaceae; genus Halomicronema. The sequence goes on from JBCBJQ010000088.1 coordinate 4,729, forward strand.
TGCGGCACCTCTCCTTGTGAAGGAGAGGTTTATTGGACATCTGACCGATGATTGGGCCTCAATGAAGCAGGATTTCGGTTCCTCTCCTAAGCCTTCTGGGCAGGCTTCGCCAAGCATCAGGAGAAACTGTGTGAAGTTATGCAGCCCCGACAGCCATCACAACTGACCTCTGAAAGTCTTGCTGTGGAAAGCGTATAGCAACTTGTGGATAAGGGATAGCTTGTGCGGGGGAGCGGCGATCGGCAGCTTCTGTTACCGAATGGATGTGGCTGAATGAGCGGTCTCCCCCTTAATTGGCCAGGAATCACTCTAGGCGCGACTGAAAATCTGAGCCAAGGGTCGTGGGGTGCGGTAGGCTTCACACAGCATTTCACACAGCAAAGTCGGGAGACAGCACGATGACCATTGGCGGCATGGGCAGCCCCCAAAATCTCTTGGGCAGTCGATACCATATTTTGCGAGAGCTGGGTCGGGGCGGCTTTGGCTATACCTACTTAGCTGAAGATGTCAATCGATTTAACGAGCTGTGTGTGCTGAAGGAGTTTTTTCCGCAAGTTAATGACGATGGGGCGCTGCAAAAGGCCAAGCAGCTGTTTGAACGCGAAGCCGATGTGCTCTATCAGCTCAACCATCCTCAAATCCCGCGCTTTCGCGAACTGCTGCGGGTGCAGGCGCGGGGCCACGGGCGACTATTTTTGGTGCAAGACTATGTTGAAGGCCCCACCTATCAAGAACTGTTAGAAACTCGCCTGCAAGCGGGTAATCGATTTGCGGAACCAGAGGTGATCCAGCTGCTGCAGAAGCTGCTGCCGGTGTTGTCTTATTTGCACGGTATCGGCGTCATTCACCGCGATATTGCGCCCGATAATCTGATTTTGCGCAATATGGATGGGTTGCCCGTCTTAATTGACTTTGGCGGTGTCAAGCAGCTGGTAACGGCGGTGCAGCAGCAGGTCGACGCTGGCGGACCACCTACGCGGTTGGGCAAGGTCGGCTATGCACCCGAAGAGCAGCTCGAATCGGGCCAGGTTTCCCCCAGTGCAGATCTCTACGCGCTGGCGGTGACGGCGTTGGTGCTGTTGACGGGGCAAGGGCCAGACGATTTGTACGATCGCTACAACAAACGCTGGCGCTGGCAAGAGGCCGTTTCTCTCAGTCCGCGGCTGACGAAGGTGCTCGATCGCATGTTGGCCCCGCGTGTGGGCGATCGCTACTCATCAGCGGCAGCGGTGACCCAGGCGCTGACCTACCCCGATACCTATGCCGTGTCTGAATATGCGGCGGGCAGTGGCCAAAGTGAACGCACTGTGGCTGTGGCACCGGGGGCGGGGGCCGTCCCCCTAAGCACGATGGTGGCGCCGCCAGCGCGTCAGCCGCGTCAGCCGCGTCAGTCGGCGAAGTCGCCGGTGACGGGGGGCTGTGTGCAGGCCTTACTGGGTTTGCTGTTGCTGATCGGTTCGGTGGGCCTCGTCTGGTGGATTGCCAGTCGCTGGAATCCCAACTCATCAATTTTGCTGCCAGAGGGAGACGTCCCTGGTGAGACGCAAACTGACGCTCCAGAAAATTCCGAATTCTCCGCTGCTGAACAGGCACGGAAGACGGCGCTGAGGCAGCGTCGCGATACCCTACAGGTCGATGAACGGTATCTGGTGCGCGTCACTGATCAGCTGTTTTACAGCCAATACCCTGATCGGCAGGAGCAGCCGTTGAGCAATAGTTCCGCTGATGAACCGCTGCGAGCGGAGTGGGACGGGATTGCCAACGAAGTGCTAGACGTGTTGGAAGACAATCTGAGTGCCGCCGCCCGCCAGCGCTTAGGCAGCTACACCGCGAGCGATCGCGAGCAGTGGCGCGAGCAGGTTAACCAGCGTTACGTCAGCAGTCGTGCCCTATATGACCTGACGGATGCCAAGTTTGCCTATCTGTATCCTCAAGCGGCGGCGCAGGACTTTATCAATCAGCCGATTGGTCAAATCTGGCATGGCATCGCCGCTGACCGGGTGCAGTCGATTTTAGACGGTGAGCGGTTGGCTGAAATTCAATTTGGCCAGGGGGAGTTTAGCCAGTCGCTGCGCGATCGCTTACCGCCGGGTGAAGGGCGCATTTACACGCTGAATTTAGCGGCGGGGCAGTTGCTGCGGCTCAATCTGCAGGCCCCCGCCGACACCACGCGACTCTCGCTCTATGTACCGAGCCCGGATGCAACGGTGCCATTTTTGCTGGAAGATGCCGGCGATCGCACCTGGGCCGGACAACTGCCCCAATCGGGCTATTACGAAATTGTGGTGGTCTCAACTCAAGGGCGATCGCTGGATTATGCCCTCGATATCAGCGCCGACAACGTTACCACGACTCCCGAAACGCCGGAAGCCCCTCCAGAAGATAAAGATTGAGCAGCGGCCTATTGCCAAAGTGCGCTTTGAGCTGGCCGGGGTGCCGGTCGAGTCAAGGTGGCGGAAGTCGGAAGCTGAAACCTCGGTCCTCTTTGAACTCATTGCTCATCGTTATGAACGCCGCAGTTTACTCATTACCGCTAATCAGCCTTTTAGCCAGTGGGATGCCGTCTTTGCTGACACCATGATGACCGTCGCTGCTGTGGACCGGTTGGTTCACCACGCTTTGATTGTTGAAATGCAGGCTGATAGCTATCGCAAGCGCTCAGCGACGACACGCTCGGCTCAAGCCGGGTCACCATCCAAGGACTGATCATAGTTGTCGCGACAACTATGATCTTTGCGACAACTATGATCCCCTCTCAAATCAGACATTTGTGACTCAAGCTCCGGTTACTGCCACTGTCGATCGCGCTTTGTCGACGACTCATCCGACTATGTAGTTGTCGCGACACGTCTATGTACTTGACATTTAATAGATTGACAATGTGTTTATCAGGCATGAAACGTAGGGGATGTAAGCCGCTATAAACAACCCTATCCTACCTGTCTAATCCCATGTGGCTGACCACTACTGCCTACAATCTGGGCGGGTCGCGCAGTATGCCAATGATGCGCCCGGTATCCAGCAGCTTCAAGCCTTCATTACCAACCTAGAGAGTCCAGCTGTGGTCTGTGAAGCGAGTGGGGGCTATGAACGGGAAATGGTGCTGACCTTGAGTGCGACTGGGGTGCGCGTCAGTGTCGTGAATCCGTTGCGTGTGAGGGAGTTTGCCCGCACCATGGGTCGCCTTGCCAAAACTGAGTCCCCTAGATGCCCATTGTATTGCCTACTTTGCTCAAGTGCTTTGCCCAGAGCCCGTGGTCTTAGCTTCAGAAGTCGAGCAAGCGATTAAAGCCTTGGTCAAACGCCGAGAGCAGCTTGTGGAAATCCTCAGTGGTGAGAAGAATCGGCGTAGCCAACTTCAAGGTTCCATGGCCGACGATGTGGATGCTCATCTCGACTGGCTCAGAGACCGCATCGAGCAGTTGGAGCAAAAGATTAAATCCTTAGCAGCAGAGCATCATGAATGGTCAGAACGTCAGGCCCTGTTGCAATCTACGAAAGGGATTGGGCCGGTGGTTTCCATCGGTCTGCTGGTCTATCTGCCCGAGTTGGGGCGGCTCAATCGCAAAGAGATTGCGGCTCTGGTGGGCGTCGCCCCGTTCAACCGCGATAGTGGCCATTATTCGGGCAAGCGACGCATCTGGGGCGGACGCGCGGAGATTCGCCGCTTACTTTACATGGCCACCGTGGTCGCGATTCGATACAACCCGCCCTTGCGGGCTTACTATCAGCACCTGCGAGACAAAGGGAAGTTAAAGAAAGTGGCGATCGTCGCCTGTATGCGAAAGCTACTGACTTGCCTCAATGCCATGATGCGAGATAACACTCCTTGGCACGATGACAGAGTCAGTGCGTTTTTTCAGACGGCTGATGCTTGACTTTTAAAATAATCGCTTCTGCTATATCTTGACCAAACTGGGGTTCGCGGTGAAAAATTGCCGAAAGTCTTCATCACGATCGCTCAGCTGGGCCGTTGCTGCCCCAAGGCTCATCAGCTTAGCCACCAGTCGCTCACAGGCCGGTCGCTCAGTGGCATAGTGCCCTGCATCTACCAGGACTAGGCCGCGATCGCGCGCTTCTTGAAATTGATGAAACTTGCAGTCGGAGGTCAGATAGACCTGCGCCCCCGTTTTGACGACATCACCAATGAAGCTTGCTCCTGAACCGCCCAACACCGCCACGCGCTTGACGCTCTGAGTCAGGTCGGCCTCCGGCGAATAGATCAAATCCGGTGGAGCCAGCTGCTGTTGAATTTCAGCCAGGAGTTGCCGCAGGGGCAGGGGCTGAGGCAAATTGCCTACCCGGCCATAGCCCACCGTCGACTGCGTCGGCACAATCGGTGCCACCGACTGGAGCTGCAGTAGCTGGGCCAGCACGTCGGCAGTGCCATCAGGCACTTGATCAAAATTGGTATGGGCGGTGTAAACACCAATGCCATGGGCCATACTCAGATGCACCATTTCGCCAATGGCGTCGCCGCGCTGCACCGACTTCAACGGACTAAAAATCAGCGGATGGTGGGCCACAATCAGATTGATCGGCGTGCCTGATTGCTGCAGGGCGATCGCCTCCCGCATGACCGCCAGGGTCGGCGTCAGACAAACCAGTACTTGCGGCACTGCCTCCAGAATTCCTGGCTGAATCTGCCAGCCGCAGTTATCCCAGCCCTCTTGCCACTGGGGCGGGGCCCAGGCTTCAAATTTTTCAATGAGGTGGGCGATCGTCATCGGCATACCAAAACGGGAAATTGACTGTATGGGAGCGAACCCCGATTCTAACGGCCTCGTTAGGTCGGTTGAGAGCCCGTGCGCTCTAGGCCGAGCTGCACCAGTCGATCAACCAGGTCTTCAAACGCGACACCGCTGGCCTGCCACAGCATCGGGTACATGCTGGTTTGGGTAAAACCCGGCAGAGTATTGATTTCGTTGAGATAAATCGCGCCGGTCGCTGCTTCATAAAAGAAATCGACCCGTGATAGCCCCGCGGCATCCACCGCTTGAAACGCCTGCACCGCCATTTCTTGAATTTGCTGAACAATCGCGGTGGGCAAGTCAGCGGGAATCGCCAGATCCGCCTGCCCCGCCGTATATTTGGTCTCGTAATCGTAAAAGTCGCTGCTGAAGGTGATTTCACCCACCACAGAGGCTTTGGGCACATCATTGCCCAGCACCGCACATTCCACCTCACGGGCCGTCACCCCGGCTTCCACAATTAATCGGCGGTCATAGCTGGCAGCACTATCTAGCGCGGCTTCCAGTTCCTGCCGCGATCGCACCTTAGCAATCCCGACTGAGGAGCCCAAGTTCGCCGGTTTCACAAACATGGGATAGCCCAGCTCGGTCTCAATGCGATCGCCCAGCTTCGGAAACACACAAGGATTAGACCACACCTCGGCCCGCGACACAGCCACATACTTCACCTGGGGCAGTCCCGCCTGGGCAAAGGCCGTTTTCATCGCTAGCTTATCCATACCCACCGCTGACCCCAGCACGCCAGAGCCCACAAACGGCTTCTGCAGCAGCGACAGCAGCCCCTGAATTGTGCCGTCTTCGCCATTGGGGCCATGCAGCACTGGAAACCACACATCAATCCCGTCAATCTGTTGGGCATCGGGCAACCGACTCGCAGCCGTTACCGTTCCTTCATCAGCCAACGCCTGCCCAGATTGCAAAACACCAGCCGCCTCATCGCCAAACTGCCAAACGCCAGCCTTAGTGATGTAAACCGGCACCACAGCATACTTACCTTGATTGTGGCCACGCGACAGCGCCCCCGCGATCGCCTGGGCTGAGCAGATCGACACTTCGTGCTCGCCAGAGCAACCGCCAAACAATAAGCCCACCTGACACTTTGCCATGTCTGCCCTCTTGCCCTTGGCTAGGATGATTTGCAATAAGCCTCATTGGCTAGGACGCGGTGAAGATCATCACGATGCCCAGGCCACCGACTCAATGTCTAAGTATTCCTATCACGTCAAAGGTGATTTGCAAATGCACCGAGTCGGCGATCGCCCTTGCTCTCACCATCTTGGCACTGCTTCGTCGCGACACCCTGCCACTAAGCGGCTGGCAGCGACACGACCAAGGTCAGATAACTACAAAATGCCAAACAGCACAGCAGCAAAAAGGCTAAGACGCGATTGCGAGCATTGATTGCCCCACCAATAGCAGCCCACAGCAGATTGGAAAAGCAAAAACCAAATACTAGCGACCATAGGCCAGGGAAGAATCCTGGAAAGTACCGATAGATAAAACTGCCCGACACCACAGTTGGAAACAATAGCCAAAGTGGTACTTGAAATACAGGGCCAGCAACAGCCAAAGGCAGCAAGATAAATACCACCATGGTCGCTGCTAGATGGCTTAAACTTCCTCTACCGGCACCTTTCAACCATAGTGACTGGCGCGATTCTGGCTGCGGTTCTCGCACTGTCTTCACCGCTTTCTAGAGATTGCTGACAAAAGGGTTGAACACATTTCTACCTGTAAGTATATTGGCTCACAAATGCCAGGGCCAATGCTTGCAAACGGCTCAATTTTAAGCTCACATTCTTTGTGATGAGAAGACATCTCGGCTCACATAACCGAAATAGTGGACTCAAAATAGCTGCTCCGCGCTGCAACTTTTCACCCTCTCACAAGCGAGGGAACCCAGAGGGAACGGGAAATCACCCCTACTCTAACCTCCGGCAGGAAAGTCAAATCGGCTCTGCTGAGGATGCCGAGTGTGGCATTGCAAGCAAAGCCCTTAGCTGGGAATTAAAGACAGTATGCTGAGGAACAAAAAAAGCCCCGAGTCTCATCAAGAGGCTCAGGGCGCGACAATCAGGGTGCATCTACCACTACAGCTTTCACCAGAGCCGCGACCAATCCGGAAGATCTGGGATTGGTCAGTCGATGACGGCAAGGGGCACGAATAAACCGATCGCGCCTGCCCCCCGAAGTTGCGGTGATCGCCACAATATGACCCAACCCATCTCAGGATTCAACACGGTTACAGCTAAGCAACGCGATCACTCGGGGCTCTGCGAATTGAGTCATGCTCTATCGCCGGGCAACTTCATCGCTAGGATTGACGTCATATTTTAGTAACCATTCTGTCCACCGCTGAGAAAGTTCCAGAATTTGCTTGAACTGTCAGTTAAAACCCTGGCCATCATCGGGTTTTAATGATGTGGGGTGTATTACGATCGCGGCTGCAAGCGTCCGGTTCAAAATAAGCAACAGAAAATTTTGCCTGAGCGGGCAATCTCACCGGAAGGCTTCTGAGCGTGTTTGTAAATTAGATAAGACTCGCGATTCTTTGATGAGTAAAGCTATGAAAAAACTGATATTTGGCATCGGCATACTTGGCGTCGGCATCATTGCAACTTGCCTTTCTTACACCGAATCATACTTCCCTTTGTATCCTGAGATAGATACTGTTTTACCACCCAATTTCACTCAAAATTTTCACACGATTACACCTGGAATGAAGGTCAATGATGTCGACTCTCTACTTGGACAGCCCATCCATGTTTATCAACGAGATGTGTCGGTGGCCTTACGAGAAGACCTGAACCAGGTTTTCCAACAGTCACCCGGTGTCGTGCAATCCTGTTGGCAATATGGCTCCGATGGCGCTTCCCCGGTGTGGGACTTTGCCTGGCTTTCCTACAATGTTTGTTTTGATAGCGAAGATCAAGTGATTGAGACAGGGGTCGCGGTATACCACGACTAGGGGCGGTCATTACCTCAAGCTGAGGGCACAAATCAATGTTGATTCCAAGCCCAACGCTCTCTTCATGAGTGTCACCACCGCAGCGATAACGGCCTTTGGGCCGCTGCTAGTCAAAGCAACTCTTAAAGCCACCATCAGAGTGGGTACAGCCGTGTTGGGATAGCCCAAAGTTGCGATCTCAGACTCAGACCCGCTCACCACCGACTGGCCATGAAGCAATTTCTCATTCCCTGGAGTTTAATTAGTCCCGGCTGCCTGATCCTGATTGCAGGCTTCCTGCAAGCGGGACAAATTACCTGGTATCCAGCCTCTCCAGAGCGAATGCTCTCGCTGGCGATTTATGGCGCGTATTGGGTAATGGCCAGCAGTTTGCAAAGTCTCCTACTCTGGCGGGTGCAGGGGCCTTCATTCGCTCTGAAATGGGGGTTGACCACTGCCATCACCGGATTTACCCTGATGCTAGCCCATGATCTAGTCGTGTTAGACGTGTTAGGCGTCAACACTCGTGGGCAAGGGAGTCTGTTCCTGATTCTCAGCTTGCCAGTGCTGGCCATCTTCGGAGGGCTAGTTTTAGGGTTCGCGCAATTTCGATTGATCCGCCATCTGCATCCAGCAAATCGGCACAACTCTGGATTACACCGCACCTGGTTTTTAGCCAGTTGGGTCTCTTGGGGGCTGGGCTTTTTCTGCGTCTTTTTTGGCAATGGCATGTTGCTGGCATTGCTCTTGCTGGCAGCGATCGGCACGGCACTTAAAGGGGTATTTCTCAGGCCATATCTCGGCATCTAGTTAGGCGGAGTCATGCAACCAGTGTCGCGATCGCTCAATAAGCTGCTCATATAGCCAGCCGCCGTTAAGTTGTTTTTTGCGCATTATTGCCCCCCCTTAAGTAGCTGGGTCAAATTAAGTGTTAAACCGGTCGCTGATTTCGACTCCGCTCAATCAGCTATATTGCTTGCCAAGTCAAACGTTGAGGGTTGAGCGGAGCCGTTCGCAACGCGTCTCCGTGAGGAGCAAACCCGTCTGCAAGATGCTTGTACCTACCTACTTACAGGGTTCATCCTCGCAGCAACCTTAACCCGTTCAAGGTCACCAGCAATGTTGAACCTTCATGGCCCAACACTCCGGCGGGCAGCGTCAGTTCACCCAGAAAATTGGCGATCATCAACAGGACGATGGAGGTCAGGGCAATCGCGATATTTTGCCGAATGATGCGCCGGGAGCGTTTGCCAATGCGAATGGCCTGCTCTAGTTTTTCTAGGCGATCGGCCATCAGGACAATATCCGCAGTCTCTAGGGCGACATCACTGCCCGCGCCGCCCATGGCGATACCCACCGCAGCTTGGGCCAGAGCCGGAGCGTCGTTGATGCCATCGCCGACCATCGCCACGGTGCGATATTGCTGCTGCAGTTGCTGAATCACGCTCACCTTGTCTTCGGGTAAGAGATTGGCGTAAACCCGATCGACCCCCACACTTCGAGCCACAGTTTGGGCGGTGGCGTCGTTGTCCCCCGTCAGCATGACGGTTGCCGAGATGCCGAGCGGGCGGAGACGGTCGAGTAATCGGGCAGCCGTCGGACGCACCTGATCGGCCACGGCCAGTAGCCCCAGAACCTGGTCGTGCTGGCTCACCCAAATCACGGTTTTACCTGCTTGTTCGAGCTGTTGGCTGGTTTGGCGCAGCGCCGATGACAGAGGAGCCGCCACTGCATCAGCGATGACAAACGTGGGCTTCCCCAACCGCACAGATACCTCATTCAACGTCCCGACGATGCCCTGACCGACTTCAGCCTGCACCGTCTGGAGCGGCAATAGCGGTAGTTTTTGGCGGTGCGCCGCCTGCACCACAGCTTGCGCAATGGGATGTTCGGAATAGCTTTCCAACGAGGCCGCCACCTGGAGCACTTGGTCAGGCTCCACACCGGGGGCCGGAATCAGGTCACTGACCTGAAGGATGCCAGTGGTCAGGGTGCCGGTTTTATCAAAGGCGATCGCCTGCACTTGCCCCAGGGTTTCTAGCTGCGCCCCGTCTTTGAACAAGATGCCCTGGCGTGCCCCGCGAGCAATACCCGACAGCAACGTTGGCATAATCGCCGCCATCAACGCGCAGGGTGATGCCACCACGAGAAAAACCAGCATACGGTAGAGGGTGGTTTCCCAGGTCCACTGCCACAGCAGCGGCGGCAAGAACGCTAGTAGCAGAGCCGCCCCCACGATGATCTTGGCGTAGCCGCGCTCAAAGGTCTCTAAAAACTGCTGGGAGGGCGGGGCGGTGTTTTGGGCCTGCTCGACCAGACGAATCACCCGTTGAATCAGGCTGCTTTCCGGCGGCTTGTGGAGTTCGATAGTCAACGCGCCAGTCCCATTGATGCTGCCCGCAAACACCTCATCGCCGAGCGCCTTCTCCACCGGAATGGACTCTCCCGTAATCGGCGCTTGATTGACCGCGCTCTGGCCTTCTTGAACCAGGCCATCCGTTGGCATCAGCTCCCCCGGTTTGACCAGAATGCGATCGCCCACCCGCAATTGAGCGGTAGGCACCATCTGCTCTTGGTTCTGGGCGATTGTTCGGGCGGTATCCGGCGTCAACTGCATCAAACTGCGAATGTTGCGTTCGGTGCGCTGCATGGCGATGCTTTCCAACGCTCCACTAATGGCAAAAATCAAGATCAGTACGGCGCCATCCACCAGCAGGTAATATTGCTGCTGCCACAACCCGAGAATCGCCGCCCCCAACGCCGCCACAATCATCAACAGATCGACATCCAGTTCGTGCTCTTGCCAGAGCGTCGTCAAGCCTTCGCGGGCACTCTCAAAGCCCCCAATGACATACGCCGCCAACAGCACCCAAACCCCCACGCCGACCCAGTTACCCCCCAGAGCTAGCCAGCCCAATAGTGTCAGCAAGCCGCAGGTGCCCGCCGCGATCGCTTCAGGAAAGGTTGGTAGCCAGCGCCACCAGGGTTGCTGGATTTGAGGAACTGCACCGGAAGTCGCCATGTCGTCTCAAGTCTCTTGATCACGTCATGGCCAAGGATAAACCTTGACATTGATGTCAAGGTCAAGCCTGTACTTATCACCTAATCGTTTACCCCGTAATTAGCTAGGGCATCATTGCAGCAGCATTCAATTTTCTGCGAGGTGCGCTTGTGAGAGTTCGGTGGTTTTCTGTCGTCGGATCATTGCTGTTGATCGCTGTCTGGCAAAGTGGTCTTAACGCTTCGTTCAAAGATGGGGCGGACCGTTTCGCTATGCCACGGCTGGACCTAGAGAATGCGGTTCAAGCAGAATCTTTAGACACCTTTTCGATTGAGCCTGTTGGCAGTTTTCCCGGTCGTTTGAGCAACTTTATCCCAGATGATCGAGGAGTGGTGATGTATGAATCTGATGCCAACCAGATTCGCCTATTCAGCTTCGATGGCGCTGAGTTACTGTCATTCAGCGATACCATCATCCAGTTTGCTCCGAATGGCCAGGTGATGGCGCTGATGTCACCTAGAGGATATGGCGCAGTATCAAATCCGTATACGACACGCTTGATGACGCTTGAGGGTACGGAAATTGCCAGCTTTCCCGGTTTGGAGCCGAGCTTCGTACCAGATACCGAACTACTCACTATTCTCGACCAAGACGAGGAGCGCTCCCGGCTGGTCAACTTTGCGGGAGAAGAAGTCGCTGTACTTGAAGGCAGCTACTTTGACGCAGCGCTAGGGCCGCAAGATATCGTCACCTTTTCTAGGACTGCAAACCGATACTACCTGTATGACCTGAACGGAGTTGAGATAGCCTCTTTTCCGGGCGGTATTGGGCGCTGGAGAGCAATGCCAGATAACCAAAGCGTCCTTGTTTCTGAAGCGGGACAGACGCGCTGGTTTGACCGCAACGGCGTTGAACTGGCAACCTATCCGGGGCGTATCACCGGAACGCTATCGGACGGCCAAGCCATTTTTCTACACTCCCAGGCAGAAAATATTTCTCGTCTAGTGAATCTTGACGGTGAAGAAATTGCCTCGTACGCAGGTCAGTTTGTCACCTTAACGCCCGATCACCAGGGAATTGTAACGCGCCCATCTGAGATCGGGGAAACCCGAATCTACACCCTTGATGGCACAGAGGTTGCTGTGATGCCAGATGCCTTTAGGGAATTTAGCCCCGATGGTGAAGGCATGTTCGTGAGTGCTTACAACCCGCAAAACCCTGATGACCAAAAGACGGGTATTTATACGTTGGAGGGCGATGAAATCGCAACCTTTACTGGCACATTCATCGCGTTTTGGCCTGAATTAGAAATCATCCTTACCTCTACGTCTCAGCGGCTAGAGAATGGAGAATGGTTCATTCAAACCCATCTGTATAGCCTGGATGGAGAAGCGCTGGCCACAATCGAAGGTGGATTTGCTGGCCTCTTACCCCACTCCGACCTTCTGGCTGTCTTCTCTAATGTCTCGCCTCTAACCACCGAGTTGTATCGCATTCGCATGGGCGAGTGAGGGCGATCGCCTTGTTACAAGCTTGCGACAACATCACCGCGGCTCAAACGGATAAACCTTGACATCAATGTCAAGGTCAAGCCTATGGATGCACCCATCCACTCCCCACTCCCCCGACTCCCTCACTCATCCACCCATCCACCGCCTAGAACCGAGACATCATCTTCCTGCCAATTTCCCATGCTGACTACCCAACAACCCACCGAATAATGAGTCAGGCCATGATTGCTGTAGCCGCATTCAATCAGCAGTGAGGTTTATTTATGAAAATTCGGTGGTTTCACGTGACAGGGCTATTCCTCTTAATCGCGGTTGTGCAAAGCGGGATGCACGCCTCATTTGGAACCGGGACAGACCGTTTCGCTAGGCCCTTGCCATTGCTAGCGCAGACAGTCACGGCAGAGTCCTTAAGCACTTTTTCGATTGAGCCGGTGGGTAGTTTTCCCGGTGGTTTTAGGCGCTTTGTCCCCAATGACCAAGGAGTGGCGACTTATGAAGCGGATGACGATTTGACTCGCCTATTCAGTTTCGATGGTACTGAGTTGCTGTCATTGAGCGGTAACAGCCTCCAGTTTGCTCCGAATGGTCAGATCATGACGCTTGAATTAGCACCTCCGCTGGCTACAGTTCGCTTGATGACGTCAGAGGGGACAGAAATTGCAAGTTTTCCAGGAAGATGGGCAAGATTTGTACCCGATACCGAACTGCTGATCATTCGGAATCCAGACGATCAGCGATCGCGGCTGGTTAACCTGGCGGGAGAAGAACTCGCCGTGCTTGAGGGCATATACTTGGGCGAGGCGTTGGGGCCGCGAGATATCGTCACCGTTTCCAGAACCGCCAACGGAGACTACCTGTATCACCTGTATGACCTTGAGGGGGGTGAGATAGCTTCTTTTCCAGGGGATATCGAAAGTTGGACGGCGATGCCAGACCACCAGAGCGTTCTCGTGTCTGAAGCCGGGCAGACGCGCTGGTTTGACCGCAATGGCGTTGAGCTGGCAACTTTTCCAGGGTATATCGCCGGAACGCTACCCGATGGTCAAGCCATTTTTCTAGTCGGTTCCCTAAGGGAAAACAGCACTCGTTTAGTCAGTCTTGACGGTGAAGAAATGGTCTCGTACACGGGTTGGTTCGTTACCTTAACGCCCAATCATCAGGGCATTGTGACGAATTCATTGAAAGACAGTAAAACCCGAATCTACGCCCTTGATGGCACGGAGATTGCCGTCATATCGGGATACTTTAGGGGATTTAGCCCCAATGGTGAAGGCGTGATTGTCGATATTGCCAATACTGACTCTGATGATGATCAAAGGACGGGTCTCTATACGTTAGAGGGCGGTGAAATCGCTACCTTTGCTGGTGCATTTAGAGCATTCTGGCCTGAGTTAGACATCGTCATTACGGCTTCTTCTCAGCGGCTAGATACCGGGGAATTGTTCTGGCAAACCCATTTGTATCGTCTCGATGGAGAAGCGCTAGCCACTGTCGAAGGAAGCACGCTAGTCACGCTAGTCCGATTCGAAGTTGGCTCTGACAACATCTCACCGACTCAGGAACTCTTGGCTGTCTCCTCTAATGCCTCGCCTCCAACCACCGAGTTGTATCGCATTCGCATGGGCGAGTGAGGGCGATCGCCTCGACTGACCTCCGCCGACATCGTCACGGCTCAAGCGAATAAACCTTGACATTGATGTTAAGGTCAAGTCTATGCTGACTATTAAGCAACTCACCCAATCCGTCGGCCAGGGCATTACGCCTCGCATGGTGCGGCACTATCACCAGATTGGCTTGCTGCCGTCGCCGGAGCGATCTACCAGCAACTATCGGCTATACAGCGAAGCGGATGTCCACCGTTTGCAGCGCATTGTGGCCTTGAAGCAGCAGGGGTTTCAGCTCACTCACATCAAGCAAATGCTGACTAACCAGGCAGCATCAAAGGGCACGGATACGCTACTGCCGCAGTTTCAGCAGCAGTATCAAACCGTGTTGCAACAGCTGATTAAATTGCGGCAAACGGCCATGGCGCTGGAAGGGCTATTGGGGCGCGATCGCGGCTGTCAGTCCACTCAGGCGGCGGCGATCGCCCAACTCCGGCTATTAGCAACGGAAACCCAAGCCGCCCAATCCATCAGTGAAGCGCTCTGGGCACATTTGGATGCCACCACCGCCGACCATCCCGAAAATTTCTCAGAAGCGCTCCAACGCTTACTACCCGATCTGTCTCAGCGCCCCGAAATTGAGGTGGACGTTTTGTCTCACCTGGTGCTTGCCTGCGGGGATGTCAGCCTGGCAGCATTTGCAAAATTTAGCAGCGACGCCATCAAAGCGGCCCGTGAATCTTTACAGGCAGGCTGTACTGTCGTCGGTGATGTCCCTGCTGTCATCAACACGCTCGATCAAACGCGACTCACCCACCTGGGGTGTCGGTGGACGACCCTGATCAACAATCCCCACGTCAACGATGCGGCTGAGGCTGAGCACACCTTTTGGGCATCAACCGACTGGTCAGCCCGGCTGATGCCCTTGATTGACGGCAATATCTGGGTGGTCGGCTATGCCCCGTCGGTCTTGATGCAGCTGTGCAAGGCGATCACCCAACACCGCTATCGACCCGCTCTGGTCATTGGCTTGCCGATTGGCTTTAGCCATGCCCCAGCAGCGAAGCGTCAACTCATGCAGCTTGATGTTCCTTACATCACTGTAGAAGGCACACTGGGCGGTGGACTCCTGGCCGCCGTGGTCTTAAATCGACTGGCCGCTTCCCTCATTGAAAAGCCGGACTGCCACTGTTATTTGCAAGGCCAATAGCTGCAGTAAAAACCAGTTTGGGGTTAAGTGCTCATCACTTTGGTAAAGGTAAGTCGATTGCCAAAGGGGTCATTAATCGACATATCGCGACTGCCCCAGGGCATCTCTTCGATGCCGGGGCGTGCATATCGATAGTCTTTGCCAAGCAGTTCGGCATGAAAACCGTCTAAATCATCCGCCTCAATTCTCATCGCGGCACCAGGAGTGCAGTCGCCATGATGTTCTGACAAGTGGAGAACACAGTGATCTCTAGAAACTTGGCAATAGAGCGGCATACCGGGCTGAAACCGATGCTCCCAGTCCACCTGAAAGCCCAGAAAATCAACGTAAAACTCTTTGGCTTTCGCTTCATCAAAGATCCGCAAGATCGGCGTTGTCTTAGCAAGACTCATGATTCCTCCTGACTAGAGGCAAGAACTTAATAGTGTATTTGTACCATACCTCAGGGCGTCTGCTGAATCCTTGCTAATACAGTTCACCTTCGCGATCGCGAGCCGGAACCGATAAAAAGTCCCCTACCGTCAGTGGTTTGGTTTTAGGAGGGAAGGTACAGGGGAAGGGTGCAGTGGCAAGGTCCAGGGTTTGAGGTGTAGGGTGTAGGGTTCAAGGTGCAGGGAGTCTAGCCCGTTTTGCGATCTGACCAATGTTGGGTGTCGAGTTCACGTTTAGATTCAACTGCATAGTCAAGCACTTGGTTATGCCGAACGTCAGCAAGGCAGCGCTTTAAGGTTTGATTGGGCAACTTAAACCAGAGTTCTACTTGATGCTGTTTTTGGGCTTCGTCACTGCTTAAAATGCGCCCTGTGACCGAGGCGGCAAACCAACGCCAGCCATATTGATGCAATAGCTCTGTTTCCAAAATCTGGAGCGGTTTGGGTAAAGCACTCCAGCCGCGATAGGCTGCGAGCAAAGGCGCAACATCACCTTGCAGTTGCAATAGAGCCCGTAAGGATAGCTCATTCAGATTGCCGTAGTAGCGACCCTGGGGGAAATCAATCAGCGTCGGCGCAAAGCGGTGGCCGCCAATGTGGGTGATTTGCCAAGGTTGCACTTGCGGCGTTAGCCCCAACTGTTGAATGTGAGCGATCGCCGCTTGATAAAACGGATAGCCATAAGCGCCGCAGCACTCATTGTGACTGGCGTGAGTACAAACCATCAGGTGCCGCTGTTCACAGCGACGCCACAAGTCGCTGGACTCACCCTGTGAACGGCGATTAAAAAAACTGTCTAGGGCCGGAGCCATCTCTGCGGGCGCAGCCACCTGGGTTTCCCAAGCGGCATATTGGCGACTGAGGCGACCACTAAAGGCGGCATGGCCCTGATGCGGTGATAGTCGGCGCTCCTGTTGAAAAATCAGGATGCGAAGCTGAGTCTGGGTCGGGGTCTGCTCATTGGCGATTAGATGCACCCTAACCCTAGCTGGCAAATCTAGCAGCGGCTTAATGACTTGTCTCAAGCTTTCGGGCACCCCTGTTGAGAGCAGGGCGGGTTTATCCCAAGGCGGCGGCACCTCTAGCAATACGAAGGTTTCAGCCGGCACCGCTGTCCCGATCAAGGCGGCTGATGGTGTGGTTGAGACGATGGACGCATTCATCAGACAAATCCCTACTGCAAAATAACCTTGAGGACAGAACTCAAAGCAGGCCCTGCGGCGATCGCGCTACGTCAAACCGGTAGAGATGATGAGAGCCAGCAGCGATCACCACCAACTTGGCTTTGCTGGCCTCTGAATCTTGATGCATTAATGATATAAGTTCTCATCTAGAAAGGCAAACCCCAGGCGATCTTTGTAGATGATTTCTTGCCTGAGACTTCAGTAAAAAGCGTCTCCCTGTCGCAAAAAGGCATTTGAATGCAGGCTTTGGAGGATGCTCTCGGATTCACTGTTGCATGGAGGCTCATCGCTTTTGCGAGTAGTTCTCAAACGGATAGAATATGACATCGCTGCTTGTTGCCATCAGTGCTAGCAGCGATGCCAAACATCAGGTGTATTGCCATGAATGAGCAGGTGACGAATTCCCTGATGGGTCAGTACCATTTCGGCATTGAGCACGAAGTGGCGTTCTGGAATCTACAGACCCATCAGTTTGCGGACTTTACCAATACGGCCTTCGACCAGTTTGATCGGTTGATTGCCCAGCTCCCCGAATACGCGTCTGATTACCCTCAGCTGCGCATTGGGGATATGAACATTAAGCGAAAACGCTGGTATATCGAAGGTTACGAGCGGTTTTCTGAAACAGGAGCACTGTTGGATTGCACGCCTAAAGGGATTGAAATTCGCACGACCATCCAGCCGACGATCGCGGGCACCATTCAAGAATTGCGAGAAAGTTTTGCCCGACTCTGTGAGGTGGCAGCCCCGGCCCATTGGCTGCCCGTGCTGACCAGTTTTAATCCGATACAGACGGATTTTTTGCCCCAGCCGCCCTTAAACCGCTACGAAAGTGCGCGTCGAGAAGCGTCTCCAGAAAAACGTACGGCCCATATTCCGATGCTGACCTATGGCCCCGATCTCAACTTTTCGATGACTGGCCTCTCGCCGGAGGCGTTGATTCGGGTGGGCCAAAAGCTGACCTACTACAGTCCGGCGATCGTGCCGTTTAGCTTTAGTTCCCCCTTTTATGGCGGGCAACTCTGGTCGGGTTTGTCAGTCCGCACTCACCGGCGCACGGGGCAACGACCCGCAGCCATGGTGTTTTTAGAGCGGCCGGAAGATTTGATCGCGAGTACGCCTTCGCTCACCAAAATTGCCCGCTTACCCGCCGAGGTCGGGCGAATCGAGTTTAAAGCGTGCGACAGTTGTGGTGATTTTGCCCTCTATGGCAGTCTGCTGGCGCTGATGAAAGGACTGGTGCTGGATCAAACACTGCCAGGGCTAGCCCTAGTGCCTGATGCTGCTGCCCATCAGCGATCTGCACTGGTCGGGTTTCACGATGCGGCACTGCGCGATCAGGCGATTTTGCTGTTGAGTGCCGCTGAGCAAGCCCTGACCGATGACTCGGAGCGATCGCTGCTGCAGCCCCTCTGGCAAATGGTGCAGCAAGGAACCACCCCGGCTCAGGCACTGCGCGATCGCTGGCAACCAGGGGCCGATTTGGCCCAAATTCTCAGCGCGGGGTACGCGCCAGAGCCCCTGGCACAGTCAGTTATTGGCTAGATCAAGGTCTTCAGGTGCAGGGGGGCGGGTGCAAGGTTACGAGGCGTTCCTGGAACCTGCAACCTTCGCGCATCAGTAAAATGGTTCCGCAGTCTTGTGCGCACCAGGCTGGTAACTGCTATGGCGAGCCGCAGTCAGGTTTGGACACTTTGTA
The DNA here is from genome assembly GCA_038523235.1 of Cyanobacteria bacterium J06626_4. Taxonomy (GTDB): domain Bacteria; phylum Cyanobacteriota; class Cyanobacteriia; order Phormidesmidales; family Phormidesmidaceae; genus Halomicronema. The sequence continues at coordinate 23,067 of JBCBJQ010000088.1, forward strand.
ATTGCCGGATCGCTGGCGGCAAGGCCCTTCCCCTGCACCTTGAATCCTGCACCTTTCTACTCTTCACCATATATCCCCAGGAGTGCCAATTTTCGTCAGGGTTGGGCCGCCAAATTCCGGCGATCGGGGATGCTATTTGTAAGCAGTTGAAAGCGTTCGAGTTCACTCAATTCACGCGATAGTCGAGGTATCCATGAGGTTAAGAGCAGCCACTCTTGATGATATTCCGGCGATCGCGCGCGTCCATGTCGATGCGTGGAAAACGACCTATCGAGGAATCTTTCCCGCTAAAGTCTTGCAGACTATGACCTACCAGAAGCGTGAAAATAGCTGGCGGAGAATTTTTGCTGAGGCGCCAGGAGCTGATCAATTCACCTACGTGGCGGAAAATCCACTAGGCCAGATTATTGGCTTTGCCAGTGGTGGTTTAGAGCGCGAAGGCAATTCAGACTATCAAGGCGAACTTTATGCCATCTACCTGCTGGCAGCCTATCAGCGGCAAGGCATTGGCCGTGAACTGGTGCAAGCGATCGCCCGCCAACTCGCTCAAATGAACATTCAGAAAATGCTGGTGTGGGTTTTGGAAGATAATCCGGCCTGTCAATTCTATGAGGCGATCGGGGGACAAAAAGTTGACCAAAAAGCTATTGAGAGAGGCGGCGCAATCTTCACCGAAGTTGCCTATGGTTGGATAGACATATCAAGTCTCTACTGTTGACCACGACCCATAAGTTAATGCATTGCAGCGGACGAAAACTGACTGGTGATCAGGAGTGCAGAAATTAAGCGATCGCCAGTGTGCTGAATCACCCCTATCAAGGCGAGACCCGACGGAACGTGGAATAGGACAGGAGAAGGAGAGGCTGTGACGGCTCTAACGCCAGCAACGCTCGGAGCGTCACTTCATGCTGAAGACAGAAATCAGCCAACGGACGATCGCCACGATAACCCCAAAGGAATCCCAGCAAACTCAAAAACAGCGGCATCCATCAAGGATGCCGCCGCCCCCGAAGATGAGGGTAATCGGAAATTTATTTTAATTGTTCTATGGAGTACATGGGCTGCTTGGTATTGAAACAACTCAGTCCATCCTCATTTTTCTATGCTGGCATGAAACCACCCTGCTTTTGGGAAAGGGGGTGGGGGATGTCGGGCTACTCTACCCTTCGCGAATGCTTTCAGCGAACGAGAAGCCGCTGCGCGTCTCGTGCTCTTCCCGCAGGGTAGTGGGATGGTTCTCGCATTCGCCACCCTCAGCCGCTACAAATCGCTGCAGCGAACCGGTCATAAAGGCCACTGTTTGAATTGAGTGGGGTGGTACACGAGCGCCAAATTGACATCGAGGTAGAAGTCTTGCAACCTACCACCCCCTCATTATTCTCACAGAGTTAAAAACTCTGAATTACAGCGCTGAAGGATCGACAGAAGGAGGTATTAGGACAGCATCAATAACGTGGATAACACCGTTGCTGGCGGCAACATCAGTCTGAATGACAGTCGCCTCATTTATGGTCACGCCACTTTCATCAGCAACAATATTGAGGTCTTCTCCAGCCGCACTTGTTACCGTCCCCGTTGCCACATCACTAGAGGGAACCTCAGCAGAAATCACGTGATAGGTGAGAATTTGTGTGAGTACCTGTTGGTTTTCAGGCAGAAGCAGCGCTTCCACAGTTCCTTCAGGCAAGGCGGCAAAAGCGTCATCAGTCGGAGCGAAAACCGTATAAGGGCCTTCATCGCTGAGGGTTGCTGCCAAGCCAGCTGCCTGTACCGCAGCCACCAAAGTATTAAATGAACCGTTAGCCATGGCCACATCGACAACGGTTTCGCCTTCAGTCGGCATGGGGTCAGCTGCTGCGGGCACTTCAGTCTCTGCAGGCATTTCAGTCTCTGCGGGCATTTCAGTCTCTACGGGGGCTTCAGAGGTCGTGTCAGCAGCTTGATTTCCACAAGCTACAGCTACTGGCAAAATGACTAGTGCTGTTGCCAAGCCAGCTAGCTTATTGAAAGACTTGAACGAAATTGAAAATTTCATTGCGTTACTCAAATTAGAAAAACAATTAAGAATCGAGCTCAATTCTTGCGGACACGTACGTTGTAGAAATATTCTCAAAACCCTGTAGATCGCGTTTGAGGAAAATCGTTTTTGCCTTTCCTCATTGTAGAGTGAGAATTTAGAATTGCTGTTATTTTCAAAAAATTACTCATGCTCAATACTAAAAGGTATAAAACTTATCGTACTCAATACGGGAGTGTATAAAACGTGGCCTGGCTTAAAAAATGATATTTTTGAAAACTTGATGAATGAAAGCAGCTTGAACTTTATCTCTCCTTTGGGGAAGCACTGTATAGATCATCTTAACTGTCTATTAAATTCTATTTTTATTAAACAACTTTATTCGAACATCGCATGGGATTTAGGGGCGAT
>JBCBJQ010000089.1:0-25091 GCA_038523235.1 Cyanobacteria bacterium J06626_4
GGCGTCATGATTACCCACGGCAACTTGCTGCACCAAATTACGACGTTGGGCGCTGTGGTGCAGCCGCAGCCGGGCGATCGCGTGCTGGGGCTGCTGCCCACTTGGCACACCTTTGGTCGCACCGCTGAATACTTTCTCTATTCCCAAGGCTGCACCCAGACCTATACCAACATTCGCCACATTAAAGCTGACTTCAAAGGCAGCCAGCCGCAATATATGGTGGGCGTGCCTCGCATTTGGGAGTCGATTTATGAAGGGGCACAAAAACAGTTTCGCGAACAACCGGCCAGCAAGCAAAAGCTGGTCAACACCCTCATGTGGTGCAGCAAAAAATATGTGCAAAATCGCCGCACGGCCAATAATCTCAGCCTCGATCATCCCAACCCGACCCCGCTAAGGAAGCTGGGCTCGCGAGTACTGCAGGGGCTAGCCTGGCCGCTGCATCTGCTGGGTGAAAAGCTGGTCTACAGCAAGGTGCGGCAGGCGACGGGCGGCCAGGTCAAGCAGCTGATCAGCGGCGGCGGCTCTTTGGCTCGCCACATTGATCTATTTTTTGAAATTGTCAATGTGCCGATTCTCGTGGGCTATGGTCTGACTGAAACCTCGCCGGTCGTCTCTGCCCGGCGCATCTGGGGCAACCTGCGCGGTGCTTCTGGACAGCCGATTCCGGGCACAGAGTTCAAAATTGTGGACCTCGAAACGCGGCAACCGCTGTCCATTGGCCATAAGGGATTGGTTCTGGTGCGCGGGCCGCAAGTCATGCAGGGCTATTACAAAAATGCGGAAGCAACCGCCAAAGCGATTGACCCCGAGGGCTGGTTTGATACCGGTGATCTGGGCTACCTGACCGCTGACAACAATGTGGTGCTAACGGGTCGGGCGAAAGATACCATCGTGTTGACCAACGGGGAAAATATTGAGCCGCAGCCGATTGAAGATGTTTGCGTGCAGAGTGCCTACATCGACCAAATGATGCTAGTGGGTCAAGATCAGCGATCTCTGGGAGCTTTAATTGTGCCGAATTTTGAGGCGCTGCAGCAGTGGGCTACGAGCCAGTCGCTTTACCTCATGACGCCCAACCCGGAGATGGCCAATAGCCAAGACCTGACGGAGATTCCGTTAGATGACGATCGCGTGCAAAAGCTATTTCGCGCCGAACTCAATCGCCAAGTTCAAGACCGCCCTGGCTATCGCCCCGATGATCGGGTTGGGCCGTTTTGTTTAATCACGGAACCGTTCTCAATTGAGAGCGGCACGATGACTCAAACATTGAAAATCAAGCGGCCTGTAGTCGCGTCCCGCTATCGCGATATGATTGACGGGATGTTTTCTTGATGCGAAGTGCTGGTTTGTGAAATTCTGCCGAATTTCAAAGCTGGGTCTTGCCGTCGGTCACATCCTCTGCCAGGTTCTTAGGTAGTGTATTCAAAGTCCCCTACAACTAGCCAGAGTTTATGGACGTGTCTCAGCTTCAAATCAAACGTAATATCACGGTTAAAGCGATTGTGACCCCTCTCTGGAAAGAGGAAGCGCAAAAGCAATTGCAAAGCCAAATCAATCAAGTAGACAGCCGCCTGCAGCAGCTCGAAATGCAAGGCCAACGGATGGTCACCGAAGTGCAAAAGCAAACGAGCAACCCCGAAGATCCGGCTGTTAAGCAGCAGATCTCTTCGGTGCAAAACAAGCTCAATCAAGACAAGAGCAAGCTGCTACAGCAAAAAAATCAGTTTTTGCAGCAGCTCCAAACGGTGCAGACTTTGGAACTGGACAAAGAAGTGAATCAGGGGCAGATGGAAAGCTTCTTTACCGTGAGCCAGGGCGATAATTTGATCAAAAAAATGCAGGTCGAAATCTTGCTGCGTGACGGCGTGATTGAAGAGATTCGCGGCGAACTGTAACTGCAGCTTGAGTTCGTTTCCCCTGGATGAGTGATAGAACTGATCTAGGGGAAACAACTCTGAAATCGGCCCCATGTCGCTGACGAACTTGCAGATACGTCCCTATACGGGCAGCGATGAACCGCAATGGTTGCGCTGTCGGGTGTTGTCTTTCTTGGACTCAGCCTATTTTGATGATGTGGCACGGGCCAAACCCTGCTATCAAAATCCGGCGATCGAATGGGTGGCGGCAGACGTTTCTGGTAACATCGTTGGCTTTATTGACGTCGAGTATGAGCAGACACTGAATACAGTTTGCTCTCAGCGGCCGGGCTTGGGCGGTATGATTTGGCACTTGGGGGTGCATCCTGACTACCGTCGTCAGGGTATTGCCAAGACTTTGCTAACTCAGGCGATCTCGATCGCAAAACGTCAAGGCATTCAGCGCCTCGAAGCTTGGACGCGAGATGATCCATCGGTCTTGGCCTGGTACCGTGCCCAAGGCTTTTGGCTGGTTGATCACTATTTGCACGTCTACCTGAATTCCGAAGAATCCCAGAATCATTTATCCGCTCACAAAACTGGGCTCAGGCCCATTCACACCTTTGCCCATTGCTGTAATCCGGCTGAATTCGACAGTGTGCGATCGCAGTTTACTCGGGTGCACGACTGTCATCTCTTCGAACGGTTGCTCGACAATATCTCAGAAGACGCCAAGGAGTGAGGATTACCAACTCCCTGATGCTCCGCCCCCAGAAGAGCTCCCGCCGCCAGAGCTAGAGCTGCTACTGCTACTGCTACTGCTGCTACTTGAAGACGATGATGACGTCGTTTTCTCCAGACGCGGGAGCGTTCTCATATAGCTATGCGAATGGTCACAGTGGTGACAGGTTTCGGTGATTTTTGCCTGCCCCGTGCTCGTGTAGGTAGCGCTTCTGATGGTTTCAGAGCTGGTTGACAAGGTCTTGTAACTGCAGGCGGGGCATTTGCTGTATCGGGAAAAATAACTGGTGTAGGGGGCTACCGTGTGATAGCCACAGTCAGGACAGAGCCAAACATCATAATCAACCGACTGCAGCGTTTCTTCTCGGCGTTGTCCAGCCCGTAAAAATTCATCGTCTTCGTTTTCTGCCAGTCGGCGCATGGCGACTTGACACTTGGGGCAATCGCGCGCTCGGTGCCGCCGCCATTTCAGCCAATAGCGAGTCGCGACGCCTCCCCCTGCCGCCATTGCAACCAACGCAGCAATGCCACTCTCGGGGCCAGAGGGCAGGCCCACGTTGTTGACCAAGCTCGCCACCGGATGAGGCCGTGGCCGACTAGGATCAAACTGGTGAATGATTGCACTAGCGCCCATCACGGTGCCCAGGCTGATCTGGTTTTCACGAAAGAGGGGCAGCATGGCATCGTCGATAATGGCTTGGGCAATTTGGTCGTCTTGTCGGCCATAACCGCGCCCGAGTTCGATTCTCACCTCGCGATCTCCTGGTGCCACCAGCAGTAAAATACCGTCGTTGCGGGTGGCATCACCGAGCCCCCAGGTATTGAAGGTGTTGGTGGCAAAGGATTCGATGCTGGTATCGCCGGTGGAATAGTCTTGAATCGACTGGATGGTCATCACCACGGCGTGAATGCCGGTCTGCGTCCGAAATGCTTCTAGTTCAGTGCGCATGTAGGCCTTATCGTCAGCGGTCAGTACTTCGCCATAGTCGTTGACGTAGGGGTCGTGCAAGGGCGGGTAAGCGGCTTGCGCGTGAACGCTCGTGGCAAAGGATGGTAAAAACAGCGCGATCGCAGTGACGCAGCCCAGCAGCCAAAATCGGTAGCGACGAAGTCGGGCCGACCAGGTGAGCGGTGCCGCGAGGTGGCTGGATGACATAGAGCCAGAATTTCCTAAATCGATAGAGTCGAGCAAATGGTGAAGATGCCAGTATCCGCCGCTAGTTTCTTGCTACAGGCGGATGCTCTGAGGGTGCCCAGGTATGAATAGCTACAGTTGGCAGCGGTCTCATTCCGCAATGGGCTGACAGTCTAGAGTGCCCACGCTGCAGCGCCTAGCCACGAAGTTGGGTCGTCGTCATGTTCCCCCCAACCGACTTAAAGCTGGCTTGAGGAAGACTTGAAATAATCCAAAACCGGTCTGTGAGACGCTACTGCTTCTCAATTTCGAAGGTTCTGAGGCAAGAGGGGTGGAAACGACGCGATGACCTTGCCCACGCTAACGGCTGGGCACCTCGGCCTGTAGCGGCAGTCGCACGATGACTTCCGTGCCTTCGTCAGGGGTACTTTTGAGATCGATGGTGCCACCGTGGTTTTCGACGATGACCTTGGCGATCGCCAGCCCCAAACCTGATCCCGTCGCTCCCGATCGCTGCCGGGCTGGATCAGCGCGATAAAACCGGTCAAAAATGTAGGGCAACGCCTCGGGGGGAATGCCCACCCCCGTATCTTGAACCGTCACGTGAATCGCGGTTTGATTTTGGCGACGACTCTGATCGAGGTTAACGCTGACCTGACCGCCGACGGGGGTATGTTGCAAGCTATTGCTGACCAGATTGGTAAACAGGCGGGTCAGCTGATCGGCATCACCGCGCACCTGCCAGTCGGGATGAGCGACAGCGGTCAGCGGTGGCTCATCTGCCGTGAGGGCCACCAGCGCCACTTCGCAGGCTTGACAGCCGAGGCTGATATTTTTGTGATCGGCGATCGCGCTCTGCTCTTCAATCACGTCTGCCAGCAGCATCGAGAGGTCAACGTCTTCCTGCTTGAAGGGCACTAAGCCGCCTTCCTGCCGGGCCAAAAATAGTAAATCATCCACCAAACGCCCCAAGCGCCTGGTCAGCCGTTCAATCACCTGCAACTGCTGTTGCTGCGCGGTGGCATCGGGTTCGGGGTCGGCCAGCGCCACCTGCACGTTGGTCTGAATCACGGCGATCGGGTTGCGCAGCTCATGGGAGGCATCGGCGGTAAACTGTTTGAGCTGCTGGTAAGACTCACGCACCGGGGCGATCGCAATGCCCGACAACAGCCAGCCAATAGTGGCGACCGCCGCAATCATCAGGCTAATGCCCAGCGACAAATCCTGCAGCAGTTGCCGACTGGGCTTGGTGACTTCAAACCAGGGATGGCTGACGCGCAGATAGCCAAGAATCTGATTGCCCGCGACAATGCGTTCAGTCACCTGTCGCACGACATGTTCCGCATTGACATGCACCGTTTTGCCTAGAGGATTCACCCGCACGGGCAGATCGAGCGGCTCCGATAATGTGGACCACAGCAGTTCGCCGGTGGGGCCAAACCATTCCAAGTCGATGTGGTCATCTTCGGGGGTGGGGTCGTTATTGCGAAAGCTGGCCTCGACGTTGACCTGCAGTGACGGCGCGGTCAGGCTGTCACTGCCATCCATCGCACTGAGCACGCGCTGCCCGGCGCTGCCCCCCGGCTCGATGACCAGCGATCGCTGCACGATTTCGACGACGTGGCTGAGGGTGTCATCGACGCGTTCGACGAGGGTGGTGCGCACATACCAATACACACCGCTGGCAAACAGCAGCAGCACGACAGCGGTGACCGTGGTGTACCACAGTGCTAGCCGCCGCCGGGTCGTTTGAAACATGGAGGAGTGAAGAACAGCCATGCTTCCATTTTGCCTGCAAGGTGGCCGGCGATTCCAGCAATTTGGCGACACGAGAGAGCGGCAGACTTTTAGTCGGTGCTTGTAGCGGGTTGTCAGACGGATGTTCTGGCTGCGTCGTCGTATCCACTGGGGGGAATTTCGATTTCCCCCCAGACCCCTGTCGACCAGGACGAACTGCCGTCCTGGACCTCGCAGAAGGCGTTGTCTGTCGGCAATGTAATATTCAAGCTGGTTTCCCCAGATTGAGTCGGAACTTTGTACTGTTTAGCGCTGCAGCTGAGCCATAGAATTCACACTCCAAAATCCCCTATTCCTAATTCTTTAAGTCCCTTAGAGTTGAGAGCTTAAAGCCCTCTGGGCATACAAGAAAAGGGGGCTATGCCGGATCTTGCGTCGTGACCAATGCATCCCTTGGTTAAACAACGCCAGGGATTTTGGATTCTGTGGTCGAACTTTCTACTGCTGAAGCCAGCTAAGGATCGGGAGTTTAATAATATGCCAGTTTTCCCCTCTCGGGCTAATCCTGTAGGGGTTGCCAGGAACCTCATATTACTTAGCTTTCAGCTTCCATAAGGGTGGCGGAGATCGCCCTTTTCTATCGGCTTAAGTACTGTAGACAACCGGTCGGGTAGGCTTCCAGCCTGCCTCCATAACCAGCTTTTTCAAGGGTTGCGGGGCGTTCAGGACGGCCAGGATGGCCATCGAAACAAGAGCGCACCGAGGCAGCGATATCAGAGCTGCATTGTCAAACCCCTACAAGGTTAGCTCTCGGGAGGGGTGCCGTAGGCGGGGTGGGTTCGAACCCTAGCACTCATGGCCAACCCACCCCGCAGCCCCTCCCAGGAGGGGAAATGTGCTCCTGCTTGGCCTCAAGCTAAATTGCGGATTTATGTAATCCTCGTTCCTAATCTCCATTCTCCGAGCATTGAGAATGGGAATTAGCTGGCCCGATCGCTTAACCGCTGCAGTGAAATGCGCGCAGCTTCGGCCACTTGGGGATGAGGATCTTTGGTCATAAACCGCAAGGCGGGCTCCGTTTTGGGGGAGGGCAGGTTAGCCAGGGCTTCGGCTAAGCGCTGGCGCACGAGCCAGTCTTCTGCCTGAGCAAAGGTCAGAATTTGATCGACCGCTGTGACATCTCCCACTTCGCCAATCGCCGCGATCGCGGCTTGCTGAATTACGACTTCGTCGCTGCTGAGCGCTTCGATGAGTACATCATGGGCGCGGGGATCTTTGAGATTGCCTAACGAGACGGCGGCGCTAAACCGCACCAGCCAGTCGGTATCTTCGTAAAAGGCGCGCACCAGCGGTTCAAACCCTCGCGGATCTTCCAGATAGCCCAAGGCTCCTGCCGCATCGGCCCGGATGCCATAGTCGGGGTCGGTTTCGACCAGCTTGACGAGAATGTCAAATGTCTCAGCATCAGGCTTGATGCCCATGGCAAACACCGCCATCGATCGCACCTGCAAACTGACGTCGTTAATTACCTTTCTAACGAGCGGGGCGGCGATCGCCGGTTCTACATTACGCAGCATCGCCAGGGCCAACATGCGATCTTTACTGCTGTCGCTCTCTAGCTGCTGGGAAATTTGTTCCAGATCGAGGGAGGCCATAGCAAAACTCACGCGTTACAAAACTTCACTTTACGGCAACATCGTAACGTTTCTCTGGCCTGACCGGCTAGGGGCATAACCGCCCCGCCCGAATCGTCCTTTGATGACCGGCGAATTTTCCGTTCTGGCACCGGGCTGGCCGCAGGGGACGATCTCGCATAGCGGTAAGCCGAGCTGAGTCTTCACGGGTGGAAAACCGCCCCATCCTTCAGCGCAAGATCCTTTCATTGGCGTCCGCTGTCCGCGGCTGCAGAAGGTCTTTGGCCCAGACGACCCATCAAGAATCGTGACTTTGAAGTGAATCCGTTCGTAATGAACATCGGCGATCGCAGGCGAAATGTTAAGCCTGCCATGACTATTCTGGAAAGACCCCAATGGGACGCACCGTAAACGCCGACCCTTATCCCTATCCTTATAATGGCGACCTGCGCCCCGACAATACCGCGCTGATCGTCATTGATATGCAGACGGATTTTTGTGGGGTAGGCGGCTATGTGGACAAAATGGGGTACGACCTCTCGCTGACGCGCGCGCCAATTGAGCCATTAAAAAAGCTGTTGGCGGTGATGCGATTGCTGGGCTATACCGTGATGCACACCCGCGAGGGTCATCGGCCTGATCTCTCCGATTTACCGGAAAATAAGCAGTGGCGATCGCGGCAAATTGGCGCCGGGATTGGTGATCCAGGCCCTTGCGGCAAGATTTTGGTGCGCGGCGAACCCGGTTGGAACATCATTCCTGAACTGGCCCCGCTGCCTGGTGAGGTGGTGATCGACAAGCCAGGGAAAGGCGCATTTTACGCCACTGATCTCGAACTGGTGCTGAGTCGGTTGGGTATTCAAAACTTCATCCTTGCCGGCATTACGACCGACGTTTGCGTGCACACCACGATGCGTGAAGCGAACGATCGCGGCTACGAGTGTCTGATGTTGTCAGACTGTACGGGCGCTACCGATTACAGCAACTACCTGGCGGCCCTCAAAATGATCAAAATGCAGGGCGGCGTCTTTGGCGCAGTGGCGACTTCTACCGACCTGATCAACGCGATTAACGCTTAGCGGCTCGCTGCCATCAACAACTCAGATCGTTCTCCCGCCGCCGCTTTGACGCCTCTTGCTTGCCCCCTTTACCTTGCCGATGAGTCATTCTATGGAAATCGCGATCCAACAGCATCCCTTGATCACCGCTCCACCCCCGCAACTCGATGTGGTCGCGATGACCAAGCGGTTTGGCGGCTTTATTGCGCTTGACCAGGTGTCGATGACGTTGCGACCGGGGACGCTGCACGCGCTGCTGGGTGAAAACGGGGCGGGCAAAAGCACCCTGGTGAAGTGCGTCATGGGTTTTTATCACCCCACGGCGGGGCAAATTGTTATCGACGGTCAGCCCCAGACGATTAATAGTCCCAAAGATGCCCACGCCTGCGGCATTGGCATGGTGTATCAGCATTTCACCTCGGTGCCCGCCATGACCGTGGCCGAAAATTTGGTACTCTCGCGCTATGACAGCAAAACCCTGATCAACTGGAAGCAAGAGCTGAATGAGTTGCGCACCTTTATGGCTAATGCGCCCTTCCACGTAGAGCTGGAAACGCCTGTGGGTCAGCTTGCGGCGGGACAAAAGCAAAAGCTCGAAATTCTCAAACAGATCTACCTCAAAAGCCGTCTGCTGATTTTGGATGAGCCCACCTCGGTGCTGACGCCTGATGAGGCCGATGAGGTGCTGGGGCTGCTCAAGGCCGAGGTGTCGCAGGGGCATCTCAGCGTCCTATTAATTACCCACAAGTTTCGCGAAGTGCAAGCGTTTGCCGATGAGGTGACGATTTTGCGGCGGGGGCAACTGGCGGGGCGGGGGCACGTCAAAGATCTGTCTATCGAAGCGATGGCCGAGATGATGCTGGGGCAAGAGCGACAGCAAAAATCGGTGGTGAAGACCAGCGCCGATACCCAAACGCCGGTACTCGAAGTCATTGACCTGCATGCGAATAAGGACAACTGGCTACCCGCTGTCAAGGGAGTAAACTTGCGGGTGCACACGGGGGAAATTGTCGGCATCGCCGGGGTATCAGGCAACGGCCAGCGCGAATTTGTGGAATGTTTGTCGGGACAGCGGCTGCCGGTCAGTGGCGAACGGCGGGTCAACGGCGAGCCCTACACTGCCACTCGGGCCGAAATGGCCAAGCACAGCGTCTATGCCCTGCCGGAAGAACCGCTCAAAAACGCCTGCGTACCGACGATGAGTGTGGCTGAAAACATGGCCCTGCGCACCTTCGATCGCCCGCCCCAGGCCAAATGGAATCTACTGCTTATTCTCAAGGCGATTCGCCATGCCGCTATCGGCTTAGTGAAAACTTTTTCGGTGAAGACACCCTCAGTCGAAACGCCGATCAGTCACCTCTCAGGGGGCAACGTGCAGCGCACCGTCCTCGCTCGGGAGCTATCGGCCCATGAGGTGCGGCTGCTGATCGCCGCTAACCCCAGCTTTGGCCTCGATTTTGCGGCAGTCGATTTCATTCATGACATGATTGTGGCCGCCCGCAATCGCGGCGTCGCCGTGCTACTCGTCAGCGAAGACTTGGATGAACTGCTAACCCTAGCCGATCGCATCATTGTCATGAGTGATGGTGAGTTTGTCTATGAAAGCGAGATCGCCGATGTTGATCTCAAAACCATTGGTCAACGCATGGCCGGACACTAAGTACCGATGACAGCCCGATCTCATACTATTTTGGTAGGATGTCTAGCTATCAGGCAGGGAAAGGGACAATGTCACCGGAAGCAAATACTTCATCGCCAGATGGTGCTAACTATGAGCACACTGTTTTGAGAACGCAGATTCAACAGAGTTTGCAGAAAGTGGAAGCTCAAAAGAAACGTCTTAAATCAACTGATCGCCGCTACACCATCATGAGTATTGTGCTCGGTGTGATCTCGACTTTTGTCGCTGGCGAGGCAGCCGTGACGGGTGAGCCGCTGTTTGGGAACTGGCGATTGACAACCATGATTGCGTCTGTTTCCACCCTAAGTGCCACGGCTATCACGGGCATTCAGAAGCAAATTGCTTCGCCTGAGCAGCTTCTAGAAACCAGCGAATGTGCGGCAAAACTGAAAGCTCTCAAGGTCGAAACTATTGCGGCCGATTACGAACTCGATCTCGTCACCGACACTTATCAGGGCATTATTTCTGAATTTCCCAGTGTGGATTGTTAAAGCCGTTCATCATTGGATGGGTCGGGCAGGCAGCACCTGGGTTGAGGTCCGTCGTTGATAAATGACTGCAAAAAGGGAAATATCTAGCCTTCAAGCTGTTGACCATTAGTGGGTTGCGCTAGCGTGGGCGACGTTGTCGGGGCAGTTATATAAAGAGTAAAAATCCCCGCTCAAACCAATGCCGTCTATTTGATTCGGAAACACCGCAACCAGCTCTAATTCTGCCTCAAATGTCATCGTAATGGCCGTATCGTCGTATTCGTATTGAATAGTGTAAGTCAGCTTTCCATCTGCCACTGCAAACGTGTCCTCGACTGAGCCCGCATCATCCCAAGTTCCCGCCTGGTACTCGTAGGTGATGAAGCGGCTGTCGGCCCCAAAGGCGATTCGTTCCATATCGCAGGCGGCCGCGTTGCCCCAAGCCCACTCATCTCCTGCAACCAAAATCTCCACAATTTCTGCATCTGCTGGTAGCGCGATCGCCCTCTCTGGAGTTTGCGCCTGGGCGATCGTTATTTTGCCCCCATGCCAAGCACCGCTAAGAAATGCCAACGTGATCCACGACGCTGAATAGAAGATCTGAGGGGACATACAAGTGCTGGTGAAGTTGAAGCTAGTTTGTGGTCAGAAACGGACTAAGTGAACGGCGATGAATCCAAGCTTTGCAGGCTGACAACGTTCGAGAGAATAAGGGCCTTGCCCAAGCAGCCACTGGCAATGGGTCTAAACAGCAAGTTCTTCAAACCGGTAGATCACCACCCCTGTTTGAGGATGATTGTCGACAGCCACGTATCCGGATTTGGTCATATCGCGTAGCAACCCTTCGACTTCATCGAAACCGAGGCCCGTTTCTAACACGGCTTGGGTGACTGATAGCTGCCCCTGGTGCTGCTTGGCAACTTTGAGCAGCTTCACCATTTTGGCTTCACGAGTCGGCTGCTGCACGGTTTGTGCCGTCGTGATGGGCTGGTTGAGCACATCATACAGATTGTTACCGTATTGAGACTTGAGACGCCGGAGCTGGTGGTCTTCTGTCATTCCCGGGACTAAAAACACATCGATAAACTGGCCAAAGCCAAACAAGCCCAACGTAAAAAACCAGATCAGACCACTGACAATTTTGCCGTTGTAGAGGCGGTGCAAGCCTGAGACGCCAAAGAAACCGCCAAGCCAAAGCAAATAAGACAACGTGAGCCGTTCACTGCTTGTAGACGAAGCCATATCGATGTTTCCTCTCGGTAAGCTGACTGGCTGATCATAATTAATGGCTTGAGGGTAAGACGTCGTACTATCCGCCTGCCGAGGGTAGGGATCTTGCTCTACTCAACGCTAGAGCTGTCATCATTTAGCGGCTGAGTCCTGATGCTGAAAGCGGTTTAACCTCTAGCTAGGTTTACGGAGCGGGCTACTGTTGCCAAGGACTGTCGGGTGAATTGGGGCAGGGAACATCAGAGCCCAGGCAAATCGGTTGAGACTGCTGAGGTGCGTAGCAAGAGACTCAGACCTGATCACCAAGATTTTGTACAGATTGCGCGAAAGTCAATTGCGATCGCTCACAAAAATCGTTACATTAGTTAACATTGCAAGTCTTTCAATCGGTCCTCAGGTCACTGCCTGCTTGCGTGACTGATCGGGCCGCTTTTATAAAATCCCCAAATTTATGCAAATTGTTCAGCTTTTAACCAGTTACGCCGCCGGTCGGCGAGATTTTGGCGGCGTCGATTTTCGAGAAGCTTGGATGCCTGGGCTGAAGCTGAATCATGCGGCTCTGCAGGGAGCTGATTTGACAGGCAGCAACTTGAGCCACAGTCTGCTGCAGGCGGTTGATTTTTCTCGGGCGATGCTGTGGCGGGCCAACCTCATCCACGCTCAACTGCACCAAGCCCGGTTCGAGCGCGCGACCCTGATTCGCTGTCAACTGCAGAACAGCGATATTCGCGACGGGCATTTTGTCGAGGCTGATCTCCGGTTGGTTGAGCTGCGTCAGGCCAATCTGAGCGGTGCCAACTTTCAAAACGCGCAACTGTGTTACGCCAACTTAGTGGGTGCCAACCTGACAGGCATTGACTTTAGAACCGTCGATTTGACCGGAGCTGATTTGGCCGGAGCCGACTTGACCGATTGCCGTTTTACCCGCAGCCAACGCGTGATGCTCAAGCTGGCGGAGTCAGTCACGGCTGAACCCGGACCGGCAGTGACCGTTTGAGTCGCGCGATCGCGGGGGCGAGGAGCTCGTCTTGGTCATTCGTTCAAATCAACAGATCACTACGCCAGAGCTGAGCCCGACAGACAAAGGCACTGAACTGTGAAATAAGTTTCTTTTGGTCTTGAGACGGGGGTTTTTCAAACAGCTCAAACTTTGCGATCGCGCTGGCAATTTTACGCGCTTCATCCTTGGGCACGCCCTCTCTGACAAGCTTTTGCCAATAGGTAATACCCCGATCTCTAAAGTCATTGGCGATATTCATACGGGCCGCTAAATGCTGGGGCAGCTCAGTCGCGATCGGGGGCGTATCGAAAGAGGGGGGCATCGCCGTCATTGAAGTCATGATCTTTCACCAGGAACTCGTACAAACTTGACAGTTTTAAGTATCGATGAAGATTGACGGCAACTCAGTGATTCCACGGGCGACACTCGCGTGACACTTGCTCTGTCGTCTGGTGATTAACCGAAACCTCTGTGGTGACTGCAACCCTAAGGATTTTGTGAGACGATCCCAGTAGTGGTGTGATCTATGTCATCCCAACTTTAGAAATAGCTGGAATCCGCTTATTTAGGATGCAGCGGCACCACCCGATGCCGAAAACGGTCGAGAGGCACCACCTTCGGGCGTCGAGTCTTCTTCCACAGGTCGTTAGCAACGTTATTGAAGGGGGGCAGGGCCATCAGCTGTAGCTGGCCAACGTGACGGTTGGCTTTGTCTGCCACCTGCACAACCTGCGGGCCGACATCAGGCCGGGTCTGCACCCAAGTCACTTCACCCTCGGCGACGATCAGGTGTTTGTTATGGAGGGTGCGATCGCCCTCGGTGCCTTCTAAAAACGCCAAGATTTTACGAATCATCTGCAGCGACGTCTGCCGCCGGAGGTGGCGAATTGCCCTCAGTTCCAAAATCTGTTCCCACGAGTAACTCGCCGGTTGGGTGACATCGTTTTCGTCAATCTCAGGAACGACGACGCCAATGCGGGCCAAATAGGCCAACCGACTCGGACTCGTGTGGGTCAAAATCACGGTCTCGCGGCGCGTAAACTGCTGCATGCGTGAACCTCACCTCAATGAAATGGCTGGGAGGAAAATCACAGGAATAATCGAAGAACACGTGATTACTGTAAGGCAGATGATTGAGAAACTCATAGATACAAATGCTCTAAAAACGCCAGATGTGGAGCTGTCGAGTCGCTCAAGCGCTATATGCGGTAAGGACTATCCCCAATTGCTAAGAAATATGGCAGTTATGCGTAATGTTATGACGTGGAAAAAAGTGGCTCTGCAAAGTTTTTTGTGTCACCGCCAACTTGAGAGGAATGGCATCTTCCTCATCATACTGGATGGCCTGTCTGGATTCGGCGGGCAGGCTGCCGAAAGATGCGGTCGCTTAAACCACGTTCATCTAGAGAGCTGGAGTTTTTGACACGTTTGTCGTAATGGCTGAAGCCTACGCTGACAGAGACTTTCATTAATTGGTTAGTGCTCGATCAAGACTACGATTGCCGATGTTGGCGTGGTTTAACTCGATTCGCAGAGCTAACGTT
Organism: Cyanobacteria bacterium J06626_4; assembly: GCA_038523235.1. Taxonomy (GTDB): domain Bacteria; phylum Cyanobacteriota; class Cyanobacteriia; order Phormidesmidales; family Phormidesmidaceae; genus Halomicronema. The sequence goes on from JBCBJQ010000089.1 coordinate 14,090, forward strand.
GCGGCCATTATCCCCAGTTCTGGAACCGGAACGTTGGCCAAAAACAGAGTGTGACAAGATGAAGGATGCGCTTGGAAAATGTGGTGAGGAGCAATAGAGGAAACGGATGCGGGTGATTGTGATTGGGGGCGGTGCTGCCGGTTTTTTTGGGGCGATCGCCTGTGCCGAAGCCGCTCCTCAAGCCCACGTGACGCTTTTAGAGGCCGCGCCCGAGCCCTTAGGTAAAGTGCGGATTTCGGGTGGGGGTCGCTGCAATGTTACTCACCACTGTTTTGATCCGGCACTACTCGTCCAAAACTATCCGCGCGGGGGCAAGGCGCTACGGGGCGCGTTTACCCGATTTCAGCCCCGCGATACGGTGGCCTGGTATCAGCGCCGAGGCGTGCGGCTCAAAACCGAGCCGGATGGCCGCATGTTTCCCACGACAGATGACTCGGCCACCATTGTGGATTGCCTGATGGCCGAGACGCGACGAGTCGGTGTGACCGTGCGCCCGAAGTCGGCAGTGACCGGTGTGGAACGGACGGCGTCAGAATTTGTTGTTACTTTGCGATCGCGGGAGCAGCTCCGGTGCGATCGCCTGCTGCTGGCGTCGGGCAGCAGTCCCCAAGGCCACCGCATTGCCACCGCATTGGGTCATAGCATTGTGCCGCCAGTCCCCTCGCTGTTTACCTTCAACATTCCTGACCGAGCGCTGCGGCAGTTGGCCGGGGTGGCGGTTGATCCGGTAGATGCCAAGCTGGTGGTGTCGGGGGCGAAACCGTTGCCCCAAACTGGGCCGCTGCTGATTACCCACTGGGGGCTGAGTGGGCCAGCCGTGCTGAAGCTCTCCGCTTGGGGCGCTCGCCTGCTACATGAGGCCCGCTATCGGGGTGAGCTGAAGGTGAATTGGCTGCCAGCGATGACGCTAGAGCAGGTGCGAGCCGCGCTGCTGGGGGCGAAGGCGGCAGTGCCCAAACGGGCGATCGCCAATCACTGCCCGCTAGAGGTACCCAAACGACTCTGGCGCTATTGGGTCGCCCAAGCAGGGTTAGATGAGGCGGTAACCTGGGCGAACCTGCCCAAAAAAGCGCTCAATCAATTGGTCGAGGCCATCTGTCGCGGCACCTTTGCCATTGAGGGGAAAGGGGTCTTTAAGGATGAGTTTGTCACCTGTGGCGGGATCAAATTGGCCGAAGTTGATTTTAAGACCCTGGCTAGTCGTCGCTGTCCGGGTCTCTTTTTAGCCGGTGAAGTGCTGGATATTGACGGCGTCACGGGGGGCTTCAATTTTCAGAGCGCGTGGACGACTGGGTGGTTGGCGGGGCAGGCGATCGCGCAGGCCTCCTAACGATATTTATGGCCATCACAACATCTGTTGACTAAACATAAACAATTCACCATAAACGGAAATTACGATCGCATTCCCGTTTACAAAAGAGATTGGCGCTCACTATCGCAGCCGCAACTACAGCAATCTGGGTGAACCGATGGCGAAAAAAGACCCCTACACCGAGTTTCTCAAAGAAGATTTCAAGGACTTGTTTGGTCAGCTTGATCTCACCGATGTCCAACGAAAATTTTTGAATTCACGCTGGCTCGATCAAGTGTTGTGGATGGAAAAGAAAGCGAACGTGTCGCGCGATCGCCACTATCGTTTACGGCTCTCGGCCATCATCTTGGGCGTTCTTGTCCCCATTTTGATTGGCATCAACGTTGATCCTGAGCGCAAAATCCTCTGGCAGACGAAGCAATCCATCACTATCGGCCTCAGCGCAGTGGTTGCGGTTAGTGCTGCGGTTGAAGAGTTCTTTCACTATGGTGAACGCTGGTATCACTATCGCCGCACAGTGGAATCGCTCAAAACCTATGGCTGGCAATTTTCGCAGCTGAGTGGCCCTTATGTGAAATATCCGTCTCACCGCGAGGCTTTTATGTCCTTCGCGAATCAGGTGGAAGAGATCATTCAACAAGATGTTGAGGTGTATGTGACCCAGGTGGCCAAAACTGACGACGACTCAGATCAGACCCCACCGCCCACCTTACCTGCCGTTCATCCCACTGACGACGACTAGGCATTGTGCGGTTGGCGATTTCAGGAAGGCACTACAGCTCGCAATGCGTTAATCGGAGTTTGGGAGCAGCTTTGTAGTTCAAACTCACTCTATTGCTGGCAGCGTTAATGGTCTCTTGCTAACCGTATTTGCAGACCAGTAAGCCTCATACATTACTGTTGGGGTCGGTAGCGCCAAAACAACCGAGCACAGCACAACAACTAGACGATGCTCAGAGACTGCTGCTCAAGCGATGCCTAACCCATATCGGCGTTGGTTTAATCTGTAAGGAGTTCAAGCCGATATGTCTGTCAACCTGAAGTCTCCAATCTTACCTCTAGTCATTTTGTTAAAAACAACCGGCTTAAAAATTCCGTACAACGGCGGCTATTAAGCGCCTATTAATGGTGTGGCTTTGAGTGCGCACATTCTGCCCTTTAGTCGAACAAACTCATGACTGTCCTTAATTTAGTCAAACTGCCCATCACGACTATCGATGTGTCCCCTGGTAGCCACCTGCTGATTAACGATGTCACTTGGGAACAGTACGAAACCCTGCTCACCGATTTGGGGGAAGAACGACGCGTTCCCCGCCTCAACTACTGCCATGGCACCCTCGAAATCATGTCACCCCTGCCCGCCCACGAACGCCCCCATCGCATCATTGCGGATATCGTCAAAGCTATTCTGGATGCTCAGGAGCGAGATTGGGGAGATTTTGGCTCAACGACCTTCAAGAAACTAAAACGGGCAGGGCTAGAGCCAGACACCTGTTTTTATATCCAGAATGCGGAGCCGGTGCGAGCGTTAATGCGGATGGATATGGACAAAGATCCGCCGCCTGATCTTGCCATTGAAGCTGATGTCACCTCCAAAACCACCCTCGACGCTTACGCCACCCTGCAAGTCCCCGAAGTCTGGATTTACGACAACAGCAGACTGACCATTTATCTGCTGCAGGATCATCACTATCAGCCGGTTACCAATAGTCTCGTATTTCCTGACCTGCCCATTACAGACTGGGTTCCTCGACTGGTAAAGCAGGCGTTTGCAACAGGCACCAGCACCATGCTGCGGAATTGGCGGCAGCAGCTCCGACAGCGCCAAACAAAAGATTGAGAACCGATTACTGAGCAAGTCCGATTCAATAGCTGGCAGGTTTAACCCCAGATTTGCCGATAATGAGCAGGGCTTTAGTGACCTTCCCTAGATCGGGTGTATGAGGTAGTGCTGCCTACGAATGAATAAGCGTGACGATGCCGCTGCCGCTGAACAGCAAGTTGGCTTGAGAGGGCAGCTGAATACTGGGAAAGCGGGTGGGGGGAATCGAACCCCCATCATTAGCTTGGAAGGCTAGGGTTTTACCACTAAACTACACCCGCATTTGGACTAACAGATTAGCATATTCACCGCGATCGCCCAGCAACCGGATGGCCAACAGCGGTGTTCCCAAGGGGAAAATCTGGCAGACTTGAAGACTCACGCCGCTGCCGTTTCAGAACTCACGAGTGTATGTGCCGTCTCTTAGGATATTTGGGGCCAGCCCTAACGTTAGACCAGCTGATGTTGGAGCCGCCTCACTCTCTGGTGGTGCAGGCCTATGCGCCCAAGGAATTAGAGGTGGCCTTGCTCAATGCCGATGGTTTTGGGCTGGGGTGGTATCACGCGACCCAAACCACGGCCCCGTTTACCTACCGCAACGTGTTGCCGATCTGGAATGACCCCAACTTGGAGCCCCTGTGTCGCTACATCACAACCGGCTGTGCCGTAGCCTATGTGCGCAGTGCCACACCCGGACAGGGCGTTGATATCAGCAATTGTCAGCCGTTTCAATCCGGCTCGCTGCTGTTTACCCACAATGGCTACATCAAGCGGTTTCGGGAGACGCTTTATCGACCGATGCGACGGTTGATGAGCGATCGCGCCTACCGTAGCATTCACGGCAGCACGGACTCAGAGCACATTTGGGGGCTCGTGTTGACGGCGCTTGCAAAGCAACCGGGAATCACCTTGGCCGCCGCCTTGAAAACGGCCTTAGCCCAGCTATTAGCCCTGGCCTATGACTATGACGTGCCCTGTGCCGCCAACGTGCTGCTCAGTGATGGGCAACAGCTGGTGGGGGCGCGGTTGGCCTCCCATAATCGCGCGCCTTCCCTATACTGGCTAAAGGATGACCCGCAGTTTCCTCATGCTGTTTTGATCGCCTCTGAGCCGCTGTTCGACGCTGATTGGCAACCCTGTGAAGACTCCTCGCTGTTTACGATGACCGCTGATTGTGACGTCCAGTTCTCTTCCCTCAGTCACCTCTGCCAATCTCACCCTGGCTGAGTTACGCCAAATTCTTCGAACCGACATGGTGGCTTGCCGCCAGAGTACCCTTAGCCTGACAAAGCAGCTGACAACCGCCGAGTTTCGGCAACAGTCTCACCCCGACTTCAGCCCAGTCGGGTGGCACCTGGGTCACATTGCTTTTACCGAATCGCTGTGGCTGCTGGAGCATCTGAAAGAAGACGCCTGTGCCGAACCGCAGTATCAGATGCTATTCGCGGCTGACGGCTTGCCCAAGGCCGAGCGTGAAAATCTGCCCGCTCTAGCGGACATTTTGACCTATCTGCAGACGGTGCGCGATCGCACCCTGGCCTATTTAGAAACGGCACCACTCTACGATCAGCTGCGACTCTGGCGGTGGATTTTGCAACATGAGAGCCAACATGCCGAAACGGCCACCTACGTGCTGGCGATGCATCGCTGTCCATCTTCTGCGGGTGAGACTACCGCGGCGGCACCGTTGCGACCCACCTCACTGAACCCAGCAGTAGATTCCACCAATATGGTGTTGGTTCCCGCCGGCGAAACTGTCATAGGTAGCGACACCCTAGACGCGATGGACAATGAACGAACCGCCCATGCGGTTACCACCGCCGCCTACTGGATTGATCGCACCCCGGTCACGGTGGCCGCCTATCGCCAGTTCATCTTGGCCGGCGGCTATCAAAACAGTCAGTGGTGGCAGCCTGATGGGTGGCAGTGGGTGCAGCAAAATCAGCTGCATCAGCCCCGGTATTGGCGGGATGAGCCGGGTTTAGAGACGACGCCAGTCTGTGGCGTGAGCTGGTATGAGGCCGATGCCTATGCCTGTTTTGTGGGCAAACGGCTGCCGACCGAAGCCGAATGGGAACGAGCGGCTCGTTGGCATCCCAGCCAGGAGGCGGGCTCATCAATGCCCTGGGGGGAGGCCGCGATCGCGGCGCACCACGGTAACTTTGGCGGACGGTGGGGCGGTGTCTCGCCCGTCGGCCAGTTTCCGGCGGGGCGGAGCCAGAGTGGCTGCGACGATCTGTTGGGCAACGTGTGGGAATGGACCGACAGCTGGTTTGAGCCCTATGCCGGATTTACCGCCTATCCCTATCGGGGCTATTCTAAAGCTTATTTTGATCGCACCCACCGAGTCTTGCGCGGCGGCAGTTGGGCGACTCGACCTTGGGTGCTGCGACCCGCCTTTCGCAATTGGTACCAACCGGAAGTGCGCCAGCTGTTTGCCGGATTTAGATGTGTTTTAGGCACATAGGCATTCGCCACATCCGATGTCAGAATACACAGGGGTTTAGCCGACCCCTAGTAAATTTTGAGATGCCATGCCAGTTCAATCCCAATTTCCGAGTTCGATGCCCGCTGCCGATGACAATCGGACTCCATCGCCTCAGTCGCCGGTGCTGTCTCGCGATCGCCTCATGATTGAGTACCGCAATGCCGACGAGACGACAGCGGCGCTGCCGACCGGCCAAGACGTGACGGTTGGACTTACCCAAACCCCCAAAACGCTGCCCCCCAAGTATTTCTACGACGATCAGGGGTCGCAACTGTTTGAACAAATCACTGACCTGCCGGAATATTATTTGACGCGCACCGAGCGCCAGATTTTGGAGACCTTTGCTGGGGCGATCGCCACTCAGGTGGGCAGCTGTGACCTGGTGGAATTGGGCAGCGGGAGTGCCAGTAAAACGCGGATTCTTTTTGATGCCTACCAGCGCCAGGGCCAGCCGTTGCGCTATGTGCCGGTGGATGTCAGCGGCGGCATTTTGGAAGAGAGCGCTAAGGCTTTGCTGAGTGATTATGGGGCGCTGACCATTCACGGGCTGGTGAGCACGTACGAAGCCGCACTCTCGAACCTACCGGCCAATGACTTGCCCCGCCGCCTGATTGCCTTCATCGGCAGCACGTTGGGCAATTTATCGCCGCAACAAGCGCAGAACTTTTTTCAGCGGGTGAGTGAGTCGCTGACTCCCGGTGACTATTTTTTACTCGGCGTTGATTTACACAAAGACACCGCAACGTTAACGGCTGCTTATAACGATGCTCAGGGTGTCACCGCCGCCTTCAATTTGAACATGCTGAGTCATCTCAACTGGCGCTTTCAGGGCGATTTTGAGCTATCGCAGTTTCGCCATGTGGCGGTGTATAACGAGGGCGATCGCCAAATCGAGATGTATATCGAAAGCCTGGTTGACCAAACCGTCACCCTTAAGGTGTTAGGCCTCACGGCATCGTTTGCCGCCGGAGAGCGCCTGCTCAGCGAAATCTCGCGCAAATTTGACCCCGAGCACTTGGCGCAAAGTCTGGCCGCTTTTGGGTTAGACGTGACGGATACCTTTACTGATGAGCACCGCCAGTTTGCCCTGTTGCTATGTCAAAAGCAGTGAGCTGCCCATGACCGGCTTTAGAACGCGCTGACCATGATTCTGTTAACGCCTTGCCCTGAGTGGAGTTGTTCACGACTTGTCCCCAGCGGGCAAGAACCCATTAGCAGACCCTGAGCAGCCTTACCCAGTCTGCTCAGGGTCTGGATGATGTCGCGTTGTTTAGGCTTCGATTTTGACAGAGGTGATCTTGTCACCCTGGCTAATTGCATTTACCACATCCATGTCTTCAGTTTTGCCAAAGACTGTGTGCACGCCATCGAGGTGAGGCTGAGCTTCATGGCAAATGAAGAACTGACTGCCGCCGGTATCGGGGCCGCGGTGGGCCATCGACAGACTGCCCGCCTCGTGTTTGTTGTCGTTGATTTCGCATTTGATGGTGTAGCCAGGGCCGCCCGTGCCGGTGCCTTTGGGGCAGCCGCCTTGCACCATGAAATTGGGAATGACGCGGTGAAATTTCAAGTCGTTATAGAAGCCCGCTTCAGACAGGTCGACAAAATTTTTCACCGTATTGGGGGCTGCAGCATCAAATAACTCTAGGGTGATGGTGCCTTTATCGGTTTCCATGATCGCGCGGGTCATGTGCTCTCCTTGGGTAGCTGATCATCTCAGAGGGCCGTGCCCAGTTGGCATCACTGGCCCCTGCCGAGATGGATTCAAAAGTGACCTGTTTACTGTACCGTTTTGCGCGATCGCTCGATCATCTCCCCGGCGTGAACGGGGTGGACGAAATTTTCCGCGCGATGCTGACTCATGCTCGTCAACTCCCCCAGCGCTGGCCCCCCAGCTCACGCCCCAGTCGATACCGAGCGGGTTTGATGGCCATCCTGGCCGTTCCTGAGCGGTCTAGTTGAGGCACCGTAAACAAGTGGGGTGGGAGCAGGCTAGGAAGCCTACCCAACGGGGTTTCTTTTTCGATCAGGTCGTCTGAAAATCGGGACCAACCTCCCTCAAGATCCAGACACCGCGCTTTTTTTCGTTCACCTGCGTGAACGGGCTAAACCGATGCGATCCTGACCGATTGATTAGATGCCAACTGCGCTCGCTGGGCGTCATGCTACCCCAGTCGGCTAAGTCAGCTGGTTGATATCACTCAAATCAAGGGGGCCAAAATCGTCATCATCGTCGCTGTCGTTGTTGTCTAACAAATCTTCCAGCGTCATGGCTTCAGGGTCGGCAGGCGTCGCCGTCGGCAACTCGATGGCATCGTCGTCGTTGTTGCCGACCAAATCTTCCAGCGTCATGGCTTCGGGGTCGGCAGGCATTGTCGGTGGCAGCTCGATGGCATCGTCATGTGGGTCGCCATCGCCAAACAGACTCGCCAAATCGGCCGGATCAGGGTCGGGCAACACCGGTTCAGATGACTCGATATCAGGCGTTGCGGGGGCGGCGTCTGGTGCGGGCGATCGCGACGCGTCTAGGGCGTGCAACTGTTGGTCAAATTGAGCCTGCAACTCCTCACTTTGACTGGCTAGCTTTTGCTCATATTCCGCCTTCAGGCGCTCTGTTGCCACCTGAATCTGCGCATTGAGTTCGGCTTGCGTATAGTTGCCCGCTGCGGCCTCTTGAACCACCGCGGGATAGTCGCCAGGCTCTAAGGTCATGGTGGTTTCGTCGCCAGTGCCCATGATTTGACTCGGGGTCGGCACCTCAAAACTGCCGGTAAACATTGACTCCGTTGTGGGCGGGGAAGGCTGCAAATCAGTTAACGCTTGCTCTCGATCAGTTAATGCTTGCGCTTGCTCGGCCAAGGCTTGCTCGAGTTCGGCCTGACGCTCGGCAAAGGTTTGTTCAGAGGCGGCTAATTGGGCCGTCCACCGCTGCTCAAACTCGGCCTGCAGCTCGGTGCGCGTGGTCTTAGCATGATCAGCAAGCTGCTTTTCGTACGCTTCTTGCAGCTTTTGGGCCGCTTCTTTGAGCCGCATCTCATATTGCCGTTTGAGCTGTAGCCGGTCGGGCTGTGCTGAGGGGGCATCCGGCGGGTCAATGGTGGGTTGAATGCGATCGCGACGTGGCGGCATCGCCGCCGCGATCGGCGCGTCCGGCACCGCGTCGATGCCGGTGGGCACCGTCGCTACCGGGGGCTCCGGTGCGGCTAATGGCTGGCCCTGCTGCAACACGCGAAAGCGGGTTTCGTAGATCTGCTCCATCTCAACAGTTTTTTGCGAGAGCTGATCTTGATAGTGCTCAATGGTTTCAGCGAGCTCTTTTTCGTAGTCGCGACGCAGCTGAGCGGTGGCTTCCCGCAGCCGCAGCTCATGGGATTGTTCAATCTCAGTGAGTCGGCGCTGACTAATTTTGAGTGCTTCAGTCTGTTGGTTCAGCCGCTGCTTAACCAGTGCATAGCCCACCAGAATCCCCACCAAAAAGACGATTAGGAGGGCAATAATAATGCCGATAGTGAATGAATTCATAGGGGTCTCCTAAACTGGGGCGCTAAGGGGGCAAGGCTTCGTGACGTCGGCACTGCAGCGGCGACTCAAATTAGCTTGCCACCTATGGTAACGAGCAATGTTGAAGTGGACTCATAAAAATGTCAAGACTCAGGCGCAGAGCCCCCAAAAATGAGCCTGGCTCGAATCAATATGGCTGCTAACGCCTGCATGGGCCGATGGCTGTGGTCGTTTAAGCAGAGCGTTCCTGCGCCTAACAGTCCGGTTCGATCAGTGACTCCCTCGCGGCCTGAATCGCCCTGTTTTTAGTGAGGGTGGGGCGGCTCGCCTTTGCGCTGAGGAAGTGGAGCCCGGACGCGAGGATGGGAAAACCGCCAGGCGCTGACGGTGATCGCCACTCGGCGGTCAGGGACGGCAGGCGATCGCGAGGAAGTTTTGCGAATTCCTAAGCGCCGATGAAGCGCCTTGTAAAATGGAGACAGTCTTGTTGAGTGCAAGTTGAGCAAATTTTTGCCGACATCCGTTTTATGACGATTGACTTTATGGCCCGCCCGCTGCGACGCGAGGTTTTGCAGTGGTTAGACAGGGCGGTGCCCGCCAAGCGGCTGCAGCACATTTTGCGCGTTGAGGCCATGGCGATCGCGCTGGCGCAGCAGCACAATTTAGCGGTTGACCTGGCGCAGCAGGCTGGGCTGATGCATGACCTGGCTAAATGTTTTACGCCGTCACAGCTCTTGGCCGTGGCTGAGGCCGAAGGCTGGACGCTTGACCCCGCTGAAACGGACTGTCCTCATTTGCTGCATGCTCCAGTGGGGGCGGTGGTGGCCCGCGATACTTTTGGCGTGACCAACCCGCAGGTGTTGAACGCGATCTCCCATCACACCTTGGGCAGCCCCGATATGGATGCTCTGGGCAGCGTGGTTTACATGGCTGACAGCCTAGAGCCCGGACGCGGCGATACGCCTCAACTGCAGCATCTCCGTCAGCTGAGCTATCGTGATTTATGGGGGGCGACCTATGAGACCTGTGTGGCTTCCTTACAACATCTTTTAGAAAACCACCGTCCCGTGCATCCCCGCACTATCCTGACCCATAATTCCTTATTGCAAAGTCATCGCCAGCGTCAGGCGGTCAGCTCAGCCGCCTAATTCCCCTGATGCGTTCATTGAGCGAGCCCCGTCCGTTTAAAATCCACCGTTGAATTGAGGACCCGTGCCTTCATATGACAGATCACCAAAATGCTATGACCTCCGTACAGTCCCTTTCTGAGCAAACGACCGTGACTCCGCCTGCCGAAGATGCGGCGCTAGCGCTAGCGCAGGCGATCGCGAGTGCGGCCGATGATCGCAAAGGGGCTGATATTCGCATTCTCAAAGTAGTCGAGGTGTCTTATATTGCCGACTACTTCGTCATTGTGACCGGGTTTTCTGCCGCGCAGGTGCGGGCCATCTCCAGCAGCATGCTAGAGACTGCCGCCGTCAATTTTGACCGTCGTCCCCTACGCATTGAAGGTCAAACCGAAGGCAGTTGGATTTTGCAAGACTATGGCGAAGTCATCGCCCACGTCTTTATGCCCGATGAACGCGAATACTACGGTCTCGAAGCCTTTTGGGGACATGCCGAAGCCGTGCCCTTGGATTCTGCCTCCTAATCAGCTCTCACCCTTCTAACTGCAATGAGACCAACCGAGCAGATGAATCGGTTGGTCTCATTGTTATAAGGCCGCGGAGAACTTGCGATCGCCCTGATCTCGGCAGCGCAAATTGGAGGCTGGGGTAGACTGTGCTTAATTAATAATGTTGATTAACGTGATGTGCAATTAAGCGATTTCCAATTCAAGCTTTAATCAGATCCTCAAATCTCAGATAGGGCCTGCCTT
>JBCBJQ010000090.1:0-24283 GCA_038523235.1 Cyanobacteria bacterium J06626_4
CGATAGGGCCACCTTTTGCGGCGTGGTGACGATAACGGCGCCGGCCATCGGCACCGCTTGGGCTAGCGTTAGTTGCGCATCGCCCGTGCCCGGCGGCATATCCACCACCAAATAATCCAGCTCGCCCCACGTAACCTGATACAAAAACTGGCGAATCACGCCGTTCAACATCGGGCCGCGCCAAATTACCGGCTGATCGCGATCGATCAAAAAGCCCATGGAGACCATCTTGACGCCGTGGTTAAAGGCAGGATCGAGCACTTCGCCCTCGGCTCCCTGCTGCACGACGACGTTGGCTCCTTCTAACCCCAACATGGTGGGTGCATTGGGGCCGTAGATATCCGCATCGATCAGGCCCACTTTGGCCCCGACCTGAGCCAGTGCCACGGCCAAGTTGACGGCGACGGTGCTCTTGCCGACGCCCCCCTTGCCGCTCGAAACTGCAATGATGTTTTTGACGCCGTCGATGCCCTGGCGATCGGGCAGAGATTTCTGCGCGGGGGTTTCTGCCGTCACCTCGACATTCACAGTGTTGACGCCGGGCAGTTGGCGTACGGCCTTTTCACAATCTTCGACGATGAACTCACGCAGGGGGCAGGCGGGCGTTGTTAGTACGAGAGTAAAGCTGACATCTCCATCCTCGACCGCGACGTTGCGAATCATGTTCAGCTCCACCAGGCTTTTCTGCAGCTCCGGGTCTTGAACGGGGCGCAACACTTGCAGAATCGAGGGAACATCGAGGGTCATGATGGGGACTCAGGTGAAAATTAGCGACAGCAACCAAGAGCGGATTGCCATATTGCCGATTTCTCAATCTTAAAGGCTGAACTGCGTCCGATGAATAGAAAGTCTGGGGGAGTGATGAAAGATAACCGGCGGAAAGCGGGAAAGGCGCCGCAAATGATCCCCTAGCCCAGAAACGCTATGAGTGCGGCTCACCAAACAACACCACCGACCCGGTCAACCCTTGTAAGACTTGTTGGGTCACGTTGCTCACCGCCAGTCCGCCTGCCGTGCGTCGCCGCATCGATCGCAAAATCACCAGATCCACATGACGGGCCGCTTTGAGAATCACCGCACCAGGATCGTCGTGGCGGACAAACTTGATCGCATGTTCGACCGCTGGCCCCTCTTGCATCAGCGCCGCCAGAGCCCGCTTAAACGCCTGCTGCTCAGCCGGGGGACGATCGCGATCGCTGACATGCAGCAGCGTCAGTGTGGCCGTGTGAGTATAGGCAAACACCTGGGCAAACCGCAGCGTGCGCACCGTTTGTGGGGTCATCATCTTGATGGGAATCAAAATTCGCCGCATGTCTACCGGGGCTTTTTGCAAACGGGTGACTGCCACCGGACAGTGGGCCGACCAAAACACCGTGTCAATCAACGTGCCAAACAGCCGCGCCCGTAACCCTTCAGTGGGGCTCCACCCCATGACAATCAGCTGTGCTCCCTGTTCTCGAGCCGTGCGGCTAATGCCCTGGGCGACATCATCATCAATGCGGATTTGCGTAAGCGCTTTGGTGCCCCGCTCGTAGCTAATTGTCTGGGCCGTTTGCAGCAGATCATGACGCTGAGCCAGCGTGGCCGAGAGGTTCGCATCATCCATATGGACGTGAGCTGGGGCAATTGCCAGGGGGACAATGTGGCCGTTTTCGTGACGGGCGATGAGGGCCGCCATTTCGATCAGATTGCGTTGCGTCAGCGGATTGGCGATCGCCACGACAACGACAAAGGGCTGGTCCGGTCTGGATGGCGCGGCGGGCCAATTCCAGGTGGGGTCATCAGCGGGCTCAACGGGGGTCGGCGGCAGCGGCAGCTGCCGGGCAAAATAGCTGGTGGTGATCGATCCGAGCAGCGACGTGATCAGCATGAGCACGATGACAGCGTTGAAGACTGCGGCGTCAATCAGCCCCACCTGTAGCCCGACCAACGCCGCCGCTAGGGTGGCCGCCACCTGCGGCAGCGATAACGACCACATGGTCAAAATCTGCATCCAGCCATAGCGGAACCAGCGGCCCGCGATCGCGGCGGCGACAAATTTGGTGACGATGAGCGTTAGTACAATTCCTAATGTCAGGCCGAGGCGATCGGTCAGGGCCTCTAAAAACACAGGCACATTTAACAGCAAACCGGTGCAGACGAAGAAGAAGGGAATAAATAGTACGCTGCCAAAGAATTCCACCTTCTCTTTAATCGGGCCGTCGCCCACCACCCCGTTCACGGCTAACCCAGCCAAGAACGCGCCCACCACTTTATCAACGTTAACCAACTGCGCGCCGACCGCTGCCAGAAACACGGCTAGCAAGATGAACAAGAATTTGTTGCCTTGTTCATCACCAGTTTTGCGAAAATAAAAATTGCCGGCCCAATCCAGTCCAAATAGGATGGCCACGGCATAGAGCCCTAAACCGGCCAGCTGTGCCCCCAACCCGAGGGGCGAAAAATCTCCCCCCTGCACGGAAACGCAAACCGCCAACACGAGCAGCGCGGCAATGTCGGTAAAAATTGTTGCCCCGACGGTGACGGTGACGCACTCATTCCGTGAGGTGCCGAGCCGCATCACAATGGGATAGGCCAGCAGCGTATGAGACGCCAGCAGCGAGCCAATCAAAACTGCCGCTGGCCAACTGGCACCGGTCAGCCGTCCGAGCATCATGCCACTCACGAGCGGAATGATGAAGGTGAGGCTACCAAAGACGAGGGAGCGATCGCGGTTGCGGCTGAACTCTTTAAGATCAATCTCTAGCGCCGCGACGAACATCAGGTAAACCTTGCCGACATCCGCAAAGAACTTTTCAATTTCGCCGTCGGCATCCAACAGGCCCAAACCACTCGGCCCCAGCATCACCCCCGCTAGCAGCAGGCCGACTAAGCCCGGCAAGCGCAAGCGCTCAAAGATTGGCGGCAAGGTCAGGCTCACCAGCAACAGCGTCGTAAAAGCTACCAACGGATTGTCCGCAGCCAATACTCTCAAGGCATCGATCATCGGCGCTAATGCCACCTCGCTAAAGCGCAGGGGAACCAGGCCGCTCACCCCTGCCACCGGTATTGAGATTATGTCTTGAGACGACACCTCTAGCGAGCCGATCAGGTCAAAAAAAATGGGTAAGGCGAACCTTACCCACGTTGATACAGGAGTTATCAGGAGATAACGACGTCAGCCAAATTCCAGTAGGAGTACCTGCTCTCAAGCAACACTACGGCAAGGAAGTATTGACGAGATTCTATGGCAAATCCAAGAGGAATATAACTTAGTCTATTGTTATTTCAACAAAAAAACGGGACTTTGACAACCTCATCGGCTTTGAGTTTTCTAATGTTGGATATAAATGCCGCGATCGCCCCCGCCAAAGCAGGAATTTTATTTTTTCAGAGAAAATTCATTATGGCATCCAGGTAAGCTGTCGAGGAGCCCTGAATTCAGGGCTCCTCGACCAGCCATCGATTTCCAACGTCTCTAACGTCCCTGGAGTAAGCCGACCTCATCCCATCAAAATGACGTTATCCAGCACGTGAATGATGCCGTTGTCAGCTTCAATGTCAGCGGCTAAAACGGTGGCATTTTTGACCTCAAACCCGTCGGTGCCATCAATGGGGATGGGCCACCCCTCAACCGAATCGATCTGCCCCAGCTTAATTAGATCCGCTTGGGTGTGTTTACCCATCGCTACGTGGTAGGTCAAAATCCGGGCTAGCTGCGGCGGATTTTGCACGAGCGTTTGCACCGTGCCGGGGGGCAGTTTGGCAAAGGCGTCGTCATTGGGCGCAAAGACGGTAAAGGGGCCAGCGCTTTGCAGTGTTTCAACCAGGCCAGCAGCAGTTACTGCCGCGACTAGGGTCGAGAAGCCTTCATTATTCACAGCGATATCAACGATAGTCGGCATAGTTTTCTCAGGGCGGTATGGATAAAGGACGGGCGTCGCCACCGGTAGCTACTGACTCAATTCGTGCCATTCGGGCAAATCAAGGTTGATGGCAATCAGCGGATAGGGCATTTGGGACATCGCCGTCAGCCCGGCGATCGCGATCGCGGCGGCGGCAAAAAACGGATCGAGTTGATCTAAGCGCTGGCGCATGGGATGCTCCTCCATTCGGGGGATTAGAACAGGTTCGACTGAGGCCGATCGGGATCGTTCGAGAACACTGACCTTTAGCGATAGTCCTGCGTCTGAATCTCGTTCAGGCGCGCTTCGGGACGCAAAAACCGATCCATCTGCTGTTCAAAAAACTGGCGGTTGGCTAGGCGATGTCGAGGGTTGGGATCATCGAGGGGATATAACAAGGCTGCCCGCAAGGCTTGAATTACTGCTGACGTGACGTTATACATCGATCTCTGAAAAGTGATGCCCAGCTGAATCAGCACGTCGTCTTCGCCCCGGCAATGCTGCTGGTAATAGTCGGTCAAATAAGGCGGCAAAAAGTGCAGCATGTCTTGCATCAGCAGGGTGGGCGGAATGCCCGCACTGCCCACGGGGAAGACATCGGCATACAAAATGCCGTAGTGAAAGTCGTTTTGATCTAACGGCACCTGACCCGCCTGGGCGTTGTAAGACTTGGTACCCCGGAAGGGTGCCGTGCGATAAAACACAGATTCAACATAGGGCAGCGCCGCTTCGTAAAGCCAGTTAAAGCCCTTTGATTTGGGCACCAGCTCAAAGCACTCATCACCCACATAAACATGGTGATAGATGGGGCGACCGGCGACCGCAAAAATGCCATTCACCAAGAAGTCCATAGCAGCGGGCACCCCGGCAAAGCCCCCTTCGTCGTAAATGTCGCTCATCTCAAAAAAGACCGGGGCCATCACTTCCCAAAACAGCCCCAAGTTGGAGTAATAAGACAGCTCCCGACATTTCTCGTAAAACATGTCAGGAAACAGCTTGTGCAGCCCCAGCATCAGCGGATTGCGTTTGAAGTAGGCGTTAATTGCGCGATCGCAGTTGGCCTTGTACTCGTCGGTGTAGAGATAATCGTTGTAGCGACCGCCCATATCTTGGTGCCACAGCATGGCCTTCATGCAGGCTTCGGCAAACTCCATGTTGACGCGATCGTGCCAGAGATGGTGAAACAGCTTCGGCCACTTGCGGTTGACCTCACCCTTCGCCATAAAGTCCAGCAGTTCGGGGTGGGCGGTGGCTTCGCCGCGCCAAATCCGCAGGTCAGCGGTCTCACCGGCATAGTGATTGTGCAGGTCAAGATATTCCTGCGGTAAAAAGTATTTGAAGGCCGGTAGCGGATCAAGAAACACGCGCTCGGCAATATACAGCAGGTCCCGCCAGTAAAAGTCCATCGGTACGGCGTAGGCCTTATAAATGCCGATAATCTGCATCAGATTGTCGGGCGTATCTGGCAGCATCGAGCCCCCGGCTTCGAGGCGGTGAATCACCGCGGCATGGGGATGCGTTGAGGGCGGAATCAGGTTGGTTTCGGCGGCGGGTAGGGTGGTCGTCATGGTGTTTAAGGGGGGAGTATCGTCAGGCAGTCAAGCTCAAAGCGGTCAGGCGCGGGCGGGCGCCGGGAAAAGCAGGGGAGTGAACCATAGGAGTGACGGTTATGGCGAAAAAGTCACGGATTCGCGCGATCGCCATTTGTTTGATGCGGCGGGGCGATCGCATTTTGGTGCAAGAAGGCCGCGATAAGGTCACCGGCGAACGGTTGGCTCGACCGCTGGGGGGCGGCATCGATTTCACTGAACACAGTCGCACCGCCATCATTCGTGAAATTCGCGAAGAGCTGGGAGCTGACATTGTCGATGTGAAGCAGTTAGGCATTGTGGAATCGATCTACGTTTACGAAGGAGAACCCGGCCACCAAATCGTGTTTGTCTATGACGGTCGGTTTGTCGATGAGCACCTGTATGAAAAATCCACCCTGGTAGTCACGGAGGGTAAGCGCACCTTTAAGGCTCGCTGGCGATCGCTAGAGGAACTGCGCCAAGGGTCGCCTACTCTGGTGCCCAAAGGCCTATGGGAGCTACTGTAGCGGTACTTCCAGCACCTCCTCAGAGAGGGCAGTAGCCAGCGGCTTGGGGGTGACCGGGGCGATCGCCAGCGGCGGCGGCGGCAGTTGGGCCACCAAACTCACTGCTGTCGGCTCGCCCCAGCGCACCAGCCAGGTTGGCTGTACGCCTAAGAACAAAATGAGCACCGCCAACACGACGGCGGGAAACCGTTCGACAAACTTCACCTTGGGAAAATAGGCGAGGTCGTTATCGAGTTTGCCAAAGCAGGTACGGTTCAGCAAGATGACAAAGTAAACGGCGGTCATGCCCGTGCCGACGACGCACAATAGCGTCGGCAACGGAAAGATGCTGTAGGCGCCCTGAAAGACCAAAAACTCGGTCACAAAGCCAATTAGCCCTGGAATGCCCGCGCTGGCCATGCCGCCTAAAATCAGCAGCGCACTAGTGAGGGGCAGGCCGCGAATGGGGTTCATTAACCCGTTGAGCACATCTAGCTCGCGGGTGCCCACTTTGGCTTCGACCACCCCGACTAAGTGAAAGAGAATCGCCAAAATTAGACCGTGGGAAACCATTTGGCTGACGGCTCCCGTGAGACCCAAATCGGTCAGCGAAGCCCCGCCCAGCAGCACATAGCCCATGTGCCCGATCGAGCTGTAGGCCACCATGCGCTTGATGTCTTTTTGGGCGATCGCCGTGATCGCCCCGTACAACACGCTGATTGCGGCCCACACCGCTAAATAGGGCGACAAGGTCGCCCAAGCATCGGGAAACATCCCGAGGCCAAACCGAAACAGGCCGTAGGTGCCTAACTTGGCCAGCACGCCGCCCAAAATCATGGCCACGGGGGTCGAGGCGGCCACGTAGGTATCGGGTAGCCAGGTGTGAAACGGCACCAGCGGAATCTTGATGCCAAAAGCTACCAGCATCATGCCCAGCAAAATCACCTGCCCCGTCATCGGCAGCGTTTGCCCCAACGCCGGGGTATAAGCAAAATCGGTCTGCTGGGTGAGCCAGACAGTGGCTAAGAAGCTGGCCAACATCAGCGCCCCTGACACGGCGGTATACAGCAAAAACTTCGTCGCGGCGTAGGTGCGCCGCTGCCCGCCCCAAATCGCGACTAATAAGTAGAGGGGGACTAGCTCAATTTCATACAGTAGGAAAAACAGCAGCAGGTTCTGTGCCAAAAATGCTCCGGCTACCCCGCCATTGACCAGCAACATCAGCCCATAGAACAGTTTGGGGCGCTCCATCTCACTGTGGCTGCTCCACAGCGCCATCCAGGTGATTAGGCTGTTGAGGGCCACCATCAAGAGGGAGAGACCATCTAGCCCCAAGTCGTAATTCAGCCCCAATAGCGGTAGCCAGGGCAAAAACTCGCGAAACTGAAAGCCCGGATTGCTCAGGTCAAACTGGGTAAACAGCCAGGCGCTCCAAAGCACGGTGAAGCCAGCGGTAGACAGGGCGATCGCCCGTGCCTGCTTGGCGGTTACCTGAGGCAAAAAGGCCAAGGGCAACGCCACAATAATTGGGAGCCAAATCAGAACACTCAACATGATCGTAAGCCAGATAAAAGAGCCATCAACTAACTGCGTCGTCGGTCAAATTGGGAAGCCGCCTATTTTCAAAGCCCAGACAGCATGGCAGTAAAGACACCGGGGAGGTATTGCCAGCTCATGATGATGCTGATGACCGCCACGCAAAACGAAATGGTCAAGACGTAAAACTGCAGCCGTCCGCTGTTGTTGTATTTCAGCGCTTCACCACTAAATACCGACGCCAATCCCACCAGGTTGACGGCCCCATCGACCAGGTAGCGATCGAGCCAGTCCGTGATTCGAGACAGCACATCGACGCCAAACACCACGCTGGCGCGATACAAGCGAGGCGTGTAGAAATCGAAGGCAAATAGATTTTGTAACCCCGTCGGCACGAGCTTTTCTGGATTAGTCACCCGAGGCGTGATGTACAGCGCTGTGCCCACGGCAAACCCAAGAATGCTCGACCAGATTAGGGCCACCCCCATGTCTTTGTTCAGCGTTATCCAACTCGGCAAGAGGCCCAACGCGCTCAAAATCAGGGGCAGATGCAGCGTCACTCCAGTCGTGATCGCCATCGGCATCACCATGAGCCAGATGGGCTCCGGTGCTCGTATCGTCATCTGTTTCTGTTCGCCCGCAAAGATCAGGCCAAAGACCCGCGCTAAGCCAAAGGCCACCGTCCAATTGATGGTCAACACGAGGATGACCAAAATTAGCTGATGATCAAGCCAGAGGCCGGTAACCAGCTTCAGCATGGACCAAAAGCCGCCCAGTGGCGGCAGGGCGACCAGTGCCAGAGACCCCGTCAACATCGCCATGCCGGTAACGGGGCGGCGACCCCAGAGCCCGCCCATTTGAGTCACGTCTTGAGTAATGACATTAATAATGATGGAGCCTGCTCCCATGACCAAAACTGCCATCGCCAGGGCGTAGGTTAGCACCATCAGTAAAGCAGTTTCTGGCTGCTGCGCGCCGATCGCAATAAAGACCAACCCCATGTAAACGCTAGAGAGATAAGACAGGCTGCGCTTGAGGTCAATTTGCGCGGCCGCAATCAACGCCCCACCCAGCGCGGTGATCGCCCCAACAGCCGTGGTGACAGTGAGGACCGTCGGTGACAGTGCCAACACCGGCTCGATCTTAAACAGCACCCAAGCTCCCACCGCAACCACGACCGAGTTCCGCAAAATCGTACTGGGTAGAGGTCCTTCCATGGCTTCATCCAGCCACAGATGCAAGGGGAACTGAGCACATTTACTCATCGGTCCCGCAATCAACCCAATGCCCAGCAGCGTCAGCAACCTCGGATCGGCATTTGCCGTTGTGGCCCAAGCCGCGAGCTCTCGAAAATCCCAAGTATGGGCCAGAGGATAAATCGCCAGCACCCCCATCAACAAAACCAAATCGCCCACTCGCTTGGTCAAAAAGGCATCGCGCGCGCCGGTCACCACCAGCGATTGGTTGTACCAAAATCCCACTAATAAATAAGTGCCGAGGGTCAGAATCTCTAGCAGCATGTAGGCAAAGAACAACGAGTTGCAGAGTACTAGCGCACACATGCCTGCTTCAAAAAAGGCCAGGAAGGCGAAAAACCGCCCCCAGCCCCAATCCATCTCTAGATAACCGACGGCATAGACTTGAGCCACCAGGTTAAGGCCAGTAATGAGGATGCAAGCCCCAACCGTGATGGCCGATACCTCAAGGGGAATGGTCAAGTTCAGATCAGCGACCTGCAGCCACGGCACGAAGAAAAACTGATCGGATGATTTGCCCCATAACGCATTGAAGGCCAACAAGCTATGGACAAATGCCATTAGGGTAGTGGCAATATTAACGTAGCCAGCGGGGCGCGGCCCCGTGCGGCGAATCAAGGCAGGCGACCAGGGAATCGTTAGCAAGGCCCCCATTAGGGGATAAAGCGGTATCAGCCAACTCGTTTCAGTAATCATGGGGTTCTGATGTCAGCTCAGAGGGGCAATCGGCGTGACCCAACTCAGCCAAAGGCAAGTTCCCCAGTGCGATCGCTCGAAATTTTGACCCCGCCGATCAAACTAAAATTTCATGCGTGAATCTATGCGGACTGACTTTGGATTGAATTAAGTCTATGTGTTATTCAGTGTACCGGCAGGGATCTACGTTCGTCTAGAGGTGAATTGGCTTAAGTCAATTTGTGGTTCGTTTATCATTGATAAAAATCGATAATCAAACAGCTTCTCTCTGCGCCCTGCTAGATGCGGCAATGTACCAGCTCACGCTTCCCCCATGGGAGCGAAAAGCGGCGCTAGTCTTCATCATCTCCTAATACAGGCCGTCAGGATAATATTTAAGGCAGCTGATGCAGAATTTCTTTGTGGTAGCCGTTGTTGTGGCGCAGTGGCTAGGTCAATAATGCTGACCGCAATGCCACCCTAGGAGGCATGACGCAGCATGGCGGCGCTCTCAACTCTGGATACCGTCAAGGGGGATTCGTGCGGTGAGGCAGCAAACCCAGGGTTCCTCAGGGCCATGGCCGCTGGCGCGATCGCGATACTCTTAATGATATGTTAGCGATAGCGTCAACCTCAAAGCCTTGCCGGATGGTGCGTTGCGGCTACGCCTAACCGCACCCAGCCGCATTGTTTGTTGATGTCTAACTACTGACTCGGTTGTGAGCGCGCGAACAAAAGAACCGCCGTTTTGTCGCCATGATTCACCGCGCTGATCAGCCTCTAGTCTCAGTCTTGTCACAATGTCAGATGCTGCCTCAAACTGACGTTTTTGGAGCCTTACCCCCAAGCGGCATCAGCATCTTCGCGCCCATATTGACCGCTAAATGTCACTGCGAGACCATCAGACTAAGGGGCGATGTCCTCCGGTTCATTGATGTCACTCCAAATAGTGCGACGGAAGCTCGTCAGCATTTCAATGGCTGGCTCGTCGAAGTATTGCCAATCACTAGGCAGATTGCGACCGTCGTCATACCAGGAATTCTCTAAATCATAGTCGTGAAAGGTAATCCCTCTGATGCCACCAGGCACCACAACTAGTAACTCTTTGCCGAGGTCGCTCACCCGCGCCAAACTGTCAGAAAATCGAGCAATAAACGACGGGATATCGGTTAACGGCGCATCTGCTGACAATGGCGATTGGGCCTGGGCGATCGCATCCTGGGCGGCCAGCTTGTGGTGTATGAGACGAACCCGCTCTCTAAAGCTCGGTTGCCGCATCTGCACAGTTGGCTTGTAGGGTTGCAAAGTCCATTTCCCTTTAACGGTGTAAATATCGTCAACTTGTCCTTCAAGGGGAATCAAGGGAGACACGATCACCTTGGGGTGAGACACCAAAGACTGTAAGGTGGCGTCTTTTTGGCCCACGCCAAGCCGCACTGTGACGACAGATAGACCTGACAACACAAAGGCACTTAACAAAAACCAATATCTTGGCATAGTGATCGCTACCGTGACGCTTGACAAACGCAATCAGGTTCGGAAAAACCTGATCGGAAGATACACATCCAAAGAAACACAGACATCTCTAACTGACGGCTAGCATAGTCTAGGGGTTTCCTCGGAGCCTCGTAAATAAGGCTCAATTCATAGAAAATTCATAGTCTTTTGTCGATTAATCAGTATTTTTTCGATAAAAGAATTTGGTTTTACGTGATTTTGTTTTTAGACCTCTTTAGAAACAGACTTTTGGTCAGTACGTGGCCAGGTTGATGTAAATAAAAGTTGATGTATTTCTGGCGGATCGCACTTTTTGCGAGTGGTGATGGCGTCGTGCAGTCCATTACTCACACTCGAACAAAATGAGTCCCTCTCAGCCCCGAGAATCAGAGCTTGATGGAGCCTCAATTGACTGCCGAGAGGGAGATATGGGCGCTGCCAGCGGCACAGCTGGCAGCTGGAATAAGGGCGATCGCTGCCGGTCATAAATGCTGAATTACGCTCTGCCCCGCTGACGTTGATGGCCGGCGGTATCGCGCCAGGTTTACTGAATTTTCATTTTCCCCGGCTGATCTGCTGGGGAATTTACATATCCTTGGCTACCTTAATTGGGCGCAGTTAAGATGTTCGCAGGCTTTACCGATGCGGTGAGACTGGCTCCTGAGCTTTTCCCCATCAGTCAACACATCTACACCTTGCCCCATCTCCTTTCAACCCTATGCCGAATGAACGCCATCCAGAACTCGAAGGCTATCAGTCTCAACCGCTTTATACCTTCGAGCTGAAGCGTCAGGGCACTACCCGACGCAATCAACTGCTATGGACGCTGTTAGGACTCACCCTAGGAGTGGGCCTAACCGTAGGGGCCTTGCAGCTGTGGCCGACGCTGCAGCTCCGGCTGGGAGAGCGACAGCCGGCTCTGGCCACAGATGACCCCTTCCGGCAGGCATTTAACCAGGCCATGAGCGCCGCTGAATTGACGCAAACTGCTGAATTCAAAGAAGACTGGAGCCAGGTGGCGATCCTCTGGCAGCAAGCGATTAGCAGTATGAAGGCGGTCTCACCATCGCATCCTAATTACGACGTGGCGCAACAAAAGCTGGTCGAATACGATCGCAATCTCAAGTACGCCCAGAGTAATGTCGATTCTCGGGCGGCGAGCCAACCCAATGCGCAATCCTATTGGACGATTGGCTCCGATCGCGAGTTGGTGCTCAAAATTCAAGGCATGCCCGTTCGCGTTAATCAGCACAGCACGACCTGCAAAGAAGTGATGTATTACGGCAACAGCACGGTTGAGCTGAAGAACGGCTACGTTGTGGACTATAGCGACTTTGATCGTAATCTCACCGTGTTAGGCGATGAACAGGTGGCGCTGTCGGTGCAGTCTCGGGCCAATACATGGACCTTAGGATCTACTCAAGAGGACGTATTTCAAGCTCAGGGCACCCCTACTCGCACGAGTACCTCTCAAGATGCTGTGACGTTGCACTATAACGAGAGCCTCATCGAACTGGTGAATAATCGGGTGGTGGGCTATACCAACCCGCTTGGCAACTTAAAAGTGTCAATGATGCCAGCGGTAGGCAGCAGCGATGTGACCGCAACTTGGGGCTTGGGCTCTAACCGCACAGCAGTTTTGCACGCTGAGCAAACGACGCCCACCGCGGTGGACCGGGTTGACAATAGCTGCGAAGAAATCTTCAGCTTTGAAGGCAGCACCGTGACGTTTCGGCGGGGACTGGTGACCGAGTATTCCAACCTCAGCAAAAACCTGAGTATTCAATAGGGTAACCGGTGCTCTCGCCGTCAGCGAGGGGGTGACGGCACTTGCCGCAATCGGTTAATACCCCCATAAACCAGCGTTAATAGCACCATAGACCGCCTCCCATATGCTTTAGTCAGGAGTATTCGGAGCGGTGCGATCGCATCTCCGCTGGGCCACAGTTAAGGCTAAGACCGTTCTAATCCACAGGTGTCCCCGCCCGAGGGAGACTGGGGTTGCGCATAACTGCACGGTTCCTTGGATACGGGCATGATCTCTTGGACTTTTGAGGATTATGGGGGGACGTTGATGCCTGTCCCGTATTTCAGTTTGCCTCGGGTGCCGCAGTCTACTAGGCGATTTGTGAACATAACGACCTGCTGTTAGGCGGAGGTTACCCCTCCGATGCGATCGATGTCATTAATGTCTAGATTCATTGTGTATGCCTGCCCAGTGGGTGAGTTAGCGACTCAGCTCGAGACGTATTTCGATAAGAGTCGTCACCTCTGCGGCCCCAATACTGCCCATGACTATATGCCCCACTGCACGCTGACGGGCTTTTTTGAAGATGTCAGCGGGGCAATGCCTCGATACACGCAATCGCTTGAGCGATCGCTCAAGCGATTGCGGCGATCGCAGCCGACCCCGCCGCTCGAAGTTCAAACCTTGATCTTTCGTCCCGATTGGTACGGCCTAGAACTCTCATCAGACTGGTTAAGAAAGCTGATACTCGATTTTGTCTGCACGGCCACCTCCCCCACTCGTAAGTCGCCCCTGCGCCCCAAAGACTGGCTGCATTTGAGTCTGGCTTATGGCTTTGCGCCAGAGCAGGCTGAGTGCCTCAAATCACTGGCTAAGGATTTGGTTGACGCTCAAGCGGCGGTCACGTGGGAACTCCGGTTTTATCAACAACACCCCGATCGCTCCTGGACTTGCCACCAACGCCTACCGCTAGAGGTGCCGTCTTAGCTTTTCCCCTTCTCATCCGAGTTAGGCATTTGAGGAAATGATCGCTAAGGCAGAAGCCTATCTTGGTTCTCAATAGTGTTCTGATCCACCAGTTGTTCTGGACTGAGTGGGCGATCGCGTCTCATTTTCAGTTGAGCTAATATCAGAAAATCCAACCCTGAAATCATGAATAGTCATTAATAATCGTTTTTTTAGTGAATTCAACTAGGGAGAACAAAGATTGAGCTACTGTCTTTTTGCGGTGAATAAGTCAGTTTAGTGATTGAACCCGGTTGGATTGCTCTTTTGCAGAAAATTTATTTTTGTGAAAAAGCCCTGCTTCAGTATCAAAATTGACTACTGTAAGGTCGACAGCCGCCTACGTGAGCACTGGCTTGTCGGCTCAAATTAAGAGGCAACTCATCATGCAAGGGCCAGGTCTAGTTTTAGCCATTGGCTTAGCCTCGATTCATGCTTTCGCCTCAAAACTGAATGTTTTGTCGTTTGTCCCTGAGCATCGATGGATTTCCTTTGCCGGGGGCGTTTCGATTGGTTATGTCTTTCTCGAGATCTTGCCAGAACTCAGCCACGCCCAAGCAGAGCTGGCACATTCGGCCATTTCGATGGTGGCGTATCTAGAAAATCATGTGTACGTCTTGGCCCTGCTGGGATTGCTCGTTTTTTATGGTCTCGATATTGTGGCGCTCACCTCTCGCCGCTGGAATCGCCAAACTCACCAAGATGACAGTACTGGCACGGCGGTGTTTTGGATTCACACCACAGCTTTTGCCGTATTAAACGGGATTTTTGGCTACCTGCTCCAGGATTTAGCCGCCCACAGCATCTTTGAGTGCATCCTGTTTTTTGTGGCGGTGGCGCTGCACTTTTTTATCATTGACCACAACTTGCGAGAGCATCACCAAACTCTCTATGACCGCCAAGGACGCTGGCTATTGACGGCGGCGATTATGGTGGGGGCGATCGCGGGCCAAACGATTGAACTGAACGAAGCGGCCATTTCCCTGATCTGGTCCTTTCTCGCTGGCAGCATCATTCTCAATATTCTGAAGCGGGAATTGCCAGACGAGCAAAAAAGCTGTTTCGGATCCTTTGTCGGTGGCGCTGCCCTCTACACAGTTTTGATCTTGCTGCTCTGAGGATTCAAATACCCGTCTTCAGACATCATAGTCTTGGCCTGTTGATTCTTTTTTTAGTCTCTAGAGAGCAATCATGTCATCGAATCAAAATTCCGCTCCAATGTCTGCACAACTGACTCAAATTACTGAGCAGCAGTGCGGCAATGCCCCCGCGAATTATCGCGATCTGAAGGCGCTATTTCTGAATTGCACACTCAATCGCACGCCGGTCTTATCTCACACCCGAGGCGTCATCGATATTGCTAAAGCGATTTTTGAAGCTAATGGCGTGCAAACCGAGGTGATTCGTCCGGTCGATTATGACATCCCGGCGGGGCTGGGGTTGGACATGTCTGAAACGCCGGAATGGGACAAAGATGATTGGCCACAAATTCAAGCCAAGATTGACGCTACCGATATTTTGGTGCTCTGTACCTCTGTTTGGCTGGGGGAGAAAAGTTCTGTTTGCAACCGTGTGTTGGAACGGATGTATGGCTATACCCACCTGCTGAATGAAAAGGGCCAGTACCGCGACTACGGCAAAGTGGGGGCCACCTTAATCACAGGTAATGAAGATGGCGTCAAGCATTGTGCCATGAATATCTTGTTCTCCCTTTCTCACATTGGCTACACGATTCCGCCTCAGGCCGATGCCGGTTGGCTGGGAGAAGTTGGGCCGGGGCCGTCCTATTTAGATGAGGGCTCTGGCGGGCCAGAGAATGATTTCACCAATCGCAATACAACTTTCTTGGTGTGGAACTGTCTGCATCTGGCTCGCATGCTGAAGGATAATGGGGGCATTCCCGCCCATGGCAATCAACCCGACACTTGGGAGGCCGGGTGTAAAACGGATTTCAAAAATCCAGAGCATAAGCGCTAGCGATCGCGTTGCCGTTTTATTCTGATGCTGCATGAAGACCTTCTTGAGCGGCCATCCCATCATTTCAAACGCCCTTGTGGGGTGGGTGAATCAAAAAAGCGCGGTGTCTGTATCTCGGAGAAGGTTGATCTCGATTTTCAGACGACCTGATCGAAAGAGAAAATCCGTTGGGTAGGCTTCCTAGCCTGCCCCAACCCGAGACCTGTTTGCGACTCCTCAACCGACCGCTCAGAAACGGCCAGTATGGCCATCAACTATCTGGCGTATTTATACGCTAGATATCTGCTTAAAAGGCGGTAAACTACTGGCATGCCCCTATATGTGGCGGTATCCTCGGGCAAATTCGCGATCGCGCTCACCGGGATGTTTGTTGCGGCTTAACAGCAAATCAGCTTAAAACGATGCCTAGCCAGAACCTGCTGCCTACCCACCTCGAAGTCACCCAATCCATCGAAGTTTCAGGCTTGCCGATTGAAGTGGGGATTTTGCCAGACGGGACGCCCTTTTTGTCAGGACGCGGACTGGCTAAAGCCTGTGGAATTTCTAACAGCACCTTAGTAGGCTGGGGAGAACTGACGCCCAAAATCGGAGATAAATATCGAGCGGGCAAAATGGCGACCCTGCTAGCGACCTATGGCTATCACGGCGATCACCTGTTTGTGAGAGTACCGGACGGCGTTAAATTTGCGGGCAAAGCTAACGTTAGTGCTTATCCCTACCAAGTCTGCATGGCGTTTTTAGACTACTACTGCTTCGAAGCTAATAAAGAAGACGCTCGCAATAGCCTCCGTATTTTGAGCGAAAAGCAGCTGCCGCAATTTATCTACGAAGCCACTGGTTATCAGCCGCCAAAAGTCGTCAATGCCCCCCAGAGGCCTGTTCGTGATCGCCCCTCGCCGGATGAAATTGCCACAAACTATTTCAGCGTCGTTCGGGCTATTTCAGCCGTCAAGCTGCGATCTATGCAAACCGGTTTGCTCCTCGGTTCTCAGGCGATCTCGCATGTCAGTATTGAGCAGGCTTGGAGTCGATATTGGGACACCGAAAAACTATGGGAGCTTTATGGAGAGCGCTTTCCGCGTCGTCAGCGAGAGTCAACTTCTCCATTGCGGCTCATGCCTACGGGCGCTGTCAAGACTTACATTTATCCCATTGCTGCACTTGATCAGTTCAAGCAATGGCTTAATTTGTATTTCATTCCCGAGCGCTTTCCGTCTTATCTGCAGCGCAAGATTAACCAGAGGCCGGCGGTCTCCATTAAGTGCCTCCCTCAAGCCGGCAGGTAAGTGTTGAGCCGTTAAATCTCATGATAGGGGGGGCAAAGTGGCAAGCTGAGGCCCGCGATCGCCCTTCGCCAATCCTGCAGCCCTAAACCTAATGAAGCCATCCTCACGCAAAGCCGGACAGAATATTCGCGACTTGGCCCTGAAGCGCCGGGTCAAAGCCATCATCTCTTTTGGTTCAGCTGGTTTTTTATTATTGTTGCCCTTCATGCTGCACCACATATTTGGCACCCTCCTCGCGGAACTTTCGTTCAGTAGTGCTCAATCGTCTCGTCGTCTTGAGGTGCCCCCAGTCTTTTACCTCATGTTTGTGATGGCGAGTTTGGGTGCGGTTGCCAACGGCCTCTACTGGTGGCGACGAGCCAATCACGCTGACCAGGGAGCTAAAGGAGAAGAAGACATCGCCCTCGCCCTTGCTGGCTTAACCACCTCTGGCTGGCAGATTGAATACAACGTTCGTTTGGGCAAAGGATTGGGCGATGCCGATGTGGTGTGTCTATCGCCCCGGCAAAATGCCTATGCGATAGACGTAAAATCTCATCGCGGTCGCGTGGTGACGGATGGGCAGCGGCTCTATCGCATGATGGGTCAACAAAAATATGCTTTTGAGAAGGATTTTCTCAAACAGGTGAAGCGACAAGCTTCGGTGCTCAAACAGCAGCGAGACTGGCGATTCGTGACGCCGATGGTGGCTTTCTCGCAGGCTCACGTTGCCGCCTCAATTAGCCAAGTGCAGCATGTTTACGTCGTGGAAAAGGCACGCTTGCCAGCATTATTGAAACAACTCGGATAAATCCGGTCTGTTGCTAGGGTAATGACTAGACCTGCAGGTCATCAACTGTCTCAGAGTAGAGAAGGGCCGATTTCACTGTCTAATTCAACCAGCTAATTCAATTGGGCTGTGAAGATATTCGGCTTTGTCAAGCGTATTCTTGTCAGTTTTTGCTCGGAATCTTTGGGATTATAATGGCTTGTTGCTGTCTGCAAGCTTAGACTAAGCTGATACTAGTTTAGATAATACAAAATTCGATTTTTAAGGAGATGTGATTGAGCCTTTCAAGGCAGCTAAGCTCAGTTTTCACTCTGTCTAATACTTGAAGTTCTGAAGAAAAAGCCTTGGATCGACATCATTTACTGGTCTTTTGGGCAATCAAGTATAAGCTGACCAGTCAAAGCATAGTTTTTTCTCAAAAAATTCACGCCACTATTCAATCAGTAAAACGATATTTGCTGGCATGAATTGTGATGCTAGGTGAACTCAATTAATCAAAAATACTGACATCTATCTTGAATTCTTTATATATGAAAAACTTTCGTGACCAGGGAACTACGCATCTTGCCTCAGAAATGCCTCAAAGAAAGAAAATATTGCTAGTGGATGATTCGACTTTTTATCGTAAAGCTATCGGAGCAATTTTACGCGAACAAGGTTATGACGCTTACTGTGTAGGCGATGGGGCGATGGCTTTGGAATTGATTCCCGCTCTATTGCCTGATTTGATCTTGCTTGATACCCACATGCCTGGTTTGGATGGATATGAAGTGTGCCTTCAAATCAAATCAACGTTACAAGCTCACCATATTCCCATTATTTTTGTCAGTACTTCGAAAGCCGCTGATGATCGAGTTAAAGCTTTCGAGGTGGGCGGGGTTGATTATCTGACGAAGCCCTTTGAAATCGAAGAAACGCTGCTGAGAATTCGTAATCAGCTGGAAGTCCAAACCACCCGGAAGCATTTAAATGAAGTCAACAGTGATTTAGAACAGCGGGTCGTTAAACGTACTCTGCAGCTAAAAACGGTGCATAATCGCCTCAAAGCTAGTGAAGAACGGCTGGAAAATATCTTAGAGACGTTGCAAGATATTGTCTGGTCAGCGGCAATTGAGCCCTTTCAGATTTTGTATCTCAACCCAGCGGCAGCGAAGATTTATCATCGGCCATTAGAAGACTTTTTAAAGGACAGCCGACTTTGGTTTGAGGTGATTCATCCTGACGATCGCCCCGAAGTGGTTGAGTGTATGAACAGTATTACCAGTCGTGGCAGCATTGACATTGAATATCGCATTGTTTGGCCGACCGGGCAGGTGCGATGGGTTAAAAATCGGAGCCACATTGTAGTGGGTGAAGACGATACGGCCTCCATTCGGATAGAGGGGCTAGTGACCGACATCAGCGATCGCAAACGAGCTGAGATCCAACTCATTCACGATGCCCTGCACGACGGGTTGACCCAATTACCGAATCGGACGCTGTTTGTCGACCGTCTCGAAACCGCCTTGGCGCGGAAGCATCGCTCGCCAGATTATGGCTTTGCCGTGCTGTTTTTAGATTTAGACCGCTTCAAAGTTGTCAACGATAGCTTGGGGCACGCGGCTGGCGACCAGCTATTGATCGAGGTCGCCAATCGACTTTTAGGATGTGTGAATGCGGGGGATACTGTGGCTCGCTTAGGCGGCGATGAGTTCACTATTTTATTAGACGATGTCGATACCACCGTTGAGGCGATCGCCAGAGTCCAAAAAATTCAAGTGGCGTTGAGCCAACCGGTAAAAATCAGCGGCACAACTTTGTTTACTGGCTGCAGCATCGGCATTGTGATCGCCACCACGGTCTACACTGCTGGCCTCGACTTGCTGCGTGATGCTGATATTGCCATGTATCGCGCTAAAGAAAGCCCCCAGTCCAGCTATGAGCTGTTTGATTTAGCCATGCACGCTCGTTTGATCCGGCGGCTCAAGCTAGAGCATGACATGCATATTGGCCTCAAAAACCGCGAATTTGAGCTGGTTTATCAACCGATTGTGGCGCTTAAAACCGAGGCGATTGTGGGGTTTGAAGCATTAGTGCGTTGGCGAAATTATCAAGAGGGCGTCATTAGCCCGGCCGAATTTATCCCCATCGCTGAAGAGACTGGTTTTATCATTCCTCTGGGGGAATGGGTGTTGACCGAAGCTTGCCGTCATTTAAGGCAGTGGCAACAGATTGCGCCGCGCTTCCAGCATTTGCGGGTCAATGTCAATATCGCCGGATCGCAGCTGTGGGACCCGATGCTGTTGTCAAAGCTCGATCAGATTCTGAAAACCGTTGGCCTCGCTGGTCACTATTTGCGCTTAGAGGTGACGGAGACGACGCTGGTCGAACAAACGGCACAGGCTATCGATGTGCTCAGGCAAATTCGTCAGCGCGGCATCCAGTTGAGCATTGATGATTTTGGCACTGGCTATTCGTCTTTGAGTTATCTCAGCCGTTTGCCCATTGATAACTTAAAGATCGATCAGTCCTTTGTCAGCCGCATGCACTTAGAAGCCGACAGCTTAGAAATTGTGCGCACCATTACGGCCTTAGCTCAAACGCTTGGGATGGATGTCACCGCTGAAGGCATCGAACTTGAACTGCAGCTCTATCTATTGAAAGAACTGAATAGCGAATTTGGCCAAGGCTATTATTTTTCAAAACCGCTGAGGGCCGAAGCGATCGCCACGCTGCTCAGAGAGTGCCCGCAAGGGCGACCTGCGCCCCAAGTCGTGACCTGAAACGTCATGAGGGAAGGGTTTAAACCCCGATGACATATTTCTTCCACTCTTCATGGGTGCCACTCTTGACTTGGCGCGTCACTTCAAAATATAGGCTGCTGTGGGGGCGACGGGGCGAATTGCGTAGCGGCGTTGAAGCCTCGCGCGGAGTGCGATTCCCTTTTTTGACATTGCAGCGGACGCAAGCGGTCACCATATTTTCCCAGGTGTCGCCGCCCCCGCGCGAGCGCGGCACCACATGGTCTAGTGTCAAGCCATCGCCCGAATAGCCACAATACTGACAAGTGTGATTGTCCCGCTGAAGAATGTTGCGGCGGGTCAGGGGAATTTCTTTGTAGGGCACTCGAACGTAGTGTCTCAAACGGATGACGGTCGGCAAAGGCAGATCGGGATAAACGAATCGACCATTATGTTCAACCTGTTCAGCCTTGCCCTTAATAACCAGTACAATCGCTCGACGCCAACTAGTGATGTTAAGCGGTTCGTAGGAGGCATTAAGCACTAGAACCTTGCTCATCAGTGATTGCTTAAAGAATATTGCACTGATGTTAACACAGGTACATTTGCGGAGAGTATTGAGCGCAGACGTCACCAAAGCTGGCAGCAGCGGCTGGATGCAAACTAGGGGCAGGTAAATGGCGCTAGCTGCTGGTTGATTTGGGCGGGGTGGTGCGCTGCCAAGCTCGTCTAAAATTTTGCACTGCCATGATGCTGCCAGTTACCAACATCCATAACAGACCCAGGCCATTGAGCAATACATAAAACGGTTCTAACGTTGAGCCCAAATATTCGCCTTCATGCAGGGTCATCAAAAAGTGTACCTGATCGCGGGGCAGGCCCAGCCAATCTTTTGAGAGTCGATAAGCGACGCCAGTGGTCACGGTCATCAGCAGGGGGAGCAGCACAATGGGGGCAAGGGTACCGTGCAATTTGCGAATGAGCGATCGAAACTTCATAAGTTAGGAATATCAAAATTGATCACACTTCAAACGTTAAGTCCGTCGAACTGACGTGAGGCTTACAGCCCCATCTTCACAACGCCAGGTCTGAATCGATGTAAAGTTCACTCATCAGATTTGACAGAATTGCACACAGAACAGGCGGTAAGTAGCTGGTCAATCGAATCGGATTTATGCGACTCAACCCTCTGTATAGAGCTATGCACCCTGATAGTTTGGGGCGCTGTCATCGGGGCGGCTGAATGATGAACATTCACTCATCTTTAGTCAGGATGTCACTGGTGATCGCGACGAATGGCTCATTACGAGCAATGAGGCAATTGTCAGCAGGGTTGATAAGCAAACGGATTATAAACAAAACGCCGAGTGTATTGAACACCCGGCGTCTAGGAAATGATGCGTCAATTAAGAATTAGGCGCTTAACTCCACTTTTGAGCGACTAATTCCGCGAGATCGACAACGCGTTGGCTGTAGCCCCACTCGTTGTCATACCAGGCAACAATCTTCACGAGATCACCGCCCAAAGCG
Source organism: Cyanobacteria bacterium J06626_4 (assembly GCA_038523235.1). GTDB lineage: Bacteria > Cyanobacteriota > Cyanobacteriia > Phormidesmidales > Phormidesmidaceae > Halomicronema. The sequence continues at coordinate 21,960 of JBCBJQ010000090.1, forward strand.
ATGGTTAGGCTAGAGTCCACAATCGATGACTCATCGGTCTTGCGATAATCACAGGAAACGAGTGGTAAATCGCTGTACCCCAAGATACCTTTCAACTTGCCTGCTGCCGCTTCTTGCATAGCATCGTTAATCTGCTGGGCGATCGCGGGCTTCTCAACTTGAGCCACAAAGTCAACAATCGACACATTAGGAGTCGGTACGCGCAGGGCAATACCATTCAGCTTGCCAGCAACCGCTGGATACACTTTTGCGACCGCTTCCGCTGCTCCAGTGGTTGTCGGTACGATGTTGAGAGCAGCGGCACGAGCCCGGCGCAAATCACGGTGGCTAGCATCTAATAGACGCTGATCCCCGGTGTAGCTGTGGGTGGTTGTCATCGTCCCCTTAACGATGCCAAAGCTCTCATGCAGCGCTTTGACAACTGGCGCGAGACAGTTGGTGGTGCAACTAGCGTTGCTCACAACATCAAAATCACTGTGGTTATAGTCATCATGGTTAACGCCCATGACGAATGTGCCGACGCCACTGCCCTTGCCCGGTGCGGTAATCAAAACTTTCTTGGCCCCGGCCTCAATGTGTCGCCCGGCCCCTTCCACACTGCGGAAAACCCCAGTGGACTCAATAATTAAATCAATTTCCCAGGCTTTCCAGGGGAGATTGTTGGGGTTGCGATCAGAGCAGCACTTGATGGTCTTACCGTTGACGATCAAGCTATCTTCACCAGCCTGCACGTCAGCATCGAGTCGACCGAGCATCGAGTCGTATTTCAACAGGTGTGAATTGGTATGGGGATCAGACGTGTCGTTGATAGCGACCACATCGAGCAAACTATCGTTGCGGGTTAACCAGCAACGCAAAAAATTCCGCCCAATACGTCCAAATCCGTTAATGGCTACTCTAATCACTGCGCTTTACCCTCTGTTCTCTCTAAAGACTTAATAGGTAACATTTCCTAAACGCAATCATCATATCGCAAAGGCTGCACGCATTTATAGACCTCGACGATGGAACGAGGATAGATTTTTCTGCACGTGATTGGGACGTCAGGCGCTGCTAGTGATGCCAATACTGCCGGTCGCTTTGACTGACTCAGGTCTGAGTTCGGATTGACACTAAAACAACTCAAGAGTTTAGAAACGGCTCAGCTTTAATCGTTGTGCTCTGAGGCAAGCGCCAATAAAGCATGGCCGCTATCCAGCGTTGAAGATTTTGCTGCGGCAGGGAGTCAACGACTCAATTCCCATGAGGGATCATCCTTAATATTTAATGGGGAGCTAGCTTGTAGTACCTCGTTATCCAGTCCCTCGCGAATCTCCTAGAAGCGGGTGAATTGTGGACGGTCAAAGCGATCATTCATTAGCGACTGCTGCCTAGCGCTGGCCCATGGGTCATCCAAAGCTTTGTGGTGATCGCTTTAACTGCGATCACCTGCAGCCGCGAATATTGGGCCAAATGAGAGGGGCCAGCTCGGAGCATTGGGTCGAAAAAAGGGCAGACGTATCATGCTGCCGATGACTGGCGTTGCCTTGTGATGGGAGGCGAACGCAGAATCTGGCTTTAGCGTTCCTCTCCAATCAGCTCACTCAAGAGTTCTCATTAAACAATGCTGTAGCGGGCATTGTGACGCCAGCCCAACCAGGCTTTGGTGCGTCACGTCAGGTGACACATGCCCTCATATCGTTCGGGGCATCGACTACGCTGACTGTCCTGCTCGCCGAGTGCACAATGGCTCTTCTTACTTAAACTGGCTGTTGCTTTGATGTTAGCTTCCCGGCTTGCAGCGATCTCATCGCCACAAGCATGATTACTGCAACCGTCGTACTTCTTGCCATGAAAATGTGGCCTAGAGGTACGTTACGCCTCACTGCCGGCATTCGCTGAAGCGCCCTGCTGTTGGAGAATGCTTCTGGCTTGTCAGCGCTAGTGGCGATGTCAAATTGAATGACTGGCGGGCACTGTGCCCAGGCGTAACTTTTCCTGTGGCAGCCAGCAACCCAACTAGCCGCTCCTGACTTCCCATCAGGAAACTGCCTTCACGCTTTCGTGGGATGACCACTTAACACAATGAATCAGTGCTAGGGCCTACGAAATGTTGCTGAAAAATAGGATGGAGTCTTTTTAGATAGATACTCTTCTCCGTATAAATTCTGTTGGCTCACTCAAACAAATTAAAGCCTCTTCGACAGAATAAAAGGGCTAATTAATGAAGCTTTTGCAAAGAGCCTGAACTTCCGTAATAACCGATAGCCGTTAAGGTTCTATCTCTAAACGTATCAGCAAGAATTATTAGAGAAAAAATCCAGATTTTTGCCTTAACGACTATC
>JBCBJQ010000091.1:0-24268 GCA_038523235.1 Cyanobacteria bacterium J06626_4
ATTTTGTTGAACGAAGGTATTCGGGCCTGGATGGCTCCGACTGACCAGCCGCACGAGAAGTTTGTATTCCCTGAGGAGGTACTCCCCCGTGGTAACGCTCTCTAGTAACTCCTACATCGGTGGGCGCGACCAACAATCTTCAGGCTTCGCCTGGTGGTCTGGTAACGCTCGCTTGATTAATGTCTCTGGCAAACTGCTGGGTGCCCACGTGGCCCACGCTGGTTTGATTGTTTTCTGGGCGGGTGCCATGACCTTGTTTGAGGTCGCGCACTTTGTTCCCGAGAAGCCTTTGTATGAGCAAGGCTTCATTCTGCTGCCTCACCTAGCCACTTTGGGCTGGGGTGTCGGCCCTGGTGGTGAAGTGATCAATACGTTCCCCTACTTCGTAGTCGGCGTGCTGCACATCATCTCCTCTGCTGTTTTGGGCTTGGGTGGTATCTACCACGCTATTCGCGGCCCTGAAACATTGGAAGAGTATTCTTCTTTCTTTGGCTACGACTGGAAAGACAAGAACCAAATGACCAACATCATCGGGTATCACCTGATTTTGCTGGGCTGTGGTGCTCTGTTGTTGGTGTTCAAAGCGACCTTCTTTGGCGGCGTTTATGATACTTGGGCTCCCGGCGGTGGGGCCGTTCGAGTGATCACAAACCCGACCTTGAATCCGCTCAGCATCTTCGGCTATGTCGTAGGGTCTCCGTTTGGTGGCGATGGCTGGATCATCGGCGTCGACAACATGGAAGACATCATCGGTGGCCACATCTGGATCGGTCTGATGTGCATCAGCGGTGGTGTTTGGCACATTTTGACCAAGCCGTTTGGTTGGGCTCGCCGGGCTTTTGTCTGGTCAGGTGAAGCTTACCTGTCTTACAGCTTGGGCGCGTTGTCGCTCATGGGTCTGATTGCTTCTTGTTACGTTTGGTTCAACAACACTGCTTATCCCAGTGAGTTTTATGGCCCGACTAGCTCTGAGGCCTCTCAAGCCCAAGCCATGACCTTTATGGTGCGTGACTTGCGTTTGGGTGCCAACATTGGTGCTGCTCAAGGCCCGACTGGTCTAGGTAAGTACCTGATGCGTTCGCCTACCGGTGAGATCATCTTCGGTGGTGAGACCATGCGTTTTTGGGACTTCCGGGGTCCTTGGTTGGAGCCGCTACGGGGCACCAACGGTCTTGATCTCGACAAGATGAAGAACGACATTCAAGATTGGCAAGTCCGCCGCGCTGCCGAGTATATGACTCACGCGCCGTTGGCTTCGATCAACTCTGTGGGCGGCGTGATCACTGAGATCAACTCGGTGAACTACGTGAACCCGCGTCAATGGTTGGCTGCTTCTCACTTCATCCTAGGCTTCTTCTTCCTAATTGGTCACCTCTGGCACGCCGGTCGTGCTCGGGCGGCTGAAGCAGGGTTTGAGAAAGGAATTGATCGTGAGACTGAGCCCGTGCTCGCAATGGGCGATCTCGATTAAGCCTTACACAGGTTTAATATCTGAGTTCGCAATTTGAATCAATCGGCCTCTGTGGAAACTCACAGGGGCCGATTGGTTTTTATCGGCTGTTGCTGGTCTCATTTCGGAGGTTGCAAAAACTTCCATAGCACAATAGCGGAGCACTCGGCTAAGGGTGCAGGTCTAAAGACACTTTTGCTAAGCGTTCACTGTCCAGAGCCAGACAACCAGTTTTGTAAGTTTTCCCAGAGAGCCTGCGGCCCAATGCCGAAAATAAGCTGCAGCGCCAGCAAAATCAGCGCCACCAGAAGTGCCGTTCTAAAGGTGGCTCGCATCACCTTGATCAGCCAGGTGAATACCAAAAAAGCCACGACAATGGCGACAATAACGATCGCAATTTCCATGGATGCACTACCTCAGTGAAACCGCGACTGATTTACCCAACGTGGTGCTTACCTCTAACACCTGAGCCCTCGCCCACTGATCTACGGTCAAGATGTCTTCTAGTACCGGGTTGGCTTTGAGGTCATTGCGGTGGCGATCACAGACTTGCTCAATCACCTGGGGAATTTCTAAATAGCTAATTTTCTCGTCTAGAAATAGGGCAACAGCCTGCTCATTAGCAGCATTCAAAACGGCGGTCATGGTGCCACCGGCTCGACCGGCAGCGTAGGCGATTTCCATGCAAGGATATTTGGCGTGATCGGGTGCTTGGAAAGTGAGGTCACCAGCCTTGACCAGATCCAGGGGCTCCCAATCGGTATAAATGCGCTCCGGCCAAGAGATCGCATACAGCAGCGGTAACCGCATATCGGGCCATCCCAGCTGCGCCAGTACCGACGTATCTTGTAGCTCAATCAGGGAGTGAATGATGCTTTGGGGGTGGATAACGATGTCAATATCGTCGTAATCCATGCCAAACAAATAGTGGGCTTCAATCACTTCTAGCCCTTTGTTCATCAGCGTCGCCGAATCTACCGTGATTTTGCGGCCCATGCTCCAGTTGGGATGCTTCAGCGCATCGGCGACGGTCACCTGGGGCAGCTGCTCGGTGGGCCAATCGCGAAAAGCACCTCCCGAAGCCGTCAAAATGATGCGTCGTAACCCGCGATCGGGCACTCCTTGTAGACATTGAAAAATCGCCGAATGTTCTGAGTCTGCCGGGAGGAGCTTGACGCCGTGCTTCTCAACTAAGGGCAAGACCACTGGCCCGCCTGCGATCAGGGTTTCTTTATTGGCCAGGGCAATATCTTTGCCTGCCTCAATGGCCGCGAGGGTCGGCAACAGCCCCGCACAGCCGACAATGCCGGTAATGACCGCTTCGGCATCTCCGTAGCGAGCCACTTCGACCACGCCTTCATGACCCGCGAGAATTTGGGGCTGTGGTGCGATATCGGCGATCGCCGCTTTCAGCTCTGCGAGCTTGCTTTCGTTGCAGATCGCGACGATCTCCGGGTTAAACTGTCGCACCTGCTGAGCCAATAACTCGACGTTGTTGCCGGCGGCGATCCCCACTAGGCGAAAATCTTCGGGATGCGATTGCAGAATGTCCAAGGTTTGCGTACCAATGGAGCCAGTGGAGCCCAGCAGAGTGATCGCTTTCACGGTGTTACCAAAGTGCAGGTCTTCTCTAATTTACAATTTCGTGGCCGCTGCTCCTACATTCGCCCGTGAACCCGATCGCTGAGGGCAAGGCATGCCAGCAGTCGGCTCCCTAGAATGCGTATTCACTCCCGACCTCTGACGCTTTCACTCCTTGGCCCATGCCAACTCTCCCATCACGTAGGTCGCCGCAACGGTGCGATCATCGCCCATGATGACCAGGGAAAAAGCTAGTTCCGTCAGCGCTTCCAGGGTGGAAGCCGTGGGCTCCGGATTCCGTAAGGTCATTAACGGCGTCGCTTGCGGATCTAGCACCACAAAGTCGGCTTCTTTGCCCGGCTCAAAACTGCCCAGAATATCCCCTAGCGCCAAGGCTCTAGCCCCACCCAAGGTCGCCAAAAACAGCGCCTTGAACGGGGATAATTTTTGGTGGCGCAGCTGGGCGACTTTATAGGCTTCGCTGGTGGTTTGCAGCATCGAAAAGCTAGTGCCGGCTCCCACATCCGTGCCCAAACCGACTTTGACGGGATAATCACGCGACTTCGCCTGCTCAATTTTGAACAGACCGCTGCCGAGGAAGAGGTTTGAGGTGGGGCAAAAGGCGATCGCGGCCTCGGCCTCTGACAACCGGGCAAACTCGGCTTCCGTGAGCTGTACACCGTGGGCAAATACCGATTTAGCCTGCACCAAGCCAGCCTGATCGTAGGTGTCTAGATAGCCCTGGCGATCAGGAAACAGTTCTTTGACCAGGGCAACCTCATCCACGTTTTCTGACAGGTGTGTGTGCAGGTAAACATCGGGATATTCTGCTAACAGTTTTCCCGCCAGCTGCAGCTGCTCTGGCGTTGAGGTGACCGCAAAGCGGGGCGTCACCGCGTAGAGCAGGCGACCCTTTTGATGCCATTTTTCAATCAGCGCTTTAGTTTCTTGGTAGGAAGAAGCGGCCGTGTCGCACAACTCGTCGGGGGCGTTACGATCCATCATGACTTTGCCCGAAATCATTCTGAGGTTGCGAGCGTGAGCCGCTTCAAAAAACGCGTCGGCAGATTGAGGAAAGACGGCCGCGAAAACCAATGCTGTGGTCGTACCGTTCCGCAATAATTCATCTAAAAACAGGTCGGCTACTTCACGGGCATAGTCTTTGTCTTGAAACTTGCGCTCCGTCGGAAACGTGTATTTATGCAGCCATTCCAACAGTTGTTCGCCATAGGCCGCCATCATCGTCGTTTGGGGAAAATGGATGTGGGTGTCGATGAATCCGGGCAGAATTAGGCGATCACGGTAAACCGTTGTAGGTACGTTGGCATACTGGTCTCGCAGATCAGCATAAGCGCCAAAATCGTGAACCTTGCCTGCAGCATTTAGCACCAGCAGACCATCGGAAAAATAGCGCACGCTCTCCGCTTCGGGCACAAAAAAAGGGTCATCTAAAAAGTCTAAAAAAGCACTGCGAACAGCCTTCATAATCGGCATTTTATGAGGTTTCCTTAGATCGAAAATCTAAACCCAAATTTCGACCAGCAGCGAAACTGCCTGTTTAAGAATCTCTTTTGGGCGATTGATACGGCAGAAAGGCTGGGGTGATTTCGTCAACTTGGCACTATGGCGATTTTGGGCGTGGCTCAATAACAGTCTGATTGTGCCCTCCTGCGCGCCCCAAGCCTGAGGGAAACTGATGCTTGCCGTCCCTCAGCATTAGCGGTTAAGGAGGGGCGGCAAGATCTCGCGATTTGCTTCATTCATCCCTTGAACTAAGCAATGCCCTCTACGAGTGGACAACAGGGTCAGATGCACTCAGGCAAAACTGGGATGCACTCCATGGTCTTTGAGGAGATTACCCTATTTTTGTGGAAGACAAATGCTGGGTTTTAGACGCATCCCTGCCTTGCCTCAATCGAGACGGTTCAAGAGACGGATGGGAAACCCTGATGCCAGCTGTCGGGGCAAGGCGAACGTTTATTTGCTCATCCCACTGGCTTCGCGGATGCAGTCTTTACTGGCTGCGGGACTCTGCTCTAGCCGTTCCGGTTCAGGTCATGCCTTTGAGGAACGTGCTGCTCGACCCGGCAAGTTTTACGATAGGGTCATAGCTCTGACACAAGGACGCTCCCGTGGGAAAGCAAACGCCTCGTCTCGTGATAGCGGTTCTCATCATTTGCGGCCTCGTCATTTTGGCGCTGCAGAATGCTTCTCCGGCGCTCGCCCTTGTCTTTCTCGGAGTCGAAAGCCTCACGCTGCCGTTAGGGGTTTGGCTGAGCGGCGCGATCGCCCTCGGGGCGCTAACAGCGATTGCCCTGATGGCCGTATCGACCGGGGGCGGCCCCTCGGTGAGTCGTGGCAATCGCGGCCGCTGGACGGTGCATCCTAATGCGACTCCTCCCCAACGGGACAGAAATCCAGACCCGGCGGATCGGATGGCTCAGGAGCGTCCCCCCCGTCGCTGGACCGCCCCCGAGCCGACGCCTCCACCCCGCACGTCTCAACCGCCCACCTCAGGCCGGACATCACGATCAACCGCCCCGGTGGGCACCACCGCTGCCGCTGAAGATTGGCAAACCTGGGAGCAGCGATCGCCCCCTAGCCAGTGGGATGATTGGTCACAGGCAAACGGTAACCCCGCCGACGAACCGCTCTCTAAACGTCAGCGCCAGGATCGCCAAAAAGCCACAACGACCATTCAAGATTTGGAAAAAGGCTGGGATGATTCGGCCCAAGATACGGTTTACGTCGCCCCTGGCGGCAGCCAGGTCGAAGATGTGCTGGACGACATTGCTGACGGCTGGGAGGACTGGGATGCAGAAGATAATCCCCTGGCCGACACCGCCTATGCCCAGCGCTACGAAGGAGAGGCCCGCCAAGCGCGACGCGATGCCATCTACGCGCCGCCTGATGATGCCGATGGCGGTGGGCAAGATTGGCAAAACGAGCCCGCAAATCCGTCTCCTCCGACGGCTAACTCAGAGGATGAAGCAAACGTTTATGATGCCGACTATCGAGTCATCATTCCGCCTTACCAGCCCTTGGATGAGTCTGAATCTGAAGGCGATCGCCCGGCCTAAACTCAGGCCCGATTAAAAACTCCAGTGCGGCCTCGGGGCGGGGTTTAATTTCTGATACGGTAAGGCCATTCCTTAACCGTTTCTCCGCATCATGTCAGACGCATCAACCCTAGATCTGTTGAGAGGTGCCAACCTCTATCTGGTGGGCATGATGGGCGCCGGCAAATCGACCTTGGGTCGGCTCATGGCGGAGCGCTTAGGCTACCGCTGCTTTGACACCGATGCCGTCGTTGAGCAAGCCGCTGGTCAAACCATTGCCGAACTCTTTGCGACGGCGGGCGAAGCCTCGTTTCGCGATACGGAGAGCCAGGTGCTGGAGCAGCTCTCCCCCTACACCCGGCTGGTGGTCTCAACCGGCGGCGGCATTGTGCTGCGTCAACAAAACTGGTGGCATCTGCGTCAAGGCGTCGTGGTCTGGGTGGATACGCCACTGGAAGAACTGCAGCGACGCCTGCAGCGCGATCAGCGGCGGCCCCTGTTGCAGCGGCCCGACTGGCAGCCGTATTTGGCCAATTTGTTGGCGGCGCGACGATCGCGCTATGCCGAAGCCGATATTCAACTCACCATCTCCAGTGGCGAATCAGCCTCAGCGGCCTGCGATCGCCTGGTCGAGCTGCTCCGAGACCGTATTTTGCCGCCGCCTTCAGTCTCCGCACCGATAGACGGTTGATCCGCACGAGACGGTTGATACACTACGAAAGCTGTTGCTGCCTGGGATCATGACCAACCGCCCCGACACCCCTGATGGAATTCTCGAAACCGACGTGGATCGCGTCCGGATTCTCAGTGAGGCTCTGCCCTGGATTCAGCAGTTTAGAGGGCGCACGGTAGTGGTGAAATATGGCGGTGCCGCCATGAAAGACACTCTGCTCAAGGCCGGGGTGGTGCGCGATATCGTCTTTATGGCCTGTGTGGGTATGCGGCCTGTTGTGGTGCATGGGGGCGGCCCAGAAATCAACACCTGGCTCACTAAGCTGAACATTGAGCCCCAGTTCAAAGATGGGTTGCGGGTCACGGATGCGGCCACGATGGACGTGGTGGAAATGGTGCTGGTCGGACGCGTGAATAAAGAACTCGTTTCTATGATTAACCAGGCTGGGGGTGCAGCCGTGGGGCTCTGCGGCAAAGACGGCAATTTAATTACGGCGCGCTCTCAGGGCGATGCTGACGTGGGTTTTGTGGGCGATGTGACCAATATTGAACCAGGTCTGGTCAAAGCGCTGGTCGAAGATGGTTACATTCCAGTCATCTCCAGCGTTGCGTCGGATGACACGGGGCAAGCCTACAACATCAACGCCGACACCGTGGCGGGGGAACTCGCGGCTGCCCTCAATGCGGAAAAGCTGATCCTGCTGACCGATACCCGCGGCATTCTGCGCGATCATCACGACCCCAACACGCTGATTCCCAAACTCGATATCAACATGGCCCGACAGCTAATTGAGGAAGGTGTCGTGGCAGGGGGCATGATTCCTAAGGTTAAGTGCTGTGTGCGATCGCTGGCTCAAGGTGTCGGCGCCACCCACATTCTCGACGGTCGCATCAACCATGCCCTGCTGCTCGAAATTTTCAGCGATACCGGTATTGGTTCCATGCTGGTTGCCTCTCAATTTTCCCAGTAGTTCTGCTCAAGCCCCTTACCCCCGTTGGTGTAAACAGAATGGCAGAGACTCTGTAGAGGGAGAACGCACCAAAAAAAGGACGCGATCGCTCACGTCCTTCTCTCACAACTATTCCGGCTTTAGAAAGGTATTTTCAGCGTTCTAGACCTTTTTCAGCCAGCTAAACATGGCTCGCAGATCCTTACCGACTTCTTCGATCGGGTGCTCGGCTTCGCGGCGGCGCATGGCGGTAAAGCCCGCATTGCCCGACTGACTTTCCAGCACAAACTCACGGGCAAACTGCCCCGTTTGAATTTCCTTCAAGATTTTTTTCATCTCAGCGCGGGTGTCGTCGGTAATGATGCGGGGGCCGCGCGTGTAGTCGCCATATTCTGCCGTGTTCGAGATGCTGTCGCGCATCTCTGCCAAACCGCCTTCTACCACTAAATCCACAATCAGCTTGACTTCGTGCAAACACTCAAAGTAAGCCAACTCTGGCTGATAACCAGCATTAACCAGGGTCTCAAAACCAGACTTGATGAGTTCGCTGAGGCCGCCACAGAGTACCACCTGCTCACCAAAGAGATCCGTTTCCGTCTCTTCGCGAAAGGTGGTTTCTAAAATGCCGCCGCGAGTGCCGCCAATGCCCTTGGCATAGGCCATGGCTAAATCTCGCGCCTTGCCAGTGGCATCTTGATACACTGCAAACAAGCAGGGTACGCCTTGACCTTCGGTGTAGGTGCGACGTACTAGGTGACCGGGACCTTTGGGGGCCACCATCACCACGTCAACATCGGCGGGCGGCACAATTTGACCGAAGTTGATGTTGAACCCGTGGGCAAATGAGAGGACGTTGCCCGCCTCTAAATTGGGGGCAATATCGTTGGCGTAGATTTGTTTTTGCACTTCATCGGGCAGCAAAACCATGATCCAGTCAGCGAGCTTGGCCGCATCGGCTACTGGTTTCACCGTCAGGCCTTCAGCTTCGGCCTTGGCCGTAGAGCGGCTGCCTTCGTAGAGACCCACAATCACATTCACGCCGCTATCTTTTAAGTTGAGGGCATGGGCATGCCCTTGGGAACCATAGCCAATAATGGCGACGGTTTTACCGTTGAGTAGATCGAGGTTTGCGTCGCTGTCGTAATACATGCGGGCCATGGAAAAGTCTCCTTGCTGCCTGAACAAATCTAAGGGGGATAGGTGTGCTCCCTAGCCTGAGACAAAAGGGTGATTTTTTCCAGCGATACCCTGAATGGTTTTCATAGAAACGGCCCGCGATCGCTCATTGCTGCTCCGAAAGTTTTTGTCCTTTGCCTGAAACCTCTGATCTGAAAGCCTTTCAGCCCCTTCTCAGATTTCTCAGTAAATCGTCATCTCATATTCACAGGGATATCACAGCCAGTTCATAGGGTGGTTACAAGATTGGAAACAATCGTAAGCCCCTCGATTATTCAACTAAACTAAACTGTATAGTTTTGCTTGGTTGAAACAGGTGTACGGATCTCTGGGGCGGATCTTACCCCAGAGCCCATAGGAGTTTTCAGGGATGATATGAGAACGCTAAAGCCGGTAGAAGCACTGATCGACCAGGAACCTGAATCCACAAAGTCACTTTATCGAGAGTCCAGATTACGCTTGTAGTACTTTACGCAACGAATAAGTTGTTTTAAGATAGAGATCCAAACTCATAACGGTTCCGGTTTATGGTTCTCCTTGTTCTCGAGACCCGACTTCTGTAGATAGTTCACGGCAGCCAGGCAGTGACGACGAGCAAGCATATTGCTCTTGTCAGTTGCATCATTCAGGGTTCATGACAGCTGCCTGGTTACGGAGTCGGAATAACGCTTGATCTAGTCAGAGTTCAACCCCATCTCAATTGCGAGTGCACCCTTTTCTTTCCTCTCTTTTCGAGAGGACTGCTTCAGCATCATCAGTGGAGGCGACCCAATGCCCAAAGTAAATGCCCGTAAGTCTAAGACCAAAGCTCCTTTTTCCGCCGACGCTGTGCGTACCTATCTCCATGAGATCGGCCGAGTTCCCTTGTTAACCCATGAAGAAGAGATCATTCTGGGTAAGCAAGTCCAGCAAATGATGGGTCTACTGGAACTGCGCGAGAAGCTGGGGTCAGAGGTAGAGCACGAGCCGACTTACCAAGAGTGGGCGGATGCGGCTGAGTTAGATATTGAAGTGCTCAAGCAGCAGCTGCGAGATGGTGAGCGCTCGAAGCGCAAAATGATCGAAGCCAACTTGCGACTGGTGGTGGCGATCGCGAAAAAGTACCAAAAGCGCAATCTCGAGTTTCTTGACCTGATTCAAGAAGGCACGCTGGGGCTAGAGCGCGGCGTCGAAAAGTTTGACCCGACCAAGGGCTATAAGTTTTCGACCTACGCTTACTGGTGGATTCGTCAGGCCATCACCCGAGCGATCGCTCAGCAGGCGCGGACGATTCGTTTGCCGATTCACATTACTGAAAAGCTCAACAAGATCAAGCGAGTGCAGCGCGAACTCTCCCAAACGTTGGGACGTAGTGCCACTATCGCTGAGATTGCCCAGGCTCTGGAGTTGGAAGCGGCTCAGGTGCGGGAATACCTCACCCTGTCGCGTCAACCCATCTCGCTGGATGTGCGCATCGGTGACAACCAAGACACCGAACTGCAAGAGCTGCTAGAGGACGAAAAGGCTTCGCCCGAAGACTACACTGTGCGGGAATCGCTGAAACAGGATATTCGCACGCTGCTGGCAGAGCTGACGCCGCAACAGCAGGAAGTCATCACCCTGCGCTATGGCCTCAACGACGGTAACGAGCTGTCGCTGGCCAAGGTGGGCAACCGGCTCAATATCAGTCGCGAGCGAGTGCGCCAGCTGGAGCAACAAGCGCTCAAGCACCTCCGCCGTCGCAAGAGCAACGTGCGGGGCTATCTAGCCAGCTAACTCGTTCCTTTGAATTTCGTGTGTGCAAGGCCCCTATTTAGGGGCTTTTTTTTGCTGTCAACAACCCTGTATCAGTGCGTCGCTGCGCTGACGACACCCGACTTTTCATTGTTGGGATGGGTGCGCCTGCGTTATCAGTCGCTGCCCTGAAAATAAAGTTTGCGTGGTGGGCCGATCCCTCATCGATCGCCTCAATCTCCCCACCAGAGAGCCTCCTGATCCACTACCCCACACCTGTAACGGACTGTGGCTTTGCTTGAGCGCTCACTCACTTGGCACCTTAGGCAATTTTCTGCTGACTGACCAATGCCGGACGACACGCTTTTTCTGGGAGTGCTTGTAGTACGCGTTGAAAAGGTACCACGTTGTCGAGGGCTTGCGACAGCATCAACCCACCCTGAATGGCGACAAGGCTCTCCTCGCTGCGCTGACGCGCCATCGCTTCATCTAGGCCAGCTTCAGTCAGGACGGTGGCGATCGCCGCAATCCACCTTTCTATCAGTGCTTTGACCTGACTGTGAAACAGCTCGCGACCGGTGCCCGCTTGCAGAATTGCCAGCAGGCAAGGCTGAGTACCGCCACTGTATAGCTCGTTGATGCGATCGCACATTTGCCGTAGGCGCTCTTGGGCGTTACCGGGACGCGCCAAAGGCTGCAGCACATTCTCAGTCAGCCAGGCCTCAGCGTAGGTGAGCACCGACTGAACCATGTCATCTTTGCCGCCCGGAAAGTGGTGATACAGGCTGGCTTTGCCTAACCCCGTGGCCGCCGCAATTTTAGACAGGGTGGCGCCATCATAACCATATTGCTGAAACAGTTGGAACAGTTGGGGAATGTAGGTTTCTTTGGGCATGACCCACACGACTGAATTCGACTATTGACACCTTACCAAACGTTCGGTACAGTTAAATCATACCGAACGATCGGTCTAGTTGCTTTGGGTGTGATTCGCCCAGGAGGTTTCGATGCAATTAGCTAAGTCAACGCTGCCGCAGCGAGCTGACCATATTTATGACGTGTTGGTTGTCGGGGGCGGGGCCGCTGGGCTGTCAGCGGGCATTTATCTGCAGCGCTACCTACTCTCAACGCTGATCCTTGATAAGGGCAAAGCCCGCTCTTTTTGGATGCAGGAACTACACAACTATTTGGGTCTGCCCCCCGAAACACCTGGTCGGGAAGTGCTCAAACAGGGTAAAGACCATTACCTCTCGCTGGAAGGCGATTACCTGAATGCCTATGTCGAAGATGTGATTGATGAAGGCGATACCTTTGCGGTGAAGGTTCGGATCGGGCGCAAAAATCCCACGTATGAAATCTTTCGCACGCGCTACCTTATCGCCGCCAGCGGCATTATCGACCACCTGCCGCAGCTGGCGGATATGAAAAACGTGTTTGACTATGCCGGGTACAACCTGCACGTTTGTTTGATTTGTGACGGCTATGAAATGCGCGACCAGCGAGTCGGTGTCTTTGGTAGCAGCGCTGGCAGTCTAGAGGTCGCTTTTCCGTTGGGTTGGTTTACCCGGCAAATTACGCTGTTCACAAACGGTGCGTTTGAGGTGGAGCCAGAACTGCGCGATCGCTTCACCCAAGCGGGCTACACCATTAACGAGCAGCCCATTCACCAGTTCCTCGGCGAAAACCATCAAATGTCAGGCGTGGAACTCGCAGACGGTTCCACGGTGGATCTTGACGCCGGACTCATCTCTATGGGCTCAAAGTACCACGCTGATTATCTGCAAGGCATCGACCTGGAATATAACGGCGGCAACCTAGTGACTGATGGCATGAACCGGACTTCGCATCCCCGCATCTTTGCCGTGGGGGATCTGAAAGTCGGTATGAATCAGGTAATTGTGGCCGCCTCGGATGGTGCCCTGGCGGCGACGCAAATCTGGCGCGACATTCGCCGCCAAGAAGGGACGCGCCGTCCGCTGGCTGAGGTGCTCGCTGCTTAGGGGATGGCTGAAGAAGTGGCAGTGGCCTGTTCTGAGTCACTGTGGTCGCTGCCACACACCTCTCTGCAGTTTTCTCTGCCGCTGATTCCGTCTTGAATGCTCAAGGTTTCCCTCAATCAGCGTCAACTGGTGGCGACCTGAATCATCGAGCTGGCGATCGGTATTGCGATCGCGCTCTGCTTTCACCTGTTTTGTAATCAACGGAGAAATTTCATGATGAAGCTCTATGGCCACGAAATGTCCGGCAACAGCTACAAAGTTCGTCTGCTACTACACCTGCTGAACCTCGATTACGAATGGGTCAAAGTTGACCTGATGAAAGCAGAGCACAAATCGCCCGAGTACCTGGCGCTTAATCCCTTTGGTCAGGTACCGCTGTTGGTTGACGGCGAAACGCGATTAGCTGATGCTCAGGCCATTTTGGTGTATTTAGCGCGTCAATATGGCGGCGATGAGTGGCTGCCTACCGAGGCGTTGCCCCTAGCGCAGGTGGTGCGCTGGCTCTCAACGTCTGCGGGGGAAGTGCGCCAAGGGCCAGAAAATGCGCGGCTCTATCATCTCTTTGGTCGCAAAACGATTAACGTCGATCGCGCTTACGCACAAGCCACGACCATTCTCACTCAGCTTGATCAGCATTTGAGCCAGCACGCTTGGCTAGAATTTGAGCGCCCCACCATCGCAGACGTGGCGGTCTTTCCCTATGTGTCTTTGGCGCCGGATGGCAAGGTTGATCTGTCGCCTTATCCCCATGTGTTGGCTTGGCTCGAGCGGGTACGGCAGCTGCCGGGTTTTGTGCCCATGGCCATGTAGGCGATCTCGCTCACCGCATCGTTTCCAAACTATGGATAGGAGGACATCGCATCATGGCGCTTGAAGGTTGGAAAAAAGCAGAATCGCCCTTCCATGCTGGTGAGCGGGCGATTCAGGAAAAGTTGGGTGGCCGCGATCGCACTGAACGGCAAGGTCGGCGGATCATCCGCGAGTTTGTGCCGGAGCAGCATCAGGCCTTTTATCGGCAACTGTCCTATCTATTGGTCGGCACTGTGGATGAGGCCGATCGTCCCTGGGCATCCATTTTGGTGGGAACGCCGGGGTTCATCACGGCACCAAACGATCGCACGCTACGGATCAACGCTCACCCCCTCTATGGCGATCCGCTGACGCAGCAGCTGACGGTTGGCAACGACGTCGGTTTGCTCGGGATTGAGCTGCACACCCGCCGCCGCAATCGTCTCAATGGCGTCATTAGTCGTGTTGAAGAAGCGGGCTTTGAAGTGCAGGTCGGACAAGCCTTTGGCAATTGCCCCCAATATATTCAAGCGCGCCAGTTTAATCTGCGATCGTTCAATCCGGCAGATCCTAAACCGGTGCAGACGCTGACCCAATTTGGCGCTGACGAACGGGCGGCGATCGCCCAAGCCGACACGTTTTTTATCACCACGGCCTATCTGAAACCTGAGGCAGGAGCGGCTAAGGGTGTGGATGTTTCCCATCGCGGGGGTAAACCGGGCTTTGTGCGTATCGACGATGCCCAAACCCTGACAATTCCCGATTTTTCGGGCAACTTTCATTTCAATACGTTGGGCAATCTGGCGGTGAATCCCCGCGCGGGCCTAATCTTCATCGATTTTGAAAACGGTAACCTACTGTATCTCACAGGGCAGGCTGAGGTGATCTGGGATGGCGATCCTGAAATTGCGCAATACGAAGGGGCCGAGCGCCTACTCAAATTTCAGGTCGCCCAAGGGATTCGCGTTGAAGGCAGTCTGCCCCTGAGCTGGTCTGCACCGGAGTTTTCGCCTTTCCTTCAGGCAACGGGTGATTGGCAACAGCCGGACGTCCATTGAAAGATTGCTGCCCTCATTTCGGATGCGCCGAGTCCGCAGTACGAACGTAGCCGAAAATAGCTCGTTCATCAGCCCGACCTGTTTTGTCAAAGGCTTGCGGATTAAGGCTTTGAGCCATTGAGTACACCCGTAATAGTTCCAGCAGCGTCGCCATCGGTGTCTTCTACAATTCAGCTATCTCATTTAACTGACCCACTGGGGCAGCCTCTCCTATTAGTCAGGGCGATCGCGACTATGGAACGACTTATCTACAAAAGAGGTGAATCCGCATGGCTCAAAGCTACCTGAGTTGGTCGCTTGTCGTGATTACTTTCAAGATCCGCAATCCGCACTTTGGGATAGGGACCGGGCCTAAGTACCGTATCGATTCAGAAGGGGTATTCAGATGACCGAGAAACTGCTGGCTGTCGCCGTCACTCCGGACGGTAATCTCGCGGCCCATGCCGGAAGAGCCTTGCGGTGGCAAGTGTACGTGGTGCCAGAGGAAGCTGACATTAGCCTCGCCTGGATCTTGGACTTAACGAAGGTCGGTTGCCTGCATGAATGGCACGTGCGAGGAGAGGGCGATCGCCATCCGCTACATTTTGTAGATATTGCGATCGCGGCCTCTGCGGGGGAAGGCGTGAGGCGGCGGCTCCAGGCGCGCAATACGGAACTGCTCACCACCAGTGAGCCCGATCCAGAGACCGCAATTAAAGCCTATCGGGTGGGGAACTTGCCCGCTGGCCTCCCCCACGAGACACCGGTCTGTCATTCCAGCTAACTCAATCGCCAAGTTTTCTGTCTGCTTTACTGACATGAGGGCTGCTCTGCCAGTCGCTCTGTATCTGTGGCGCTTGCCCCTCTCCCATGGCTTTTGAGTGGGGATAATCTCTCCTGAGCGGCGCTGTACCAGAGGGGGCAACCGTTCTGGAAGGCAAGAATTTGGGGTGAAAGCTTTGCGATATGACCCGGCTGAAAGTCGAGACTTGACATTTACCTACTAGTAGGTAAATGTGATGGTATGACCAGCTCAACTGCTCAAAAAATCTTGGATGTGGCTCAAGATCTTGTGCGTAATCGAGGGTATAGCGCCTTCAGTTATGCCGATATTGCCGCGCAGATTGGTATTCGTAAGGCGAGCATTCACTATCACTTTGCCTCTAAAGAAGAATTGGCCTTAGCGTTAGTGCAGCGTTATCGAACGACTTTTTTGCAAGCGTTACAGTCCATTGAGCAAACGATCGCTGATCCGCAAGCGCAATTGCAGGAGTTTTGCGCCCTCTACCGGGGAGGGCTCATCCATCAGCAAATGTGTTTGTGTGGCATGCTGTCGGCTGAGCTGTTCGTTTTGCCGACAGCGGTGCAGAGCGAGGTGAGAGACTTTTTTGGGGAGATGACTGCTTGGCTGCAGGCGCTGTTAGAGCGTGGTGTAGCGAGCGATCGCTTCCAGATTCGGGTGTCAGCGGCTGATGAAGCAGCGTTGCTGTTGGCCACTGTGCAAGGGGCACAACTCCTAGCACGGGCGGCAGCAGACAGTGAGGCCGAATTTGATTGCCTGATGCACCGATTGTTTTCGGCCCTTTGCCCAGACGGGTAAATTTTTTTGATCATTTACCTACCTTCTAGTAGGTAAGATTCTTTTAATGACCAGGAGGTCTATTGTGATGTCTCAAGAATTTGTCGGACACAAGCTGATTGTGATCGGCGGTACCAGTGGTATCGGCAAGAGTGTGGCGCAACTCGCCCTCAAGGCGGGTGCCTCGGTGGTGCTGATCGGTCGGCAGGTTGATAAGTTGCAGGCCGCTTTGACGGAGCTGAGTGCGCTGGGTAAAGTCTTTGGCGAGCAGGCTGATATTGCCAGTCCCGACGGAAGACAGGCTTTGCTGAGTCGTCTGCAGGCTCATCATGCCGACGCCACCTTGCTGGTGAACGCTGCGGGCGTTTTTGCACCCAAATCGTTTTTGGAACATACTGCCGCCGACTACGATCGCTATTTAGAGATCAACAAGGCGATCTTTTTCATCACTCAGGCGATTGCGAAAAATATGATTGAGCAGGGGCGTGGGGGCGCGATCGTGAATATTGGTTCCATGTGGGCTCAGCAGGCGGTACAGGCCACGCCGTCATCGGCCTATTCCATGGCGAAGGCGGGTTTGCATGCGCTGACTCAGCATCTGGCGATGGAGCTAGCTAGCCATCATATTCGAGTCAATGCGGTGTCCCCGGCTGTGGTTGAAACGCCCATCTACGAAGGATTTATGCCTCCAGAGGCGGTGCACTCGACGCTAGCAGGGTTCAATACCTTCCATCCGATTGGTCGAGTGGGTCAGCCTCAAGATGTGGCGGAGACCGTGGTCTTTTTGCTCAGCGATCGCACGAGCTGGGTGACTGGGGCCATTTGGGATGTGGATGGTGGCGTCATGGCAGGGCGTAACCAGTCTTGAGATAACTGCTCATCGGGCCTCTGGTCAGCCGTCACGATCGGTAAGCCCGAAAGTTTTTGCCCGGCTGACGGTGCTTCTGACCCCAACTTGATATTGCTTTTGATTGGAGCCTTATTTCCATGCAACTATTCGCAGATCTCAATGAACGCGCCGTAGTCGCGACCCACGACTTAGCCTGGAGCGACTCTCCCATGGCCGGTGTTGAGCGGCGCATGATCGAACGCGACGGTGCAGAAGTGGCCCGTGCTACTTCGATTGTCCGCTATGCACCCAATAGTCATTTCTCTGCTCACACCCACGGCGGCGGTGAAGAGTTCTTCGTCCTCGACGGCACTTTCTCCGATGAGCACGGTGACTATCCGGCGGGCACCTATGTGCGCAATCCGGTCGGGTCAACTCACACGCCGTTCAGTCAGGACGGCTGCACCATCTTGGTCAAGCTCTGGCAGATGCACCCCGATGACCAGCAGCGAGTCGTGGTCGATACTCGCACTGCCGACTGGTTCCCAGGTCTTGTGGACGGGCTGTCAGTGATGCCGCTGCACAATTTTGGGTCGGAGCATGTGGCCTTGGTGCGCTGGGCGCCGGGCACGCAGTTTCAGCCCCATGGTCACTGGGGTGGCGAGGAGATTTTTGTGCTGGACGGTGTATTTGAAGACGAGTTTGGCGCCTACCCGCAGGGGACCTGGCTGCGCAATCCGACCGGCAGTCGCCACACGCCCTTTAGCCAAGCGGGGACGCTGATCTATGTCAAAACGGGACATCTGCCTGCGACTCTGAGCCCCACATCGACCCCGGCAGCGCTGAGTCGATAAGGCGATCTTGAACCAAATTTCGAGATGCCGATTCTGTGACCAACGGGTGGGGCTGCTCAATCTCATCCATTGTCTCTATCGGCTGGGCGGCTGAGTTCTGTACGCTAATGTGGACAAGGATTTGGCTGATTGAGCAGGTCGGGCGATCGCAGCTCCCCTCATTGATCAGCCCGATCAACTGCTGTTGTCTAACGCGTGACGCCCCCTACTATGTCCGTGACTGCTGAAGAGTTGGCATCCCCACCCGCGACGGCCCCCGTGCCTGACTACATTCAAGAACGGCGATCGCTCGTTTTCCTCGTGTTGTCAGGGCTATTTCTCGGCACCCTGGGGATGCTGAATATCTTGGGGATTAGCCGCTTCGTCCAGATTTTTGCCTGGCATGATGTGGTGGTGACCGTGGCCGTAGGGGCGCTGCCATATCCGCTGACGTTTCTCTGCACCGATCTGATTTCCGAGCTCTATGGCCGCCAGCGGGCCAATCAGGTGGTGTGGGTGGGGCTACTGCTCAACTTTTGGGTGGTATTCGTCGTCTGGCTCGGGGGGGTGCTGCCGGGGTTTGAAGCGATCGATCCGGCGACCGGAGAAATTATGCGTGATGCGGCCGGACGCCTGCCCGTGTTTTTTGAAATTCGGAATTTGACCTTTGGTACGGTGACCGCCTCAATGGTGGCTTACCTGATGGCTCAGTTTGTCGATGTGCAGCTCTTTCATTTTTGGAAAACGCTGACCCAAGGCAAATACCTCTGGCTGCGCAACAACGGATCAACGCTGCTGAGCCAGCTGGTCGATACGGCGGCGGTGGTGTTGATTGCTCACTTTTTAGCGGGGGTGCTGCCCGTAGTGGCCGATCAGCCGCTTTGGCCTCAACTCATTGCGTTTATTGGCTATGGCTATGCTTTTAAATTTGTGGCAGCCCTGCTCGATACGGGGCCGTTTTATCTCTGTGTTTATTGGCTATCAAATTATTTACAGTTAGCCTCGCCGGTCTTTACGTCTCGTCTCAACCCAGCCCAGTCATTGGAGGGCGAGATATAGCCGTCTTGTTCCTTGGGATGCTGCTCTGAAACGGGACGTAGTAAGGCATAATCAGGCTGAACCGCGTCGGCCTTGGGTCACCGCTGCTGTCGTGGTATAAACTGTAGACTTTCTACGACCTCTAGTTGACTCTTTATGACCCGCGTTGTTGTTTTGACATCTGGTAAAGGCGGCGTTGGCAAAACGACTTGCACCGCCAATCTGGGGATGGCCCTAGCGCAGAAAGGGCGGCGGGTGGCAGTGATTGACGCCGACTTTGGGCTGCGCAATCTCGACCTACTGCTGGGGCTCGAAAACCGCATCGTTTACACGGCACTAGATATCTTGGCCGGAGATTGTCGGCTTGACCAGGCGCTGGTTAAAGACAAACGCCAGCCAAACTTAGCCTTGCTGCCGGCAGCGCAAAACCGGTCGAAGGAATCCATCACCCCCGAGCAGATGACCGAGCTGGTGGCCAAGCTGTCGGCAGCGGGCTATCACTTTGTTTTAATTGACTGTCCGGCAGGGATTGAGGGCGGCTTCAGAAATGCGATCGCCGCCGCCAAAGAAGCTGTGATTGTCACCACGCCAGAGATTTCTGCCGTGCGCGATGCCGATCGCGTGATTGGTTTGCTCGAAGCTAACGACATCAAAGCGAAGCGGCTCATCATCAACCGTCTCAAGCCCGCCATGGTGCAAGAAGATTTGATGATGTCAGTGCAAGATGTGCAAGATATTTTGGCTGTGCCATTATTAGGCGTTGTGCCCGATGACGAACGCGTGATCGTCTCCACCAATAAAGGTGAACCCTTGGTGCTCGAAAAGAAACTCTCCCTCGCGGGGGTCGCCTTTTCTAACATTGCCCGGCGGTTTCTCGGTGAAAAAGTGCCGTTCTTAGATTTGGCCGCGCCTCACGATGATCTGTTTTCGCGATTTCGCCGCATGTTTCGGGGCTAAACCGTTGATCGCCCGTCTAGTAATCTGTCTTGTATTGATTTGCCCATGCTGAGTGAACTGTTAGATCGGCTCTTTAACCGCGGTCGCACCGAAACTAGCCGCACCGCCGTCAAGCGCCGGTTGCAATTTGTATTAGCCCACGATCGCGCCGATTTGACGCCGGACATGGTCGAGCAAATGCGGCAAGAGATTTTGGCCGTGGTGTCTCGCTATGTTGAGATTGACACTGAGGGGCTGGAATTTTCTCTAGAAAATGACGATCGCATGACCGCTCTGATCGCCAACTTGCCCATTCGTCGCATTCGACCCACGCCGATCGCCGCCGAGATGCCGGTAGATGCGCCGACGGCAGCCGATGCCGACTCGACAGAGGCAACAACCGGAACTGCTGAAGTGATGGTGGCCGAGGCGATAGAAACGGCTGCAGGCACCGAAGCGGATACGGGCAAGGCTGCAGAGGACGCTGCAGAAACCGGGGATGCAGCAGCTCCCAGTGATGACAACAGCGACGAAAAACCGCCCGCGACCGCTGATACACCGGTGGAGTCTTGACTCATGACGGAGGCGCAATCGTCCCAGACGGCACTGCAGCAGGGGGCTGAGGCACTGCACCTAGAGGCGATTTCGCGTCACATTTTGCTCTGTGCTGATCAAACGAAGCCGAAGTGTTGCGATAAGGCGACCAGTCTCGTCGCGTGGAACTATCTGAAGCAGCGGCTGCGAGAGCTGAATTTGACAGCGCCCACTGAGCAACGCTCTAGCTGTGTCTTTCGCACCAAGGCCAATTGCCTGCAGGTTTGCCAGCAGGGGCCGATTTGTTTGGTTTATCCCGATGGGGTGTGGTACCACAGTGCCGAACCGCCCGTGCTGGAGCGCATCATTCAAGAGCATGTGATCGGCGGCAAAGTTGTTGAGGAATACGCCTTTGTCGTAAATCCTTTGCTACCCTTAGGGGCAACTGACGAATAGATCGTCGGTGGCGAGTTAAGTCTGAGGCGAGTCTTGAACCCCTCAGCCAGCAGGAGGAATCAGTCGGCTGGTGCCGTTACTGAGCGATCACAGACTCTTCACACGGATGGCTCACTGTTATCACGCGATCGGGCATAAATGCGTAAGTAAATAAACGATACGAAATTAGGAACTTCAGTAATCTTTCGCTCTGTTCGTATCCTATTCCGTGAGAGTGGGTAACCTGTAGTAGGGTTAATTGACATTGATTTTTCACACAAGCAGGTCAGCATGAAAGACGGGAATGCGGGGGATCAGAAGACGCTACTGCTCATTGATGATGATCCCAATTTGATCTTGCTAGTTAAAGACTATTTAGAGTTTCGGGGCTACAGCGTCATCACCGCCGAAAACGGTCGGGAGGCGTTAGACATCTTGAATAGCAACAATCCTGACATGATCATCTGTGATGTGATGATGCCAGAGATGGATGGCTATGCCTTTGTCGAGCATGTGCGTGACAATCCCGAAACGGAATGGATTCCCGTCCTCTTTTTATCTGCCAAGGGGCAAAGCCAAGATCGAGTCAAGGGCCTCAACACCGGCGCTGACGTCTATATGGTGAAACCGTTTGAACCGGAAGAATTGGTCGCCCAGGTGGAGTCGTCGCTGAAGCAAGCGTCACGATTGATTCGCCAGCAGGTGCGGGGTGCCTCTTCAACACCCACCATTAGCGTGCCTTTTGATGTTGAACTCACCCCGACCGAACTTAAGGTGGTGCAGTTTGTAGCACGAGGCATGGCAAACCGCGAAATCGCGGAAGAGCTGCAGGTGAGCCAGCGCACGATTGAAAGCCACGTCAGCAACATGCTCGGCAAAACCGGCCTGCACAACCGCACCGAGCTAGCCCGCTGGGCGATCGAAAACAGTAAGGCGTAAACGGTACATTCGCCGCGAAATCGCTGACTTAACGACAGCTAGTTTGATATGCTAGTTGTCCGATGTGCTGGTGTAGCTCAGTTGGTAGAGCTGCTGATTTGTAATCAGCCGGTCGCAGGTTCGAGTCCTGTCACCAGCTTATTTTTAAACCTGTATGAGGCAATGTTTTGTCTTGGCGGTGAGTTTGTAAAGCGCCAGCCTGATCAGGCATAGCTTGTGCTGTCTACATCGTGACATCGCCTTCAACATTGCCCACAACCTTACCCCCAAACACCTGCCCGATCGCCTGATTCTTCTCTCCGACAATATTCTGGACAATCTGGTTGCCTGGGGTACTATCCGGAGATTCGTCCTTCATGATTTGCGAGATCGCCGTCGCCAAGTCTGGATTTTCGCTTATCAGCGTCTGTAACTCTTCTTCCCAGGCGGCTTTCCAGGCAGGGCTCTCGGGCTTACTGGCAACTTGAGTGGCTGCAACCTTGAGGCCTTCCTTTTCTTCGACTTTGGGTCGTAGACATCCCCAAATCTTTTGGGCTTTTGCCCAGGCAGCTTCACCAAATTTCTCGGACACCACATCGGTGACGTTACTTGCCGCTTGCCCCCCAAGCTTCAGTAGATGAGGAAGAAATGGAGTCAAAAATGCTGTTACTAAGGCGATATCCATAATTCCTCCAGAAAATTTATAGAGATGGCAATGTCGTCATCGCCTTTACTTTAGCGTTTGCCTCACCACATTTCTGGCTAGGGCAAACACGCTCTGATTAAGGTGTCTTGATGCCTCGGCCAATCATAGTGAGATGCACAACAAGGGGGGCAAGGTGTCTAGCCCCATATTGGAGAGTTATGAGGAGTCCTGCCAGCTGCCACTGCAGGCATTATCAGCCTTGAGCAGGAGACACATTAAGTTATGTGATCGCTGAGGTGATTTATCTGGAAGCGCAATCAATCAAATGAATTTAATTAGCGTGTCGAGCATTTTTGACATCACCGATTCTGATATAGGCTCTGCTGCATGGATCTTCGTTCAAGATCGCTACTGCCACCAAAAATCTTTGCTGAAGCAGTGGTGCGATCGCATAGTGGCGAATCATTATTGCGTTCATCCAGGCTCATCACCAGTGAGAACGTGGCGTTATTTCACGCCACCCCCAATCTATTGGGTATTGCGGCAGAGCGGCTGCGAGCAGCAGACTTTGAGGTACTGGATATTGGCTCGTCATCGATTAATATTGCTGCTGCCCCCGAGGTTTACGCACGTGCCTTAGGAGCCAATCTAGAAGTTATCGAACGCCCTGTTACCAAAGATCTGGGCCGTCGTGAGATAGCCGACTTTATTAATTCGGCAGATCCCGCTCCACTGGGGGAGATCGATATTGCCCAGACGACCTGGTTTGACATTCTTGATGGGGTCGTTATCAATGAACCGACCTATTTCTTCCAGCGAGGGATGCCCAGCGCTACCCCACCGCCAACGGACACTCGATACTTGCAAGTTACTAATGAACTCGCCGCCGAGCTCGGAGCCGCCCCAGCCCATGAACGGGGTATTACGGGCAAAGGGGTCAAAGTGGTGGCTGTGGATTCAGGATGTTATGCCGAGCATCCCTACTTTGCTCGCCAAAATTATCGTTTACAGGTGGTGCTAGGGCCAGGAGCAATTAACCCAGCAGTAGACCGGCAAGGTCATGGCACGGGGATTGCCGCTAATCTCTTGGCGATCGCCCCCGATGCCGACCTCACCATCATCAAAGCTGACATTTCCCCGTCCGGCATTGTGA
Organism: Cyanobacteria bacterium J06626_4; assembly: GCA_038523235.1. Classification (GTDB taxonomy): domain Bacteria; phylum Cyanobacteriota; class Cyanobacteriia; order Phormidesmidales; family Phormidesmidaceae; genus Halomicronema. The sequence continues at coordinate 23,329 of JBCBJQ010000091.1, forward strand.
ATTCCGCAGCCGCCTTCCGACGTGCCGTGGCGCTCAACCCCGACATTATTTCCTGTAGTTGGGGGGTAGATGTCCGTAACCTCAACCAACTGTCGTCCTTTGATCGGGTGATGGCTGCGGCAGTCGCTGATGCCGTGCGTCAAGGCATCACTGTGGTCTTTTCTGCGGGCAACGGCCAATGGGGATTTCCCGCTCAGCATCCTGATGTGATCGCTGTGGGCGGCGTCTACAAATACCTGGAAGGATCGCTCAAGGGCCGATTCATCGCCAGCAACTACGCCAGCAGCTTTGTGAGCACTATTTACCCTGGCCGCCAGGTGCCCGATGTTTGTGGCTTGGTTGGCCGGTTGCCTAATGCCACTTACATTTTGTTGCCGGTGTCCCCCGGCAGCGATCTAGATCGCCGATATGCCCTGATTCAGGATGAAACCGAGGTAGACGATGGCTGGGCGGCCTTTAGCGGTACTTCGGCATCGGCAGCTCAGTTGGCTGGAGCCTGTGCTTTGCTCAAGCAAGCGGCGCCCAGACTCGCACCCCAAGCCATCAAGCAGATTTTGCAGGCAACTGCCAGTGATGTTTTAGAAGGCAACAGTAACCCCGCTAGTGGTAATGGATTTGCCAGAGCCGGACCAGATCTGGCGACGGGCTATGGATTAGTGGTGGCTGATCAAGCAGTGGCAGCAGCCCAGAGATCAGTAAATAGCCAATCTCTCAATGTTAGTAACAATCGTCAAAGTTTATTTCAGGCTGGGATAGCGGATAGAGAACTCAGGCCGCAACTGCAACAAGGACAAACGCGAAGACAACTCAGGAGAACAACTATGGTGGACTTTTTAGATCGCTCTACTCGGCGAGAGCTTATTGAAAGGATTGATGAGATCGAATTTAAACTCAAGGAATTTTTCCGGACAGAATATGAGGAATTAGCTAACAAAGATAT
>JBCBJQ010000092.1:0-24073 GCA_038523235.1 Cyanobacteria bacterium J06626_4
CTCAAAGGCAGGCCCTATCTGAGATTTGAGGATCTGATTAAAGCTTGAATTGGAAATCGCTTAATTGCACATCACGTACTTAATAAGCTTGAACAAAACTTTGGCGTATCGCTGCCTGAGGAGCTCAAACTCTTCCTGACTCATATCCATGGCGGTGGCCTCGGGCCTGGGTATGGTTTTTACATTTATCCTGACCCCAAGCCGCTTACACGTCGTAGCCAACCGTTTCCTTTCAATTCCGCTATAGCCGCACAAGTCATCAAGGCACGGACAAGCGGTACTGACCGCTGGGCAACCCTTGAGATGCCAGATGACGACGACTATGACGATGATGAGGATGATGACTATCCAGCAGGGGCAGGTTTTATCCCCCTTACGCATCATGGATGTGGTGTTTTTGATGTACTTGTAACTGCTGGCGAACAACGAGGTTTAGTCTGGTGCTGCGATATACAATGGTTTCCAGTCATCAGTAGAGAAGGTAAGAGTATGGGCTTTCTTGCCTGGTACGAAGATTGGTTAGATCGTTGCACAGGTAATAACAAATAAATTCTTTGACCAACAAAACTGGCAGCCTAGATTCGAGCCTATAGCTCTTAATCCATCAGATCTAATGCTGAGTCTGCAGTGGTGTCTGAGAAATATCGATCAACGAATAAAAAGATCGATCGAGTATGAATATCGGATTGTTTAGTTACGACTAGTATGTGGTGATTCTGACGTCATAGCCTTTCTGGGTCAGGTTGGTTTTAGCGTTATCCACTCACATGGCATTGAGCTTGCCTACCCTTTCTCGGAAGACTTCGTGAGCATTGATAATAAAAATGTTCTTCATGGCAAAGTTTTTGTGAAAAATGGCAGGTTAGGGCAATAAATTCGCGGCGTCAGCGCTTAGAAACGGGAGGCATTCTCAGCTTCAGAGGAGACCTCATCGCCTTTGCCAAAAAATGCGGGAAAGGGCTTAGGAATGGTGACGGCCTTTTGAGTGGCGGGGCGAGCATCAACGCGATCAAACCAGGCTTTTAAGTGATTTAAACCTTTGACTGAAACCTTGGCCCAGGGGTAAGAGCGTGCCCAGGGATACGTCGCCATATCGACAATGGTAAAGTCATCTCCGAGCAAATAGGTTTTGCCTGCGAGTTGCTGATCCAACACCTCTAGCAGTCGGCGGGACTCAGTCACATAGCGCTCAATGGCATAGGGGTCTTCGTTACCTTTGGGGGCGGCAATCCGCTGAAAGTACATGGCCTGGCCCATCATGGGGCCAATGCCAGACATTTGGAACATCAGCCACTGCAGCGCTGCCGATCTCGCTTTGTCACCGCTGGGCAAAAACTTTTGGTACTTCTCAGCCAAATACCAGAGAATCGCCCCTGACTCAAATACAGCAAAATTATCGTTACCGCGATCGACAATCGTCGGAATGCGGCCATTGGGATTGAGCCGCATATACCAGTCAGATTTCTGCTCTTTTTTGCCAAAGTCGATATAGGTCAGTTCATACTCGACCTCAGCTTCTTCCAAAAAAATAACCGGTTTCCAGCCATTCATCGTGGAGGCAGTGTAGAGATGGATGTCGGGGATAGACATAGGGATTTCCTGGCTGGCAATGACTCAATAGTTGGCCGGGCTGCCCAATAGCCCATAGTCCAGCAACAATCGGGACTAATGACCTCGGCTGCTGCCGTGATTTAACATAATCAGACTAGTCACTAGAGTCAACCAGTTTACTTTTAGTAACCACGCATCCCATGAGCACGTCTTTAGACATCACCACTGACGACCAAGGTCGTAAACACGCTGTAGAGCCCTGTCTCGAACCTTGCCCCATTGAGCGGGGCATGAGAGTTTTGGGGGGCAAATGGAAAGGGTCGATTCTCTGGCATCTAAAAGATGGCCCAGTCCGGTTCAATGATTTAGCTCGTCAACTGGGAGGCGCCAGCAAAAAAATGGTGACGCAGCGACTCCGCGAAATGGAAGAGGCCGGTTTAGTGACCCGCGAGGTGGTGAGCGATCGCCCCATTGCCGTCGTTTACGAAATCACTGATTTTGGCAAAACGACCTTGGACTTTCTGGAAACCCTCAAGAATTGGGTAGAGAAGCACCAGGTTTAGACTGTTATCTGTTAGCTTGCGCCATCTTCGTTGGCGCGGCGACCAAAGCCTTTGATAGGAGCTTCGAGGATGCCTATCGCCTCCCAACTTCATCGTTGTACTACCGCGCACAGCTTTAGCACACTGAGACTATGAACTGCGTCATTCGCCCCCTCAAGCTAGAAGATGAACCATTTCTCTGGGAGATGTTATACCAGGCTCTGTATATGCCGAAAGGATGTGCGGCACTTCCTCGCGAAGTCGTTCGCCTGCCTGAGCTGGCGCGCTATGTGCAAAGTTGGGGACGTGAAGGCGATTTTGGCTTCTTGGCCAAGGATGAGATCGCGGATCAGTCTATCGGTGCAATCTGGTTGCGCTTATTGATCGGCGAGAACCCAGGTTACGGTTATGTGGATGACAACACCCCAGAACTCAGCATCGCAGTTTTGCCTCAGTATCGGGGCCAAGGCGTCGGCACCCAATTGCTCACTCACTTGTTGGCGTCTGAGTCTGGACAATCATCGATTTCGTTGAGCGTCTCAGCCGATAATCCAGCAGTACGGCTTTATCAGCGTTTCGGATTTGCGATTGTCAGCAAGAGCGATGAGTCACTCACGATGAAACGCCACTAACAGGCGATCAGTAGCGGGCTAACAAAGCAAATGCAGCAGATCACGACAACCATGGCATTGAACAACGGCCAAGTCTCATCGCTATTCTGAAAAAGAAATGCAGTGTGGCTGTGATGGAATGGACTGACTTAAAGCGACTTGACAGTCTGATTCGTGATACAGAGGCTTGGGGTGCAGAGGTTGAAGAGATTGGCGTCTCTAGTGAAGGGCGATCGCTGTATGGCGTCACTGTCGGTGACAGAGATGCTGCTCACACCGTCGTCATTGTGGCTGGCTGTCACGCCGACGAGATTATCGGCCCGCTGACAGCCGTCTCCATGCTTCAAAGTCTGGTGCAGCAACCCTGGCCAAATGTGAAATTTGGCATTGTCCCGGTTGCTGATCCAGATTTCTTACATCGCAATGCCAGCGAGCTACCGACGAACGTCACGCTGCGCGATCTCCTCCAGTTAAAGCACTGTCGCGATTTAGAAGGGCACTTTACGGCAGATACTTACCCTGAGTGCATCGCTATTCGTCAGTGGATGCGAGGATTTGACCGAATTGATGCTTATTTTTCCCTGCACTCAGCCGGTCTGATTTCACCGGGGCTATTTTTCTATGTCAGTAGGGAGGCTAACTCACGCTGTGTCAATCAGGCGACGAGTGGCGTTACCGCCGCATTACCTGACTACATACCGCTGTTATCTCATGATCCCACTGGCCTCTCTCAAACTGTCTTGTCCCCAGGCTTTTTTGAATTAGCGCTTCCTAATGTCCAGGCGTTGAACCAACAAAATCCAGGGAGTTCTCTGGCTTTTGTGTCTCATTATTTTCAGCCTCAGTTTGTGGCAGCCTCAGAAATGCCCTTAGCCATTTGTCCGGCTTTGCAACAGGCTGCACTCTCAGAGATCGAGCAATGTAATCGTGAATTCAGACAGACAGGCTATTCCAAGCATCCGTTGCGAGAAATTAGCTTAGACACTCAACTTTCGATCATGCGAACTTTGATCACGTCTGTGACTCACTGCATCACTACTGCCTGAGACGGCATTGGAGCCAAACCAGGAAACACTGCACCTTTCACAGCCATCAAGGCAACACTGACATCGCCCTGAGCTTAATTGACTAGCCCGCTGACCGCCGCCCGATCGCGGCATAATTGAGTTTGATACAACTGGACAATCCCCAGCTAGTTGGCCGGTATCGTTGAATCGCCGCTACCTCCCCCAGAAAGTAGCGCTCGCCCCTTGCCTCAGCGATGGCTATGAACCTAATCTCAACTTATGACCCACTACGAGGTTCCTCTCATGTTGTCCGCGATCGCGTCCAAAGCCGATACCGATAAGCAGACTACCTATTTTCGCTGCAGCGCCGGCTGTCCTGGCAAACACTCAATCTACGACGTGATCTACACCTGCCCCATTTGCGGCAGTCTGCTTGAAGTACACCATGACCGCGAACCGCTCAAACAGCGCAACGCCCAACAGTGGCAGCACCTCTTCAGCTCGCGCGCCAGCACTACCACCTGGCCCTACGGGAGCGGCGTCTGGGGTATGCGAGAGTGGGTGATTCCTGACTTAGCGGACGAAAACATCGTCAGCATGTTTGAAGGCAACACCAACTTATTTTGGGCTGAACGCCTCGGCCAGCAGCTTGGCGTCCCCGACCTGTGGATCAAACTCTGCGGCAACAGCCACACCGGCAGCTTTAAAGATCTGGGCATGACGGTGTTGGTCAGCGTCGTCAAACAAATGATGGCCCGGGGCAGCACAGTTAAAGCCGTGGCCTGCGCCAGCACCGGTGACACCAGCGCCGCCCTTGCCGCCTATGCCGCCTACGCGGGCATTCCCGCCGTCATCTTTTTACCGGCGGGTAAAGTCAGCACGGCACAGCTGATTCAACCGGTCGCTAACGGAGCACACGTGCTTGCTCTCGACACCGACTTCGACGGCTGCATGAAAATTGTCAAAGAGGTCACTCAGGACAATTCCATCTACCTAGCCAACTCGATGAACAGCCTGCGCATCGAAGGCCAAAAAACCGTCGGCATTGAAATCATTCGGCAGTTTGATTGGGCCGTGCCCGACTGGATCATCATTCCGGTGGGCAACCTGGGCAACATCAGTGCTCTGCACAAAGGCTTCAAGCTGATGATGGATCTGGGCTTGATTACGCGCATGCCCCGGCTCGTCGCCGCTCAATCTGCCAAGGCCAATCCCTTCTATGAATCCTTCAAAAACGGTTTCAAAGAAAAGAACACCGTGACCGCCCAAGACACGTTGGCCAGCGCCATTCGCATTGGTGACCCGGTGAGCTATACCAAAGCGACGAAGGCGATCGCTGAAACAGACGGCATCGTCGAGCAAGCCACCGAAAACGAACTGGCCGCCGCTGCCGCCCATGCGGATTTGACCGGCATGTTCACCTGCCCTCACACCGGCGTTGCCTTGGCTGTCATGACCAAATTAATCAAGCGGGGCGTGATCAAGTCTAGTGACAAAACGGTGGTGATTAGCACCGCCCACGGTCTGAAGTTCACCGATTTCAAAGTGGGCTAACGAATCAACGCTGAAAGACGTCACTAGCGAATACCCCAACCCCGCTGTGCATTTGCCTGCCGATGCGGATGCCGTGAAAGCAGAAATTGAAAAACGGCTAAATCATTAAGAGTCTGCTAAGCAATAACGTGCCCCAGAACCCGGTTTCTAGGAAGTCAACAGTCGCCAACAAGCTTTTCGTAGAAACCGGATGCTTCAGGTGGGATATTTTTGATTTTGGATTGCTTTCAGCAGCTGATTACGATTGACTAAAAACGGCTTCGTAGAGATCAGTCAGGGCAAGGGTGACAGCCACTGGCTGTATTTTTCTAGATTGTTTGTTGCCGTGAGAGCAGTTTTTGCACCATAAGGCTCCGGCTCCGTTCACTATGGCAATTGAGCATTAACCTTCAGCTTCGGCGCAGTTAATGCTCAATTGCTGCGATCGCGCCTTTCCATCACCGCTTGATGAGCGATCGCAGCAGCCCAAATATGCAATTCATCCGCCGCCGCCCGCCAAGACCCCTGAGCGATCGCGGTAATTTCGTGAGCCGTTGCCGACGACAGATTCACACCACAGGGCACCGTCGGCAAGCGCACCGCTTGAATTTGCCGCTCGGCCCAAATCCTCAGTGTGGTTGCCTCTAAAGGCGGCAAGCGAATCGTTTGAACCGCCAAACCCGAGAATTTGGCTAGACGGCTCAGATCGGTGTGGGTACCTACGACAAGGGTAGCTCGGGTGCGAGCGGCCCGCCCCAATGCCGCCAACAGTAGGGGAACGGGAATGCGATCGGCTTCATCCCAGTAGGCAATGTTTTGGACTGGGGGCACCTTAAAGCGGCCCCAACCCGGAGGGTAGTAAGCATAGATGCCGCCAGTTTGGGCTTGCCAATAGCGCAGATGGGCCGTCTTGCCAAAGCCTTTGTTACCCAGGACTTGCACCAACTGCTGAGCCGCTGGCACAGGAGCCTGAGACCAGCCGCGATCGATCCATAACCTGGGAGTCATCACCGGCTCGCCCAGGGCAAAGGGATTGGCGTGCCAGCCCAAGGCGAGATAGGGGTTGAGCGCGAACTTGGGGTTGAGACGCAGCGAAGTCATCGCGGCATCACCAGGAACGGCCAGGTTTGGGTGTGGTCGCGTTTTGACGAGCGCGGCAGTTTCACCCAGGCTTGCACCGCCCAAATGACGCGAATCAACGAACCGTTATAAGTAATGGGACCGCGATGGGGAATCGTCACCGCAAAGGGAAAATCGACCCTTTGGTCACGAATAAGCTGCTCTGGCTGCAAGGGGATGGTGAAAATTGTCTGCTCGTCGCGATCGCCCCGCCCCTCGGTATACCAATGGACAACGGCACTGGCCTGGCGGGGGAGATGGCGATCGGGGGAATACCAAATGAGCTTCCCCGACAGCTCGTTGCCGACAGTTACCAGCTTGTTGTGAAAATGCATCTCAAACATCACACCGCCTCCGGCACAACTTCAAAGCGAAAGTGCATCGTATCTTGAGGAATGCCGGGCACATCGACACTAATATGAATTTCCCAGCGCACCTGATTATGCTTAGCATCAAAGGAGGGCGGCCCTTCTGGCAAAACGGTCAGCTTCGTCTCATAGGTGACCACCTGAGTGCCCATCGAAATGGTCATCAGGGGCAAATCCTGCTCCCAAAGCAGGTGGGTTCTGGTTTCAGTGTCGGTGCCCTGACGATATTGCACCCATTCATAGCAGAGCCATTTCGCGGTGATTTCTCCTGAGCCCTGGGTATAGCCGCGGCGCAAGGGGCGACGAAACTGCAGTCTAAAGGTCTCTCCCGTTCTCAACGGATAGGACGCTAAGAGAACTTCTCCCGGATGGAATGTAGAAATGATTTTTAGCCAGCGCAGCCCCTTCCAGATCATCCCGACGCCCGCTCCGGCAAACACGCCCACAAACAGCAGCATGAGAAACGTTCCCACATGAGGCGCAGTCAGAAAGTTGAACAGCCATACGGCAAAGAACGCAAATGAAGTGCCGCACCAAAGCAGAGCAAACAAAAAGCTCCCTAAAAAATTATCTTCAGACCAGGCTCCTTTGGCATCAACCCACAAAAATCCTTCGGGGACTCGCTCCGGCGCAATTAAGCGCCCATCCGAGAGTTGATCTGTTGTTAGCGTTGACATGGCAATGAACGCCTTTGTGTAGTGAAACAGGGAACGATAGGGCGATCGCAACTCTGAGGCGCGATGCCCGGTAACATCCTGCAGACGGGCCAGCTCGATCTCAGGTAATGCTTGAGCTGGGGACGGCGGAGCCAGGCATTCTCCTGAATCCAGTTGTCCCCTCTGCGGAAAAATACACGCTGTTTTATGCACTTTACAGACATCGCGATAAACCTCTCAGCAGGCCGAATAAACCGTGTTTTATCGTCCAGCGGCCGTAGACGAGCTAAACATTCTGCTACAAAAGAAAATGCCTAGGATACTGCCATGAAACCACCCGAAAATCGACTGTCTTGAGTTGAGCGCAGCCATTCAAAGACTACTGGCTGAATCGACGCTTGCAGCAGGCTCAACCCAGACTGAATCCATTGCAATGAGCCCAACGCACCGCCCGATGATTGTAGGGTGCATCACGTCAAGCAATGACGCGCCCTACAATCATTAGAGTCACCGATTTAAAGAGAAAAAGAATGCTGAAAGCAGCAAGAATCTAAAGAGTATTCTGTGCTATTGATGTGAACAATATCCCGATACTTCCTACTTTTGAGCGCGTTGGATATCAGCAGTAAAGTGAGCCTGGGCAACGTCCTTGATAGATATGGCATCCAGACAGCTTAACCACGCTCATGCCCACCGATCGCTGAGAGATTCCCTGTAAGTATCCAAAGATATTCGCAACGAATGATAGGCAATGCTAGACCGTTTAACGCTTGCGCAAGCGTTTATTGAGAGCTTGTCTATTAGTTAGTTCAATGAGTACCTGAAGGTATGGCATGACGAACACTAAGTTAATCGCCGGTCTACTAGGTCCAACTCTCATGGTGACCATTGCATCGGAGTTTCCACTGGTTCAACCGCACCTTTACGAACAGCAGATCCCGCCAGTCGTCTACCTGTCTGGAGTCATTATGTTCGTCGCAGGGTTGGCCATCGTGCGGTGGCACAACCGATGGCAACGCGACTGGACTGTGGTGGTCACACTCTGTGGCTGGTTCTTACTGACTCTGGGGTTGTTTCGGATGTTTGCGGCTGGACTCTACCAACAAGTATCCAGTGACGCGAGTTCACTCTTTTTCATGATTACTGAAGGCATCCTCTTCGCCATTGGGCTCTTAATTACGTGGCAGGCCTACCGCCCGCGACCCGACGAGCGGCGCGGAATAGCCGCCTAGCAGGCGGGTCGGAGCCGACTATCAAAGCGCTTGAGGTGGATTCACAGATCAGGGGCAGCCGCTCAAGCAGGACGTTATGCCATCAAGCCTCACCACTGCGGTGCAGTGTGAGGAGTCTTTCTACCAAACCTTGCGCCGTCTTTAATCGATCAGCGTCCGGCGACTGGGCCACCCAGGCCGCCAACTCATCGAGCGAACCATTTACCAAATGGGCAAACCCCTCAGCATCCAAAACGTTCAGCTGCCCCTCCTCAACCGCGAGGTGAATCGACGCTCGCAGCAGACCAAACCCATACTGATCGATCTCAGTCAGGTCATCTGCAGCCAAAACAGCAGGCGCTTCGACAAACACCAGCCGCCGCAGCTCCTCTTGCTGTGTCACCTCTAAAAAAGCCTGACAGCCAACGATCAACTGCTCCCAATTAGTGTCGAGCGGCTGAATTTGCTCGCGGATAGAGTCGGTGATCTCCCCATAGGCTTCCACAATAACGGCCCGAAAGACGCCCAGCTTATTGTGGAACTGGTGATACAACGCCCCTCGGGTAATGCCCAAGTCGCGAATGATTTCTTCAGTCCCCGTGGCAGCGTAGCCTTGCGCCGAAAACAATTGCCGGGCACGGTCCAAAATAGCTCGGCGAGTGCGTTGGGTTTGCTCAACTTTGGTCAGCCTAGAGGACATCAGCGACCCTCGACATGAAACATTCAGACAGTATGTATCTTGACAAAGTAAAATCAGCTCTTATAGTTTTAGATACATACAGATTGTATCTTTTGTGGGAGTCACCTCAAGGAGGAGTTGATGCTAGCGACCTTAACCACGCGCCCAGCAACCACTGTCGATATTCCGTTGCTCGCCAGAATTGAGTATGAAGCCTCGCTGCCACCGCTCAATTACTGCTTTTGGGAAGATCTGCTGCAGGGCACCGACACTCTAGCCTTGTCCTTTATCGCCGCCAAGCTGAAGGCAGCAGCATCAAATTGGGGCAACGTTTCTGATTTTTTGATTCTGGAAGAACAGGGCCAACCCGTCGCCGCCGCCGCCGGCTATGTCCCCAATCCCGATGATTACTGTCCTCTGCGGCTCTCGCGTTTAGGGGCGATCGCCAATGAATTGCACTGGTCTCCAGCCACTGCCGCCGCCTTTCGCGATCGCTATCTGGAACTTTGGGGCGGCGATTTGCGCCCAGATTTTCTCACCCCTCAAGCCCCGTGGATTATTGAAAATGTAGCAGTCTTACCCGCGGCCCGCGGCCGCGGACTCGGCAAGGCCTTGTTGAATGCCCTACTTCAGGAAGGGAAATCGCAGCAGCACTCTCATGCCGGCATTATGGTGATCAACGGCAATGATGCCGCACAGCACACCTATGAATCGATCGGGTTTAAACCGTATCAAACCTTCTACTCGCATTACTTTTCAGAGCATGCCGGCATGGAGTTTCCTGGCATCACCAAGTTCGGTTTGCGTTTCTCCAAAATGAGCAATTAAACGTTTCTTAGCTATGAGTCCTCAAAACGCCAGCTCTACCGCTGTTGCCACCCAACAGATTCACGTGCGAGGGGTTGACTATGCCCTCACCGATACTCAAACTCCCGGCCCACCGGTGCTGCTACTGCATGGCTGGCCCGACAACCGCACTATCTGGCGGCATCAATTAGAGTACTTGAGCTCATTAGGGTTCCGGGCGATCGCGGTAGATTGGATCGGTCACGGCGACAGCTCTATTCCGACCGATGTCGGTAGATATCACGTGAACGAATTAGGGGCCGACACGATCGCCCTCTTGGATGCCCTCCAGATTGGTCAAGTTCATCTGATTGCCCACGACTATGGCGCTACGGTCTCTTGGGAAACAGTCGCCAACTACCCGCAGCGTTTTCTCAGCTACTGTGCCCTCTCGGTCGGACATTCCGTGGAAATTTTGCGCGATATCGCGACGGGCCATCTGATGCACTATCTGTGGCTGATCTTGCACGGCCTAGATCGCGCTAGTCGGTATTGGTATCTCAGCCACGACGCCAAACGATTTAGACACAAGTTTGCCTCGCACCCTGATGCCGAGGCAGTTTTAGCCCGGTTGACGGGGGACAATGACACCACCTTTTGGAGCATCTGGGAGCGAGCGAATCCGTCCTACGACGTTTTTTACCGTCAGTTTTTAGCCGGTCAGCGGCAGAAACATCTCACAGTGCCCACGATGGGACTGTATGGCAGTGATGACGAGTGGATGACCGAAGGTCAGCTCTCCCGCTGCTACAAATATGTTGACGCGGTGTGGCGCTACGAATCGATTCGGGGTGGGCATTGGGTGCAGTTGGAGCGCCCGGATGCAGTCAATGCCATCTTGGGGTCATGGCTGTCCGGTCTGAGATAGCCGCTGCCAAACGAATTGCGAGTGTCTTCGCAGGGACGTTCCTCCTCAACGTTCACCCGGTTATTTTCTTGAAGGAAGGTAAAAAATGTCATTCAAAACCGTGCTGGTGGCGGGGGCAAGTCGGGGTGTGGGCTTGGCCGTCGCCGAACATCTTGTCGATCGCACTGAGCGACTCGTGGCCGTTTCTCGCACCGCAGCTCCCGTGGGCGAGTGGCTGCAAGCGGACCTCGCGAATTTGGCGGGGGTAGAAACAGTTGCTCACGCGATCGCCGATGAGCCCCTGGATGCCTTACTCTACATGGGCGGCACTTGGGAAACCGATGCATTCACGACTCAATACCGCTTTGAAGACTGTTCTGATGCCGATATTGAACGCGTGATCGCGGTTAATTTGACGGCACCGATCCGATTAATCAAAGCGCTGCTGCCTGCGCTCCGCCGCGCGGACAATCCCAAAATTATTTTGATGGGGGCACTCTCTGGTCTCGATAATTTTTCGGGGCGCGAAGTGGCCAACAGCGCTTCGAAGTTTGGCCTGCGCGGCGTGGTGCATGCCCTGCGCGAAGAGGTGCGATCACAGCAAATTGGCATCACCGTGATTAATCCCGGCAACATTGGCACGCCAGAGGTTTTAGCAGATTTGGCAGCCGATAATCTCACCAGTGGTGAGGCGATCCCACTCGCCGATCTGCTCAAAATTATCGATTGCGTTCTCTCGTTATCACGAGCCACCTGCATTAAAGAAATTGATGTGCCAGCCATGTTGGGAACAGGAGCCTGATCGGGTGCTGCTGAACACCTGTTGGCGATCGTCATCATCGCGACGTGCCCAAGAACGACAGGCATCTCCAAATCTACGAACTCTCCTGCTCTTGCATAGTCGATTGAATGATCGAGGCCAGCGCTGTCTCAATTCTTTGCCACCCTTGGGGGGAACTAAAGTCGATGCCCATAAACGTATTGTGAATTTTGGCTCGGAGCGTCAGATAAACCACGCCCGCAATTAAAACAGCACTAATCGCCGGGACATCTTGATCTGGAGGAAACTCTCCCTTGCCTTTGAGAAACTTCAGGCTATCCAACGCGAGCTGATCGCGCACCTGAGCCAGTTCATCAGTGAGTTCATTACCCTCTAACAACTCCCACCGCAAGATTTCTTGAGTAATAGAGCGCTCCTGCAAATCGCCCATAAATTCCAGCAGCAGATAGGTCATCCAGTCGGCCAGGGTTTCCGCTTCGATGGTCGATTCGTCTCCCACCAACCCTTCCATCGACAACCAATAGTCGCCTGCTTGAGCAAACTGCTGTAGCAGCATCGGCAACCCCTCAAAGTAGCGATAAATCAATACCTTATCCACACCGGCCTCCCGCGCAATGGCGTTCACACCAAGGCTCTTAAAACCCGATTCAGCCAATAATTTGCCAACTGCGGCCAAAATCCGAGCCTTCGTTTCCGCTTTGTCACGTGCCATATAGTTGCCTTGCCGACTTGTCACTTGGTGGTGACTATGATAGTTTGTCACTGGCCAGTGACTTATGTCTATTCGACAGCTTTTAGAGCAGGTGAGGTCGTGCAAAAAATCCTTTTCGACTTAGACATCTACCCCTACCAAATTGATTTTATGGGGCATGTCAACAATGCTGTTTACATTCAGTGGATGGAAATAGGGCGGGTCAAACTGCTAGAGGCGGTAGCGATGCCGACCCATGAAATTGCTAAGCAAGGATTTGCGCCAGTCTTAGTGCAAACTCATATCGATTACAAATCACCGCTGTATTTAGGCGATTGCCCTCAAGTCGAACTGTGGCTATCGGAGTTGCGCAGAGCATCCGCTGTCATGCAGTTTCGGTTTCATAACGATCAGCAGGTGCTGGTGGCAGAAGGTCAACAAACCGGTTTGTTTGTCAACACTCACACAATGCGCCCCAAGCGCCTAACTGCCGAAGAAAAAGCTTTGTTTACGCCATATTTAGAACCAGCAACTGAAACTCAATCTTTTAGAGCGGGTGAATGATCAAACGCTGGTTGTATCAGTAGATGGCTGCCAATAAACAGTGCTGTAGGGTGCCCATCAACACGGCTGTATAAGGCTTTGATACGTTCCGCTGTCGCTAACGCATCTTACGAATAATTAGGGCTTTCTACTTATCAACCTGAAAGTAATCGACATAATTAGGAATTGCGGGGTGATCCAGATCTTCTAAAACGCGAGCTTCTCGTTCAAAGAGTTCGAGCTTTTTCCAATCGTTCAGTCCCTTGAGCGATAGCTCTTTCAGCGCGACCTGTCGCCCAGTGAAAGCGTCTTCAGCGCGGTAGGTGATGCCGCTGCCCCCGCGCCCTAATACGTTCATAATCTGGTAACGAGCTTGAATGAGGGTGCCGATGGGTTGGGTGTCGTGCATGACTCAGGAGTGAAAGCTGGCGGCTAGCTGTCCCTACAGTGTGCCTCGACCATTTTTCTGGTGACCAGGGGGGATAGTGATGAGGGGGCGATGAGGGGTATGACGGAGCGCCGTTTTACCCATGGGCCATTGACACTCTGCGTTGGGTCATTTGGGTCATCCTGCGGCCGGAAGCCGCGCCAGGATTTGTCTTGCTAAAAAAGCGGTGGAAGAGTGAAGCGTTCATTTACCTCACCATGATTCGGATTATGGTCAGACGCTTAGCCTAATTTGATACCTCGGATGAATTCTCAAACATCCTCTTAGTGAGTGGATTGGTCGACGATGAATGCCTGCAGTTCGGAGACGACCCAGTCTTTTTCGGGAGCGGATAAGGCCAAGCCAAACTTATAGGTTTGCGTACCGGCGTTAAGAGCAACGGCACGCACAGGGCGGCTGTTTTGGGTGTAGACCGTAGTTAGCTTGACATCGTAAAGGTCTCTAGCGCCTCCTTCACACTGCTTTTGCCAGCGCCATAGCTGACGGGTCAGGGTATAGCGATCGCCAGTTACCTCTAGCGAAAATTTGCCGACTATGGCTTTGGCTAGCGTCCACATGAGCCAGAGGCCCACCGCCCAAAATGGGAGCGAAAACAGCGCAAAGAAAGCACCCCCTCCCGAGACAGCAATCGCCGTCCACACAAAAATGAAGCTATTCCAAAACAGGGCAAAGAGAGCGACTCCTGCAGCTTCGCCTCGGAGACCATTAGGCGGAATGGAGAGCGACAGTCGGCGACGACTGCGGCTGAGCTTGACCTTGCTGCCCGATGGCTGGTGCAGCACCAGTGGCGCATTAGGGTGATGGGATAAGCCGCGACGGGAGGTCGGTAGAGGATTGGTGAGCGCATCGAGAGCCGCTTCTGCTGACGGAAACCGGTCTTCAACCAAGGGTTCTAGCAAACCATCGAGCCAGTCAGCAAACCGTTCTGACACAGTGATGACAGGCCGGAAGTCAATCATTAAGCGCTTTTGGGGCAGGTCACCTGGATTTTGGTGGGTGAGCAAGTTTAGCAGCGTCGTCCCCAAACCGTACAAGTCAGTCGTGGGATAGGCTTGGCCACGAAACTGCTCAGGGGCCATGTAGCCATAGGTGCCCACCACTGTACTGCCAAAGGCGGTGGCTTCGCGATAGGCCGTCTGCACCGCGCCAAAATCCACCAGGTAAATACACCCGTCGTTGCCGCGAATCAGATTCTGGGGCTTGATATCGCGGTGGATGATGGGCGGATTCAGCCCGTGCAGATATTGCAGCACTGCCAGCAAGGCGGCGGCGATGCGCTCGACTTCGGTTTCTGAAAAGCGTTCTCCGGCTGCTACTAACTCTGCTAACGACTGTCCTTCAGCAATTTCTTGAGCAATGTAAAACAGTCGGTTGTCGGCGGTATCGACCTGGAAGTAATCGACGTAATCAGGAATCGCGGGGTGATCGAGATCTTCTAAAACGCGAGCTTCTCGTTCAAAGAGTTCGAGCTTTTTCCAATCGTTCAGTCCCTTGAGCGATAGCTCTTTCAGCGCAACTTGTCGCCCCGTGAAAGCGTCTTCGGCTCGGTAGGTGATGCCGCTGCCCCCGCGCCCCAAAACGTTCATAATTTTGTAGCGGGCTTGAACGAGGGTGCCGATGGGTTGGGTATCGTGCATGACTAAGGGGTGAAGGCTGGCGGCTAGCGGTCACTACAGTATGCCCGACCATTTTTTGGGTGACCATGGGGGATGGTGATGAGGGGGCGATCGCGCATGATTTATCAGCTAACTGAGAAGGCATAGTCAAACGTAGAGACCCAAGTACCTGAAGACACGATTGGTCAGTGTTTCAAGTTGATGAAGTGGGGGACTGAGCTACTAATTGCAGTAGCCTGGCCGCTACGATAGGAGGGGTTTATGGCCAAGGCGAATAGCCTGAGTTCGTGCGTATGCGATTGTCTTCGAAATGACAATGGGTACGATAGATATAGAGAGTAGTGAAACGATGTCTAAGTTTTGTTGATTTAATGGTGTTATGCTACGTCTGCTTCATCAGTGCTGATACTTAGCCTTGAGTGAAGCAGCAACTGCTATTTGGAAGCCTGACCTTGTGGAAGGACGTAATTGTTTGGATGCGATCGCCTTGAGCTAAAACGATGGCCTCTCAAAACTGAATGTGATGTGTCCCTGATCAGCGCAACACATTCACCCCAGGAGGACTGTAGTGAAGCGGTCACGTCTTTGCAGAAGGAGCGATGTAGAATGCCGTAAACTCCTTCTACATAAGAGCCCTAGTCGAATATGACACCCGCTCGACAAAATCTCTACCATCCCCTGAATTGACCGTTTCTTCTCCACAGCAATGCCATCTCCTGTCAGCGTCACTTCGAGCCCGCTCTCTAACCTGCCCGGTTATACCTTGAGCGAGGTTCTGCACCAGACAGCGCAGACGGTTGTATATCGGGCAGTGCAAACAACGCCGCAGCGCCCAGTCGTGATTAAAGCTTTACGACATGATTACCCGAGCTTTAGGGCGCTCGCGCAATTTCGCAATCAGTATGTGATTGCCAAAAACTTGGCTATTTCAGGAGTGGTGCGCCCTCTGAGCTTAGAACCGCTCGGTCACGGCTATGCCTTAGTCATGCCAGACGAAGGCGGGATATCACTAGAAGCGTATGCTCAGCAGCGATGGTCCCTTGGAACCAGTCTTCGACTATCGCTACCATGGCCCGAAATCCTACAGATAGCTTTACAGCTCACCGATATTCTTCACGGGCTGTACCAGCATCGGGTCATCCACAAAGATATCAAACCGGCTAATGTCTTAATTCACCCGACGTCTAAAGCGATTCAGCTGATTGACTTCAGCATTGCGTCTTTGCTCCCCAAAGAAACCCAGGAACTCCAGAGCCCTAACCGCCTGGAAGGCACTTTGGCCTATCTGGCTCCCGAACAAACAGGCAGAATGAACCGGGGCATTGATTATCGCGCCGACTATTACGCGCTGGGATGCACTCTCTATCAACTCCTTACAGGGCGCTTGCCGTTTGAGGCGGATGATCCTTTGGAACTCGTGCATTGTCACATCGCGAAAGTAGCCACCCCCGTCCATCAGATCAATCCGATGGTACCCCAGCAACTCAGCGCTGTTGTCGCCAAACTGATGGCCAAGAATGCTGAAGCCCGCTATCAGAGTGCGCTGGGCTTGAAGCACGATCTGGAACAGTGCTTGACTCAGTGGGAGACCACTGGAGCCATTGCCACCTTCGACCTAGGACAGCGGGATGAATGCGATCGCTTCACTATTCACGAAAAGCTGTACGGTCGGGCCACCGAGGTCCAGGCATTATTGAGCGCCTTCGACCGCATCTCTATCCGTGAGGCGGATGGCATAGCCGCGCCGCCATGCGAACTCATGCTCATCGCGGGCTTTTCGGGTATTGGTAAAACCGCTGTGGTGAATGAAGTCCACAAACCCATCACGCGCCAAAGCGGGTATTTCATCAAGGGCAAGTTTGACCAACTCAACAGCAATATTCCATTTTCTGCCTTTGCCCAGGCGCTGCAAGACTTGATGGGGCAACTGCTCTCGGAGTCAGATACTCAACTCGCGCAATGGCGTACAGAAATTCTGGCGGCAGTGGGAGAAAACGGCCAAGTTTTGATTGACTTGGTGCCCACCCTCGAACAAGTCATTGGCCCCCAACCGCCGGCTTTAGAGCTATCAGGTCCAGCGGCCCAAAAGCGCTTTGATCGACTATTGCAAAACCTGTTTGCGGTACTCACAAAGGCAGAGCACCCACTGGTGATGTTTTTAGATGATTTGCAGTGGGCGGATACCGCTTCACTGCAGCTCGTCAAGATACTAATGAATAGCGACAGGCATTTACTCCTGATCGGGGCTTATCGCGACAACGAGGTTTCACTGACCCATCCATTAGCCGCAGTTGTTGAGGAACTGCAAAAAAGCGGCAAAGCCGTCAATACTTTAATCCTTTCCCCCCTCAGCCTGAGCGATACCGAACAGCTCATTGCCGAAACGCTCCGTTGTTCAAGAGAGCGATCGCGTCTACTAGCTCAGTTCGTTCACCGCAAAACCCAGGGCAACCCCTTCTTCATGACTCGGCTGCTCAAATCGCTGCACGCAGATGGTTTTATCCAGTTTGATCGACAGCAAGGAGGTTGGGCATGCGATGTCACCCAAATCACCGGGCCGCATCTGCACGACGATGTGGTGGAGTTCATTGCTCAACAGCTGCAAAAGCTGCCCCTGCCCACCCAACAGGTGCTGAAGCTCGCCGCTTGTCTGGGCAATCAGTTTGACTTGGCCACTTTGGCCCTCATTTCTGAACAATCAGCAACAGCAACAGCCGCTAACTTATGGCCCGCTTTGCAAGACGAGCTTGTTCTGCCGATGGATGAAGCTTACAAATTTTTTCAAGATGATGCAGCAATCCCCCCTGACGACTCCGGTGCAGTTTTCTATAAATTTCTGCACGATCGCATCCAGCAAACGGCCTATTCTTTACTGACTGCGGCTGAAAGACCTCACACTCATTTGAGCATTGGACGACTCATGCTGAAGCAGTTGTCGCCGCCGGAATTAGAGCATCGTTTATTCGACATTGCCAACAATATCAGCCTTGGCAAAGCGTTGGTGATTGATCCGAGCGAGCAGTCTCAATCAGGTCAACTACTATTAAAGGCGGCCTGTAAAGCGAGAAAGGCAATTGCTTATCCGATTGCCAGCCAATATTGCCAAGCGGGCATTGATCTGCTCGGATCAAAAGCCTGGCAGCAGCAGCGGGCATTGATTCAAGAACTGTATGAAGTCGGTGCTGAAGTTGCCTATCTCAATAGCGATTTCGAACGATCAGCAGCCCTAATAGCGGTAGTTTTAGAGCAAGCCCATACAGTTTTAGAAAAAATCCACAGCTATAGAATTAAGATTCTCGCTGACATCATTCAAAATAAAGCAACAGAGGCCTTAGAGACTGGGCTTGAAATTTTATCTGAACTTCAGGTCAACTTTCCAACAGAGCCTGGATTAATTGCAACTCTATTAGGGTTTCTCAAGACTAAGGTCCTGTTAGGAAGGTGTCCTGTTAGTTCCTTGGCGGATGCCCCGATTATGCAGGATGCCACGGCAAAAGCGAGAAGCATCATCCTCAAAGCTATTCTTCCAGCCGCTTATATCAGTGCACCTAGTCTTTATCCGCTATTGATTTTCAAACAAATCGAATTGCTTTTAAGGTATGGCAATAACGATGCAGCACCGTCAGCCTACGGTTCATATGGCGTAATTCTGAGTAGCTTTTTAGGTGACATTGAAACCGGTCACCAATTTGGGGATCTCGCCCTCAAGCTCATGGAAAACCCGGCTGTAATTCAGGGAGTTGAAGCCGGAATTATTTTTACTACTTATGTGCTGAACAAACCTTGGAAGCATCATCTTCAGGAGAGTTCAGCTTTTTTGCTCCGCAATTATCATCAAGCGTTAGAAACGGGAGAGCATGAGTATGCTGCTTGGTCGATTTTTACGTATCTAAGAAATAGTCGCTCAATCGGCAGGGAGCTGACCGAAAATGCCCAGCAGCACCTTACCTACATCCAGGCTCTAGAAACGACTCAAAAGAGTGCAGTGCTGGATTATGGCTATCCCAGCTATCGGTTTACTTTGAGGCTACTAGATGACAGTGAAACCTTAGCCGAACTCGATAATCAAGGGCTGAGTCACGACAGCCTACTCGCGGCCTTGACGGCGGCTGACGATCGCTCAGGGTTATGTGCCTTCTACCTCTACGAACTGATGTTTGCCTATGGGCTAGAGGATTGGGAAGGTGCACTGGCCGCGATTCCGAAGTGCCAGACCTATCTAGATGGGATCATCGGATTTTATGAAGTGCAGCAATATTGGTGGTTTGCGATATTGACCTGGTTGGCGGTCTATCCTCAATCAACGAAGCAAAAGCAGCTGCGCCAACAGATTCAGCAGGGTCGCAAAAAGCTGAGGAAATGGGCCAACCATGCGCCGATGAACACGCTGCACAAGTTGCATTTAGTGGAAGCAGAACGTTATCGCGTCTTGCAGAAACCCGTAATCGCCACCGATTTCTACGAGCGCGCCATCGCTGGCGCTAAGGACAACGGCTATATTCAGGAAGCGGCTCTGGCTAATGAACTCGCCGCCAAATTTTATCTGAACTGGGGCAAAGAAAAAGCCGCTGCTGGCTACCTGCAGGCCGCCTATTATGGCTATGCCCATTGGGGTGCTAAAGCAAAAACTCAAGATTTAGAACACCGCTACCCCCACCTGCTACAGCTCGCGTCTCAGCAAACCATGGTGAATCCATTGGAAACACTGGAAATGATTGCGACGTCCCATATTTCGCCACGAGCAACCACAAACCGAGATGCGATCTCTGACCAGCAACTTAGTCATTTGGAGAACGGCCTCGATTTTGCAACCCTAATTAAAACCTCGCAAGCGTTGTCCCAAGCTTTTCAGTTAGATGACCTCTTAAGCCAATTGACACACATCATGCTGCAGGCTTCTGGGGGCGATCGCTGCGTTCTCATCCTGCACGACCATCAAGACTCTTGGCCGGTCAGGGCGATCTCGACCCTTGAGCAGATTGACCTTTGCAACATGCCGTTTGAAGACTGCCCTGACGTCCCAGTCAAACTGATTCAGTACGTCAAAAACCTCCGAGAGGTGGTAGTGATTGACGACCAAAAAACCGATTTGCCTGTGATGGATCAGTGGCTAAACCAGCAGCAGCCCAAAAGCGTTTTGGGGCTCCCAATTCTCAATCAGGGGCGCTTGATGGGCATTTTGCAGCTGAGTCATCAATCAGCTAGCGGGGTGTTTACCTACGATCGCATCCTGATGGTCAACTTTTTGTGTACCCAAGCAGCAATTGCCCTCGAAAACGCCCACCTCTATCACACTTTAGAAAAGTATTCTCAAACCCTAGAAGCTAGAGTCGCAGAACGAACGACCGCTCTGCAAAGCAGTGAAGAACGTCTCCGCCTGGCCCTTAGGGCAGCCAACCAGGGCCTTTACGATGTGAATCTGCAAACCGATGAGGCCGAGGTCAGTCCCGAATATGCGCTGATGTTGGGGTACAACTCAGGGACGTTTCAGGAAAATATTCCCGCTTGGCAAGCCCGCCTGCATCCCGATGATGTCAACCGCACGAGTCAGGCTTACCAAGCCTATAAAGCAGGTAAAACCGCTCAATATAAAGTCGAGTTTCGCTTACGCACCCAGTTCGGCGGTTGGAAGTGGATTCTCTCGATGGGGCAGTTCACAGAATGGGATGAGGCTGGGCAACCGACCCGCCTATTAGGCACTCACACCGACATTAGCGATCGCAAATTTGCCGAAATTCAGCTAGCAGCCCAAAACACCCTGTTAGCAAAAATCGCTCAAGGTCAGCCGTTGACGAACGTGCTGCATACTCTGATTGAGACAGTGGAACATAACCTAGATGGAGTGCTCTGTTCAGTCTTGTTGCTTGACCAAGACGATCGGTTTCGGCCGGGGGCAGCCCCGAGCTTGCCTAGCGATTACAGCCAGGCGCTGGAAGGTCTGCAGATTGGAGAAGGTGTGGGGTCTTGTGGCACTGCGGCTTTTCGCAACGAGACCGTGATTGTGGCCGATATTGCCACTGATCCGCTCTGGTGTCCTTACACCGATTTGGCTTTGAGCTACGGATTAAGGGCCTGTTGGTCGAGTCCGATTACAGCTCGAGGCGGTGCGGTGCTTGGCACCTTTGCCATGTATTACCGCCAGGTGAGATCGCCCCAACCCCAGGAATTACAGACCATTACGCAAATGGCCTATATTGCCGGTATCGCGATCGAACGACATCAGGCTGAGACCAAACTTCGCCAAAGCGAAGCAACTTTGCTCCGGGCTCAGCAGGTCGCCCATGTCGGGAACTGGGAATTGGATCTCACAAGTCAAACGCTGACTTGGTCACCCGAAATGTTCCGCCTCTATGGGTTAGACCCCAGCACCTCGGCACCTGCTTACGAGGAATATCTGCAGCTACTGCCAGAGCATGTGCGCAGCCGCTTGCAACAGTGCGCCGAAGGGGCGATCGCGGATAGTGATGTCCACACGATGGAATATAACCGCTCTCAAGCCGATGGCTCTTGGGGCTACTATGAGTGGCGGGCCGAGATCGAGCGAGATGCTGAGGGTCAGGCGCTGCAACTGTTTGGGACAACGCTTGATATCACTGATCGCAAACGCACTGAAATCGCCCTGCAAAATCTCATTGCCGGCACGGCAGCTACCACCGGGCAAGACTTTTTTCCCGCACTGGTGCAGCATATCGCCCAAGCTTTAGAAGTTGACTATGCTGTCATCACGCAAAAAGAGGGTCAGCAACTGAAGACGATCGCGTTTTGGGCCGATGGCAATCTATTGCCCGAATACACCTATCCGCTGATTCAGACCCCCTGTGAGCAGGTGTTTATCAGTGGCGAGTTTGTGTGTGAGCGCAATGTTCAGCAAGCTTTTCCTCATGACCTCGACCTCATCGAACTAGAGGCAGAAAGCTATCTCGGGGTGGTATTGCCCGCTTCTCAGGGATCAGCTCTGGGACATTTGTTTATTCTCCATAAACAACCCATTGCCAACTTGCAGTTCGCCAAGCAAATTCTCCACGTCTTTGCCGCCCGTGCCGCTGCCGAGCTCGAACGCCAGCAAACTCAAGCCCTGATGACCCACAATGCTTTGCATGATCCGCTAACGGGATTACCCAATCGCACCTTGTTGTCTGATCGGCTCGAACTCGCGGTTCAACGCGCCCAACGACAGGACAACTACCGCTACGCCGTGGTGTTTCTAGATCTCGATCGCTTCAAAGTGATCAACGACAGCCTTGGTCATGTCGTGGGTGATCAACTCTTAATGGCGATCGCCCAGCGGTTAAAAACTCATTTGCGGCAGATTGACTTGGTGGCTCGGCTCGGCGGCGATGAGTTTTTGATTTTGCTAGAAGACATTACCAGTACCGAAGAAATCACTCACATTGCCGAGCGAATTTTGACGGACTGCCAAACCCCCATCACGATTAACAATCATCAAATTTTTACCAGCTTCAGCATTGGCATCGTCATGGGCAACCACGCCTATCAACATGCTGCCGAACTCATTCGCGACGCTGATATTGCCATGTATCAAGCCAAGTCTCAGGGACAGAATTCCTATCGGTTCTTTGATACGGTCATGCACACCGAAGTGCTCAGCCGTCTGACCTTGGAAACAGAACTCCGCAAAGCGCTTGACCAGCAGGAGCTGACCATCCACTATCAGCCGATTATGAGTCTGCCTCACCAGCGCCTCGTCGGCTTTGAGGCGCTGGTGCGCTGGCAGCATCCCACCCGGGGGCTGATTGGGCCTGATGAGTTTATTCCGGTGGCTGAGGAAACCGAATTAATCACGCAGATTGATAGTTGGGTACTCAAGCAAGCTTGCCAACAGTTGGCCGATTGGCAACATCAATTTACTGATTGCGCTGATCTCAAAATTAGCGTTAACCTCTCTGCCCAAGATTTGTACAAGGCCAATTTGCTGAAAGAAATCGATCAGGTTTTAGAGCATACGGGGCTATCGGGGCAGGCCATCTCACTAGAGATTACCGAGAGCACTCTGATTAAAGAGTTTAGTCAAACCATTGATTTGCTCATGCAGCTGACCACTAGAGGGGTGCAGATCAGTATTGATGATTTCGGGACTGGCTATTCTTCCCTCAGTTATCTACATCGTTTGCCGGTCAATAATTTGAAAGTAGACCGCTCATTTGTGAGTCAGATGGAATCAGAACCCCGCAATTATCAGGTGGTGAGCACCATTATGACGCTTAGTCAGCAGCTCGGGCTGACAGCGATCGCTGAAGGCATTGAAACCTCCCAGCAATTACAGCAGTTGCAAGCCTTGGGCTGCCAACTGGGTCAGGGCTACTTGTTCGCGAAACCGTTAACAGCCTTTGAAATCGAAACTCTTTTTCTTCGCAAGTAAGTAGGTAGCCATCAATAAACATTGCTGTCGGGGGCATTGTGGTAACAGCCCAACGTACTTCCATGGTTGGCTTTGGTGCGTCATGCTAGGCAATGATACACCCTACGATAATTAGGGCTTTTTACTTCTCAGAACTAAGTGCCCGAGTTTAGCAAGCACCATTTGTGGACATTTCGCGCCACCCCATCCTGACCTTGATGACACGCTTTCGAGAATTTACCGCGAGCCCTGCAGCTGGCTTGGTGACTTGACTTGGAGGGGCAGTTGATTCTGCGCTGCGGCCAACCGCCGCCGCTGCCAAGCCAACGAAGCCAACGCCAACGTCAACAACGCCGACGCCACCACCGTCCCCAACAGCACTAACGGCACCTGCGGCGACGACGGCTCACTCGCCTCCGACGGCTCACTCACCACCTGCACCGGCGGATACGAGCCAAACGCTTCCCCCGATAAACTGTTCAACCGCGTCAGATGTGACGTAAACACCGCCTCAGCAATGTCCACATCGCGGTTCAACGCCGCCAGGGTCGACTCCTCCGCCGCTAAGCCCCGCAACCGCCCTTCCACCACCGTAATCTGCTCGTCCAAACTGCCCAACTGCGCCGCTAACCCCTCGTTGTCCACCCCCGCAATCAACGTCTCTT
>JBCBJQ010000093.1:0-23778 GCA_038523235.1 Cyanobacteria bacterium J06626_4
AAGTGCTTAGAACTATCGCTAGCTCTAGCTTACAGAGATGGAACTTTTTCTCAATCTTTTAGTTGCACATCGCGTGAGTATTGCAGCAGAAATACTGTCAGTTCAAGATTTGCAGTAGTCGCGGCCCGTATTGCTTGAGAAATGTTCGTCGGGTTGTTCACTGCACCGGCTCCAAGTCTGAATTTGGGTGCGTTCACAGGGCAAAATTACAAAAACACTTTCCCCTTAGCGGGACTTTCTGCGAGGCGATCTCCTCCCTTTATCCGACGGAATGCGCGGTTTGACAGGGGCTTTTCTCAGCTCTCGCTTCCAAGCCGAAACAAACCAGTCAGCAGTGTAGTGGCTCATAGCTCCGAGTTCGATACCGATCGCGATAGCTAACCAAAGACGCCAATAATCGAGCAGAGTCTGAGTGATCGCTTGCCCTAAATCGTTCCAGGTAATCTGGGTATAGCCAACCGTATTGCTCACTTCTAAAACCAGCAAACTGCTCAGTGAAATCCACACCAGTAAATAAACCAGCCGCACCACAGTCCCCGCGAGAAAGCCGTGAGACCACATTGACCGATGGCGCAAGCTGTGGCGATAGGGTCGCCAGATCCAGCTAAACCAGCCCCATCGCTTGCTTTGCACAGAGCGAATATCGAGATCAGGGCCAAACATGAGTCCCGCAAACACAAACCCCAAAACGGTCAGGAGCGTATAGCCTGCATGTCTGGTACTAATCATGGCCGCGAGGCCCACCCAGGGCACACACCACACTGTGATGCGATCGTGGGTTTTTCCGGAGGGCATGGCGGCTCAACCAAAAAGGGGGGATTTAGAGTGGACCCAGTGCCGCGATCGCCATGCTTGTCTGCTATGATCAGAAGCCGTGTGGTTGGGGCGATTAGCTCAGTTGGTAGAGCGCCTGCCTTACAAGCAGGATGTCACTGGTTCGAGCCCAGTATCGCCCATCATGGATCAATTTGTAGTTTCCCGCTGCATGAAAGCTGCCGGCAATTGAGCTGATAGGGCTATGGAGCACGCTTGTGGTGTGACGTATTGGCGCGATCGCCTCTCAGAATCCGATTAGTTTGGCCAATACCGGCGGCATCACTTCACCTACGATTTTTCCCCAAACCTCTGGCTCCGTCTCCAACGGATTATCCATCTCTAAGCATCGGAAAGCGACCTTGTCAGTCAGTAGCATCGCTAATCGATCGGCAGTTTTGCTTGATAGCTTACTTTTGAGGGGTGGAAAAAGGTCAATGTCTTGCCAAAACACCATATCCCAAC
The DNA here is from genome assembly GCA_038523235.1 of Cyanobacteria bacterium J06626_4. Taxonomy (GTDB): domain Bacteria; phylum Cyanobacteriota; class Cyanobacteriia; order Phormidesmidales; family Phormidesmidaceae; genus Halomicronema. The sequence goes on from JBCBJQ010000093.1 coordinate 1,279, forward strand.
TGTAGAAACCTTCTGCCGTGACACGATGGCTAGCTTGCAGTATTTGCAGCCGATGAGTCATCACGGGGATATTGTGCTGACGCTGATTATCGCGAAAGGCTCTTTGCTCAATGCCCATCGGAGTGATGTTGTAGGGCAGCGGTCGCAAAAAATCGGTATAAATATGCAAATCCATCAGGCTGTTTGCCGGTTCAGCCGTATTCAAATTTTGTCGGTTTGGTGAATATACCCACGTCCGCACGGCACGCGGCGTGTCCCGTCCCTCTAGGCGATGAAGCACTCCCGATTCACCACTGATTGATTGGTCAGGCTGAAACGTTTTGGGTGCCGATTCAGGACTGTATCCCCTGTCATACCAGAGCTTTCGCCGGATATAGCCCAGACTATCCTCTAAAACTCGATCAAATAACATGGCCCACAGCCTCGCAGAGAATTCAACGCAGATATCAGGAACTCTTAGATTAGTTTTTCCCGTTTTGAGCTGGTGATTTGAATGCGAATTATGAAAGTCTGACCAACTATCGTGATTGTTGTATGAAAAAAAACTGTTTCTGAGGCCTCAACGGGGCCAGATGGGAATCAATCCCTTGCCATATCAAAAGCGCTGTCTCTGAAGATATCCAGGGACAGCACTTGAAATTCACTAGCGGTGTGGCTAACGATGGGGGTGCGGAGCGGCCACTGCGATCGCAGACTTATTCGCCAAACTGTTCTGCTGCGCGAGCACTGCAAACCGCCCGGTCTTCTCCGGTTATGTGGCACTGCTCAAAGGCAATTTGTCGGCTGGTGGCAGCGGGGAGCTGATCGGCATACTCAATTGCCTGAGCGAAGTATTCCTGGCTTTCTGCTGTGCGATCCAAGCGGCGTAGAAGCTGCGCCTTGAGATACAGCAAATCAGGATTGTTCGGCGCTTCTCCCAGGGCCACATCAAGGGCTTCCAGCGCCTCAGTGTCGCGATCGAGATCGCGATAGCCGAGAGCAATACCGCGATAGGCAACATAGGTCGGGTAGCCATAGGTTTCTAGGCGGCCAATCGCTTTCTCAGGGTTAGCAAAGGGCAAATTGACCGCCAACAGCAAATCCATATAGCCTTTGAGCAAGCTTAATTCTGGATCTTCAGGGTCAATCGCCTCTGCCGCGTCCATGCGGTCAAACACTCGCTGCAGCATCCCCAGCGCTTTCGGCGTGCCCTGAGCTACCCCTTCAGTTTGCAAGATGTGAGCACCTTCTAAAAATACGCCCACGGCTTCATATAAATTGCTCCGCAGATCATCAGACCCAGCCAATTCAGTCGCCGTTTGCTGAGTCAGGGCCGCTTTTGAGGCTAACGTGGCCCAATCTTCATCTAAGTAGGCAAGGGCCGCGCCCAAAGCGTGAAATAGGGGATCGGCTTCTGCATCAGCGCCCGCACTGGCTAAATACTCACGAGCCGCTACGTAATCGCCATCGCGAAACATCGCGTAAAAAATTTGTTCGCTCGTATCGCTGATATCGTGGGGTGCCTCGGTACGAAAGGGATCGCCCGCAAAAGCAGTTTGAGTTAGAGGAATGATGGCAAGGCTAACGCCCATTAGCAAACAGCCCAAACGCCGAACGATTTGGCGTGTGAACGGTTGATGAATAATACCTGTTACGAAGTTTGACATATCTGTGGAGAGCGTAAAGGTTGACTGACAAAGTGACTGCTGAGTTTTTAGCAAAATCATGGCTCTAGTGTGAGTCTTCTAGAACACGACTCAACTCTCTGCATCTAATATGCCGCCTCAGCGACAAAGCGTGTTGATTTCTCGATATTGTATTGGCAGATACATCTCCCCCGCTTGACGGGCGAATTCCGGAAAGAGTTCCACAGCTTTAAGGCCAGTCAGCTCAGCCCATTGTGACGCTGTGGCAAATCGTAAAGGAGATAAACTTGGCATTTCTTACGAGCGATCACCCACGCCTGGGATCAATTGCGGGTACCTTAAATAAAAGTCATCAGCCCAGCAGACGGCATGCTCAATCTTCGCGATTTGTCATATCACCCAGCCTCAACGCCTCAACCCATTCTGCAGAATCTGTCTTTAGATCTCGGCCCGCAAGAACTCGGCTTGGTTATTGGCCCCAGCGGTTCTGGAAAAACGACTTTGCTTGAAATCTTGGCCGGGTTGGCCTATCCGACGGCAGGCGAGGTGCGCTGGCGCAATCAAGTATTGCTGCCTGAAGCGTTGCAGCAGTTGGCTGGGTTGGTGTTTCAATTTCCGGAGCGGCACTTTTGCGGCCACAACGTGCTGGAAGAACTGCGCCTGGGTCATCCTGAGCTGTCTAAAAGTCGCATCACACAAACGCTCGAATCCGTTGGTCTAGGCCATCTCTCGCTACAGGCTGAGCCCCATGCGTTGAGCGGCGGACAGCAGCGGCGCTTAGCCTTGGCCGTGCAGCTAATTCGCCAGCCCTATCTATTATTATTGGACGAACCCACCGCCGGACTCGACTGGTCTATGCGCCGTCAAGTGGTCAGCCTCTTGAAGCAACTCAAAAAGAATTGGAGCCTGCTCATTGTGACCCACGATGCCAGTGAGCTGATTGAACTCGCCGATCGCGCCTGGACCCTTGATCATGGCGTCTTACAGCCCTATACGCTCATGACCCCAGCGGAGGCCACCGCGTGACTGTAGGTGAACCGGCTCCGTCGCCACTGCTCGAGTATGAACAGCAGTGGCAGCAAACGTTGCAGTGGCAGCCCACGCCTGAGCAGCAAATACTGTTTCAACGGGTGTATGAGGCCATCTTGCAGGGCAACCAGCAGATGAACTTAACCCGACTCACTGATCCAGACACGTTTTGGGAAAAGCACCTGTGGGATTCACTTAGCGGCCTAGCTCCTTGGTTGACGTCTATTGGTGCCCCGGCATGGGCGACTGCACGAGCGACGGCTCAGGTGATCGATATCGGTACAGGCGCGGGATTTCCGGGCTTGCCTGCAGCGATCGCCTTTGAGTCATGGCAAATCACCTTGCTGGATTCGACTCAAAAAAAGGTGCGCTTTTTAACCGAATCAGCGGAGTCGATGGCACTCAAGAATGTGCGAGCGATCGCCGACCGCGCCGAATTTTTGGCTCATCAACCGAGCCACCGCGAACAATATGACTTGGCCCTGCTGCGAGCGGTTGGCCCAGCACCCACCTGCCTGGAATATGCGCTGCCCTTGGTGAAAGTGGGTGGTGTTGCGGTGCTCTATCGGGGCCAGTGGAGCGAAGAAGACTCCCACAACACTGCCGCAGTGGCCCAACAGCTGGGGGGCCAGCTGCTCTCAGTTACATCTAGTCAGACGCCGCTAACGCAAGGCGTACGACATTGCGTCTATGTGGGCAAGCACACTCTGACCAATGAAGATTTCCCGCGATTGCCAGGCATTCCTGCCAAACTGCCACTGACGCCTGAGAACTGAGTTCACCTGACGCCTGACAGAACCTTTGAAGAGGTACTTTCGTGTCGCTGTCTGACGCTGGCGGGAGATCATACGCTGGATTCGGTCATGGCCTCTTCGTGGATGTATCCCCTTCAGCAAACTCGAATTCCCCACTTTGTGCGCCTGCATCGCACTGAGTTGTGATTAGCCAGCGATGGAGCAGCACCGAGATCGCAGGCCTATGCCTCACGCTCTCACTCATGAGAGTTACTTCTATGGCAGACAAGTTTCCCTAATCTTTACGGAGTCTTATAAAACTTAATCAACAAAGCTCTGATAATGTATTTGAGTAAACATTTGCTAAGTCACTACTTTGCATAGACAACCTCCTTATTGAAGTTGCGTAGAGCGGTGCCTGGTGTTCGAGAGTATTCGCGCGATGAGTCACCATCAGAATTCAGCAGCAGCTTCCACTAACATGGCTTCACCGAGTCTGTGGCTGCGCGCACTATGGCGTCGCTTGACCGTCAGCTTCGTGTTGTTGCTCGGTATGGCAGTTTTTATGACCGCAGTGGGGATTGATTCGCGACAACAAGCTTCCGCAGCGGATATGTCTAGTGCTACTGAGCCTAGTAGAGAATTTGTCCGCACCGTCAACTCAAATTCTGTGACTGCAGTTTTGGTTTCCCATCCGCCCTCCGTTGCCGGTTCTTACCGGGAATATGATGCCGAAACGGCCAATCGATTGCGACATGGTGCATTAACGAGTGCAAGCTTGACGGCGAGTCGTTTGACCAAGTCTCACTTATTTATGCAACAGCGTTAAGCCTGTGTCGTTGGCAGCCCGCAGCGGCGCGGACAAAAAAATCCCCTCGATGAGTTGCTCATCGAGGGGATTTAGTTAAGTGTGCTGTCTGTTGATTTAAGAGAAGAGGGAAGCTAATTACCAGTGACGATAAAAGTCAGACTCAATAGCCTGCAGTTTCCGAAACTCTCGATATCTACATGATCCTAGATTTCCCCCCTCATGTGGGTGACGAACACCGTGACAACACTGTGATCTGGCTCATCAAGTCGTGTTTCCTGATGGGCATTAAAAGGTCATCCTGGTGTCAGAAGAGCCCAACTCAAAAGCTCCTCCAGAGACTGATCTACCAGGGTAAACGGCTCCCATCCCATGAAAAAAACGAGCCATTATCGGCCTCTGCCAGACCATCGATAATCGTGAGGAGCTGGTTCACAGTCCGCTCTACCGAAAACAGCTTGTCAGGGGGGACGTTGCGTTGAAACGGCGCTGATAACTGAGTGGCTGTTGTACCTGGATGGAGGGCAACGACGGTCGTGTGAGGGGTTTTGCGGCTGTATTCGATTGCGATGGTTTTTAAAAACATGTTTAAGGCGGCCTTAGAAGCACGATAGCCATACCAACCGCCCAGCCGATTGTCTTCGATGCTGCCAATTTTGGCGGAAATATTGGCAAACACGCTGCGATCGCTGTTTTTGAACAAAGGCTGTAGATGTTTCGCTAGCAACACGGCTGGAATGCTGTTGATCTGAAAATATTGCAGTAGTTGATCAACCTCAATCTGGCGCAGGCTCTTTTCTGGCTGTAAATCCGTTTGATGCAGCATGCCCACGCAGTTGATGACGAGGTCAAGGCGAGTAACCTGAGCCTGAATCTGGATCACCGCTTCGGCAATACTGGTTTCTTGTGTCGCTGCCATCGGCAAGCAGATGAGTTGGGGATAATCCTGTAGCGCTAACAGATCGTTAGCCGTTTGGGGTTGGCGACAAGCGGCAAAAACAGTCCCAAAGCGCTCATCTTGCAGCAACTGCTGCACAAAGCCCAGACCGATGCCCCGGTTGGCTCCCACGATAAGAGCGTTGGCCTGCTGCAATGTTTCCCCAAAGGTCATGATGCTGTTCTCAACGGTATTAACCGTATGGTGACTGACTTGACGCTTTTTTGTCGGTCACAAAGAAAAGATGGCTAGTTGAGATGCCTTCTCTAACTCCCTGCTGATATGGCTTTAGCGGTAGGCTGCCTGGACAGCCTCGCAAAGCCAGAGAACTTAGGCGCAATAGCCGCAGATTTATCGTGCGGTTTCGGAGCATCGATATGAAGTTCTAGGGCTGTCTAGGGATAAAACTTTAGTTCATCACTCTTGATCGCCTGATGACGAGCGTCGCGATCTCTGGGAGTCAGATATTTGTGTCGCGTTGTGTCGCTAACGGTTCAGAATTCTGGAATTTAGCGATCGCGTGATGAAGATTATCCCATCGGTCTGATGCAGGTCACATAGCAATGCAGAGAGACTCCGTACACTAAGGTCAACTCTTCCCTGGTCTTGCTGGGGTGCATCTTGTAAATCTTTCCGGAACCAAGCGGCTTGATGCTTGGTCTTAGCAACTGGGCACATTAAGCCCAGAGTCACCTGCACCTTGTCGTGCACCCCTGGAACTATCGTAAACATCCTATGACTTATACAACTCCACCAGAAACTGATACCAAGGCTCTGACTGAAGGTGAATTTGATGAGGATGAACAAGATTTAAGGGAAGTTAATCCACCCGAAGATGATGAGCTAATGTCGTCAGATGACGATTTGCTGGTGGGGGTCACCCTCGGGGTCAGCCAGACTAAAACTCGACGTACCACTGACTTGGTGCGCTTGTATTTACAAGAAATTGGCCGTGTGCGGCTGCTGCAAAGGGACGAAGAGGTTTCAGAAGCGCAGTACGTGCGCCGCTATATGGAACTCATTGAGCTGCGAGACAGCACTGGCGAGCAAAGCGGCGGTGTTTTAGAAGTCTATGCTCGCTTGATGCAGACCCGCGATCGCCTCACCTCTCACCTCGGCTATCGTCCTTCTCTAGAGCGCTGGGCGAAAGAATCTGAGGTGCCTTTGCTGGAGTTGAAACCGACTCTTTCTGAGGGCAAGCGAGCTTGGGCGAGCCTCGCCGATATCTCCACCGATGAGCTAGACTTGGTGACTCGAGAAGGCATTCGCGCTAAAGAGCACATGATCAAGGCCAACCTGCGCTTGGTCGTCTCGGTTGCGAAGAAATATCAAAATCGTGGCCTCGAACTGCTCGACTTGATTCAAGAAGGTACGTTAGGGCTAGAGCGCGCCGTTGAGAAATTTGACCCCACCAAGGGCTATCGCTTTAGCACCTATGCTTACTGGTGGATTCGTCAAGGCATTACGCGGGCGATCGCGACCCAAAGCCGCACGATTCGCCTGCCCGTTCACATCACAGAAAAGCTCAACAAAATTAAGAAAGCTCAGCGCAAGCTCTCGCAAGACAAAGGCCACACTCCCAGTCTGGATGATGTTGCCCGAGAGTTAGAGATGACGCCGGAGCAAGTCCGGGAAGTGTTGGTGCGCGTGCCCCGCTCAGTCTCTCTCGATACCAAAGTTGGTAAAGAGCGTGACACCGAGTTGGGTGAGCTTTTAGAGACTGACCACATTTCCCCCGAAGAGCTGATGATGCGTGAATCGCTGCGTCGCGATCTCAAACAGCTGATGTCTGAGTTGACCGAGCGCGAACGTGATGTCATTCACCTCCGATTTGGTCTCAAAGACGGTACGCCCTATTCTTTGGCAGAGATTGGTCGTACGCTAGAGCTATCGCGTGAGCGAGTCCGCCAAATCGAATCAAAAGCACTACAAAAATTGCGTCAACCTAAGCGGCGCAATCGCATTCGCGATTATCTGGAAGCACTGTAGTCAGAAGCTTTCTCGGCCACGAGATTGACATCTAGCTGAACTTAATCTGCTGGAATGGGCTGTACAACTTACATCTTCCACGGCAATGAGCCATTATCGGGCGTTCATTCTCTTTTGAATGAACGCCCGATTGTACGTTTGCTCCTCAGAGCTAATGCTTTCCCCGGCTTGAGTCAGTCCTTAATCTGGGGGAATGTGTCGCCTGCCTGTGGCTTGGCGCCGCCAACGCTGAGCTCACCAGCCGGCCGTCAGGCGATCTAGGGTGCAAAGCCAGTTGTGAGAGGCTGGTCATGCGCTGCCCCTCTGAAAAAGGGCTGATTTTTCCAGGGAGTGCGGCCCTTACACCTGCCTAAGGAGCCCAGCGGGGACGTGACGAGTTTGCCGATACCGATTGATTGGCGATCGCTTAGCTATCTTGCAGCTCAGCTGTTGTGATGGCTAGCTGCTCAGTTTGTTCGCCTCGTTTGACCTTGAGCTGCAGCGTTTGCCCGATCGCACTATTTTCAACCTGGCGCTGCAAGGTGTCTGCAGAAACCACCGGTTGACCGTCGATTTCTAAAACCACATCGCCGCGACGTAAACCCGCTTCAGCTGCCGGCGTGTTCGAGATCACCCGAATCACCAGTACGCCCTCAATTTCTGGTAAGAGAACACCAGCATTCGGATCTTCGTTATTGCGGCGCGCAATATCTGGGGTTAGCGTGGCAATTTGGACACCCAAATAGGGATGAGCGATGCTTTCACCGCGCACCAGCTGATCTTTAATTTCCTTCGCCTTGTTGATGGGGATAGCAAAGCCAATGCCCATGGCATCAGCACGAATGGCCGTGTTAATGCCGATCACTTCGCCATCTTGATTGAGTAATGGCCCCCCCGAGTTGCCAGGGTTGATGGCGGCATCGGTTTGAATAAAGTCGAGCCGCTTGTCGGGAATGCCCACTGACGCACTGGATCGCTTGAGAGTACTGACGATGCCCAGAGTGACAGTATTGTCGAGACCCAGGGGATTGCCCACAGCGATCGCCCAATCACCAACAGTTACCTCATTCGAATCGCCTAAGCGAGAGACCGGCAGCGCTTCATCATCAGCCTCAATTTTCACCACGGCCAGATCCGTCACACTGTCTTGACCTTCGACAATGCCTTCAAAGCGGCGACCATCTTTGAGCGTTACTGTGACGCGATCGGCCCCATCGACTACGTGAGAGTTAGTGAGAATATCGCCTTCGGCAGAGACGATGAAACCTGAGCCTTGGCCGCGTAAGAGCTGTTCTTGCGGATAGTTGGGAAAGCCATTTGGGCCGGAAAACCCGCGAAAGAAGGGGTCGTCGAAAAATAAATCCGGGGCATCTCTGACGATGGTTTTTTCGGTGTCGATGCGCACGACAGCAGCACCGACTTGCTCAACGGCCACGGCCACAAAGCTTCTTTGACCAGGTATCGGGGTGGCCAGCTCAGGTAACGTTTGCGCTTGGGCTAAAGGTGGGTCTAGCACCATCAGTAAGAGGGCACACAGAGCAGCAGCCATGAGCCGCCAGAGAGAATTTCGCCAAGAGCGCAGCCGAGCCATTACCGTCATTACAGTCTCCGCAAGGGGTGAATTGAGAGAAAATATTTAGCCAGTCAGCCAAGGATATTTTCGAAAGCTACTATGAGAACCATCGTGTCCTATGTTAACGAGCTAAGGTAGGTGAGGAAATCCTGGCTCTCAGGCAGAGATTCCCGAATCGGCCCAAAGCTTGCGCCAGTCAGTCGCCGATGGGCTGGCCAAGATAAATTGTCACGGTTGCAACATTTACTTAGGGATTTAATGACATCAGTTCGCCAGCGCTTTGGGATACGCCGCTTTACCCTGTGGGTTGTGGCGAGTTGTGCGGTGAGCTTGGGGCTAATGCTGACGAGTTGCACCTCAGTCGCGAGCCTGACGGGGCCAACGAGTCCACCCTATGCAGAGCAGCTAGCGAATCACCTCACGACTCAAAATGCGGTTATGTATGGGGCCTACTGGTGCCCCCACTGTGCAGACCAAAAAGCCTTGTTTGGCCGCTCAGTGGGGGCGATGCCCTATGTTGAGTGCGACCCGGGGGGCAAAAATCCTCAACCACAGCTCTGTCAGGACAAAGGCATTCAAGGGTATCCCACTTGGGAAATCAACGGTGAGTTTTATCTGGGTCCCCATTCTCTGAAAGAACTCGCTGAGTTGTCTGATTTCGCCGCACCCCAGTAGTCACACAGTGCCGTTTTCCCCTGCCGTCTCGCTTAACTTTTAGGGATTTTGTATGGCGATCGCCCAGCCTAGACAACCAGATAATGAAGGTTTTTCCCGCCCCGATGGCAATGTTGATGTCCATGGGCATGGCTCAGGAACTGAACATGCCCACGTGCATGACTCGGAGTCACTGCAGCGGATCCTCAATCGATTTGCCCGCATTGAAGGTCATATTCGCGGGATCAAAACGATGCTGCAAGACAGTCGCCCCTGCCCCGATGTTTTGGTGCAGATTGCGGCGGTGCGGGGAGCGTTAGACCGGGTCGCGCGGATTATTTTGGATGAGCATTTGAGTGAGTGCATCACGCGAGCTTCAGAACAAGGCAATATTGAAGCCGAGATTGATGAGCTGAAGGCAGCGCTGGATCGTTTCTTACCTTGAATCGCCTGACCGCTCTTCCATGGCTGACCGCGATCGCTACGGTGAAAACCGAACTTCTATCCGGTAGGCCCTTTGGTAGCTTATAAATAGGGAAATGCGACCGCTTGATCGGAAACCACTGCGATTCACAGGACTGTGAGCAGATAGCGCAGACGAGGTCTGAAACTCTGGGTTTACGGGGGCAGCGCGTTAGCGTCAGGTTCGATTATTGACTCAAACAGCGTTAGAGCGGCGAAATTTGTTGGAGGGGATGTGTGAATGGCAGCGACAGACTTCAAAGACTATTATTCAACGCTAGGAGTCAGCAAATCGGCCAGCGCTGATGAGATCAAACGAGCATTTCGCAAATTAGCGCGTAAGTATCATCCCGACGTCAACCCTAACAACAGCACTGCTGAAGCCAAATTCAAAGAAATCAGTGAAGCCTACGAGGTGTTGTCGGATAACGACAAACGCCAAAAATATGACCAGTTTGGTCGCTATTGGCAGCAGGCTGGCCGGGGTGCAGCCTATGGTGGCGGAGCTCCCGGCGACGGCAACTTTGACTTTAGCAATTATGGCAGTTTCGATGAGTTCATCAACGAGCTGCTAGGCCGCTTTGGCAACAGCGGCTTTGGGGGTGCTGGGGGCGCTGCGCCGGGAGGGTATACGTCTTATCGTACGGCCCCTCGGGGAGGCTTTGGCACCGATCCGAATGTGGGCGGGCCGTCACAGAAGACCTTCGACCAGGAGGCGAAAATTTCGCTGAGTCTTAGTGAAGCCTTTCGAGGCACCTCAAAGCGCCTGAAAATTGGCGAAAATGAGGTCGAAGTGCGCATTCCAGCGGGGGCGAAGCAAGGAACCAAAGTGCGCCTGCGGGGTAAAGGACAGTTGAATCCCTACTCAAAGCAACGCGGTGATATCTACTTGATTGTCAGCTTATTGCCTCACCACATTTTTCAGTTCGACGGGGATAAGCTGGTGTGCGAAGTGCCGATTGCGCCGGATGAAGCCGTCCTCGGTGGCCCAATTCAGGTGCCGACCCCTGATGGCAGCGTCACCATGAACCTGCCTCCTGGCGTCAAGTCGGGGCAGTCGCTGCGGCTACGGGGCAAAGGCTGGCCCAGTCCTAAAGGGGCGCGAGGCGATCAGTTGGTGCGAGTGGTGATCACGCCTCCCAAGTCTCTGTCTGATCAAGAACGTCAGCTGTATGAACAAATCCAAAATCAACGGACTCGGGATCCGCGCAGTCACCTGAGCCAGGTCAGTCTGTAGGAGAAGATCCGGGTCACTCATGCCACTGCTCCGTCGTTCTTGAGTTGTCTTGAAGCCTGATGACGTCAGTGCTGGTAATACTCTAGCTTTGTTATGAGCAGCGTCCTTCACCTGTAATCAGGGTTATGAGCGATGAAGCGAGCTGCCAGGCTGACTGAAGCTTTCTATCACTATCCGATTACCTTTACGCGCACCCACGAGTAATCCCTGTAAGATGAAGCGACCGGTAGGATACCTGCGATATGGCCAATAGTTTTCAAGTTGCCCCCAATTTTGACCTCGAAGAAGAAACTTGGTGGGTGCAGCGCTGGGTGGACTTGCTCAATAACTATCGCTTTAAGAAACGGCTCGAACGGGGGCGTCGCTACGCCCGTGAAGGCAATATTCTCAATATTGACTACAAAGGGGCCAAGGTGATTGCCCTGGTGCAGGGAACGGCGGAAGAACCTTACAAGCTCTCAATTTGGCTAGATGCGTTCACCGATGAAGACTGGAACTATGTGGTCGATAGCTTGGCGGAGCACGCGTTATTTTCGGCTCAGCTCTTAGCGGGTGAGATGCCCGATGATATTGAGGCCGTATTTACTGCCAATGGCCTGAGTTTGTTTCCCTTTCAGCTGTCGGAGGTGCATTCCAAATGCGACTGCCCCGATCCGAAGAATCCGTGCAAGCATATCGCCGCTGTGTATTACCAACTGGGCGACTTTTTTCGCGAAGATCCGTTTATTTTGTTTCAGCTACGGGGGCGCGATCGCGCGCAAATCCTTGATTCACTGCGACAAAAGCGACAGCAGTCAGTTGATGTAACCACGACAACAACGGCTGCCGCGGCTACCTCAACGACTGTTCCAGCGGCGACTGCTCAGCCCGCCGTTGCCCCGATGGATATCAGCACCTTTTGGCAATATGATCAACCCTTAGAGTCTTCTCTGGTGGTGGTGACGCCCTCCAGTTCGACCGTGCTGGATATGCTCGACAACATTCCGCTACCGGTTAATGATGCGCGTATTGTGATGGCCTATCTGCGTGATCTGTATCAAACTGTGGGGCAGCAAGCGGCGATGAAGGCGCTGTCGCCCAATGACTCGTAAATATGACTGGCCTGTTTGACCCGCTGCTGATGTTTGCGTCTCTCTTTGGCCTGTGCCAGTTCTACATCGATTGTCTAATCCCTGACACCTGTCAGGTGGGGAAATTATGAGCGGTAGTTTGTTCCATAATTAGGAACTAGAGGGACAGATGCAGACGATTTTTAGCCAAGGCTTTGGTCGTGAGTCCTTTCGTTCTGTTGCTTCTTTCTATCGCTCTATGGCCCCTAATTTGACCGCGCTGCAGCGATCGCAAATGGCTGAGGCGCTGACCCTATCGCGTTTTTTGACCACGCAGAGCAAAACTGCCGATAGTGAGGTGGTGCAGCGGCGGCGCGATCGCCTGCGCGCCATTCAGCAAGAGCTGCAGGCTTATGCTCATCCCATTAACCAGCAGCCCAGTCTGCCGGCGCAAATTCCTCTGCCCATACGTCAGGCGTTTGTTGAAGCGGCACTATTGGTGAGCCGCTATTTTGCGGCTGGGGGCAGTGGCTGGCGCGGCTCCTTCAATTCACCCACGCTAGCGCAGTATCGCTCTGACCCGGTGCCTGCTGATTGGGCGACTCCTGCTGGGGTGGCAGCCCTCGGCGATCGCTTTGCCTTACCGTCCAACATGCTGGATGACATTGTCTGTCAGCTGGAGCAGGTGGATGCCGAAATTGCCTGGCAGGGTGAATTAATTGAGGCGGTGCTGCAATCGGTAGGGCTGTCAACCGACGATACGGTGCCGCTCTCGACAGAGCCCTTAGCCTCCCTATTTCAAGAATTGTTTGGGGGCATCCTCGTGAATCCTGATTGCCTGGCTATCGTGTTTACCCCGAGCCAGTTCTATTTCTGTGTGGACTTCCCACCGTTAGAAGAGGCTCGCGCCTGGGAGCGGCTCAGCCCGCCAGAACATCAGGAAAATCTCAAAGCCCTGTATCAAAGCCTCTCGGAGTTCACGTTTCAGAAATTTAAGCGATTTCCCACCTTTGGCCCCTGCGACCCGCTGGGCATTCATCGTGGGTGGGTGCAGCAAATCTGCGATCGCCTCAACGCCCGTCCCCACCGCCGGTCACCGATCACTCCTGAGCAAGTGATTCAGCGCCTGTCTAAAAGTGTGGGCGTATTGCCCCGTAAAGATGCCGAAATGTTTTTGGTACATGACATTTGGGGACATTATTGGCAACTCTTATTTAGCCAATTTGACAGTGACTATGCTGTGCTCGCCGATTGTGATGAAGCGCTGCGGGCCGACGAAACCGCCTATACCCCTGAGGGACCGCTGACCTGTCGTCAGCTTTTCCTGTTTGTTGAGACCGAGGTGCTGATTGACTCAGACCGGGCCTTACAGTTCTTTCGGGGGGAAGTACGGCAGCGGTTGGGGCTGTTGTTTACGCACCTGTTGGGAGAACTGGTGGCTGATATTGCTGAATTCAAATTTGTGTGGACGAATCCGCAGGCGGCTCATCAGCTGCCGAGTTCGTCGGCGTTCACTGACTATCCGGCCAACCTAGATCTAAGCTTGGCTGACCTCGACTTTTTGTTTTTGCGGATTTTGCAGCCGCTGCTGGAAATTCATCTCTCCCCGTTGACGGCCTCTCCGTTAGAACTTGAGCTGTTAAACGACTCGCCGTGGCGTGATCTGCCGGCGGCGCAGGTGCCTCGGCTGGAGCTGAACTTGAAGCGGGCGATCGCCCAGTTGCATCACCTCTTTTTGACCGAGCATGGCAATACCTGTCTGCCCAGCATCGAAGCAGAAGAAAGCCTGTTTGCCGAAGCGGCGCTCAATTTGCTGCAGTTACAAAATGTCATCAATACCCTCTATACCGACCCGCAGTTTACGGATCAAGTGACGATGCCGTTTCAAGACCTGATGATTGTTTTTATTAGCCGCTACTGCTCTGGCGACAGCTACGCTGAGTTTTGGCAAATCGACAATGTCTTGGCTGATTATTTTGTGCCCTGTTGGCAGCTGTTGTACCAGGCTGGCTAATCGGGTGATCGCCGCTCTCCGTTCCCGACCATACCGCTATGCCCGTTCTCCTATGGCGACATTTCCGGCTGACATGATTTGACGGGGTGACGCATCAGCAGGCGTCATTTCAAGAACGCACTGAAAGATACAGCAGCGGGAGCATTGAATGCGGTAAACCCTAATGCTATAAAACCTTGCAGAAAGCTACCCACCCATCGACGTCCCGCCGCGTAATAATGATATTGCCTTCTCAAATCGGGTTAGTTATGGTGTGAGCAACCTTAGAGAGGTGAGCCGCGAGGCTTGAGATGTCCCCTAGGATGGCGATCGGTGCGCTCTAGAAAAGCTCAAAAGCTGGACTTACAAACAGAGTATCCCTGCCCTTGCCGTCGTAATGGCACCTTAGTGCCCATTGCGCTGACGGAGGCTTTTGGGTGTAACCGCTGTCAGCAAATTTTTGTCGTGCAGGAAGAAGGCTACCTGTTAGAGCAGCTTTCGACCCATTATCCTTACAAGCGCGTTTGGTATTGGACGGGGCAGCAGTGGCGGCTCGATCATTCAGTTTTGAGCAATCACTACCTACCCTTGGCCACCATGTTGTTTGGCGTTGGCATGTTTGTGCTGTTATTGGCGATTTTGCAACCGCCCAGCAGCCTGGGCATGTTTTTGCGGCTATTAACGGTTGCGGCGGTGGCCCTGTTATTTTTAGTCGTCTTCTGGCTGTCTTGTCGGCGCTAGCCTTGCCGTATTTGTTTTCTGGATGATGCAATGACTTCTGTTCAGTCTTTGGCCGAGCTTTCGGCGTTGATCCAACAAGTTCGTCAAGCGGCCAAAGCGTTAGCCAAAGTTGAGCATACGACCCAGGCCCTCAATCGGTTAGCGAAGGCGTTGCGAGAAGCTACCGATACGATCTTAGAGGCCAACACCTTAGATCTAGAAGCCAGCCTCGAAATGGCGGTGCCAGAGACGGTGGTGGAATGGTTAAAGCTGACGCCTGAACGCCTCAACGCGGCCATCACCATCGTGGAACGCTTGGCAAATCTGGATGCGGTGACCAGCTTTACCTATGATTCGCAGCTGGCGATCGCGACGACGACTCATTCCTACTTGTTGGGAGAACCGTTGGGGATTGTCGCCTTTGTGTATGAAGCGTTTCCGGAACTGGCGATCGTGATGGCAGGCCTCTGCCTGCGCGCGGGGAATGGCCTCATGCTCAAGGGTGGCCATGAAGCGAGTCAAACTAATCAGGCGATCGCTCAGGTGTTTCAGTCAGCGCTGACTCAGGCTGATCTGCCGGCACAAGTCGTCCTGGCCATTTCGCCCAGTGAGGGCGAAGCGGCACGGCGGTGGTTAATGCAAACAACCGAACTGGATTTGCTGATTCCCTACGGACGCGCCAGTTTGGTGCAGCAGGTAATGCGAGAAGCCAATTCGCCGAGTTTATCGACGGCAATTGCCAACTGCTATCTGTACTGGTCTCACGCGGTATCGACTGAGCGGGTTGCCAGCATAGTGATTGACAGTCACTGCGGCAATCCTGAGCCGGTCAACGGCATCGAAAAAATCTTGGTCGATGACAAAGTGTCTGACCGTGACCTCCAGGCGCTGAGCCAGCTGCTCAAAGCGCAGCAGTTGACGGTGAAAATCGTGCCGCCACCGTCCATGTCGCCCTTCACCAACTCAGAAGAAGAGGAGCATTGGCACGAGGCCCAGCTCGATCACTCCGTGATGGTGGCGCGGGTGCCTGATTTAGTCACCGCGATCGCGCTGATCAACTGCTACAGCAACGGTCATGCTGATGGCATCGCGACCCATTCCTATACGGAAAGCGTGCAGTTTGCCAGTCAGGTGCGCAGCGCCTCAGTGTATGTGAATGCTTCGCCTCGGTTCCAGCGGAACAGCACTCAGGTTAATGAAATCGCGTTGGGCATGTCAGCTCAGCGGGGCCTCAAGGGCGGTCGCATCACCTTAGACACGTTGCTCACCCATAAAGCTGTCGTGCAGGGTCTAGAGTATTGACTTTTTAATTCACCTAACGCCGTGTGGAGTTGAGACAACTCCTTTAGGGGATGAGGGGATAAGGTCTGCAATAATAGGGCGCAAGCCGCTCTCGACTGCAATGCCTATGACCTCTGCCAATGCCAAACATCCTTTTGCCTGGCTGCGCCTGCTGAAACCCAAGGGGCAGGGAGCCAATATTTCAGTGCTCTTTATGGTCACGGGCCTGATTATTACCGGCCTGTTTGTGCTGATTGCGCTGTCGGCCCCGCTGTTGCAGTCGTGGGGCATTTTGCAAGATCCGACAGCAGCGCTACAAAATCCGGTGCATCAGCCTCCGTCGGCGGAGCATTGGTTGGGCACCACGCGCCAAGGCTATGACGTGCTATCGCGGGTGCTGTTTGGCAGCCGCGCGGCCTGGCAGGTGGTGCTGCTGGCGACGGCGATGAGTGTGTTTATCGGCGTGCCGCTGGGGATGGTGAGTGGCTATTTGGGTGGCAAGCTCGATCGCGCCCTACTCTTTTTCATGGATACGATTTACACGCTGCCGGGGCTGCTCTTATCGGTGACGCTGGCGTTTGTGGTGGGGCGGGGGGTGATCAATGCGGCGATCGCCCTTAGCATTGCCTACATTCCGCAGTATTACCGGGTGGTGCGCAATCACACGGTCAGCGTCAAGACGGAACTCTTCATCGAAGCGGCCCAAGCGATGGGGGCTTCGACCTGGGTGGTGTTGAGCCGCTATTTATTTTTGAACGTCGTGCAGAGCATTCCGGTGCTATTTACGCTTAATGCCGCCGACGCCATTTTGATTTTGGGCGGGCTGGGCTTTTTGGGATTAGGCCTACCAGAACAAACCCCAGAATGGGGGGCTGACATTCGCCAGGCCTTGGATGCCTTGCCCACAGGCATCTGGTGGACAGCGCTGTTTCCTGGTATGGCGCTAACGCTGATGGTTACGGGTTTGTCACTGGTGGGTGAGGGGTTAAATGAACTCGTCAATCCCCTGCTACGTCGTGAAAACTGGCAGTAGTGATCGCCGACAAAGCTCATGACTGCTGGCGTTGGTGCTTGCCAACTCAGGTAACTGCAGAACTTAGGACTGATCCTGTTGCGCTGGGCGAGGGCTGTCAACCAGGAGCAGAACAGCTGAGCGAATTTACGTCTCAATGAAGAGCAATTCGGGTAAGCCGGACAGTAAAACGGCTGTGATTTCTATCACCTCTACTCTAAATATTTGCTTGTTTGGCCAACAGTTTAAGCTATCGGCAAGAATAATCAACGGCTGTTGATTTACGAATAATTGATGATGACCAACTTTAGAGGATGTTTGAGAATTCATCTGAAGTATCAAATTAGGCCAACCGCCGCACCATAATTCGAATCATGGCAAGGTAAATGAACGCCTCACTGGTTTCGGGCAAGACTTCATAATCTTTGCTCAAGCGTCGATAGCGGTTAAACCAGCCAAACGTCCGCTCAACTTTCCAGCGCTTCTTCAGGAGAACAAATCCTTGCGCGGCTTCCGGCCGGAGGACGACCCAAATCACCCAGCGTAGAGTGTCAATCGCCCATTGATAAAATGGGGCACCGTCATAGCCGCCATCAACCCAGACAGTATGGACTCGGCGAACCGTGTGCCCCATCTGTTTAACCTTTTTCAACACCCGCTTGCCACCTGCTCGCTCGGGCACATCGGCAGCCGTTACTAAGACCCGCAAGATTAAACCCAATGTATCGATGGTCAGGTGCCGCTTGCGCCCTTTGACCTTTTTCGCCCCGTCATAGCCCACCGCCTCGGCAATCATCGTGGCGGTTTTGACACTTTGGCTATCGACAATCAACTCCGAAGGACTGTCCGAACGCCCTTCTACCAAACGACTGAGAACATAGAGTTCGTCGTGGATGGCCAGCAGCGTACCGTCTTTTTGCCAACGGCGGAAGTACGTGTAAACCGTTTGCCAGGGCGGAAAGTCACCCGGCAAGCCCCGCCAAGTGCACCCTTCGCACAGCACGTAGAAAATCGCGTTGAGAATAGCCCACAAACTCGTGGTGCGGGGCCGACCTAAGAGGCTATCGGCGGGTAGGCGCGAGCTGAACCACTCAAACTGCTTACGGGTACAGTCACTCGGATAAACTTTGCACATGCTCGCTGGGTCGCTGATGGTTAATGATTTCAGCTTATGCCCAGTGAGTTTTTTTACCGACTGACCGATTTATCAAACATCCTCTTAGGTTTTGGGCACTATGGGTTCACCGAAAATCAGAGCGAATGGCTGAGGGTGCTGAGGCTTAAAAAAGAGCCTGAAAGATGGTCTATACCTAGCTAAATAAAATGAGATGCCAGGAAGGTGACAACCCGGGCGCTCTCCATAAGACACTTGATTTGTTGACTCCTGACTTCTACCTGTTGACAAATAAGGGCTCTAAAATCCTTATGATTCTCTGGGGCTTCATGACTGTGTGAATTATTCAAAATAACTACTGACCAGAGATGAATGAGAGCTTGAGTTGGCCCATATGCGATTGCTTAAAGATTGTTAGAAGCTATATTTTTCGTCTGGTCAACTCTCTGCTGCTGGGGTAAGTTTCTCAGTGCTTTTCAAAATCTCTCTTGACTAGGATTAACTCGTACTTGAAGTGAATTTCCATACGGAGAAAACAGATGGCAAAAAAAACAACTCGAAGAAATCGTCCCAACATTAATAAGGTGAGGGCACGAATCCATGAACTAGCTGAAGAGTATGGATACGAGAACCAGGTTCTATTGTCTTTCGCTGAATTCGTTAATGGTGGAGCCTTTAAAGCCGTTGAGCCCAGCATGCAGGACTTGAAAAAGGCGGTCATTGCTGAATTTAATTGTGCTTCTTATAAAGATCTCAAGAAGAACAGTATCTTTAGCCTTTTTGTGCGGGAACATGATCTCAAAATGAACAAAAAGGATGCGTGGTTTAAGGCTTATCGAAAGTTTGTGGGACTACCCAATAATGAGCGGGATTCAATTGGCACAACTTCCATCAATGGCGTAGATGTACTCCGTAACTTTTTGCCTTGGAAAGTATTCAAGCTCGATCCCAAAATAGCCACGGCTGAAGATATTAAGTCTGCCTTCAATCAACTCGCTAAAGAACATCATCCCGATCAGGGTGGGAGTGCTGAAGTCTTCGAGACACTGAAGACGATGCGAGACAGCCTGTTGGCTGCCTATTAGTCAGTATGCGCTTGAAGAGAAGCAGGAGCAACCGATGGGAAAGTGTAACATCACCGATGAAGAGCTTGCAGAAGCGCTAGATATTACGCTTGATAAGCTAGCTGATATATGTGATTTTTTTGACGCTGATCCCGATGATGACTGGGAATTGCTGAAGGAAGTTCATTTTGAGCGGGGGCCGTTTGGCTCGCGGCTGTTTAGTCCTGAAGGTGCGGTAGAAATCTGTAACTACTTAGAGCATAAAAAAGAGGAGCGTCCACTCTTAAAGCGCTGGAAGCGTTGGCTATTACAACGAGATCGACGCCTCAAAGGGTTGATGGTGGCCAAGCGAGTTCAGGAAATTAGTGATCTGGGTGATGGCCAACTCGTATTTGAGTCTGGCAGAGCTTTTTTGGCACCGAGAGCATGCCGGGGAGTTTTAGGGCTGGGTAGACGCCAAGACGTCTTAAATCGAACTTTTATCGAAATTCAGCGCAGTGACAATACAGAGATTGAGCCGCTTAAAATCGAGGAAGACTTTCTAGTCAAAGAATCTGAACATAAATATCTCAGCCGTTCTGGCCTTGCGGCAGTGGGCAAACACCTGGGGGTGCGACTCACTCAAAAGCATCGTCGAGAATGGGTAAAGGTCGTGGCTGATTATGCGCCTAAGGCCTTGAGCACATTGGAGAAATACGAAGCGGATAAGGATAAGCGCATCCAAAAAGTCATGGATCGCGTCAGACGGCAAGCCCGAGGACGCTGCCAAATCACCAATCGTCGCCAGAGCGTGCACAAGTTTGATTTAGAAGTTCATCATCTGTTTGATAAAAGGTCTTCTCCCCAGTTTGCCGATATGGAATTGAATCTCATTGCAATAGCTTCTGATACGCATGCTCATTTTCACCAATGGATGGGCGGCAGCAAAGTTTCTTGCACCGTAGAAGACATGGAGAAATATATTGCAGAATTTAGCAATTCTCTGTTCCCTGGTGGCAATGCTGAACAAGCAACGAAAGTTGCCATCCACTTGTCTAAGGCCAAAAGCGTTTTGAGAGCTTATCGGTAAACCCTCACCGCTTTTGGGCTTGATACTGGCAGGCAAGGCACAGCTGTCTGGCTTACTGATTAGAACGCTGGACAAATTCTCGCCGTAGGGATTGTGCCGATCGCCCTACTAACCAGCTTCCAATGCCGAATGGCACGCACAATACGGCAAACATCAGGCGGGTTTGTTGACCCGTGCTGCGAATTTCGGCTTCAGTGCCGAGCATCACCTGCAGGCGATCGCCCAGTGGATCGATGATTTGATTGCCTTGGGGGGTCGTTTCGAGTCCAGCGACCACTACGACCGACTGCCCCTCGGGCAGTATTTGTCGGTCAAAATCCACAAATACGCTATCGACCTCCCCCCAGTCTGCTAATGGTAACGGCAGTGTTTCATCACCATACTGAACGGCGACAGGACTGCTAATTCTACTGGACTCATCTGTGTAGACGACGGTGGGAGATTGAGTATCCACGGCATCAAGCAGCGGTAATGCGCTGAGGTCAAATGTTAGCGGCAAACGGCGATCGCCATCGGATAGAAAAACCACCTCAGCCGTCTCAGACCACTCATACAGCACCGCTGTTTGGGGGGCATCCTCGGCATCTGATGACTCAACATCATCGCGGGCCGTAATTTTGATCTGACCGCGAATAACCGACTGCGAAGCCTCATCGGGCATCGTCAGCGGTTCAGCAGCAACCAAGAAGCCCTCGATTTTCACCTGCTCTAGATCTTCTCCCGTATAGGCCAGAGCTGCCTCAACTGTCAGGCTCTCGATTTTTTCAAGTTGCCGCGCTGACTGCAGAGGCAGGCCAATAATGGCGGCGATCGCCATCGCCACGGCCAGCCCTCCCAGGCCCAGCCGACAAAAGTTGAGCCACTGCAGCTGCTGATATTCGTGACGGGTAACGTGGCGTGGCACATCTTGGTACCACTGATAGCGCATGCGTTGTTTGCTCATCACTCGTTGTCGCGAATTGTTAACTCTCGGTGATGCTGTGATTGGCGATCGCTAATCCAACTGAAATTACAGTTGCAGGGGCCAACAAATGGCTTAAAAGCGGATTTACAGCCGTATTAGCTGCAGCTTTGGCCTCCATTCATAGCACGGCATGTTGCCTCTACCGGTTACCCCCACCTAAATTGAGTGGACTTCTTAAAGGTCATGGCCTGGACTCGATGACTGTTGTCGAGAGAGGCTAGAAACGTTGGCTTCATTACCCTTCGGTCAAAGAAGTTCCGCCATTAGTAATCTCCCTGTTTTACCGCTACCGCCCCCCGAGCGCTTACAGTCAAAACAGTGTGACTGCTAAGCATCATGCTTAACGATGGTTTAGCTGAGAGAGTCCTGTGACGATTATTTCTGCTGCGATTGTATTGCTACTAATTTTGGATCCCTTTGGCAACTTAGTGACCATCAATACGCTGCTATCGGAGGTGCCTAAGCAACGACGACAGCGCATTATTCTGCGGGAAACCTCGATTGCCTATGGCATTTTGGTGGTGTTTTTGTTGGGTGGCAACCCGTTACTGTCGTTTTTTGGCGTCGAGTCTCACACCCTGAGGATTTCAGGTGGCATCATTCTGTTTTTGATTGCGCTAGGAATGGTGTTCCCATCTCGGTCTGCTCTGCCGTCTACGCTAGACTCAGAGCCCTTTATCGTCCCCATCGCGATGCCATTAATTGCTGGTCCCACAGCGATCGCGGCGCTGCTCGTGTTGGCTCGCTCTGACCCCGATCTGTTGTTGAACTGGTGGGCGGCATTGACCTTAGCGATGGGCATTGCCGGCCTGATTTTATGTGCTTCTCCCTGGATTTTTCAGCGCCTAGGCCCGCGTGGTGCGGTGGCGGTGGAACGGCTGATGGGCATGTTGCTCATCGTGCTTTCGGTACAGATGATGCTGGATGGCGTTGAGCAATATTTGCAGAACTAGCTCTCATCTCAATTGAGAGCTGGAGCTTTGATATTAGGGAAACCTTGCCGCCTGTGGGACCTCTCCTTCAGTCAAGAAGATTGGCAATAAGTAGGTAGGCACAAGCATCTTGCAGACGGGTTTTCTCCTGGCAGAGACGCTAGCGCGAACGGCTCCGCTCAACCCTCAACGTTTGACTTGGCAAGCAATATAGCTGATTGAGCAGAGTCGAAATCAGCGACCGGTTTAACACTTAATTTGACCCAGCTACTTAT
>JBCBJQ010000094.1:0-23408 GCA_038523235.1 Cyanobacteria bacterium J06626_4
CGATACTCATCTTGATCTGCAGGTTTGTCCAAAATGTGGCAAGCAAGCACTGGCCCAACCAAAACACAATCATTATCGCTGTCTTTGGTGTGGCTTTGAATCGGATGTTTCAGATAACGCTGTACGCTTCCCTTTTATTTTGTTCTTAATCCCCCTGGTAGCATTAGCTATTGTGCTCACTCAAGGATGAAGGGCCAATCAACTGGCTTTCTTTCAAACACTTCAGAGCATTTAGATTGGTCGGTAAACAGTAATGATGAAATGATGCTTCTCAGCCATATCTGCCACAAGCAAACTCTATGAATGAGGCCCTAAAACAACCGTAAATGGATCTTTCAGGTATTGCTGAGCCACCGTCTGAACCATGTCTTCTGAGACAGCGCGAATCATGTCTTGAAAGACCGCGTCAAACTCAACGCCGAGCCCAAGCACTTCGTACCAACCGAGCAGTTGCCCCAGCTGAGCATTAGTTTGCTTGCCCAAGGCATATTGGCCCAGCAGCTTGTTTTTCGACGCCTGTAGTTCTGCTGCCGTCAGACCCACTTTCCCCAAGCGCTCGATTTCGGAGCGCAGTCCCTCTAGGGCAATGGTCTGATTATCTGGCGCAGTGCCCATATGACCGACAAACTGCGAGAGACCCAACCGGGTCGGATAAAAGGCCGACACATCGTAGGCCAGACCGCGCTTTTCCCGCAGTTCAACAAACAGACGACTGGAGAGGCCACTGCCTAAATAGGTGCTGATGAGCTTAAGCGGCGCATAGGCGGCGTCTTTGACCGAGGGGGTTTGGTAGCCCACAATCACGACAGACTGGTTAGTTTCTTGAGAGATCGTGTTATGGGTGGCAGCGGTCGGTACAGCGGGATAGTCCAATGACGGCAGCGGGTGCGCGGGCCCGGCCCAATCGCCAAAATTCTGATCAGCCAGCGCGATCGCGGCTTCAGTCGTGATGCGACCGGCGATCACCATGACGCAGTGGTCAGGCCGAAAATACGCTTGATGGGCCTCAACTAAATCATCGCGCGTTAGCTGAGTCACGGTCTCTTCAGTGCCGATACCAGGTAAGCCGTAGGGATGCTCACCATACATTGCCGCTCGCAGCGCGTTATAGGCCACCGTAAAGGGCTGCTCTTGCATGGAGCGAATGCCCTGAAGCGTCAGGCGCTGCTCTAGACCCAACTCGGCTTCAGCAAAACTAGGATAGCGAATGATTTCTGCGGCTAGGGCCAGCATGGGGGCAAAATCAGCCGACACCGTCTTTAAACTGACGAGGCTGTAATCAGCGGAAGCATCACTGCCTAAACTGGCCCCGATCGACTCGACCTGCTCAGCAATTTCAAGGGAAGACAAGTGCCGGGTGCCCTTGGTTAGCAGAGACGACATCAGACTAAACAACCCAGCCTGAGATCGCGCCTCATGGCCAGTCCCGGCTTTGACCAGCAGCCGCGCCGAGACAATATCCGCCACCGGATTTTCGAGCACAATGACCACGAGACCATTGTTGAGCACGCGGCGCTGGAGTAAAGGACGGTCAACAGGAGGGGATGAGGTCATAATTTCAGCAATCAATTCTTTGCGATAGGCCGTTCGGCACGCCGCCAACTGTCACCAGCGCCCCTCTCAAGATGCCTTAAAACTGTTCACTCTGTTGCACTAATTTGACGAGCTACTGCTAAGCCGTCGGCAAGAGGATCGTCGAAGCATAGGCATTGGGGGAGAGAAAACTTTTGGCCAGCGTGGTAATCGACGTGGGCGTATGGGCCTGAATGCGCGTGGGATAGCTATAGCTATCCGCTGCCGACGCCACGACATCGTAATAACCATAGAGCCCTGCCAGCTGCCCTGGTGTTTCGGTCGAAAAGGCAAAGTCGTTAATCAGCAGGCGCTGGGCTCGTTCTAACTCAGCCGGTGAGACGGGCTGTAGCGCCAAAGTCGAGAGGCGATCGCAGATCAGCGCCTCCACCGCATCGACCCGATCAGGCTCTAGCCACGCCTGCAGCATAAACAAGCTACAGTCCCGCTGCAGCGAAAAGCTACCGCCAATATCGAGCACCCACTGCCGCTCTTCGCGCAGCTCCCTCACGAGGCGAGCGCTGCGCCCCTCAGCCAACAGCGTCGCCAAAATATCCATGCCACAGGCCGCGTTGAGATCATCAACCCCCGGCCCCACCCAAGCCATCAGCAGCCGTGCCTGCTCTAACCGAGGCACCCGCAAAACCTGACGCCGTACCCCCCACCAGGGCTGAATCTGCCCGATCTGACGAGCCGGGCTAGCGACCGGAGCGGGAAATGAGCGAAACGTTTGTCGCACCAGATCTAACGTCGGCTCGAGGGCGATGCCCCCGGTGACCACCACCGTCATATTTGCTGGCTGGTAATGGGTTTGGTGAAACCGGCGCATCTCGGCGGGCGATCGCTGCAGCAACACCTCTGCAGTGCCCAAGACTGGACGACCATAAGCATGATCGGGAAACACCTGCTCCGACAATGCCTGAAAGGCAATCCAGTCGGGATCATCTTGAGCCTGGCGAATTTCTTCGAGCACGACCTGGCGCTCGCGACCAAATTCTTCATCAGGAATGGCCGCCTGAAGCACGAGTTCCGCCAGATCCGGCAGGGCGGTGGGCAACGCTTCAGCGGCTAAAGCCATATAGAAGTGGGCATAGTCATGACTGGTGGCCGCATTGCTAAAGCCTCCCTGCGTTTCAATCGCATAGTCAAACATACCGGGCCGCAAGCGCTGAGTCCCCTTAAACACCATGTGCTCTAAAAAATGAGCCATGCCCATCCACTCCACCGGTTCGAGGGCCGCACCCGCATCGACCCATACATCAGCAACGACCACCGGGGTCGCAGGCATGTGATGGTGCACCACGGTGAGCCCAGTGTCGAGCGGGGTAACAGTGGCCGGAAAGGTGAAGGGAGTAAAAGTCAAAGGAGGGGTTTGAACCGACAGGATAAAGGTTTAGACCGGCTCCGAGCGCCATAGCGCTCGGCACCCCGTGGGGGGATAACAACCGCAGCGAGTCCCCCAAAAGAGTGGCTACAACCCATCTGCAAGTCGTGAGTGAGGTAGAAGCAGCTTGAGCGCCGATAGAAGCGGAATTTGCCCCCTTAACCGTGCGTTCACCGCTAGCCTACCGGATCTTATTCTTTCGCGATAGGGCAGCGGGCGGCTCTTCACCCTTATTTAAGAAAACGCTGCCGCCATAACAAAATCCCCCTCAAGTCGAGCCCAAGGGGGATTTCCAAAGATGTTCACCGCAGCGCCGTCTTACCTCAGTTTCCGACCTGGTAGAACCAGGTGGGAATGCTGGCGCCCATTTAAAGTTTCCGAGTACAAGCTCGGTTTACTGCCACGGGCACGACGTGATTCCCTTGCAAGACAAAGCATAGATCGACAAACAGTATTGGCAGTCACCAACGCCGTAGTGAATCTCTTGTCATCATAACCAACTCTGCCCCAGCGATCGCAAGGGGATGCCGCAAATTATTTGGCCGGAGATTACGACTGGGCAGCGGGATACCAAAGGCCCTCAATCTGCTGGATGAGCGCGGCACTGTCGTCGCCTGGGGCTAAACACACCGTGACATGCCCGAGTTTGCGTCCTGGTCGAGCGGCAGGTTTGCCATACCAATACACCTGAGCTTGGGGAATTTGGGCGAGCTGCTGCCGCTGCTCGGCGTAGTCCGAGGTAGCCGACTCAAACCCTAGCAGGTTGACCATCAGGGCGCGATCACAGGTCATCCGCACACGGCCCAAGGGTTGCCCGGTTACCGCCAAGAGCTGCTGGGCAAACTGCGATGTTTCGCAGGCATCAAGCGTGTAGTGGCCAGAATTATGGGTCCGGGGAGCCACTTCGTTCACTAGCACCTGATTGCCTGGCCCGAGGAATAACTCGATGCCCAAAATGCCCACAAAATCTAATCGTTTGATCAGGGTGTGGGCGATCGCCTGCACCGATTCCACCACCGCTGGAGCAATGTGAGCAGGCGCTAGCACCCGCCGACAGATTTGGTCGACCTGCTGCGTTTCAACCACGGGATAGACCACGATTTCCCCCTTGACTGAGCGGGCCACCATAACTGCCAGCTCTTTTTCAAAGGGAACGAACGCTTCTAGCAGTACCGGGGGGCGCTCAATCTGCGTCCAAGTCTCGACCAGTTCCGCTGCTGAGCGCATAACAAAGGTGCCCTGCCCGTCGTAGCCCAGGCGACGGGTTTTCATCACGAGGGGAAAGCCGATCGGGGCAGCGATCGCAGCCACCGCCTCCATTGCCGTGGTGTCATCCAGCGTCACATAGGGCGGATTGGGCAAATTATGGGTCGCCAAAAACTGTCGCTGGGTGTACTTGTCGAGCAGCGGTGCGAGGGCCGACAGTTGAGGTCGAAAAACTACGCCCTGCGCCACTAACGGTTGCAGCGCAGCGAGATCAACAAACTCATTTTCAAAGGTGATGACGTCGCAGCGATCGCTCAGCTGCTGAGTTCCAGCCACATCAGCGATCGCGGCATGAACCCCCGCTGCCGCAGTGGCCATAGCGGGATCGGTCGGTTGGGGCGTCTGCACCACAATCGACAGATCGAGCTTGGGCACTTCTAACCCCATCATCCAAGCCAGCTGGCCACCGCCAATCACTCCGACCGTTTTTGTCATGGTCGCTCTCCCCATTTTGTTCGCAGCCCTGAGGATACGTCTTAGTGAAACGCCTGCGTATCACTAGGTAAAAGAGTACGGCAACGGGATCTTAAAAAGACGTCGATTTTGTGGCAAACGCGATGACCTCCGGCTGAGTCCGTGGCGAGGTTGTCAACGATCGCAGCAACTTGAGAAACAGTCAGTGCCGTCTTGAGCACACCTCGAACCCCCTCCTCAGGGCAGAGCGATTGGGGATACCTTAGTTTTCTGTTGCCTGCAGCCGTCAGTTGGGCCTCACGTTTGAGCATCCCAGTTTTTTGCCTGACATCGGACATGCAGCCACCCAGCAACAGTATTCGCCGGTGGACTGCCGGTATCAATGGGAACTCTCCAGTTAGCACTGCGGTCTAACCATGGGAAGACCGAAGTCATATACCTGCTCTGGTATCTATCGCCATCATGGCTGAGCACAGCCGAATGGCCAAATTTCCTGCGCCGGTCATGAATTCAGTGCCGCCAATCTCAGACGACAGCGTTCATCGGTGACAGCTGTCACCATTGAGAGCCGTTCCCAACGTTTATTTGCCCCAACAGCCACTTGTTGCGGGGGCCTATTTCCACTGCTCTAAACTCACTTTTCACAGGATGTAATGGCATGGTTAATGTTTTAAAAAGCGATTCAAAAACAGCCGCTTTAGTCGCGCTAGGCGTCATGGCTGGAGCCACGTTTCCCCTCATTGCAGCGGCTCCCGCAATGGCTCAGCAGTTTGTCGATGTCGGTAATGGCTATTGGGCCCAACCCTATATCGAGACGCTCGCAGCAGAGCAAATTATTGCTGGCTTTCCCGATGGTACTTTTAAGCCTGATCAACCGGTGACCCGAGCGCAGTTTGCGGCGATCGTGCGGCAGGCATTTAACCAAGCTCGTACCCGCTCAGCCCCCAACTTTGGCGATGTGCCAAATAGCTATTGGGCCACTGAAGCGATCGCCGATGCCTATGGTCAGGGCTTTATGTCGGGGTACCCCGACAGTACCTTTAAGCCCGAGCAGCAGATTCCTCGCGTGCAGGTCGTGGTGGCCTTGGCCAATGGCTTAGGCATGAGCGCCAGCGGCAGCGACAATCAGGCGCTTGGCGTCTATCGAGATGCGGGTCAGATTCCTGACTATGCGCAAGGGCCAGTGGCCGCCGCGACGGAGAATGAAATCGTGGTCAGCTATCCTGATGTCAACCGCCTGCAACCAGGACGCACCGCCACTCGCGCTGATGTCGCAGCGTTTATTTATCAGGCGTTGGTTGCCGAGGGTGAGCTACCGACCTTAGCCGCTGATTTGAATGCGACGGACTACATTGTGGGCTATGACGGTTCGGGCAGTACGCCGCAAGCCGTGCCGCAGACCGTCGCCGGAGTCGTGCCAGCGGGGACGCAAATTCCCCTGCGATATCCCAATGCGGATGGGGTCGATATTGTGGTGGCTCCTGGTCAAACGGTAGCGACCTCGCTAGAGGTCTCCGGGTCGCTGGTGAACAGTGCCAATCAAGTGCTGATTCCGGCCGGGAGCACCGTTCAGGGCCGGATTGAGCCGGTGGAAATTCGCGGGGCCTCGATCACGGCAGCCCGCTTCGTCGCCGATAACCTGACGATTAATGGTCGCACTTACAACATTGATGCAGAATCTAGCGCGATCGCAGCGAGTGAGTCGGTTAATACCGGGTCTCTAGAGGGTGCCCTGATCACAGGAGCCGCTGAGTCGATTTTAGGCTCGCTACTCGGTAGTGCCGATCTGGGTTCGCTGGTGGGAGCAGTCATTGGCGGCAATGATCAGGTGACTTCGCAAAATGCGGTGATCGTGATCGACCCTAGCCAGCTTGATCTGACTGTGGATACTGACTTTAATGTCGGCAGCTAATCCCAAGTAGCGGCAATCGGCTTCCTCTGCGGGGGAGGCCAATTGATGGCTAGCTGCAGCGGCGATCGCGATCTCTGAGTCATCCCGCAGCCGCTACGATATCTCCCGCAGCGGCTTTCTAAATTATCCGAAAAAAAGCCCTCAGTTCCCGACAAATCTGTTCTCGGAGCTGAGGGCTTGGCGTCATCTGATCGTTTGACTCAAAGCTTGTACTGGCGATATTGCAGGCAAAAATCATCGGGGTTATCGATAAATTTGCGTTGAGCGGCGCGCACGACCTCAAACGCTTCATCACAGGTTCTGACCAAAAAGAGCATCTCGTAATCTTCGGGATTGAGCAGCTGCTTTTCTAGCGGCCAGTCTTGCACCCAGCGCAAAAAGTCTTCCCACATGTCGCCGAGGAGCACGATGGGAATATTGCAAATGTGCTCGACCTGCATGAGCTGCCACGTGTAAGCCAGCTCTAACAACGTACCAACGCCACCCGGCGCTACCACAACAGCATTTGCCAGGTGCATGAAGTGATCGAGCCGTTCTGAGAAGCGATCGAACTCATGCTTAATATCGACGTGGGGATTAGCCGCTTCTTCAAACGGCAGCTTGATATTGAGCCCATAGGATTTGCTGGAATCATCGACGCTGTGGGGATCTTCGCGACCTTCGCGATGGCCTAAATTAGCCGCTTCCATCAGGCCAGGGCCGCCACCAGTCACGACATCCATGCCGTCGCGGCCCAGCAGTCGGGCCAAACGCCGCACTTGCTCATAGACCGAATCACCCGGCTTCAGGCGGGCCGACCCAAAGATCACAACCCTAAATCTATCTGGCTCAGTCATCACAATAATCCGAAATGGAGAGACGTCACTGCTTGTCCGTTTGTACCGTAAAACGGTCTTAAAGATGCGTTGCGGGCACTCACAGCACTGTTTAGGCAACTAGACAGCGCAGCCGCAGTCACCCGACTCATCGAGGTTTTCTACCCTGCTGACCCCATGCGCTGCAGCCATTGGCATGGTTCTGTACCCTAGCACCGAAGTCGCTTAGGCGGAGCGACTCAGACGCTCGTAGGCCAGGGCTAGAGCGTCTGAGTCGCCAACATTGCCCGGAAACAGCACGACCGGTAAAGCCGAAAATTGCGGATGGTCGGCAGCCGTTCGGACCACGGAACAGCCCGGTAGAATTTGGCCCAACAGACGGGTGGTGCGGAGCGCTAACCCTTTGCTCAAGGTGTCATTGGAGGTGATGCCGCCTTTGCTGATCAGAAACCCCAGGTCGCTGGGCAGGCCGCGCAGGATATCCATCAGTAGAGCCGAAACCTCTTCGCCAAACGCCAGTCGAGTTTGCACATCAGGAAAGGTGAGTTCTTGGCGACTGGTGTAGATGGCAGGAGTTTGGCCACGCTCGTGGATCTGACGCACCTGGGCCAAGGTGGTGGCCAAAAGACGCGATCGCCCGCCCGCCAGGTCATCCACCATCTGGGTGACATCGACCTCAACGCCCACAATATCGGGAGCTTGCAGCAGAGCCTGGAGCTGCTGCGTCGTCTTTTTCACATGGGAGCCGACCAAAATCGCCCCTGGATGATGATCTTTAACGTACTGCGCCATCTCGTCCGCCGCGACGGGTTGGGGGGGCAGCGCCGCCAGCGCCGTCAGCAAACTGGCAGCACTGCGAAACAAAAAGCGTTGGCCTTGAGCGGCGGCCTGCAGCACCTCTTGAGCAAAGGCATTGAGGTCGCTTGGCTGCTCACCATCAACAGCGACACAAACGTTATTTTCTAACTGCAGCAGCGCCTCTAGACAGCCAGCGCGGAGGCGCTCAAGGGTAAACCGCTGCACTTGGTCGGCGGCAATTTTGCCCCCAGTCTTTTCGGCCACATAGTCGGGTAAATAGGCGGTGCTGTAGCCAAAAACCGAATCGTTAGCGAACTCAGTTTCATGAGCCGGGATAGGGACGCCGTTCTGCACCACATAATGCACACTGTCGCGGGTGATGCGGCCCCCTTCAAAAAAGGCCGGCACCATGAAGTGGGCATCAAAGGGACCTAACTCAGCGGCGATCGCATCGGTCTCAATTGGGTAGTGCCCCCGCAGCGTCGAGTCAGAACGACTCACCACCAAAAACTCTGCTACCCCGGCTTGAGCAATAGCGAGCTTGAGATTGTGGCAAACTTCTTGGGTCACTGCCTGCGCTTGGGCCGGTGAGAGCGCTCGCGTATTGGTCAAAATGAAGACGATGGGAGCCTCATCCTGCAGGCCCAAAACCAACGTTTCCACATCCCACTGCAACAACAGCAAACAGCTGTGCACCGTTTGTGATCCCGTCGGATCATCATCCAGCACAATAATTTTTGGCGTCGTGGCCATCTGCCCCTCCTACGAGTCCCCGGGTGCTCTACCCAATGGATCCCTTGGCTAGTTGGCTGACCAATTTCTAAGCCATCGTGGGATCTTTCCCCAGAGTGCCACACCGTGCGTCGTTTACCGCAGCGGCCCCCTTGATCGGGCCACCCCGCCATGATTACGCGCCGCCAACGGAGAGACGGCGGTGGGGCTCAGTTCAAAGCCTCTGAGTGCTGTTTTTTCAGGTCATCAATCAAACTGGCGAGCTTGGCGCTGTCGGCCTGATAAACCTCACCACAAAAGTGGCAGGTCGCTTCTGCACCATCATCCTTTTCGATCATGTCTTGCAGCTCCTCAACGCCGAGCATCTTCAGCGCGCCCAGCATGCGATCGTAGGTACAGGGACAATAAAACCGAATCGACTGGCTCTCTGCTTCAGGCAGAATCTGCAGATCCAAATCACCCACCAGAGCTTCAAAAATCTCGGGCAGGGTTTGATTGCTACGCAGCTTAGGCGTAAAGTCTGCCAAGGCTGCCACCCGCGACTCTAACAGCGAAATCAGCGACTCATCGCGAGCGGCCTTGGGCATCACTTGCACCAAGAGCCCTCCCGACGCTTCGACACCATGCTCATCCACAAACACCCCCAGCACGAGGGCTGAGGGTGTCTGCTCCGAAGTGGCGAGATAATAGGTCAAGTCTTCGCCAATTTCGCCCGAAATCAGCTCGACCGTGCTGGAGTAGGGTTGGCCATAGCCCACATCACGCACCACATAAAGATAGCCATTGCGCCCGATCGCCCCGCCCACGTTGAGCTTGCCACTGTCAGTGGGCGGCACCTCCACACTGGGGTCATCGACATAGCCTCGCACAGCGCCATCGAGCCCAGCATCGACCATGACACCGCCTAAAGGCCCATCGCCCTTGAGGCGCAGATTAATACGCGAACCCTCGCGCTTCATACTAGAGACCAAAAGCAAGCCGGCGGACATGGCTCGACCTAAGGCCGCCGTGCCGACATAGGTCAGGTTATGACGCTGACGGGCAGTTTCCACTAAATCAGTGGTAATCGTGCCGACAATCCGAATGCCGCCATCGGCAGCGGTTGCTCGAAGGAGTTGGTCTGCCATGCAAACGTCCTAATTTTGCTTCACGTTGAATTGATTAGTGCCATTGTAGGAACTTTTAGGCGCTCAATGGCAGCTGACCGCCCCCGAAATAACCGCCTCTAAACCAGCCGTTAGAGACTCTCCTCAGTGGCCGGATACCCTGCCTCATTTCGCAACTGAGGGGAATTAAGGGAGCAGCGGAAGATATTCTCTAAGAAACCAGTACTTGTCGAGACCCGAGCATGATTACGCAAAAGGTGAGTTTGTGGGGCACTGCCCTAGGAGTCCATTTGCCCCCTGACATTGCCCAACAGGTGGGGTTAGAAGAAGGCGCGATCATTTCGATCTGTGTCGAAGGCCATAACATCGTCTTGGCACCGGCGCACCCAAAATATACGCTGGATGAGTTGTTTAAAGCGGCTGGCCCCACCTCGCAAGCTGATGAGTGGCATTGGGGCCCAGCCATCGGGGAGGAACATTGGTAACGCTGGCCAACCGCACGCCTGAACGGGGCGACATCATTCAACTACAGTTCGATCCTCAGGCCGATGGTGAAGCCGGCAAGTCGGGCCCGGCCCTGGTAATCTCCCCGCTGGTCTACAATCGCATTTCAAAGCTACTGGTGGTTTGCCCGATCGCCAGTCGCCAGCAGGGGTGGCCCTTTGAGGTGCTATTGCCAGATTCGATGGAAACCTACGGCGTTGTTTTAGTCGATCAAATCCGTACAGTGGACTGTATCGCGCGTCAGGCCCAATTCATCGAACCCGCCAGCCCAGAATTAGTGCTAGAAGTCATCAGCCGTTTAGAGACCCTGGTGACCTAATCGACCGCCGCATAATTTTTCGTCCCAGCATCGTTACCAGAGGTGCAGGGGAACCAGGGAATCGGGACCAGTCAGACGGGATAGGGAGTGCTCGGCCAATGGCAGCCCCAGGTGAGACATGCAAAAAGTGACGGAGCCAGGAGATGAGTGGGTTAGCAGCGGCCGCGATCGCTTTTGTACAGCGGTATCAGCAACAATCGGTGGGGTTACTGCTCTACCAATCGGTGCTCGATACGCCAATCAGTCAAGCCTGGCTCAATTTGCTGGATGCCCTCTGCCGTGAGGACTCGGCCGAATGTTTAGTGGCCTACGGGCGTTGGTTTCGGGCGCTGGCCGCCCAGCAGCAAACCTGGCAAAGCCACCTGCTAGAGCAAATTTTACAGGCCGAAAATCCCTTCTCTCAGCAGGCGCAGCAGCGACCCGTACAAGAACTGCCCCCCGCACTCTTAGAGGCGGCGCAGAGTGATCTGCGCTGCCTGCAAACGATGTATACCTGCCAGAGCAGTCAACTAAGTCAATGGGTGCAAACGGTCTGTCAAGTGCCAGACGCACCGATTGTTTGGTATTTGGAAGATGAGCCCCTGGCAGATGTGTCGTTTGTCACCCTACCGGACTGGTCCGCCGGTCTAGTCGAGCTGGCAACCTATTACCAGCAGCGAGGCATCGGTCTGATCGGCCAATATCGCGTTTTTCGTTGGCAGGGTGCAGACTTGGTGGGGGTGCCCCATCCTGACCCCGTACAGCTGCGTGAGCTGGCCGCCTATGACCAGCCGCGCCAGCAGCTGGTGCAAAATACGGAATTCCTCCTTCAGGGTTCGACAGCGCTGCACGTGTTGCTCTATGGCAGTCGGGGCTCGGGCAAGTCGTCACTGGTCAAGTCCTTGGTCAACGCCTATGGCGATCGCGGGCTGCGTCTGATCCAGGTCGATAAAACCGAAATGGAGCATCTGCCCACCATCGTGGAACGGGTGCGCGATCGCCCCCAAAAGTTCATCATTTTTGTCGATGATCTCTCCTTTGAGGACGACGATGATGCCTTTAAGGCATTGAAAGTAGTGCTAGAGGGCAACGTCACGGCCCGCGCCCAAAATGTCGTGGTGTATGCCACCTCTAACCGCCGCCACTTAGTGCGAGAGTACTTTGCCGATCGCCCGCGCCCTCAAGACCAAGACGATATTCAGGCCTGGGACACGATGCAGGAAAAACTGTCCTTTAGCGATCGCTTTGGCCTCACCCTGACCTTTGAAGCCCCCGATCAAAAAACCTACCTGGCGATTGTGCGGCACTTGGCCGCGATCGCTCAGCTCGCGATCGCCGATGAGACTTTAGAGCAGCGCGCCCTGCAGTGGGCCACCCGCCACAATGGTCGTTCTGGCCGCACGGCCCGTCAGTTCATCGATTTTCTGACCGCTGAACTGTCTGGCGCGATAAGTCATCCTTAGAGTGAATGCTGAGGAATTCGACGCCTTATGCCCTTGGGCAAGCTGGGCAAATCTGATGTAGCTCCCCTGCCCTTCGATTCCCCCTGCATTGCCAAGGCGCAACACTCTATTCTTCACTGTTGCCAGTGGGGGCCGGAGCCGGAGCTGGAGCCGGCGGCGGCGGGGGAATAGGAGGAGCCGGTTGAGGCGCGGGAGCCGGTTCCGGCGCGGGAGCGGGGGCCGGTTCAGGGGCGGTAACCGGGTCGGGAGTGACCGGTGCCGGAAAGGGATCTGGATCTGGGGTCGGGGCCGGTTCCGGGGCCGGAGCCGGGTCAGCGTCCCCACCATCCGAAAAGTCGCCCGAAGAGCCGCTGATAGGTTCAGTCTCATCAGCACCGCTGCTAGCCGCTGACTCTTCACCTTCGGAGGCATCATCCGCGCCGGAGTCAACGGCTTCTTCCGCTTCGTCTTCGTTTTCAGAGGCGGTGGAGGCCACGACCT
Organism: Cyanobacteria bacterium J06626_4; assembly: GCA_038523235.1. Lineage (GTDB taxonomy): Bacteria > Cyanobacteriota > Cyanobacteriia > Phormidesmidales > Phormidesmidaceae > Halomicronema. The sequence goes on from JBCBJQ010000094.1 coordinate 12,745, forward strand.
TGCCCGGTTTTACCGGTTCGGCCTCAATACTGCCTTTACGACCAGCCAGCTGGGGTAGCGGAGGAAAGTCTTCTTCGGGAATGTCATCCAGCAGTTGAGAAACAAACCGGCTCCAAGTGGCCGCTGCCGAACTGCTGACGCCCCAAGTGCGGCTGTTATCGTCGTTCCCCAGCCAAACCCCAACGGCTAACTGTGGCATATAGCCGACAAACCACAGGTCGCGATCGTTTTCCGACGTGCCCGTTTTACCCGCGACGGGGCGACCCACACTGGCACGGCCACCAGTACCACCTTCAACCACACCGCGCAGCATCCAGGTCATGATGGCCGCGGTGGTCTCGTCGACAGCTTGAGTGGGGGTATTGTCAATCTCGTAAATCACGGCTCCAGAGCTATCAAGCACTCGGCGGATGCCGTGAACTGGGTGATGCCGACCCTCGCGGGCCAGGGTGCCGTAGGCACTCGTTAGCTCTAGCAGGGTGACTTCAGAAGCGCCCAGCGCCATCGAATACGTTGGCAGCATCTCTGATTCGATGCCCATGCGCTGCGCCATCGCAATCACCGGCTCAAAGCCCACATCAATTAATACTTTGATCGCCACGATGTTGATGGAAGACGTCAACGCCCTGCGCATCGAAACATCGCCACTAAAGCGACCGCCGTAGTTTTTGGGTTCGTAGCCATCGACGACAAACTTAGCATCGGTATAGCTTTTATAGGGCGAAAAGCCCGCCGCGATCGCCGTTGTATAGACAAAGGTTTTAAAGGTTGAGCCTGGCTGCCGCAGCGCTTGGGTCGCCCGGTTAAACTGACTGTCGTTAAAGTCAGTGCCGCCCACGATCGCTTTGATTTCACCATTACGCGGGTCGACCGCGACTAGCGAAGCCTGACTAAACCGCTGGCGGTTGCCCACCGTCGCCACCGTATCGTTGATTGTCTCCTGGGCTTTGCGCTGCCAGTCGGTGTTCAAGGTGGTCTCAACCACTAAACCGCCTGCTTCTATGACTTCCGGCGGCAAAATTTCGCTGAGCTGCTTCTGAATATAGATCGTGAAGTACGGGAACTCGCTGTAGAGAAACTTCGGCTCATTGGGCGTCGTGGCCACCTCAGTCGCCACCGCCTGATCAGCCTGAGCCTGGGTGATTTTGCCGTTGGCTAACATGCGGCGAATGACGATGTTGCGCTGAGTTTCAGCGGCCTCGGGGTCAACCAGCGGCGAATAGGCGCTGGGGGCGGGGGCCATCCCCGCAATCAGGGCCGCTTCTGACACCGTTAAGTCACTAACCGGCTTGCCAAAATAGATCCAGGCAGCATCGGCAACCCCGTAAGCACCGGCCCCGAGGTAGACCAGATTCAGATAGCGCTCAAGAATTTCCGATTTACTGTATTCATCCTCAATTTTGAGGGCCAACAGCGCTTCTCTCGCCTTGCGCTGAAAGCTGCGTTCTTGATCTAAGAAGGCAATTCTGGCCAGCTGCTGCGTGATCGTACTCGCCCCTTCAACGAGGCTGCGTTCCCGCACGTTCGCCAACACCGCCCGGCCAATGCCCTGGTAGTCGAGACCATTGTGTTCATAGAAGCGGCGATCTTCTGAGGCGATAAACGCCGCAATCAGCGTTTCAGGCATTTCTTCATAGGCCAGCTTTTGACGAGTCGCCGGCCCAATCTTTTGCAAGACCACATCATCAGCAGACTTGAGCGTGATCGTTCCCTGACGCTCAAACGTCTTCAGGTTGCTAATCGCTGGCAAGTCAGCTTCCGTCGTCTGCCAAATCCGATAGCCACGAGTCAGCCCCGTTGTGCTCAAAGCGCCGAGAGCGACCATGCTCCAAAACAACGGGCGATAATAGAGCGGCCGCCGATAGTAGGTCGGTCGCGGCGGCGCGGCGGAAGTTGGGGACGACGACGGGTTAGCCGCAGCAGGCGTCGCGGGGCGTCGGGGTCGCCGCACCGAGGGTGAACCAGCGAATAGATTTTTGAGTCGTCTCACAAAGGTATTTGCCACAGCTCACCTTATCCTCTCGCCCACTTTGATCTCACGAATCGATGCGCTTACCTGAGCTAACTCTATACCAGAGACTATGCCCTCAAGGCAAAGTCCCGACCTTTTGCCACTGATTCAGACCAGGGCAGAATGCCCCAAGGCCAAGGCCGCCACCAACATGCCTAAGACCAAAAAGGGTTGGGCACTGGCCTGATATTTCACATCATTTTTCAGCGGATCGCGCAGAAAATACATGTCTTGAAAGGTGATTTGCGGAATGATCAGCAGCACCAGCAGCACCGCATAGAGATTTTGGTGAATCGCCATCAGGTAAGCCGCGATGCCCCCTTGAAAGATGTCAATCATCAACACACAAATCCAGGCGGCGGTACCGATGCCAAACATCACCGGCAAAGACTTGAGCCCCAGCTGGCGATCGCCCTCCACGCTCTTGAAGTCATTCACAATGGCAATCCCCAAACCCGCCAAACTGTAAAACAGGGTTAGCAGCACAATGGTGAGATTCAGCTCGCCAAACAGGGCGTGACCGGCCCACCAGGGCAGCGCAATATAGCTGGCCCCCAGCGCGTAGTTGCCCAGCCAGCCGTTTTGCTTCAGCTTCAAAGGCGGAGCCGAATAGATATAGGCCAGCAGCGAACCACCGAGCGTCAGCGCTGTAATGGTGGGAAAATCGTGGCCGGCCCACTGGTCGAGGGCATAGGCCACTCCGATACCCGCCACCAGCAGCAAGACAAACTGCGTGATGACCTGAGGAATCGAAATCGCCCCCGACGGAATCGGGCGATAGGGCTCGTTAATCGCGTCAATTTCGCGATCATAAAAGTCGTTGAGAGTTTGGGTATAGCCGGTCAGCAGCGGCCCCGACAGCAGCATACAGGCCGCCGACAGCAACACATATTCCAAGCTCCACACAAACTGCCCCGACGAAGCTGCCCCACAGACGACTCCCCAAATCAGGGGAATCCAGGTGATCGGCTTCATCAACTGCAGGCGAATCTTCCATATCGAGGTTTCACCCGCTTCGGCCCCTTTCATGCCGAGCAGTTGCCGCGCCTTGCCGCTCTTAGTACCGGCAGCGGTGGGAGTCACATTTGCGGTGGCCTCGGTGGGAGCCGCGTCTGAGGGTTGATCAGGGGGTGAAACGTCTGAAATTTGATCAGTCATGAGCGTTATCTAAGGGTGTACCAGCGTCTCAGCAAGCCCAACGGGCTTTTTATTATGCAGGCTTAGCTCAGGTGTAGATGTAATGCTAACGACCAGCCAGAGGCAACTCGTCAGAAAACTCACCCGCACCCTATACCTAAAAGGACAAAATGAGCGCGTCTTCCTGAAATTTAGCGCCTTTAATCGAGCGATTTTTCAGCGTCGCTGGCAGCATCAGATTACGTCGCTGATCGCCAGCAGTAATGGTGACCTCAGGGCCATATTGGGTCAAGTTGATGTCAGCCTTAGTGAAACCAGGCAAAAATAGCCGTACCTGCTGCGCCGCCTCATCGATGATCACGGGCGCGGGGGCGGTTTGCACCACCGCACTGAGACTCGGCAAAGCCGCCATCAGCGGTTGCCAGTCATCACCGGTGAGCCCCGGCAAGCGCTGCAGCGAGAGGGGAGCAAAGGCTTGATCGGCAACCCCAGACCCAGCAGTGTCGTAAGCGATCGCCCCGCCCACAGTGAGGCCAATCTGCTGGGAGCTGCCCCATAGATAACGAGCCGTGTCCACATCCACCGCGTCATCAGTCACCACCAAAAAGCCCAGCAGCTGTTGGGCTGACTGCACGACTCGCCGGCCCGCCTCTAAAAAGCTCCGGGCCTGCTGCACTGGCTGATCGAGCGAAGCCGTGCCCCCACTCAGATTGAGCACCGAGCCCGCGATCGGCTGAATAAAGGGCGCCAGCGTTTGTGCCAGTTGCGACTCGGCCAATACTTTTTGAAAACGGCGAATATACCAGTCGAGCTGCTCCGGCAGCCCCCACATGCGCAAAGCGGCCTGGCTAGACAGCCCATCAAAGACGAGATAGTCGTAGTTGCCACTATCGTAAAATCCGCGCATGGCATCCAGGGTAAGGGCATCGGCCATCCCCGGCAAAATCACCAGCTCTTCACCAAATACCTGCTTCAGCAAGGGATCGCGCAAATATTGGGCTTCGATCCCCTTGACGACGTCCCAGCTGTTTTCCAGCAGGGTAGTCGCCTGCAGCTGCAGCGTCCAGAGGTTGGCTCCCGCCGGTTGGATCTCAGTAGCCAGAGGCCTACCCCACAAGGTGCCGGGCAATGGCCCGCTGTCTTGCGTCAGCCATAGCACCCGCGCCCCCTGTTGAGCCAGTTGACGCGCAAACGCCACTGACGCGATCGCGCAGGCAGTCCGAGATTGCCCGAGAAAAGTCAGAATTTGCGGCACAGATCTTCTCTAAAGTCCTCTTTACGCTGGCGACAGTTCATCTTCGAAGAACCAAGTGGAATAGTTATCATCGTCAAACTCAACGACAACACCCACGCCACTGCCATCCACCATTTTAAATTGACTGATCACGCCCGATTTGCCCAATCGAGTGGTCACGTCGCGAGATACGCGATCGCGCAAGCGGGCAACTTTCACCTTTTGTCCGATTTCTAAGGCCATGCCTAACCTAACTACCTGAAATTTTGAACTGCTCAACAACGGTTTCGTTACATAAACCACCCCACAGTTTATCAGCGTCTTGCGTCATCCTGGTCTATGGTGAATAGCGAAAATCAATCAGCACCTGCCGAAGGTGTGTAAGGTGAGCGGCCATGCTGGCAAAGCGTATTCTGCCCTGCTTAGATGTCAACGCGGGACGCGTTGTGAAGGGCGTCAATTTTGTTGATCTGCGCGATGCCGGCGATCCGGTTGAGCTGGCTCAGGCTTATAACGAAGCTGGGGCCGATGAGCTGGTCTTTTTAGACATCACCGCCACCCACGAAGATCGCGGCATCTTGCTTGATGTGGTGTATCGCACGGCTGATCAGGTCTTTATTCCCCTCACGGTGGGCGGCGGTATCAGCACAGTCGATCACATCAAACAGCTGCTGCGGGCCGGGGCCGACAAAGTCAGCATCAACTCCGCCGCCGTGCGACAGCCTGACTTAATTGATCGAGCCAGCGATCGCTTTGGTAACCAGTGCATTGTGGTGGCGATCGATGCGCGTCAACGCGACACCCCTGACAACCCTGGCTGGGATGTTTACGTGCGGGGGGGGCGCGAAAATACGGGACTGGATGCGGTAGCTTGGGCACAAGATGTGGTGCGGCGTGGGGCAGGTGAACTGCTCGTCACCAGCATGGATGCCGATGGCACGCAGGCGGGCTATGATTTGCCCCTGACGCAGGCGATCGCCAATCGGGTATCGGTGCCGGTGATTGCGTCTGGGGGCGCGGGCAACTGCCACCATATCTATGAGGCCTTGACCACGGGTAAGGCTGAAGCCGCTTTATTGGCATCGCTCTTGCACTATGGCCAGCTCACCGTCGCCGAAATCAAAGACTATCTGGCAAGTCATCAAATCACAACAAGAAAGGCCGTCCAAATGTGACGACATCATTAAATTCCTGTTACAGTACGTTACATAAGAGGTTTAATGGTGAGTGTAGGCAATTGCCATTTTTATGTTGCTTTTAATTCTCGTCGTTGTCATTGGATTAGTCGCTTGGGCTCTACGCCTGATGGAGCAGGCTATCCAGAGTCAAGAATTTTCGTTCATGCTGGCGGGCTTTTTGGTCGCTTCCTCCGCTGTCGCCATGATGACCGTTTATTTTTTGATGACTGATTACATGCTTTACCTAGATCAGTCAGTCGGCATCGCCACTGCCGAAAGCTATTTGGCTGATGGGCAGGAAGCCTACGCCTATCTACAACAGGCACCCGCGATCACGAATCAAACTGTCGTGCAAAATTAGCGCTTCAGCTTGTATCAACCAAGATTTATGAAAAGCCTGATGCTGATCTTAAAGAATCGACATCAGGCTTTTTTGATCTTCATGTATCAACCGCTAAACGCCAGACTGTTGGGCATATCCCAGATTTGCCAATCCATCAATGTGTTTAGAGCGGGCATCTTGCCTGCGAGCAGAGCCATAGCAGAGGGTAGTACGAAACGGTGAATGCCCCGCTGCACAACGTCATGCACATCGAACACTACCGCGATCGCAGCCCTGCAATTGCCTGTTCAACATCTTGACGGTGCTAATAGCTGACACCGATCAGGCGCAGAAACCCGCCTTAAACCGGCAAGTCAAAGGCTTGCCAACTCCCTCGCCTGCACTCTTTTAGGCCGTCCACTCACGTCCCAACAAATTGATGCGTTTGCCGGCCAACGCGCTACGCCAAATGCATCCAAACGTCATGGAACACAATTTCCTGACGGCCAAGCGTCATGAGCAGAATATTCATGTAGTTCTCAAAACTACCAGGCACTTCGATCCGCTACGAGACACTTCACCTCACTGGCGCTAGCTACCAGCTGCTCATTGAGGCTTCAGAGGAGATATCAGCAAACTAAGTGCATCAGCGCCAACTGTTGTGTATTTTTTTCAAATAAGGATGTTCCATCATGCAAATTACAGCTCCTCACAATGCCCTCGACCTGGCAGGCTACTTACACCCAAATCCCAACTACTTTCAAACTCGACAGCGCCTTAAATATCTCGCTGAGCGCTACCTCGCCCCCAATGTGCTGACGGATCACCTCACCGATCTGCCCCGCCAGTTCACCCATCCTCATCAGCGCCGTTGGGAAACATTTGACTGGTCGGCGATCGCAGTCAACCAAATTGTGGGCTTAGAGCCTCAGCTGTTTACCAGCATGATTGCGGCATCAGCCGAAGTTGAGGCCCCCATTCGGGCCTATGCCGAAATCACCCGTGAGTATTTACAAAGCGTTCATCCTGAGATGACCCGTTTCGTGAGTGGGTCTTACGACGAAGCGGGAAATTTGATTGAAGTCGGGGTTTGGGAAAAAGAAGAACGCCAGCATGCCCCGATTTTTTGCAAGATTTATCAGCAACTGGTCGGTAAGCCATTAGTTCCTCAGAGCAATTCCATTACCGAACTCGCTCCGGTCAGGACGCCGGTCGAAGCCCTCTACCGACATGCTGTGCGACGTATTACAACCGAATGGAGTGCTGTTTCGGTTTATCTCTGGCTGATGGCTCACTCAACTGGAGCGTTACAACAGGCGATCGCCCAACCCCTGCAGGACGAGGTCAATCACCTGGCTAAGTTTTGGGGCATGACTCGCTGGGGGTTTGGTGACTCCGTGCAGCGTCGCCTCCTCACCATGGCAACCCAGACTTTAAACATGTTTGATCATCATCAAGGCGATCGCACAACCAGCAAAACCATCGTTCAGCTATGCAACCTCCAATCCGGAGCGGAACTGGCCTATATTTTTATTCGCGTCCTGCGGCAGATGTATAGCTGGAATGCTCACCTGCAACCCGAATCACTCGAAGGGTTGTTTGGGCGACGTCCCGTCCTCAAGTCTGTATAAACCCTCCTGGAAGAACCGTTTCAGTGGGTTAGCATTCAGGGCAGCGGCATGACGCATGCTGTCAGCGGCAATAAAAAAGGGGCCAATGGCCCCTTTTTTGCTTCAGGTAGGAGTTTTCCAATCTCCCGAGTGTCTGACTACGAGCCGGCCACCTTGACCTTGCGAGCTAAGCCCAGCACTTGCAGCAGACGAATGTGCAACCACGTGACATCAATTTCCCACCATTTGAGGCCGTGACGAGCCGAGTGCTGATAAGCATGGTGGTTGTTGTGCCAGCCTTCGCCGTAGGTAACGAGGGCCACCCACCAGCAGTTGGTGGAAGTATCGTCGGTGTTGTAAGTGCGATAGCCAAACTTATGGGTGGCGCTATTCACAAACCAAGTGCAGTGATACACCACCACCAGGCGAACAAAAATACCCCATACCACAAACGGCCAGCCGCCCATCAGATAAAGGACGATGCCCAAGGGCAACTGCATGGACAAAAAGTATTTTTCAAAAAATTTGTAAACCGGATCATCCGCGATGTCGCGGGTAAATTTGTGGATCTCATCTTTCGCCGGGACTTCTCTGAGCAACCAACCCATGTGGCTCCACCAGAAACCTTTGCCCGCATCATGGTGATCGTTCGGCTGATCAGAATACCGGTGGTGATGGCGATGTAGCCCAATCCACACAATAGGGCCATGCTGGCAGGCTAGCGTGCCGCAAACCACAAAGAAATACTCTAGCCACTTAGGCACTTCAAAGCTTTTATGGGCGATCAACCGGTGCCAGCCCAGGGTAATGCCGAGGCAGCCAGTAATCCAGTGCAGCACCAGCGCCACACCCACAGCGGCCCAAGTCGTGTTACCGGGAATAAAAGCCAGCAAGGCCAAGCCGTGAATCGCCACCATAAAGAGAGTGGTCGGCCAATCGACAGTCGGTCTATCTAAATTTCGAATAGCGGTTGTCATGCACAATTTCTCAGATTTTGGACAGGAAGATACCAACTCACAGGAGAATAAACTCTACACAGCATAGACATTGATTCCCCGATGAATTCCCCAGACAACGTTCAAGTCTCTGAGGTCGCACTCTCCCAGATCTTTTGGCAGATTGACCTGCAGGTCAAAGCCAATCTGAGTCGGGTGCTGGCAGCCATGGGTAAGCACCGGGTAGGCAGTCACCATTTTGCCAGTGTGTCTGGCTATGGTCACAACGACCTGGGCCGCGCCACGTTAGATCGCGTCTTTGCCGATGTCATGCAGGCAGAAGCCGCAGCGGTCAGAGTGCAGTTGGTTTCAGGAACTCACGCGATCGCGTGTGCCTTGTTTGGCGTTTTGCGTCCTGGTGACGAACTGTTGGCCGTGGCGGGCTCGCCCTACGACACCTTAGAAGAGGTGATCGGGCTTCGGGGTAATCACCAGGGTTCCCTAAAAGAGTTTGGTGTTACTTATTGTGAACTACCCCTTACTATAGACGCTTCCGTTGACTGGGAGAGCCTAGGGCAGGCAATAAAACCCAAAACGCGGATGGTGCTGATCCAGCGATCGTGCGGCTATAGCTGGCGGCGCAGCCTGACCATTGCTGAGATTGAGCGCATTGTGCAGGTGGTCAAGCAGCAAAATCCTCACACGGTTTGCTTTGTCGATAATTGCTATGGCGAATTTGTGGAAGATCGCGAACCGACCGCTGTCGGGGTGGACTTAATGGCGGGCTCACTGATCAAAAACCCCGGCGGCACGATCGCGACCACTGGCGGTTACCTGGCCGGACGCGCAGACCTGGTTGAAATGGCCCTCTGTCGCCTAACTGCCCCCGGCATCGGCAGCAGCGGCGGGGCCAGCCTCAATCAAAATCGGCTGTTGTTTCAGGGCTTGTTTCTCGCGCCGCAAATGGTGGGGGAAGCCATGAAGGGCAATGCGCTGATCGCCCACACCTTTGAGCAACTCGGCTACGCGGTGCATCCCCCGGCAGCAGATTGCCAGCGCGACGTCATTCAAGCGATCAAACTGGGCTCCCCCGAAAAACTAGTCGCTTTTTGCAAAGCGATCCAGCAGCATTCGCCGGTGGAATCTTATGTAGAACCCATCCCGGCGGGCATGCCGGGCTATGACAGCGAGCTGGTCATGGCAGGCGGCACCTTCATCGACGGCAGCACGTCAGAACTCTCTGCCGATGGCCCCCTGCGAGAACCCTACGTGGTCTATTGCCAGGGCGGTACCCACTGGACGCATGTGGCGATTGCGATCGAAGCGGCAGTCAAGGCAATTCAGCGGTTGAGCATCGAATCAGCAGAGGCATGAAATTTGAGTGGGATTTGTCAAAAGCGGCCGCCAACCTAAAGAAGCACGGTGTTAGCTTTAAAGAAGCTCAAACTGTGTTTGAGAAACCGCTGGCAGTCATCTTCGACGATGAAACTCATTCTGCTGAAGAACGTCGAGAAATCATCATCGGTCACTCTCAACAAAATCGACTATTACTGGTCGCCTTTAGTGAACGATCAAACCGTATCCGCATCATCAGTGCCCGTTTAGCCACTCGTCAGGAACGTGAGGATTATGAACAATCTGCCCTCTGAGAACTCACCGCCTGCCGCAGATGAGCTTTTAGATGAATATCGCCTTGACTATACAAAAGCAAAGCCGAATCGATTTGCAACTCATGACGACTCGCAGAAACGGATCGTCGTCGTTTTAGATGAAGATGTGGCCCAGGTATTTACCACTCCTGAATCAGTCAATCGGATGCTGAGAGCACTAATCGAATCAATGCCATAAGCCTCCGCCAGCTAAATCTTCAGGATCTGTGATGCAATTGAAGGCATTATTTATCTGCAGGTCTTACGCAGCAAGGGATTGCGCCAACGTCAATCACAAGAGCCCTGAAAGTCATACACAACAAGGAGTTCAGCCTCTAAGTTCTCTCAGGAGCATACTAAATCCTGAAGAGCCACGCCCTTTTAGTTCTTCAAATCAGATATGCCAGAATTTTCTCTACCGGAAAAAGCATTAGAGCCATTTGAGCAGCCCAATAATCCTTTATTGATAACCACTGCGATGTTAGATCGGTTTCTAGTGGAAACCTCTGATTTAGAGTTAGAGCCCTCGGAAAGGTTGAGGTGGTTGGCCATCAATATAGAGCATGATCAGTTTGCTGATGGATGGCT
>JBCBJQ010000095.1:0-22719 GCA_038523235.1 Cyanobacteria bacterium J06626_4
AGATACTGTAGAAGTCCTTTGTCAACGTCTGGCCTCCTATGTATACGCTCGAACTTAATCTGAAGCATTCTCCGCTGCCGCTTATGGTGCAAAAAGAAACCTTGGAAGCGGTGCAGGCTGATTACAAAAAAGTGATTGATGCGTTGAGCAGTGGCAATACCGTTGTGCTGGAATTGACCTGTGAACAGGTCACTGACAAACACATCACTGTTTTGGTCAACGAAATCGCCGCAGTGCAGTTCTACGAGAAATCAGGCACCGCATCCGCTTCAGGTAAACCACCGGGATTCTTTGCCATGGCGGCGATGGAGCCTGCCAAGTAATCGGCTAGCGCTCTGCCTAGCAGCAGGGTGAGTTTTGCTGGATGTGCTTGAAACCTGAGGCTCTTTAAACCTGAAGAGGATGACTGAAACCGCAACAACACCTGACGGAGCACCGGCAGTCTGGGTAGATGATGTTTCATTTGCCTGGTCGTCGGCAGCACCGGTGTTGCAAGCTTGTTCGTTGTCCGTGCGGCCAGGCGAATTTTGCATGCTCCTAGGCGATAACGGTAGTGGCAAGTCAACCCTATTGAAACTGCTAACGGGGCTGCTAAAGCCGCAGCAGGGACAAGTCAACATCAACGGCACCTTTGGCTACGTGTTTCAAAATCCTGATCACCAGTTGGTGATGCCAACGGTGGGGGCCGATGTAGCCTTTGGCTTAGTGGGAGAACAGTTACCTTTGCCCACAGTGCGCGATCGCGTCTTTGAAGCTCTGTCAGCGGTCAACCTGGCCCATCTAATTCGCCGACCAATCTATGCGCTCAGCGGTGGTCAAAAGCAACGAGTCGCCATTGCGGGGGCGATCGCCCGCCATTGTGAAGTGCTGCTGTTAGATGAACCGACAGCACTCCTTGACCCTGATAGTCAGATTGAGCTGGTGACTCTGGTCAGCAGTTTAGTCAAGGCTCGTAACTTGACGGCACTCTGGGTCACGCATCGGCTGATTGAACTGGACTACTGCGATCGCGCAGTGCTGCTGCGCGACGGGCACGTCGTCGATCAGGGCGCACCTGACCGATTGCGCGCCGTTTTAGAAAAGTAAGCCTTTGGCACACCTCAACCTCACTGAGACATGGAGCCATTGATTCCCGGCAGGAACAGTGAACGCTGGGTAAACGCTGCGGATGATGTGGGAAAAATAAGTTAGCTTAATATTACGAAGCTTTAAAGACTCCAGCAACATCATCGGTTGAGCGCTATGAAACCGGCCATCCCTCAGCCTTTACTCTTTGTCGACGCATACAACATCATCGGCGCTTGGCCCGAACTCTCGCGACTACGGGATGGCGAGGGGCTAGCGATCGCGCGCGATCAGCTAGTGGAAGCGCTGACCAATTACAGTGCCTACCAGGGCTTTAGAACCCGCATTGTCTTTGATGCTTACAATCAGAAACACCCCAAGCTCCAAGAATCAGTGACCGATGACGTCCTAATTCACTACACCGAGTTTGGCCAGACTGCTGACACCTGCATTGAACGCTGGTGTGCTGAGCTGCAGCGAGACGTGCGATTTTTTAACTTGCGGCTCATTGTTGCGACCTCTGACCAAGCCCACCGCCATACGGTGACCGGCTATGGGGCCGAGTGGATGTCAGCCCATCGGCTAGCCCTAGATATGCAGGAAGCGCTGCAGCAGGGGCGCAAAAATCATCGGTCTCAAGGGCGTCGCCAGTCAAAGCGGCAAAAGACCGCACTCAAACCGGCAGTGCATGATCGGCTCCGCGCCCTGCGCGCCCAGTTGGAACAACAGCCTAATGCTGGTGGGTGACTAATTCCGGCTATCGGCTAGGATAACTTTGGAGTCAATCGAATCTCAAAACTAGTTGCCAAACGTGCCGATATATCGTTAAGATAGGCTTCGCTATCCTCAGTAGCTCAGTGGTAGAGCGGTCGACTGTTAATCGATTGGTCGCTGGTTCGAATCCAGCCTGGGGAGTTTAATTCAGGTCAACCTTGGGCAAATCGCCAATCTTGGTGCCAGCCTTGACCGCCAACTTCTAGCCCGGCTAGCTCGGTGTCACTCTGCACAATTAGCGTTTCAGAGCCGGTGCCTGCGCGCGATCGCGCCCACACTTCTAAATGCAATCTGCCGTGGGTGGTGTCCCAACATTCCCAGCGCAATCCTTTTAGGGTGGGCACCTGCACCTGCGCTGGGGGCGACTTTGCCGTGCCGTGCAAAACGATGCGATAGCGATGATCGTGGGCAGTCATCTGCCAGGTGCCCCAGGGGGTGACGTGCCAACGCATGGCCGTCTTCAGAGAACTCAGCGCAATGAGTTGACCGCACCAGTGCACCCCGATTAGGCCCACCGTTTCAGTGCGTTCCAATACTTGCCGACGGCCACCCACGGCGGTGAGAGCGAGGTCAGGGGCATCGTCAAAGGCATTGGCCTGCAACCAAAACCAACGGCCAGGGAACGCCCCACCCCAGTTCTTTTCCGCATAGGCAGGGGCCTGCTGAAATTCGTAACGATGGCCCTGCCACTCGGCCCAGCCCGTCGCCTGTCCGTGAGCCATCAGCACCTGCCAACCGGGTTCAAAAATCGGCAGATACGACAGCCAGCCAGCCGTGGCCAACTGTGGTCCCTGCCGGTTGCCCCAGCCGTAAACAGGCTCAATGACATAATCCCACTGGGCGATCGCCCCAGTAGCAACATCCTCTAAGCATCCTTGATGATGAGTAGCGGTAGCCTGATAGCCCTGTTGAATGGTCGCGGCAAAGTCAGCAGACGACAGATGATGCGCACCTTTAACACACTGTGAGGTTGTTCCCCAATGGCCCAAGCCTAAGCGGTGAGACCAAGCCCAAAAGCGGTTAACATCCGACAGGTGACAGCAGAGATACCCTTCGTCAGGGCCCAGGATCTGGGCATCCCCACCACTCAGCGACGACGAGCCCGCTGGATCATCAATGGAATACATGAAGGCGAAGGATTCACCAGCCTCCGGCAGCGTCAGCCGAAAATACCACCCCTCAAAAAACCGGCGATCACCCCCCGGCCAGTGATAGCCGCTATGGGGCGTCCAAAAAAACTTAGACATCTACCCAGCGCGGGACATATTGCCAGCCTTGTTTGAGGTCGATCTTGATCTGATCGAGATCAGGGCAATATTGCCGCACGAGCTGCCAAAATGCCTTGGAATGATTCATGTGAACAGTGTGACACAGCTCATGAATCAGCACGTAATCGACTAAAGACGGGGGCAAGAACAGCAGCTTGTAGTTGAGGCTGATGGACTGGCTTGACGAGCAGCTGCCCCAGCGCGTACTTTGGCCTCGCACAGTCAGGCGGCTGTAGGCAAGATCACAGCGCTGGCTCGTTGTTTGCAGCCAAGGAGAGAGTTCCGTTCGAGCCTTACGCTGCAGCCAACTGCGCAGCAGGTCGCGGCACGCCTCGGCATCGTCAACGGGGCCTCTGAGGGTAATTTCTCGGGGCTGATTTTGCGTCAGAGCCAGGGTTGAACCCTTGGAAGACTGATAGGCAACTGTCCAAATTTCATCGCGTGATCGCAACTCTAGCGTTGTGGGTTTATCAACGCTGTGGGCCGCTGGCAGGGTATCACGCTGCTGTTCAATGCGCTGCAGGGTTTTCGTAATCCAGCCCCGACGGCGCTCTAAAATTTCGGGAATTTCGGTAGGGTTAAACCCCGGCGGCACAACGACCTCCAGCGTTCCTTGATAGGAAATCTTCAAAGAGACATGGCGGGCACGGCGGCTTTCGCGAACTTGATAGTTCGGCAGGGGGCTTTGATGATCACTCAAGGCAAACAAAGTGAGTTGCTGGACAATCTCTGGCATAGGGTATCGCAATCGCGATCGCTCAAGGGTGAGTTTATCGCTTTATTGAGGCAAAGGAAACCTAACGGAGCAGTTCAAATGTATCATCAACGATTACGGAAAGCCATCCTGTTTGCGCCGTGAATGAAGGGGGTAAACGAGTCCCGTTCACGCTGGGCGGATCGCGTCACTAAGCGTCTGCTGCAGATGGGTCTGAGCAACTATCTTGCCGCCTTTAAAGACCGTGCGCCCCGGTGGCGCGGTCGCGATCGCCTCTGCAGCGGAACCAGCGGCCAGCAGCACAAAATCAGCGACGCGGCCAGGGGCAATGCCGTAATCGTGAATGCCGATAGCCTGAGCCGCATATTGGGTCGTCACGTTGAGACAAAACTCCTGTTGAGCCCCGGTGCCCAGCTGCAGCACCTGGGCCAGCAGCGTCCCCATTTTGAGCATGTCGCCATCGCCAAAGGGGGTAAACAGGTTTTGAATATTGTTCGTCGCGGTCCCCACTGTGACCCCCCACTGGTGTAGCTGGTGTAGCGGGGCGACGCCTCGCCGCACGTTATGAGTATCGCGGCGGGCCATCATGTAGAGGTCTGAGGCGGGCAAAGCCAAAACCGCAATGCCCGCCGCTGCCAGATCAGTGGCGATCGCCTGCAGATCAGCCGGTGGCAAACTCGCCAGCTTCGTCATGTGACCGAGACAGACGCGACCTTGCCACTGGCGGCGCTGGGTTTCAGCAATGACAAGCGGCAACTGCAGCGGCTGATCGTCATCTAAAAAGTCGAGATGAAAGTCGACGTCACAGTCATACGCTGCGGCAATGTCAAAGATGATCTCGATATTACGGCGCGGCTCTGGATCGACGTAGGGGGCGGAGCCAATGACGTTACCGCCCAATTCCATCGCCTGCCGTAGCAGCACCTCAGTACCGGATTGATTGGTAATCCCCTCTTGAGCAAAGACGGCCAGCTGTAGGGTAATGGCCGGTGCATAGGCTTTCTGCAGGGGCAGCAGCGCCGTCATCGCAGTCAGCCCCAAAATCGGATCGACTTCCACATGACAGCGCATGGCCGTCACGCCAAAGGCAATCGCGCGATCCAGCACCCGACGGGCACGATGCTGAATATCTGTGACGGTGTACTGTGCTTTGAGCCGCAGAGTATTAGACAGCGCTTCGGCAAAGTCACCGGTCTGAGCCGGCGATCGCGACAGCAAAAAGGCCTTATCTAAGTGAATGTGGGCATCGACAAAACCGGGCACGAGCAGTTGCCCCTGAGCATCTAAAGTGGTGTGGGTCGTAACAGCAGAGGCTTCTTGCACCTGCGTAATCTGACCGTTGTGCCAGGCCACCGTCCACAGACCGGACCGACCCATCAGGGCCACATTGGCGATCGCCGAGTCAACCATCACGGGCGTTAATCCTCAGTCTCTGAACGCTGCTTACATCATCTGCCCGTCACCCATCCTGGCTAATGCTAACTGAGCAGCATCCCTTGCCACATTTTTAAGCCGTCTGGAGACTCTCGCCCAGCTGGCCCTGCATACCCGCTGCTAATAATCGGACGCCCCAAGCCCTATTGGTAGCATCGCAGAGAAACTCAGAGGTTTAGCCTCAAAATATCCTTAAGACAGACAATTTTCTGTCAGGATTGAGCAGCGTCAACCCCTGCGATCAGGAATGTGATTTTGGTGCAGTTGCCCCAGGTGGCAGAAGCCAGAATCATCACCTGGCCGTAGAGAATCGAGATGAAACCTGGAAACGGCCAGGCCAACACTGAAGCTGGGGGACAGAGGGGCCAAAGGCTGGGCCTGAATGTAACAGATGGGTGATGTCAGCTTCAGCAAAGGTTATGGTGAAGTTCGAGTGCATCAGTAATTGTCATCAGTTGTCCTGGCAGCCATTGATTTTGCCCCTCTGACAGACTTGCCCCCTGCCCCGTACATCATGATGCCTACCCCTGCAACGACCACTGCCACTCAATCAAAAACTCAACCTGACCAGCTCGGCTTTCGCTTTCCCTGGCAAGCGGTGCTCACCGGCAGTTGCCTTTCACTAGCGACCCTGGTGACTGCCATTAACAGCCCGTTTCTGCAGCAGTGGGAATGGCAGATGCAGACGCTCTTTTTTGAGCTGCGGGGGCCGCAAGCCGCTCCTGACGATATCGTTATTTTGGCAATTGATAACGAATCGCTGTCTCAGGCTGAGCATTATCGCAGTGACCCGGAACAGTATGCCGATTTGGCCCCGATTCAACAGTGGCCCTGGCAGCGGGAAGCCTATGCAATCGCGATCGATCGCCTCTTAGCAGCAGGCGCTAAAGCGGTGGCGGTGGATATTGTGCTGACTACTGATAGTGCCTATGGCTCAGCGGATGATGACCGCCTCAGCACCGTGTTGGAACAATACGGCGATCGCGTCACCCTAGCAATGAAATACGAGGGCGATCAGCTCCGACAGGGCACCTTACTCAAACCGACGCTGCCCTTAGATCAGTTTCAATCAGCCGGGATTCGCCTGGGCAATATCAACTTTCCCTTAGAAAATGATGGGCGCATTCATCGCCAAGGGCATACCTATCTGCAAGCGCTGGAGACCGCGAGCGGCGGCCCCAGCGATCGGGGTGAAACCGCCCCCGATTGGGCCACCATCACCAGTTTTGCCGAAGCGACGTTGCAGTCAGCGGCGATCGCCTATCCCGAACCGACCGGCACCGGCATTCATTTTTTAGGGCCGGCCCAAACCTTTGAGCACATACCGTTTTGGTATGTGCTGGATGCTGATCTATGGTCTAACTATCTGCAGCAGGGGGCGGTATTTCAAGACAAAATCGTGGTCATCGGCACCACCGCCAGTTTACACCAAGATTTCCACCGTGTTCCGTTTGCTCAGGGCATGGCGTATCCTGAGCCGATGCCGGGGGTCGAAATTTTGGCGGCTGATATTGCCACATTACGGGCCGGTAACGCTTTGACCATAGGGCTACCCCAACCGCTGGCTCGAGCCGGCTTATTGCTGGCGATCGGGGGCGGCTTTCTCGTCGGGGTCTCCCGCAGTAAGCGCATTTTGCAGCGCCTGATGTGGACGGCGATCGCCGCCGGCGGCTGGCTGGCGATCGGGTATGCCAGCTTTATCGGGGCCGGCGTCTTTTTGCCCACGGCTGGCATCGCCATCACGGTAATGATTTGTGGCGGCTGTTATGCCACCACCGGTCTTGTGGCCGAACAGTTTCGTAAGCAGCGACTCCGCACCACCTTGGCCCAATATGTGACCTCGCCCATTGTGCAAGAAATCATCAGCCAAGAAGAAGATTTTCAAGATTTGCTAGAGGCCCGCCAAGCTGAGGTGGTGGGCACGCTGTTGGGTGCCCGCTATCAGGTGCTCGCAATTCTGGGCTATGGCGGCTTCAGCGAAACGTTTACCGCCGCTGACACCCAACGACCGGGCAACCCGATTTGCGTGGTCAAGCGCCTGCGCATTGTCAGTGACGACCCGCAATCACATCAGCTGGCCCATCGCCTATTTGTCTCAGAGGCTAAAACCTTAGAAAGACTGGGGCACCACAGTCAAATTCCGCGGCTGCTGGCGCACTTTGAAACCAGCACCTCGTTCTTCTTAGTCGAAGAAATGGTGCAAGGCAACATGATCAAAGATGAGCTGTCGTCTCGTCAGGCAAAGTCGCAGGCTTGGGTGATGAACTTTTTGCTCGATCTCTTGCCGGTGGTGGAGTATGTCCATAGTCAGGGCGTCATTCACCGCGATATCAAACCGTCTAACCTGATTCGGCGGGCGGGCGATGGTCGCTTAGTGCTCATCGACTTTGGCTCAGTCAAGGAAATTTCTAACCAACTGACAGAGACAGAACCGCACGTCACCTCCACGATTGGCATTGGCACCAAAGGCTATATGCCCAGCGAACAGTCCGCCGGGATGCCGCGCTTTAGCAGCGATCTATACGCGATTGGAGTCACTGCGATTGAGGCGCTGACGGGCATTTCTCCCTACAAGCTGAAATATGACGATCGCGGCGAGCTGATTTGGCAATACTTGGTGCCAGAGTTGCATCCAGCGTTGGGCACCGTGCTTAGCCAAATGGTGCGCTATGACTTTACCCAGCGCTACGAAGCGGCCCAGCACGTGCTGGCAGCTCTCAAAGAAATCCCCGTAGCGTTGCCCGACGCCCTAGTGGTTCGGACTCCTTTGATGGCCGATATCAGCACTCAAGCGATCGATGAAGATGACGATCGCTGGGATGAGCCCACCGGCTACTTGCCGACCGACTGGGCCACCGAATCGGATGAATCAACCGAGCCAGACAGCCGTCTGGGTTAATGCCCAGACGGCACCAGACAGATCTCATCGTTACTGGCCCTAACAGGGCTCGTTGATCGTTGGGAAAGGCCATGTTGGCATCAGCTCTTGATGTGCTGCTATAGCGAGCTGCAGTCAGGTTTGGACACTTTTAATCGCCATTTGACAGACCTTTCAATTCCGTAGGGCTGCCCTGCCCGCAGGATAGTCCGAACTCAGCATGCCGCATTCTGCCGTAGCACATAACGACTCAAGCAATATCTACGCAGCTAACAACTGGCGGAGCACAAAGTGCAAAATGCCCCCGTTACGGTAGTACTCCACTTCGTCTAACGTGTCGATGCGACAGAGCAAGGGCGCTGATGTGGTCGTCCCATTGGCGCGATGCACCGTTAGTGTCATCGTCATACCCGGCTGAATGCCGCCGCTTAGCCCCGTCAGATCAAAGGTATCAGTGGCGTCGAGCCGTAGCGTTTCGCGCGTGGTACCCGGCTGAAACTGTAGCGGCAATACGCCCATGCCCACCAGATTAGAGCGGTGAATGCGCTCAAAGCTTTCGGCCACCACCGCCTTAACCCCAAGCAGACGGGTGCCCTTCGCCGCCCAGTCGCGCGAGGAACCGGTGCCATATTCTTTACCGGCAATCACCACGAGGGGCACACCAGCCGCTTGATACTGCATGGCCGCATCATAGATCGACATTTCCGTGCCATCCGGCATGTATTTAGTCACGCCGCCCGCCGAGCCAGGCACCATCTCATTTTGCAGGCGGATATTGGCAAAGGTGCCGCGCATCATCACTTCGTGGTTGCCACGTCGCGAGCCATAGGAGTTGAACTCCGTCACGGCCACATCGTGGTCTTTGAGATAATCGCCGGTCGGACTCGCAGCTTTAATCGCGCCAGCGGGGGAGATGTGGTCGGTAGTGATGCTGTCACCGAGTAAGGCCAACGGGCGGGCTCCCATGACATCGGCAAAGCTGCTGCCGTTGACCGTCGCAGCCATATCGTCAAAGAAAGGCGGGTTCTGCACGTAGGTGCTATCGCCCTGCCAGTCGTAGGTTTGACTTTCTTCAGCAGCGATCGCTTGCCAATCAGCCGTGCCGGTAAACACATTGCCATAGCGACTGCGGAACATCTCGGGCGTCAGCGCCGCCGCCATCACCGTCTGAATTTCGGCGGCGGTGGGCCAAATGTCTTTGAGGTAAACGGGGCGACCCTCGGCGTCTTGGCCGATGGGATCTTGTTTGAGATCGATCGCCAAATTACCCGCGATTGCGTAGGCCACCACCAACGGCGGCGAGGCCAAATAGTTCGCCTTGGTGTGAGGGCTCACGCGCCCTTCAAAATTGCGGTTGCCCGAGAGCACCGCACCCACCACCAAATCTGCCGCATTAATGGCCTCCACGATGGCCTCTGGTAGCGGCCCAGAGTTGCCGATACAGGTGGTGCACCCATAGCCCACTAGGTTAAACCCGAGAGCATCCAAGTCATCTTGCAGACCAGCTTTTTCCAGATAGTCAGAGACGACTTGACTGCCCGGCGCCAGCGAGGTTTTAACCCAAGGCTTCACTTGCAGGCCCTGGGCCCGTGCCTTGCGGGCGACCAGACCGGCCCCAATCATTACTGAGGGGTTAGACGTATTGGTGCAGCTGGTGATGGCGGCGATCGCCACCGCCCCATCGGTGAGTTCATAATCCGTGCCGGCCACCGGCACCGAGCGCTTCTCGGCATAAGCAGTCAGGCCGCTAAAGCTAGGAAAGTCAGCGGTGGTGAACTGCTGCGCCAGTTGCGACAGCAACACGCGATCTTGAGGACGCTTAGGGCCGGCCAAGGATGGCTCAACAGTGGCTAGGTCAAGGGCTAGCGTGTCGGTAAAGATGGGGTCGGGCGTGCCATCTTCGCGCCAGAGGCCTTGCGCTTTGGCATAGGCTTCGACCAGCGCTACGCGCTCGGGGTCACGGCCGGAGAACGACAAGTACCGTAGCGTTTCGGCATCAATCGGGAAAAAGCCGCAGGTCGCGCCATACTCTGGGGCCATATTAGAAATCGTGGCGCGATCGGCCAGGGTCAGGTGAGAGAGGCCATCGCCATAGAACTCGACGAACTTGCTCACGACACCCTTCTGCCGCAGCATTTGCACCACCGTCAGAACAAGGTCGGTCGCCGTCGCCCCCTCAGGCAACTTGCCCGTCAGCTTGAACCCCACCACTTCAGGAATCAACATTGAAATAGGTTGCCCCAACATGGCCGCTTCGGCCTCAATGCCGCCGACGCCCCAGCCCAAAACGGCGAGGCCATTGATCATCGTCGTATGACTGTCGGTGCCCACCAGCGTATCTGGGTAGGCGACGGTTTCGCCGTTTTCTTCCTTTGTCCAAACGGTTTGGGCCAGGTATTCAAGATTGACCTGGTGGCAGATGCCCGTGCCAGGCGGCACCACGCGAAAATTGTCGAAGGCCTGCTGCCCCCAACGCAAAAAGGCATAGCGCTCGCCATTGCGCTCAAACTCTCGCTGCACGTTATCGCCAAAGGCGCTGTCACTCCCAAAGTTATCGACCATCACCGAGTGGTCAATGACCAAATCGACTGGCGAGAGTGGATTGATTTTTTCAGGATCACCGCCCAGGTTAACCATCGCATCCCGCATTGCTGCCAGATCCACCACGGCAGGCACGCCGGTAAAGTCTTGCATCAGCACCCGTGCTGGCCGGTAGGCAATTTCTTGATCGGAGCTTTGGGTGGTCAGCCAGGCGGCGATCGCCTGCACATCAGCCGCTTTAACGGTGCGATCGTCTTCGTAGCGCAACAGGTTTTCGAGCAGCACTTTGAGACTAAAAGGCAGTCGAGTCACGTCGCCTAACTGCTGCGCCGCCGCTGGCAGACTGTAATAGATATATTCCTTGCCGCTGACATCCAGAACAGTTTTGGCATTAAAGCTATTGGTCACGGCGATTTAATCTCCTCGTCTAGATGTCTATCAGCCCTAGCAGCTGATGCTAAGCCATGTGAGCATGGATTTCGATTCTACCGTCTTGATGCGATCGCCTTAGTAAGCAATATTGCAATGGGTGTCCAACGGTTCTGACAAGCAAAAAGGCTGATCTAGCAGCATCTGGGTCGCCGCTGCGGGAGTCATCGCGGGAGCAAAATGATAGCCCTGACCAAAGTGGCACTTGTGTTTCTGTAAATAGATCAGCACGTCACGGTTTTCCACGCCTTCCGCAATCACCTGGAGGTTGAGGTTGAGAGCTAAATTGATAATCGCTTTGACAATCTCATAATCGCGCGTACTCCGGCTGTCAGAGTGCAAATTGAGGATAAAAGATTTGTCGATTTTCAACACGTCGACGGGCAATTGATGCAAGTAGCTTAGCGAAGAATAGCCAGTACCGAAATCATCCATGCACACTTGAATATCGCGGGCTCTGAAGTCGTTAAGCGTTTTGACAGTGAGAGCATTATTGGTAATCAAGATGCCCTCCGTAATCTCGAGCTTCAGGTATTTGCCTGCTAAGCGAGCCTGGTGCAGCGCATGGTCAATTTGGTGAATGAGATCTGGCTGCGAGAATTGTTTGCCCGACAGGTTAACGCTCAGCGTAATGTCAGCGCTTGCGGGAGCCCGATCATGCCAGCGCCGCAGCTGTTGGCACGACTGCCGCAAAACCCACAGATCAATCTCCGCAATCAAACCGGTATCTTCCGCGATTTCTACAAACGCCGCCGGAGGCAGCAACCCCCGCGTGGGGTGCTGCCACCGCACCAAAGCTTCAAACCCCATAATTAGCCCAGTCGATAACGAGACGATGGGTTGATAATGCAGTCGCAGTTGATCGCGTTTGATGGCATGACGCAGATCATTTTCTAACGTCATTTGCTGCAGGGCGATCGCATGCATTGAAGCATCAAACACGACATACCCTTGGCGACTTTTTTTCGCCTCATACATGGCAATATCAGCATTCCGGAGAATTTGCTCGGGGGCCGTATAGGTACTGGCACCGAAGGCAATGCCAATGCTGACATGCACAAAGATTTCTTGCCCATCGAGCAAGATCGGCACTTCTAAAACGTTGTGGATGCGGCGGGCCACATCAACGGCAAACTCGACACTCACCAACTCTTCCAGCAAAATGACAAATTCATCCCCGCCGAGCCGAGCCGCAATATCGACATCGCGCAGACAGCTGCTCAAGCGAGTCGCCACCAGGCGCAATAGTCGATCGCCAAACGTATGGCCCAAACTGTCATTGATCACTTTGAAGCGATCGAGGTCAAGAAAGAGCACCGCAAACTCATCGTGAGCACCAGGGCTGACGGCATCTGCCGACAAGGTGTCATAATGCCGCCGCTGATAGCGCTGCAGGGCCAACTGCAGTCGATCGAGCAGCAGCGTGCGATTGGGGAGACCGGTCAGCGCATCGTGAAAGGCATCATGGCGCAGCTGTGCTTCTAATCGCAGGCGTTCAGCAATTTCGGTTTGAGCCTGCTGATACAGCTCAGCCTGCTGCAGGGCGATCGCCAGCTGGTCAGCCACCTGCTTGATTAAAATTTGCTCGCTCGCCGTCCATTGCCGCGGCACCGGATGATGCATGCATAAAATGCCCTTGACTTTCCCCTCATAGCGAATCGTCACACTGAGGGCGGCCCCGATCTGAGCCTGTTGCATGAACGGTAAGAGGTTGACCAACGTTGGATCGGCGTTCACGTCGCTAGTGGCCTTCGGCGGCTCTTGCGCCAACAGCGCCAGAATGTAAGGACTGTCTTGCACAGCCATCCGAGCCCCGGTCAGGTCGGGTAGATTGGGAAGCGTCGCACAAGCGGCATATTCAAAATAATCGTCGTCAGCGCCACCTTGAATAAACATACAGCGGCCCACCTTGAACTCTGCCAAGAGCTTTTGGATGGTGCGCTGGATCACCGCATCGAGATCCAAACTGTCGCGCATCAAGGTAACAATTTCGTTGAGCAACTGTTCGCGGTGAGCGCGAATCGTCGTCTGATGTAACAGTTGTGATTGTTGAATCGCGATTTCCACCTGATCAGCAATTTGCTGCACAAAATTAATTTCATCCGCTGGCCACGGGCGCGGGGCGCGGCAGTGTTGCAGCACCAATAGCCCCCACAGTTGGTTATCGATAGTGAGAGGCAATACCAGATTGGCCTGAATTTGCCACTGCACTAAAAACTGCCGGTAATCCGCCGGAATATCAGCAGTTTGCACCTGCTCAATTTGCGTGATATGGCCTTGACGATACTGCTCAATAATGTCGGCAGGCAGTTGAGGCGTCTTGGTTTGACCGGTACTCACATCAATCCACTCGGGATGAATCGATTCAACCACGATCTCACCCGTCCAATCGGGGTTGAACCGGTAAATGAGCACACGATCGGTGCCCATAAACTTGCGGGTTTCTTGCACCGTCGCCGTTAAAATCACGTCCAGATCAAGACTCTGGCGAATGTGTTGGGTAATAAGTCGCCGGAGCCGTTCGCGGCGGGCGCGGATGGCCATTTCTTGCAGCAGTTTGGCCTGCTGAATGGCCACCTCGACCTGTTGAGCAATCTGTTGCACAAAAGCAACCTCTTCGGCTAACCATTGGCGAGGTGACCGACAGTGGTGAATGCACAACAGTCCCCAGAGCGTTTGATCTATCACCAAGGGCAAGATCACATTGGCCTGCACCTGATAATGTTCGAGCAAGTTTTGATGGCAGGGAGTCAGGTTGGCAGTCTGTAGGTCATTAACTTGGCCGATGTGACCATCGCGATAGCGGTCTACCCAGTGCCCCTCAAAGCAAGGATCTCGGAGCCTTTCACCCAACACGGCAATCCAGGGTTCGATCACCGCTTCAACAATCATGTCGCCACTCCAGTCGGGGTTAAAGCGATAAATCAACACCCGATCAGTGTCGAGAAATTGACGCACCCCGTTGACAGTTTTATCGAGGATGGCTGAGAGATTGAGGCTGCTGCGGATGTCACCGGTCAGCTCGCGCAGCAGGCGCTCACGGGCAGCCTGTCGCTGCAGGTCTTCGCGGGCAGTGACCAGTGCCGTAATGTCGGTGGCGATCAGACCAAATAATTTGGGGCTGTCCGGTTGGTCCAGTACCGGAAACAGAATCGATCGCACGATGCGGTTTTCGCCCATTAGCGTCAGGCGATCTTCAACCACCAGCGGGCAGTTGGTCTCGACCAGACGCTGTACCCGTTCCCGATAACGAGCGGCCATATCCGGCGGATAAAGTTCGTCAAATCGACGCCCCACAATTTCGGCGGCAGGCCGCTGTAAAAAGGCTTCGGTAATGGGGTTAACACGGTGGTAACGCCCGGTCTCATCATAGAGCGCCATCACAGCCGGCGAATTTTGCATGAGCGCCTGCAGCTGTTGATGGGTTTCTGCTAGTGCCAGCGCTGACGCTTTGCGATCGCTAATATCCCAATTCACCCCAATGGTGCTAATGGGTTGCCCGGTCGCATCCCGCACCAAGTTGCTGTAAGACTCGATATAGCGGATCTCACCATCCGGACGCACAATGCGAAACTCGTTATGAAAAACCGCCCCCTGGCCCTCTAAAAAACTAGATTTCTGCGTGTTCAATTCAGGCAAATCATCAGGATGAACTCGCGCCTCCCAATCGGCATAGCGACCAGCAAACTGATCGACTGTGGTGCCATAAATGCGATGCATCTGCTCGTCCCAAATGAGGCGATCGCGCTGCATATTCCATTCCCAAATGCCGATTTGTGCGACCTCGGTCGCCAGGGTCAGGCGTTGGGTGGTCTCTCTCAGGGCAATTTCGTTGCGTTTGCGATCGGTAATATCTTCACCAATGCTGGTCAGGCTGATGATGCGACCCTTGGCATCGTGCTGCACCGTGTTGTTCCAGGCAATTAGGCGCCGCTCGCCTTGACGCGTGATGATTTCATTTTCAAAGTACTGATGGGGGAGAGCCCTTTGTTCAACTACTTGTTGTAAAAGCGCTTGCATGCGAGGGCGGATTTCCGGCGGCAAAAAGCATTCGCCCCAGTTTTGGTGCAACACCTCAGCGCGCTGCCACCCCGTCAGATTCAACAAATAGTCATTGCAGAAGACAAGATTGCCCTGGCGATCGAGCATGATTGCCACCCGCGTCAAACCTTCCAATACCTGGCGGAACCGCTGCTCGGAGAGCTGCAGCTGCAATTCCGTTTGCTTACGTTCAGTGATATCACGCCCCACCCCCACGATCGCGATGATATTGTCGTCGTTATCTAAAACTGCTTTATAAGACCACGAGAGCCAGCGCCAGCCGTGACGGGTGTGCGCCCGCTGCTCTAGCTGGCAGGTATAGGGCGGGTGCCACAGCGCCGCCATGGCTAACTCGGTAGCGGCTTGGTCGGCGGCATGCACAGAGGGCACAAAATTACGATCCAGCAGTTCGTCGAGAGATTGATCAAACAGGTCGCAGTAAGAGGGGCTGACGAACAAAAAGTGGCCATCTACATCGATTTTGACCACTAGGTCAGTTTGATTTTCTACCAGCAGCCGATATTTATGTTCGCTCGCGGTCAAGGCGGCAAAGGTTTGCTGCAACCCGGTGACATCGCGCTGAATCCCAAAGCAACCGGTTATTCGACCTTGAACGTCATAGAGACAGATGTAATCACCTTCAATCCAGATTGGGGTGCCGTCGGTTCGACGTTCTAGGGTGTTAATTTTTTGTCGGCCCTCATTTAATAATTGCCGAATTGTTGCTTTCCCGCCTTCGATATCCTCGGCAAAAAAATCAGTCAGGGTCAGGCCCAAAAACTCCGCTTCGGTCAGACCATACTGTTGCGCGATCGCCGAGTTGGCCTTGGTGACTCGTTGATGGGTAAAGATGTAGTCCAGGGTGGCCGCTTGATCGCAAGTCTCGTTCCACCAGACGGGCTCATCCAGCGTCATAAAAAAGAAGCCATCGAGCGACTGCGTCAAAAAGAGGCTAAGCTGATGCTCGCGATCGCGGAGCGCCTGTTCCGTCGCTTTGAGGTCGGTAATGTCACGTCCAGTCGCCTGCAGTTCCTGCAAAATGCCCTGCTCATCAAACAAAGCTTGATTCACCCACTGATGCCAAACTGTGCGGCCATCGGCAGCCTTTGCCCTGTGGGTATGAGTCAGGATCGGGCGATCAACGGTCAGCTGACGTAATTCGGCAATTTGTTGCCGAATCAGCGCTTGCCCCTCTGGGGGCACAAGTTCGACAAAGTTGAGGCCGATCAGGTCGCTAGGGGAGCGCCCAAAAAAGCGGCAATAAGCACCATTCACAAACGTTAAGGTGCCATCAGGCCGATACCGGCAAATCAGCTCGGATTGAGTCTCGATAACGCTGCGATAGCGCTGCTCTGCCGCTGAGCGAACAGCATTCGCCGCTGCTACAGGTTGAGCATCGGCTGGGCGGCCATCAGCCGGCGGTGGTGGCGGCGCGATTGCACTGTCAGTCAAAAATTCGCCGGACTCTTGCGTCGTTGCCATAAACGCATTGTTGGTCGATGCTCTATGGTCAGATGACACGAGTCCCCCTAAAAATAAGTCTGAAATTCGTCAGTCATGACGGTTGAACCGGTCAACGGCTAGACTCCCGGAATCGGGGCGTAAGAACCACCATTGTCGCGCCTCTACACCCTCTTAACATTGTCTTTGTTTTTTTAAGTTGCCCCAAAATGCTGAGCAGCACAATGTTGCGTTTCATTGAGGCCTGCAAATTTCAGTCAATAAATCCCAAAGGCGTTTCCGCCCACCTTAGACAATGGGGTGAATAGATTGGTCGCACAGGCTACCGAAAGCCATGACGGGATGGATGGCAATTCCCCTAATACTTGAATGCTAGCGGCAGGTTCCTCACAGTGCAGCCGCAGCTTTACGATCTTCATTCACGCTTGCAAAAGGTATGACGTCTTCACTTTTATCCGATGCCAACCGACGGCTAGAACGGGCTCTCAAATATGTGCACATCTCAGAAGATGCGAGCGAACGGCTGAAGTTTCCCAAGGCGAGTTTGAAAGTATCGATTCCAGTACGTATGGATGATGGCTCACTGCGGGTGTTTGAGGGCTATCGGGTGCGCTATGACGATACCCGTGGTCCGACCAAAGGCGGCATTCGGTTTCATCCCAACGTCACGATGGACGAGGTGCAGTCTTTAGCCTTTTGGATGACTTTTAAATGTGCGGCGGTGAATCTGCCTTTTGGCGGTGCAAAAGGCGGCATTACGCTGAATCCCAAGGCACTATCGAAGTTTGAACTAGAGCGTCTAAGCCGAGGTTATGTGGACGCGATCGCCGATTTCATTGGCCCCGATATCGATATCCCGGCTCCCGATGTCTACACGAACCCGATGATCATGGGTTGGATGATGGATCAGTACAGCATCATTCGCCGTCAGCTCTCGCCAGCAGCCATCACCGGCAAACCAATCGGCATGGGGGGCAGTCAAGGGCGAAATACGGCCACAGGAGTCGGGGCATTTCAGGTATTAGTCGCCATGATGCGCAAGTTTGCCAAGGCCCCAGCAGCAACCACGGTAGCGGTGCAGGGCTTCGGCAATGCCGGCAGCGTCGTGGCGCGACTCCTATTCGACGCGGGGTACCAGGTAGTAGCCGTGAGCGATTCGCACGGCGGCGTGTATTGCGATCGCGGCCTCGATATTCCGAGCTTGCAACAATTCAAAGCTTCGACACGCAACCTCCAAGCAGTGTATTGCGAAGGCACCGTTTGCAATCTAGTGGATGGTCACGAAACGATTACCAACGACGAGTTGCTCACCCTGGATGTGGATATTTTGGTGCCGGCGGCACTGGAAAATCAAATCACTGCAGCCAATGCGCCTCAGATTCAAGCGGACTATATTTTTGAAGTCGCTAATGGCCCAATCACCTCGGCAGGCGATCGCATCTTAGAGGACAAAGGTGTGTACGTCTTTCCCGATATTTTGGTGAATGCCGGGGGTGTTACCGTCAGCTATTTTGAATGGGTACAAAACCGCAGCGGCTTGTACTGGTCAGAAGCCGAAGTGGGCGATCGACTCCAAACCAAAATGGTGGCAGAAGCCGAAAAAATCTGGAGCGTTTCGCACAATTTGGCAATACCCATGCGCACCGCCGCTTATGTCCATGCTCTAGAGCGATTAGAAGAAGCCCACAGCGCCCGAGGCACTCGCGATTATTACGTCAGCTAAACCGCAAAACTCACGCATGGGTTGCTTGCCCTCTCTCGATATCAGCCCCTCTAGCAGTCTGCTCGGCAAATGGCGTCTGCGCAAATCCTAAAGGTTTAACGTAAAAATGTCGTCCGACAGCAAACTTGAGCATCCGTAAAGGCGTACTCGAACCCGTTAAGACCCAAGGTCGCAAATACTTACCCAGTAATAATCGACCAATTCCCTTGATTCGAGCCTTAGTACGGGCAGAAAAGAAACTCAGACTTGAGTACCTCATAGGTTCTGCATATATTGGCGTAAAGGCAAGCTTGCCATACAGCAAATCGGCACGGTGAACAGAGCTTAACCCTGCCTTTTCGTGTTCTGAATTCGGCTTTCCTCCGTGTTCCCCATAATTTCTCCAGGGCAAATAGCCATCCAGCTTCCTTACACGCAGAGACTCTTCAATTTTGCTATCCCAAGTTGAGTATTGTGTGGGGCCAGGACTTTCAGCAATTTTACCTGCGAGTTCCAGCAATACCTGGGCACCTGCAGGTGTCAAAATATAGGCAACCATTGAAGTAGAAAATCCGATCGCATGATTCCTGGATGAAACAGAATAAATTTGTGGCGCGCAAGTATACAACCAGGCAATTCCTACATTTCGCAAGTTAGTGTCATAAGGCATTGGCAAACTGTTCAGGCTCCTTACGGGCACAAAATCTGCCTCACAAATCAATTGGGGCTGATTAGACTCAACAACTTGTTTCCAAGCCCTGCAATGATTAAGCAAGCAGAGATAACTAGGCGAGTAATCTTTATGTTCCGGCTGATGATGTTGCCGCAACACATTACATTCAAAGCCTTGTTCGATAAACTGCGCTTCTAACTGAGACGTATTTTCTTTGTAAGCTATGACCAGAACTTTCTTAATGGCGTCTTCTACTAGGAACATTTTGTATAAACCGCATAAGAGAATCACTTCAATGAGTTCTGAACATCACTACTCATTGACGGAAATAGAACAGATATGAGCCGAGAGGAGCGAATATCTCGAATCCTGGAATCAAGTCGACTCAAGCACCCAAAAACACGATGTCAAAGACACCATACTCATTATCGAAACAATATTTTTTAACCAGTATTTATCCTGAAGCCGCTATAGCTACTATGCCGATAGTATCCTTCAGAAATTGTCAGCAGCAAGTTCTGAAAAGGGGCAAAGTATACTAATCTCGTGAAGATTAACAAGAACTTCATCTAATGCCACCAAGATTAACAAGAACTTCACGTTGAGTCTCGTGATCTTCACGATGTTAAATGTCTAGACCTGGGAGACCGATGCTGACGGTTGAACTCACTACAAGGACCAAAATTACAGAACCTAATTGCAGCCAACACACCGCCGAAACAGATTGAAGAAGGTACGTATAGACAGTCACAGCCATAGTGCAACAGACTTCTGGCTTTGCAGCCGTCAGCCTTCGCAGGAATTAAGATAGCGTTGAGAATTACTAAAGCCCGCTCAGCATCGCCCCACCGAAAAACCGCGATAGCACAGCGATTAACTTGCAGAGATGTTCGAGATGGCAGCAATAAGGCAATTTCAGACTCAATTTCAACACCAATGTTTTCAGTGCCGCAAACAAGGTCTCGATGTCCCACCGCAACTGGTGATCCGCCAGCGCGGGCTGCAGGTAGCGCTCAAAACCAGCCATTCATCCTTCTCCAGACGAGTCGCCATGACGTAGATACAAAAACTTCAGACCCAGCATTTGCCTGAGAGGACACAGTTCTCTCCCCCCTTTAAGTAAACAAACATCCACCATCCTCCTGGCGACGCTTGCCAGAGCACGCACCTATATAGTCGTGATGGCCTGAGCCTGCATCGACAAGCGATCGCCTGCTGCCGTCGCGAACTGCAACGCTCTCATCTGACTCACTCTCGATCCATCGATCAAACAACGAATTTCAGCCTGGAAAAAGACCCGCTCAAGGCGTCACAGCAACGCCATCCGCTCGTTACTAGGATGTTGATCCGTTGGTCGAACATCATCAACATTTAGTGGAAAGGCGCTCCTCGTCAACAATTCCAGCATTCAGATGTTGCAAATAACCGCGCTGAATGACCAATGTATGGGGCCAGACCTAATGTCCAAAGTTGAGGAAGCTGACTCCAACCGACTACCGCCAGTGCAATTTTGTCAAAATCGATGTCAACTTCTCACCAGAAGCAGGTCAGGCGGCTGTAACTCGATACGCTTTGCACCCGATTTGCAAAGACAGACGACAGTTTGCCCGGGTGACTACTTCTACGCGAGGCAACTATTAGAACACAGAGCGATCAGGCCAACCGGGCTCCATGCCAAGGCGAATGAAGGCGCAGCCACTTGGCTTCGGCTAATCTTGTTCATGAGTAGGTTAGTCTTGGAGCTGTGGTGGGTTATCACTCACCGGCTTGTTTCTCAATTTGTCAAACCCCACCCGGCTAAAGTTTCCGGCTTTTCCAACCTCGGTCTTGTACCTATACCTTGATGGCCGGGTACTTTTGGAGGGAATATTGGCTTCAAGCATTGCCCATCTCAAGCGAGAAAGAAAACTATGCTCGACTTTTGCGTAGCTATTCGCGCTTACAACGCCGAAAGGTATCTTCCTGAAATCTTAGATGCCCTGTTTTCCCAAAAAAACTTAGAAGATACACAATGGGAAGTCCTGATTGTTGACAATTGCAGCACTGATCGAACAGCTGAAATTGTACGAGAGTACGAAGCGAAATGGTTGACTAACGTTCCTATAAGGTACTGCTTTGAACCCCGGCAAGGTTCCTCTTATGCACGTCGTAGAGCGATCGAAGAGGCAAATGCGCCACTAATCGGCTTTTTAGATGATGATAATGAGCCTGAACTTAACTGGATTAATAAAGCACTAGAGTTTTCGGAAAAACATCCTGACGCTGCTGCATTTGGAAGCCAGATTCACGGCAAGTTTGAGGCTGAACCTCCGGAAGGATTTCAGCGTATCGCCGGTTTCATTCCAGTAGTCGAGCGCAAAACCTCAGTCTGCTTTACAGAGGGAAAGTACGATCGCCTCAACATGATGCCTCCCGGTGCAGGATTAGTTATTAGACGTCAAAGTTGGCTAGATGTCGTACCTGAAGATCTCGTTTTAAAGGGTCCTGTAGGTAAATCTCTTGGCAAAAAAGGAGAAGATATCGAAGCACTGATGTATCTAAAAAGAGCAGGCTGGGAGATATGGTTTAACTCTGAGATGCATATTTATCACCACATCCCAAAAACCAGATTCGAGCGAGAGTATCTTTTAAGGTTCTTCAAAGGAACTGGCCTAAGTCGATTTTATACTCGAGCATTGTCTTGTCCGAAATGGAAAGTTCCCTTTAAAACTTTTGCTTACATGATCAACGATCTTCGAAAAGTAATGCTTCACGTCATCAAACATGGACGCCAGTCGAGAAGAGATTTGATTACCGAATGTGAATTTCAACTCTTGCTGCATTCATTCTTGAGTCCATTCCATGCCTTATTCAGCAGCCAAGAGTAATCGAATGACACGAAAAACCTGACCTCACATTCAATTCATTCTGTCAATGCAATAGAAGACTTCGATATTTTTCTGTAGAATTCCAGCAAATTTCAAACCTTAAAAATTCAAAATCTTTCTCAAAGGCTGCTCCGACAATAATCACGAACCAGCGCAATACTGCGGCCTATTCCACCAATCACTCATAACAGCCAATCAAGAATAGCATCTTAAATAGGTGAACTGGCACGGGGAATTACTTAATAGACTTCCCTCTGAAAAACATATACTCGACAACAAGATAAACATTTCTTGCTCGCCTAATAAAAGGAATATCAGACCAAAAAGCTATACTTAAATAAGTCCAAAAATCCCTCCAAGACGGCTGATCAATTGCTCTGAATTCATCTTTGACAATTTCAGGAAAAAGAGGCAAGTCATATCCCATTCGCTTGCACATCAGAGCAGCAAAACGGTTAAGTGCGACTCTCCTCTTATATTCTTTACCATAATCTTTTTGGCGTTTATTAGCATCTAGTAGCTGACAAGCGAAATTATTATTTGAGTGAATTCGATAATGGATTGCATTCCCTCTAAGTTTAATCCGCTGGATACCAGTCAAGGCAGCGCCACAAGTCAGACAGTCATCGGCACGAATACGCCAATCTTCGAGATATGGAATTGGCAAAATCGTCTCCAGATATTTTCTCCTGAAAGAAATAGCGGAAGTTGGAGCAGATTGAAAGAGCTTGAGATAATAGGCCTGAACAACAGTGCTTTTCAGCACGCTTGAACTATATTCGCCTGGCGAAGAATTTTCAGCATCTTTGAAGTCGATCTGTTCATTGTCTTGAAACTTCTTACGATCGCTATAGATACAACCACAGCCAGG
>JBCBJQ010000096.1:0-22669 GCA_038523235.1 Cyanobacteria bacterium J06626_4
CCGGATTTTTGAGGATGAAATAGAGCTTTTCAGCCCAAAACCATTTGAATACACCGGTGAGACTACATTAAAACTTTTAAGAAATTGTTGCGATCATCCTGAAGGCAGGATCTGAACTCGCTTGTTGAAACCTTGAATTAATCGTCCAAGACTGACAGTGATCTTGAATAACTCAACGGTGAGTCACATTTTTTAGTGGTCGGTTCTGTGATAACTCATCTGAGCAGTGGTTAGAAAAGAACACAGATTCTCTTTAGGATTGCCTCGGACGTTTTTTAAGGCCTTTTAATCGGGCGTTTCTGCAATGTCTGCAGCGGTTTGACCTTCCGTCTGAGAGCCAAAGCGCCAGAGCACGGCGGCAGCCTCAGCCCGAGTCACGGCCTTGTCTGGGCGAAACAGCGTGGTGTAGCCAAAGGCACGCCGGAAGTTAGCAAAATCGCCCAGTTGAAAGTCCGCCGCGATCGCCCTTAACGGTAGGGGATCAATGGTGGCGGTGTCCTGAAATCCCCAAGCGGTGGTCACTGCTTCAGGCGTGGTAGTGGGCAGGGCGGCGCGACTATCTAGGGGCACCTTCCACAAAATCAAGTCTTCGCGGACCAATGGTGCATCGGGGCGAAAGTTCACGGCGGTACTGTTGCCGGTAAACGCACTGGGGATCAGGCCCGCCTCCGCTAGTCCTTGAATGGCGGCAAAGTTGGGATCAGTCGCCGCCACATCCTGAAAGGCCGGTTCGTCACGGGGATTGCCGGCCCGGAGGCGATCACCGGGATCATCTGCGTAGATGGCGTTATGGCTGTCAAACAACCACTGGGCATATTCGCGCCGAGTAATTGAAATGGTGAAAGGAGACGCCGTCGTCGCTTCAGGGCGATCTTCCGCCGACCCCGTCGCCACCGGCTCGATGACGTCTAACGTTTGCAGATCCCGGATGTACGACTGCAAATCTGCCGGAACGCCGGTCAGGTCACTGGTGGCTTGAGCCGTTGATCCCTCCTCAGCAGCGAGATCAGAACCATTCTGAGGTGCTGTGGAGTCAGCGGGCTCAGCCTGCGACCACAACGGCCCAATAAAGCCGCGTTCACCGGGCTCAAGCGCGGTCGTATTGGCTGGGGCTTCGGCAGCCTCACCGGTGGCCGCTGGGGGCGTGGGCTCGGACGTTTCAGTCGCCGCAGTTTCATCGTCTTCTGCCACCGGCTCATCGGCAGAATTAGCGCTCAGGGGCGGCGATTCCTCAAGCTGGGGATCGGCTTCGAGGGATTGCTGCACGCTATCGCCCACCGGGCTTCCGGCGCAGCTGATGAGCCAGCTGCAGGTGAGGGCGCCCGCGATCGCCCGGAGTGCTGTTCTACTGTTCTTCATACCCTTCGCCAATTCCGTCAACGGGGTAGGAGCGCTGCCTGCCCATCAAGTCGGTATGCTAGCACCGTAGGCCTAGCTCTGACGCTAGCGCAGGATTTGTTCCCTTGGGGGCTGCCTGCTCGCCCTTTTCTGGACTTGAAGGCGATGACCCCGCTCCCCATCATTATCGACTGTGACCCTGGTGTAGATGACGCCATCGCCCTCCTACTGGCCCTGCGCTCACCAGAGCTCGCCGTACAGGCCATCACCGTCGTGGCCGGCAACGTGCCGCTGGCCCTGACCCAACGGAATGCCCGCCAGATTTGTGAACTGCTGGGTCGCGACGATATCCCGATCTTCGCTGGCTGTCCGCGCCCGCTGGTGCGATCGTTGGTCACGGCTGAAGACATCCACGGTAAGACGGGGTTAGAGGGGGCGACGCTACCCGACCCGACCCTGCCACTGGCCTCGGGCCATGCGGTTAGCTATCTGATTGAGGCTTTGCAGTCAGCACCGGTGCCGCTGACGCTGGCGACCTTGGGGCCGTTGACCAATATTGCCGTCGCGCTAATTCAAGCGCCCGCGATCGCCGCCAAAATTGAGCGCATTGTCATGATGGGGGGCGGTATTACCCAGGGCAATATCACCCCCGTCGCCGAGTTCAATATCTATGTCGATCCCCACGCGGCCCAGGTCGTGTTTGCGGCGGGGATGCCCATCACGTTTTTGAGTTTAGATATTACGCATCAGGTGTTGACGACGCCTGACCGGTTAGCGGCGATTCACGCGGTGGGCAATTCGGTCAGTGACTTCGCGACTGCCGTGCTGAGCCACTATGGCAAAGCGGACGAAGCCCTGTTGGGCACGGTCGGCGCGCCCCTCCATGATCCCTGTGTCATCGCTTATCTGCTCCGTCCAGATCTGTTCACCACCGAACCGGGACAGGTGCAGGTTGAACTCAACAGTCCGCTAACGCTGGGTCAAACCGTGGTCAGTGCCGCGAGTCCTGACCGGCTGCCCGTAGACATTGTGCGCAGCGTTAACGCTGCTGGAGTTTATGAACTGCTGACAAATCGCCTAGGGCACGTCGTCAATTGATGCTCCTAGGGGATGAGGCGAGGTGCGCGCTCACGCCTTTGACTCGGGGCCGTCAACCCGCTTTTGCTCGCCATACACCAGTCACATCAGGATGATAGCCCTGATAAGATCCAGAATCTTCTTAAGTCTGAGGGCGAGTGGGGTTGATAAGATTGAAGCAAATTCATATTCAGTGCCCATGAGCTACACCACTGAAGAGCTGATTGACTTTCTCGATCAAGAGTTACGGGCGGCCTGGCGCGGCGAGCGGGTTGTTTTATCGTCGAGTCAACGGCTCGACCCCGTCATTGCAAAGGCGATCGGCACTGAAAAGCTCAGCAAAGTCTTTGCGGTGCAAGATTTTCGCGACCAGATTCACCAGTATCAGCGCGAACATCTGGTATCCGGGTTGGTGTGGCATACCTGTCGCTTTCAAGGGCGATCGCACCGGTTTCCGGAGCTGCATCCGCAGCTGATTGCCACCGCGCAAGATAAGGCTGTCCTGACGGCGGCTAAAGCCGAGGTGATTGCGTTTTGGCGATCGTCGATCGCCAATTTGCGGCTCTGGCATTCCGGCGCGCCGCCCCTGCCGCTAGAGCTGACTACCATCGACCGTTGGATTGCTGAAGTCGAATGGGCCGAGGTTGATGCCACGCGCTCAGAGCTTTATTTGCGCCTCTGTTGGGGAGACCCCAAGGTGTGTCATTACGATTGGGCGCGGCCAGACTCGGGGTGTGAACGAATCATTGCGGCGATCGCTGAGCCCAGCTCAATCAAGGTATGATCCGAAGGCTGAAATACTTCAGTCCTTGACTAGGGACTGTCATCCTTTAGCTGCTAGGTTCTCTCTGTCAAGGCGTTCCAGCCCCTAGCGAGTGCCGTTGATGCGGGCGCAGTCGTGCGGGAGCCTTAAGACTTCTGAGCTTAATTGATGATGCGCCTGAGGGACTATTGACTTGATTACCGTTTTGGTGGACAGATAGGTCTATGCCGTTTGCTGTTGGTGTGATCGAAACTTACGGATTTCCAGCCATGTTGGCCGTGGCCGATGCCATGGTCAAGGCAGGGCGAGTCACAATTGTGAAATACGAACAAGCCGATAGTGGACGCCAGTTTGTTTGTATCCGAGGTCCCGTGTCTGAAGTCAATCGCGCCGTAGAAGCGGGACTGATCGTCGGTAGCGATTTGCCCAATGAGGGGTGCGTCACGACCCACTACATTGTGCCTAACCCCCCGGAAAATCTGGAGACGGTCTTGCCAATTGACTTCACTGAAGCGTCTGAAGAGTTTTGGATTGAAGAAATCCGGGGGAATCGTATGCCCGGGTTTTAGGGCGCGTCATCAATTAAATCCAGAACGCTTTGACGATAGACATGACCGCGCCCGCACCCAATTAACTAGCTAGGGGCTAATCGCTTTGCAGTGAAAGGATTCAGCCGCTAAATGATGACAGCCCCTAATTCTGTAACCGAACTTTGACAAAGGTAAAGAATGCATCCGTGCGGGAAAAAGCCTCCCTCGCGATCGCGCTAGAGTTCACGAGCCTCGTACAATGATTTTTAAGTACAGGCTTAATTTTTAGGAGAAAGGCAATGCCTCAGGCAGTTGGCTCGCTGGAGACAAAAGGCTTTCCGCCTGTTTTGGCGGCAGCAGATGCAATGGTTAAAGCAGGGCGAGTAACCTTGGTGAACTACATTCGAGCTGGCAGTGCTCGGTTTTGCATCAACATTCGCGGTGATATTTCTGAGGTGAAAGCCGCGATGGCCGCGGGTGTGGCCGCCGCCGAAAATTCCCCTGGCGGCGTTTTAGAGACGTGGGTCATCATTCCCCGTCCCCATGAAAACGTGGTTGCCGTTCTGCCTATCGAGTTTGGTGAGGATGTGATGAGATTCCGTGAGGCCGTAGAACAGCCGATTTTGCCGGGTAGTAACGGTCGATAACGCCGCCGCCTTGATCTGAATTTAACCCTGAGCCCCCTTTTTATTTGTGCCAAGCCACAACTGGGGTAGCTTGTGATGACGCTTACCGAGCGCTCTTCTCAAACTGGCTGTAAGCACCTAGCTGCCGCGCATTGGCACTGATCAAAGCAGCGCAAGCCCATCAATGGACTTGCGCTGCTTTGATTCAGTCAATTGAGACTGGCTCAAATGGGATCAGCGTCACAGCCGTCTAAGCGCGAACGACGATCGCGCTGGGCTCATAGACATAGATGGCATAGCTCGCATCGCCAACCAAGATGACAATCTCGTCACCTCGTTGCGATAACCGTGAGCCCAGCGACAGCGCCGTCTTCGGATCACTCTCTTGGCGATAAAGGCTAAAAAGTCTTTGACCATTGGCAAGACCACGAACCATATCGGGCAGATCAGGCACCTTGAGCGAACAGGTGTTGTAGCCTGACTGATCGGCGCTCACAATCCAGCTGTTGGCAGGGCCAAAAGAAGGCGGCAAATTGCGAGCCTTAGAGCCTCGATTGGTGGCTAAAACGGCATCTGATTCATGTACCCAAATGGCATAGCCCCGTTTGTTTGGGGTCATGACCGTTTGCTCGCCATTGGCCGAGAGCTTGCGCAAAAGGTTCAGCGTTTTAGCCGAATCTTGTAAAGACCGAAAAAAGCTGTAAAAGTTGCCGTCCAAGGCGATCGCCGGGAGCCGCTGCGGCTCGTCCGGTAAAGAAATGTGGCAAGTCGTGTAGTCGTCACGCTGGGCTAACAACTTAGTTGATTGTGGCAGTTGTTTGCTGTCGGCAGCAGTCAAAGTCATATTAGGTGAGGTTAGCAAGGCCACTATTATTGTGAGGAAAAACGACATTAGGCGTAGTGGGACCAACAGCTTAAGGAACAACGTCCCCAATTGCTGCCCAACGGCTTTCTTAGGATGCCCGGTTTGTAACAATTGGTAACATTTTTCCTGGCGCTGCATGTCGCTGTTTTGCGGTGACGGGTCATGCTTGCCATCATTTCCCGGCACGGCATTCCGGCCCCACGCACGCTGGTGACGGGCAAGACTGTGGTGAGGGCGCTATCAGCCTTGTGACGGCTGGTGCTACCGAACGTCTCCAACCAGTCTGACGTACTTCCTCCCTACCGCCCATCAGGATAGATAGAAAAGCGGGTGAGCCCTGGGCAGAACCGATGGGGCCAGCGCTACCAGGGAGTCCCGGTAATCTGCCCTTGCGCTCAAGAATTCCTGATAATGTGAAAGGCGGCAGTCGTCATCTCCTCAGGCTTTTTCCCTAAAGGGATTGACGAGTGCAACTGACCCGAGTTGCCCAGCGCCTGGTAGAACCAGGAAATAGAGTCATGCAAACGGCGGAACGCCCAGAATTGCCCACGGTTTATCCGCTCACTGCGGTTGTTGATCAAGCTGCAATTAAGCTGGCGTTGCTGCTTGCGGCTGTTGATCCGGGCGTCGGCGGGGTGGTCATCGCTGGGCGACGCGGCACGGCAAAATCAGTCATGGCCAGGGCGATTCACCAGTTACTGCCGCCGATTGAAGTCGTTACCGGCTCCTGCTGCAATGCTGACCCGACCAATCCCCAGCTTTGGGATGATGAGACCCTGGCGCGCTTTGGGTCAGAGCCGCCGGATTTGATGGTGCTGCCGACTCAGGTCAAGCCCGCACCGTTTGTCCAAATTCCGCTGGGGGTGACTGAAGATCGGCTGATCGGTGCCGTCGATGTGGCCAAATCAGTGCAAGCAGGCTCTACAGTGTTTCAACCGGGGCTGCTGGCCGAGGCGAACCGAGGTGTCCTTTACATTGACGAGATCAATCTGCTGGAAGATCAAACCAGCAACCTGTTGCTGTCAGCCCTCACTGAGCAACGCAATCAAATTGAGCGCGAAGGGATCAGTTTTCAGCATCCCTGTGCGCCGCTGCTGATCGCCACCTACAACCCTGACGAAGGGCCTCTACGCGATCATCTGCTCGATCGCATTGCGATCGCCCTGTCTGCTGACCAAGTCCTCACTTTAGAAAGTCGCGTGGCGGTTGTTGAGCAAGCCACGCGATTTGCGAACGAGCCGCAGGCGTTTTTGGCTGACTATGCCGATGAGCTGGATGATCTCAAGACGCAAATTATTCTGGCGCGAGAATGGCTGAAGGACGTCACCATCACTCGTGAGCAGGTGCAGTATTTAGTCACCGAAGCGCTGCGAGGCGGGGTGCAGGGGCATCGTGCCGAGTTGTTTGCGGTGCGGGTGGCTAAGGCCCATGCTGCCCTGGATGGCCGGGCGACCGTGAGTGCCGACGATTTACGGGTGGCCGTAGAGCTGGTGATTTTGCCTCGCTCGGTGCCCCTGCCGCCGCCCGACGATGAACAAGCACCGCCGCCACCACCGCCGCAAAATCAAGAGCCTGAAGAACCCACCGATGAGTCCGAAGATGACCAAGATGAGGACTCGGAGGATGAAAATGACGATGATCAGCCCGATGAGCCGCCTCCCAGTGTGCCTGAGGAGTTTGTCTTTGATCCAGAAGGAATTGTACTCGATCCGTCCTTGCTGCTGTTTGCTCAATCGCTGACTCAGCAGGGTAAATCGGGCAGCCAGAGCACGGTGATTTCGGAAGACCGGGGCCGCTATATTAAGCCCATGCTGCCCCAAGGGCCGGTACGCCGCATTGCCGTGGATGCGACGCTGCGGGCTTCCGCCCCCTATCAAAAAGCACGGCGAGCGCGGCAGCCCCACCGCAAAGTCATTGTTGAGCAAAGCGATATCCGAGCCAAAAAGCTGGCACGCAAAGCGGGCTCCCTCATTGTGTTTGTCGTCGATGCGTCGGGGTCGATGGCCCTAAATCGGATGCAGTCGGCTAAAGGGGCGGTGATGCAGCTATTGAATGACGCCTACCAAAATCGCGACGAGGTGGCGCTGATTCCCTTTCGGGGGGAGCAGGCGGAGGTGTTGCTGCCGCCGACGCGCTCGATTTCGATGGCGCGGCGGCGCTTAGAGCGCATGCCCTGCGGCGGTGGCTCGCCCCTAGCCCATGGCCTGACACAGGCGGTGCGCGTGGGCACCAATGCCCAACAGTCGGGCGACATTGGCAATGTAGTGATCGTGGCGATTACTGACGGACGCGGCAACATTCCCCTGGCGCGATCGCTGGGCGAAACCCTGGAGGGTGAAGAGAAACCGGATATTAAGCAAGAACTGCTGGACATTGCCAGCCGCATTCGCGCCACCGGTTTTCAACTGCTGGTGATTGATACAGAACGTAAATTTGTCTCGACCGGTTTTGGTAAAGAACTCGCCAAGACCGCCGGGGGGAAATACTATCAGTTACCAAAGGCCACCGACCAGGCGATCGCTTCGATGGCCCGGAATGCCATTGCGGATCTCAAATCCTAGAGTTTCATGACCTCTAACGTGCGTCGAGTGTTGACGGCGGCGCTCCAATCGGCCTA
This sequence comes from Cyanobacteria bacterium J06626_4, assembly GCA_038523235.1. Taxonomy (GTDB): domain Bacteria; phylum Cyanobacteriota; class Cyanobacteriia; order Phormidesmidales; family Phormidesmidaceae; genus Halomicronema. Next base: position 7,817 of record JBCBJQ010000096.1, read on the forward strand.
CCGCGATGGAGAGCGGAACTTTCGGCAGGTGCAGATTACCGGTGTGATCGCGGGGCTGGATCTCACCCCGGTTGATTTCACCGACGCGCACTTGCAGAACGTGACGTTTGAGGATGCCACGCTGTAGCAGATCAACTTCGAAGGCGTCGTGTTTGAGACTGTCACCTTTCGACGAGGTATGCTGATGGCGGGCAATTTTGCCAACGCCTGCTGTCAGGCCCTCCAGTTTGAGTCGTCAGCCATTCGCGCTGCTAATTTTGGCGGACTGACCCTCAAAGGGAATGATTTGCAGTGGCAGCATGTCACTCTCGACGAGGCGAGTTTTGTCACGACTTGGCATGTTCTGCAGAGAGAATAAACACGACTTGGTCAGTTACGAGCAGAGAAAATCTTGCAAGCCCTTCAACTACTGGGTTTTCAAGGGCGAGAGACGGATCTCAGCAAAGCCGATTTGCGTAATGCCAATTGAGAACAGGCTGCGTTCAGCGGTGCCATCATGATTGGTGCTCAGCTGCAGAATGCCAATCTAACCGATGCTGATCTCACGGGTGCGAACTTAACGAATGCCAATTTGAGCGGTGCCACGATCACGGGCTGGAACGACAGTGACGTGATTTATTGCAATACGCAAATGCCCGATAGCACCCTTAATCAAGCTAATTGTTGATCCTCATTGGTGATATTTATGTCTCTGGCTGATAAGGCTACTGCAGCGATTGCCAACGGCGTGAGCAACACAGCGGAAACGGGAACGAGCACGCTGTAGCTGCGACTATGGGGATGAGATGTCTGTTGAGTTCTAGGCAGAATGAGCAATCCCCGCGATCGACTTGCCATCTGAGCCAAGTTGCTTAAACTTGAGTCAGTAATCTTTCCCAAAGGATTGAGGCGGAAGTATCCGCAGTTTTTTTAGAGTTCAGTGGGATTGCCCGCATCATGAACCGGGCAATCGGGCACCATGGAAAGGACCCTTCTCATTGCCTTGCATCACCGCATTACTTGATGAGCATGAAGCCAAGCAGCGCCCAATCATCGACAACTGAAAGAGCCTTAGCTGCCATCGTACTCACCGATGCAGTTAGCTTTAGCGCTCGGATGTCAGTCGATGAAGAGGGAACGCTGATGCTCATTCAGCGTGATTTAGAGCTGATTGCTGAACAATGTGAATGCTTCGGCGGCAAGGTCTTAAAGTCTACCGGTGACGGGCTGCTGATGTCTTTTTACAGTGCTGTACAGGCAGTACTGTGTAGTCAAGAAGTGCAAAAGCAGCTGGCCAAACTGGCTGAAAGTTCAGCCACGGGCGAGTCTCTGCAGCATCGGATTGGCGTGCACTTAGGGGATGTCTTATTCCGTCACCAGGACGTCCTTGGTAACGGCGTCAATATTGCCGCGCGGCTGCAGGCCAAATCGGCCCCTGGGGGCGTCTGCATCTCACAAACGGTCTACGATGTGGTGAAGGCCCGCATCGATATTAATGCCACCTTCCTCGGTCCCCTGAAGCTGAAGAATATTCAAGAACCGGTGGCGGCGTTTCAAATTCCGCCTTTTGGGCAATCGGCGACGATGGTGGTGCCGCAATTAGCGGGGCAACCCGTGGTGGCTGACCTCTCGCCGTTAGCGATCGCGGCGGCGACCTTAGAGCAGGCACCGCAAATTCGCCGCATTAAAAAACTGATTTTTGGCACCTATCAAGGTGTTTGGGAAAACGACGCTAAGGTGCTAATGCAATTTGATCTGCTGCCGCTGTTAAAGCAGCTGTATCAGCGCCATCGTACTCTGATTTCTCTGGAAAAGGCGCTGCAAACGATGGCCGCACGGCTCAATCACAAATCGGCATACCTCGCCGTGGCCGACACCATTTTGCAGGCCCTCGAACCCGTTTACACGGAAGCAGAAGATTCGGCCTCCGATGGGGAAGTGGCTTCGCGGTCTAGCTTGCGCGATCGCTATAACGAAATCGCCGAAACCCTGGCTCAGCAGACTGACCGTTTGCGCATCAAGAAGCTGCTTTATGCCGTGATTCATACGGCTTGGGAAAATGATCAGGCCGTTTTGGCGCTGCACACGCTGGCCGATTTGGTCACTGATGTTCACCAAATTGCCCCTTCTGAGGCCGACTTAAGCTACCACCTTGAGCGCATTATTAAACGGCTCAATCGCCACAATCACTATGCGCAGCTTGCCCTGATCATCAGCGAAGCCTTTCACCCGCTCTACGGTGCCCCCGTCGAGGCGGCTCCTATGGTGACCGAATTGTCTGCAGAACCCTTAGCAGACGGCCATACAATGATGTTTGGCAGTGATAAGCCCATGATTGATGAAGGGTTGACTTCTCTCACTGGCTGGCAAAGCTCTGTCCTTTCGGACGGACAGACAAGCGTTCACAGCAGCCAGCTCGCAATCGCGAACGTCTGCCCGATTGAGGGGCCTCAGGACGCAAAAATTCATGATCGAGCTAATCTCTATGCGCTGCGATTGGAGATCATGCGGTACACCAATCCCCTACGGGCAAAGATCTTGCTGTTGTCAACGGTGCGCAGTCCTTTTACCGCAACGCCGCAAGACTGGCTGACGCTGAAGTCAAAATCGTTAGATGATTTGATTAAGACGACCTTTCAATACTGTCAAACTTTTTCTGATTTAGAAAGTAAGCTCACCATTATGTCTCACTGTGTTGGCAACGTCGGCGAGAATATTCAAGCAGCGGGGGCCATTTTGCAAGCGATGAAACCGTTCTATCCTTAGGGAAGGTGTCCATTAATCAGTAAGTCTCTCTCGGCTTAGCGCTCGGCGGCCTTAGTACTTTCCCCCTCATGACCCCACAAGACTTTCTGGAATGTTACGCCTCAGGCAAGAGGAACTTTAAAGGGTTTTCCCTCGCCGGGATCGATCTTTCTAAAGCTGACATTATTGGCTCTAATCTACAGCTGGCCAATTTAGAAAATGCTATCTTCACGCTGGCTTATTTGACCCGCGTTAACTTTCGGCGGGCTAACTTAGCACGGGCCCAGTTGGCTGGGGCCAATCTTAACCAGGCCAATCTGACCCAAGCCAACCTGAGTGACGCGAATCTGCATGGGGCTAGCCTGCAGGGGGCGGATCTGCGCAGCGCGCAGCTACCGCTGGCCGATCTCATGGATGCCAATCTGATCGAAGCGGATCTGAGAAACGCCGACATGAGTGGTGCCAACTTGACGGGGGCCTGTTTGCGCGGGGCCAATTTCCGGCAAGAAGACCGCAAGTATATCGCCAATCTACGAGGAGCCAATCTGCGACAAGCTGACCTCGAAGGGGCCAATTTGCGCGGAGCCGATTTGGCCTATGTCGATCTGAGCGAAGCTAACTTGGCAAATGTGAGCCTGCAGGGGGCTGATCTGCATGGTGCCAATCTGCAGGGGGCGTATCTGCAGAGTGCCAATCTGAGCGATGCGCTGATGGCAGACGCTAATCTTGAGCAAGCTGATCTGACGAATGTGCTCGCTAATCGAGTGAATTTATCCCAGGCTCATCTTGATCAGGCTCTGCTGCACGATATTCGGCTCGCGGAAGCGCTGCTGGCCGAAACCTCAATGCAAGATGTGGTTTTGACCCGCGCGAATCTCAATCGGGCTGACCTCAGCCGCGCGAATCTGACTCGCGCTGATCTCACGGCGGCAACCTTGGTGGAAGCCTACTTAGGTCGCGCTAACCTCGGCCAGGCCGATTTGACTAACGCTGTCTTGGCCCGGGCCGAAATCAGCAGCGCGACCTTTATTGACACGGTGTTAACGGGGACGACGATGCCCGATGGCAGTGTGCACGCTTAGGTTAGTGCGCCTAAAATAATGCCGCCGATCGCTAGTCGGGTGAGTATGGCCCGACCCGACCAACAATATGATCGTTGTAGGAGGTGCTGCGAGCAAACAGTGCTGAATATGAAATTGATCGCAGCACCGCAGAATTCGTCTCCTGGGGGCAGAGTATATGTTGACGACTCCGGAAAAAAGAGCCTTTTTCGATCGCTGGGCTCCCCATTACGACATCCTGCTGCCGTCGGTGTTTTATCAGGCGGTGCACATGCGCCTCTTAGATTCCGTGCAGTTGCCCGCGCCTGCAACAGTTCTAGACGTGGGCTGCGGTACGGGTAAACTTCTGCAGCGGCTAGCGGTGAACTTCCCGACCCTTAGGGGGACTGGGGTTGATTACTCGGCGGCGATGTTGCGTCAGGCTCAGCAAAAATCACGTTACCGCGATCGCCTGCAATTTCTCAAAGCCGATGTGGTCTCGCTGCCGTTGGCTGATGCCACCTGCGACGGCGTCTTTTGCGCTATCAGTTTTCTGCACTATGCCGAGCCCGAGCAAGCGCTGCGCTCGATTCGGCGGGTGCTAAAGCCTGGGGGCCGGTTCTTCTTAGCTGACTTTACGCCACTGCGCTGGGTCAGTGTGGAGCCGGTCGTCACTCACGTTGTGCCCGGTGGGGTGCGGTTCTACAGTGCTGAGGCGAGAGCGGCCCTGGGCCAAGCGGCTGGATTGCGGTGCGAACGGCATGCCTATCTGCTGGGGCCGGTGCTGCTCTCCCAGTTCGTGCGCCACGATTAGCTGCCCTCGATGGCGGCGTAGAACGGCCAACAGGTGGTGCAGGCGCGGCCTACAACCTTTGCTCTATGGGCATCACCTCTAGAGTGCAATGACAGGTCTAGCGAACTTTTTCTATGATTATGAAGTCGCTAACTGTGGAAGTGTGATGACTGCCCTCTCACCCCCTGATGCCCCTGTAGATGCCAACATCGCTCAGCTGTTGCTATCGCAACGAGACTTTTTTGCGACTGGCGAAACCCAATCCATTGAGTTTCGGCGGCAGCAGTTAATCCGTCTCAAGGCCGCTATTTTAGAGCGTCAGACTGAGATTGTTGATGCGGTCAAAGCGGATCTGGGCCGCCCTGAATATGAAGGGTACTTTGAGATCGGGGTGCTAGACGAGCTGAGGTATGTGTTGAAACGATTTGCCCGCTGGGCCCAGCCGCGACGAGTGGGCTTGCCGCTGGCGCAGCTACCGGGCTCTGCCTGGGTGCAGCCAGACCCCCTAGGCGTGGTGCTCATCATCGGCCCTTGGAACTATCCCTTTCAACTGGTGATGTCGCCGCTAATGGGCGCGATCGCTGCCGGTAACTGTGCCCTCATCAAACCGTCTGAAATTGCCCCAGCCACCTCTCAGGTCGTTGCTGATCTGGTGAAGGCCACCTTTCCGTCCCATTATGTCGCTGTGGTAGAAGGCGGTGTAGAAACGGCTCAAACCCTACTCAAGCAAAAGTTTGACCATATCTTTTTTACCGGTGGTACCCGCATCGGTCAGATCGTGATGGCGGCAGCGGCGCAACAGCTCACGCCCGTCACGCTAGAACTGGGTGGCAAAAGTCCTTGCCTTGTCGATCGCGATGTCAACGTTGAAGTGGCTGCTAAGCGCATTGTCTGGGGCAAGTTTGTCAATGCCGGGCAAACCTGCGTCGCGCCTGACTATCTGCTGGTGCACGAAGACATCAAGGCTGAATTTCTGGTCGCCCTGCAAGCGGCACTGCAGGCGTTTTTTGGCGATCAACCCGCTCACAGCCCCGACTTAGCTCGAATCGTCAGCGATCGCCAGTTTGATCGACTCACAGCGCTGATGGCTAATGAGTCGGTGTTGGTTGGCGGTGACACCGATCGTGCGAGCCGTTATATTGCCCCCACCCTGCTCGACGGGGTCAGTTGGGAAGCGCCGATTATGCAGGAGGAAATTTTTGGGCCGATCTTGCCGATTATCAGTTATCGCGATGTTGAGACGGCGATCGCCCAAATCAATGCCCGTCCCAAACCGCTGGCCCTCTATCTGTTTACCCGCAATCAGGCCCTCCAAGCGCGGGTGCTGAGCGCGACCTCTTCGGGGGGAGTTTGTCTAAATGATGTTTTTCTGCAGGTCGCGATTTGGGGGCTGCCCTTTGGGGGCGTCGGCGACAGCGGCATCGGAGCCTATCATGGCAAAGCCAGCTTTGAGACGTTCTCTCACTTCAAGAGCGTGCTTAAAAAGCCCTTTTGGTTTGATCTCGCCTGGCGCTATGCGCCCTATGCCAATAAGCTCGGCTTTCTCAAGAAAGTCATTGGGATGTCTTAGACGACAGTAGTGGTGAGAGTGCTCACGTTGGCGACAGAGAGACTGTGGCCGCTATGGCTGATGGCGAATTTCCGGTTTGTTGATGAGCCTCAAGAGATTCCGGTTGCCTGCCCAGAGGGAGGCTTTCAACCAGCATCAGCGGCAGCAAAATTTCAAACTCGGTACCGGCGTTGGTGGATAGCGCGTTGGGCTCACAGGGCGATCGCAAAATCAAGTGGCCGCCATGTTTTTCGACCACGATCTGTTGAGTAATGGGTAAGCCTAAGCCGGTGCCATCGCCCACCGCCTTCGTGGTGAAGAAGTCTTCAAACACCCGCGATTGAATCTCGGGGGGAATGCCCGGGCCGTTGTCTCGAATGCGAATTGATACCCAGGGAGAATCCTCTGCTGGGGCCACCTTGCGCTCCGCCATCGGCTGCATCCCAGCGGGGAGGCGATCGCATAGCTCCGTCACGATAGTGATACAGGGCTCCCAAATAGCGACTGGGCTAAAGGTTGAGTCATCAGTGGCGATAAAGTTGAGCCGCGCCTCGGGGGGCAGCGAGGCTTCATGTTCCAACAGGGCATCAATGGCATTGCTGATGACGTTCATAAAAACCTGCCCAATTTGACCGCCATAGCAGGACACTTTGGGCAAATTGTCGGCATAGCGCCTTTGCACAACGACCCCTTCTTTAAGGCGGTTATTCAAAATTTGTAGCGTGCTATCGAGGCTGTGATGCAGGTCCAGAGGCTCACGTCTGATCTCATCCATCCGTGCAAACGTCCGCAGGCTGGTGACCAAATTGCGCAGGCGATCGGCCCCAGTTTCCATGCTTTGGATCACGTGGGGTAGATCGGTTAAAACAAACTCCAAGTCAATTTTTTTCTTTAGCTGACAGAGTTCTCGGCTGGGGTTGACGACTTCCTGATCAAACGCTCTGACCAGGGTCGCTAGCTCCTGTAAGTACTCAGCAACGTAGTTGAGGTTGCCCCAAATAAAATTCACCGGATTGCGAATTTCGTGGGCCACCCCGGCCATCATCTTGCCGAGACTCGCCATTTTTTCTGTCTGCATGATCTCAGCGCGCGTTTTTTCTTGCAAGAGCTGCGCCGTGACTTGATGAATCACTGACTGAGCCTGCAAGACATCCTGCATGTCGATCATGGCGTATTGCCGCGACTCGGCTGTATGACATTCCACGACGATGGGCTCATACAGCATTTCTGGCGGTCGCGCGATCGCCTGTTGAACTGCCGCCGTGATGGGCGTATGACCTGGCAGTTTCAGGGTGTCCTGCACGACGAAACGGGACAAAACCGCGATCGGCCGCTTCAAAAACAGCTCTCGTCCGTAAGCCCGACTCATGGCTTCTAAGAATCGCCGCCGCGAAATCATGCCCCAAAATTCGCCTGTAGTCGTCAATAAAATAACGCCTGGCAGCAATGAGTTATTTTCTAAAACTTGATAAACGCTCCGGCCAAGACAATGCGCCTTAACCGCATACTGGTAGAGCTCTAAGTCTGCCAGTGTGGAATGGATCTGCAGCCCGGTCATGATGCTCTCAAAATTGATGATGCTATGAACGCAGATGCCCTGAGGATGCATCAATACAGGAGATTCGTATCGTTTAATACATCACGCTCTTTAAGCTACCATCACTTCTTAAAGAAGAGGTTATCGTCAACTTATCAAGGATTAAAGTTGACTCACTAAGGAGTGAGAATAGTTTCTGCGGCTGAGTTAGATCCGTGCAATTACGCCTTCGACTGCGGTTCTTGATACACGCCAAACGCAGCAATAATACCGAGCACCAGGCCAATCAGGTGTCCCCACCAAGCGACCATCGGCTGCGTCGGCAATACGCCCCAAAGTGTCGCGCTGTAATTGATCAACACAAAGACAGAAATCAGCAGTGGGACAACGCGCCGTTCTAGCCAACCGATGACCAGTAGGTAGCCAAATAAGGTATACACCACGCCACTGAGTCCATGAACACTGCTTGGGCCTAGCAGCCAGCTCACAACGCCACCCCCCAGCCAGCCAATGAGCAGAGTGATCCAATAATCGCGACGGCTTTTCGCTAAAATCAACCAGCTAAAAATAACGAATCCGATGGTGTTGCTGATCAAATGGACGAAGCCACTGTGGGAAACCGCCGACAAGAAAATTCCTGGAATGCCGTCTAGGCTGCGGGGATGTAAGGGCAGATTCCACTGGCCGTTAAAGAACACCTGGTCCACAATTTCCTGGGTCCAAGGAATGGCCACAATCCACAATGGCAAGAAAAAATTAGCTTTTACCTGGGTCAAAAATCCCTGAGGCTTTTGCGGTTTAGGAGTCGATGACGAAGTTGCTGGCCGCTCTCTGGATGTTGGTGGTGCACCGGCTTCAACTTCTGCCATCAGACGCTGCATTTCTTCCTGCAATTCGCGATCGCTACGAGAGGCCATAATCGCCACCCACTCCTTAAACTATCTCTGAGCTGTTGGCTAAACAACGGAAATTTCTGGCCGACCCGTTGTCGGCAGACTATCGCTTTTGTGTCAGCTAGCAACGTTTCACCAGCTGCCTCGAACGCCATCTGGCTAACGCTGGTGATCAGCGATTCCGTTGAGTCCGTATCTTCACCGCTACCCTAGCAAAGGCGCAGCTGGTTGATGGTCACTGGCAGGTGAGGATCTCCCCAGTCATGCTTAGCGGTTATTAAGCGATGACGCTGGTCAAAGTGCTTCAATCTCATTGGTCATTGTCACCACATCGACCGATTGGGGGCATTCTTGGGCTCATTTGAAACGGGGGCGTTTGCAATCTTTAGCCAATATTGGCATTAGGGTCAACATACCCCTGCGACTCTTGAAGATGCGTTTGCACCATCGCCTGAAACTCTTGTCTTTGGACTTCTGTGCCCTGTTTGAGATTGCCAGGAATGTCAAAGAAGATGATGCTATCAAGACTTTTGAGCGCCAACATTTGAAACAGAATGTGGGTCACTGGCGTCGGCAGCGCCATGATTTGCGGGTTTTTAGAGGTCTGCGGATCAGCGGCCGCATCCTGCAGGGTGGGAAAGGCGTAAAGCACATTTTTCCGGACGCTGGTCTGTTGTCGGTTGCTGAGGGTCGTCATGACCCAGCTTTGACTCAGGGTTTGCAAAATATAGTATTGAGGCTGCTTGAGCCGTTCGGCGATCGCGACTAACACGGGCGAAATCGCTTCTACGGTGGGGCCGGTGACGCCATCGTTTGGCGCATCTTGAATCAATGTCTGAATTTGTTGCTGTAGCTCATCCATAGGGGCAGAGAATAGTGAAGGTCTGACAACGGCTCGATGACGGAGGCATCAGCGCTCGCGATCGCCCTTTACCGGGCTCGTCTATGCTATTACACTCCGTTCCTGGTCAGGGCAAAGTGGGTCGCCCATGCTGATTTTGCGCGAGTCGCTGAGTGAGTCATCTCTAAGCGCTAGCAGTGGCCTCGATATTTTGCACAATGAGTACAGAACAGCTGGCGTGGTGCATCACATAGTTACTGACGCTGCCCAGCAGGATCTCTTGAATGCCTGAGCGTTGATGACGCCCCAGCACAATGACATCGGCTGACCAGTCTTTGGCGACGCGACAAATTTGCCGTCCGGCATCGCCGACGGCTTGCGACCACTCAGCGGTCAACCCCTGGGCTTGTAGCTGGTTGACCTGCTCTCCCAGCGATTGCTGATTTTGCTGCCGCCACCCTTGCCACTGCTCTAGATAAAGCCGAAAGGCTTCGACCTTCGCCGTAACGTTGATGCCGTCGGCGGTGACATAGCCGGTATCAGGCAGTCCCGCCTCCGCCGGCAATAAAACATGGAGCAAATTCAGGACGCCGTGATCGGCCGCCGCGATCGCGGTGGCCTCCGATAGCACCTTTTGATTAAGCGGGTCTTCTTCGCCGAAGGCCACTAGAATCTTGCCGTACATCGCTACCTCCTGGCGCTTACTTTAGCTCATGCAGAACTTTATCCAAGGTCGTCAGCAGGGTTTCAACCCGGTCAGGGTGGCTGTTAGCCCCCATCAAGCCGACACGCCAGACCTGGCCGGCGAGCTCCCCTAAGCCGCCGCCAATTTCGATGTTGTGATCGTGCAATAAGGTGCGAATCACGGCTTTCGCATCAATGCCCGCTGGCACCTTGACGGTGGTCAGGGTGGGGAGTCGATAGTCGCGCTCAACGTGACAGGCTAGGCCCAGCGATTCGAGTCCGGCCCAAAAGGTTTCTGCCGTGGTTTGGTGCCTTTGCCAGCGGGCCTCCAGCCCCTCTTCGGCCAGCAGACGCAGCGCTTCCCGCAGGGCAAACGTCAGATTGACTGGCGCGGTGTGATGGTAAACGCGATCGCGGCCCCAATAGCGGCGCAGCAGCCCAGCATCTAAGTACCAATTGGCGACTGGGGTTTGACGCCGCTCCATTTTGGCGATCGCCCGAGGCCCCATGGTGAAGGGCGAAATGCCGGGGGGGCAGCTCAATCCTTTTTGGCTGCAGCTATAGGCCAAATCCACCTGCCACTGGTCGAGCCAGATGGGGACGCCCCCTAGACTGGTGACCGTATCCGCAATCAGTAAACAGTCAAATTCTCGACATAATTCGCCGATGCCTTCAAGGGGTTGTCGCGCCCCGGTCGAAGTTTCGGCATGGACGAGGGCAAGCACCACTGGCCGATGCTGTTCCAGCGCGGCTCGCACTTCCGTCAGTGAAAAAACCTGACCCCAGGGTTTTTGCATTGTGCGCACGTCGGCCCCATAGCGGCCGGCCATATCGACTAAGCGATGCCCAAAATAACCCATGATGCCCACCAGTACGCGATCTCCGGGTTCAACCACGTTGGCTAACGTCGCCTCCATCGCGGCGGAACCGGTACCGGCCACGGCATAGGTCAGCTCATTCTCGGTTTGCCAGGTATAGCGCAAGAGCGTCTGCACCTCGTCCATCATTTGCAAATAAGCTGGGTCGAGGTGGCCGATGGGCTGGCAGTTCATCGCGGCGACTACCGAGGGCTCGACATTAGACGGCCCCGGCCCCAGCAGTAGCCGAGCGGGCACCGCTAGGGGAGCCAGTGAGGGCGGTGAGGCCGGACTCACGGTAGGGCGATGGAGGGGGCGGGTCGATGTCATGGCCTTCAACAATTGAGAGTGGTCTTTTATAATTCTCTATTGTCGGCTGGGACTGGGGCGATCGTGCAGGAGCCTGGCAGATGTTTGCTTAAAGTAACGATTGCCAGAGTAACCGGATCCCGATGGTTTGTATTACTGAGATTCAAATGGGCGCAGAATACCGCTGCGTTGCCAACCTCAATTTATATGGTTCTGAAGCCTGCCAGGGGCTGGTGACTCAAGCGCTAGCCGGTCGGCAACTGCGGCTCATCCACAAGCCCAAGTCGCCCCTGGCGAAGGCGATTCAGGTCTGCCTCTGTGAAGACGATTATGCCGGTTGGTTACCCGCTGCCTCGGTGGCAGCGTTAGCGTTGGCCCCGCAGCCCTATCAGCCCCCCACCCCCACCGCTCAAACCATTGCAGCGGCGCTACCGGCTGTGATGCGGTTTGCTTACAACGCTACCATTCCGCCGAATACGTACTTATGGGGGGGCACGGTGGGGCCTGACTTTGACTGCTCTGGACTGGTACAGACAGCCTTTGCCTCAGCGGGCATCAGGCTGCCGCGAGATTCTTATCAGCAGCAAGATTTTACCGAGCCGGTGGCTGGGGGAGCGCTACAGCCAGGCGATTTGCTATTTTTTGGGGCGGGCGATCGCACGACTCATGTGGCGCTCTACGTCGGTCAGGGCAACTATCTGCACAGTTCGGGGCGCGATCACGGCAGAAACGGCGTTGGCATCGACTCAATTGTGAATTTGCACGATCCGATCAGCTATTTTTATTATCGTCAGCTTCGCGGGGCCGGGCGGGTCACCCGCAGTTATCAGCCGCTTGGACAGCCTATGCCTTGCCGCTGATGGCCGGGCTGGCGACTTCCGCAATTGCTCCGCATGAGTAGGGCAACATGAGCTGAGAAACCATCAGTTAGCGGCTCAATATCGGTCCTACACTGGTTGCCACCCCGAGCTGGCTTGGTGGCGCGAGCGCGGTAAAGCTGGTCTCACCACGGCCTGGCAATTTACCGATGACGCACCCTAGAATAGCGGTCACCGCCTCAGGAAACAGTCTGTGAATATATCGTCGGTCAAACCCCTGCTCAAGCGTGTAAAGCCTTATCTGCGATGGTTTGTGTTGGCATTAACTTTGGGATTTGTGCTGCATACCCTGCGCCAGAACTGGCAACAGGTCTTGTCACTCCGGTTGGCGCCCTATGCGATCGCGCAACTGTTGTTGGCTTTGGGGATCACGCTGTTGGCCCACATTTGGTCGGGGTGGGTGTGGTATTGGATTTTGCGGCTATTGGCGGCACCGATCCCCAGAGAAGGGGCGATCATTGCCTATTTGAAGACCAACCTCGGCAAATATCTGCCCGGTAATGTCTGGCATTTTGTCGGGCGCATTCAATTTTTAAGGGCCGCTGACACGTCTACGGGTACGGCGATTACCGGCGTAATCTTGGAACCGTTATTGATGGCCGTGGCAGCGCTCGCGATCACCATGGTGAGCTTGCCCACTAATTGGCTACAGGGCGTGATTTTGGTTGGCGTCCTCGTGGCCATTCACCCCCGCGTTTTGAACCCGGTGCTGCGGTGGTTAGCGCAGGCCAAAATCAAACAGACTGAGATCCAGCCGACCGCTGCCGAGGCGGAAACTAACATTCCTGAACTCAAGCGCTATCCCCTCTGGCCGCTCTTGGGCGAGATTGGCTTTGTCGTTTTTCGCGGCATCGGATTTCTACTGTGTTTTTTAGCGCTCGGTTCCCTTGGGCTGACCGATATCTGGCGAATTTTGGGCGCGTTTAGCCTAGCCTGGCTGCTCGGTCTGGTGGTGCCTGGTGCCCCCAGTGGTTTGGGCGTTTTTGAAGCAACCGTGCTCACCGTCTTGACCCCCACGTTTCCGGCGGCGATCGTGCTGGGGGCTGTGGCTCTTTACCGGCTCAACAGTACCCTGGCCGAGGTGCTGGGCGCCGGGGTGGCTGTGCTCGACGAACGGTGGAATTTAGCGATCGCGGCCACTGCCGCAGACTCTGCAGCATCGACCAACGCTACCTTGCCCCAGTTGCCTCCCGGAAATGAATAGTTTTATTGCTCCGGGCTCCCTTGCTCTAGGTGAAGAAAGCGCAGATGTGATAAGTAGGTCGCCATAAATAAACATTGCTGTAGGGTGCGTTGTGGTGACAGCCCAACACACCGCCAGGGCGGTCCTGGGTGCGTCATGCTACGCGATGACACACCCTACGATAATTAGGGCTTTCTACTTATGAGGGATGCCGTGAGCAACCGGGGCGCAGGCTATCGAAGCGGATAAGCTGCGAGCTGCATAATCATGCCTTCGCGCGCTAATCGTAGCTGTGGGCAACGATTGTGAATTTCCATCTCAACATGATCTAGATAATCGTCATCATGAAGCGGATTATGGTGAAACAGTACCATTTCTTTGACTTGAGTCTTTTCGGCGATCTCGATGTTTTGGTCACAGGGCATCGCGGCATCGCGTTCGACATCTAGATCGACCGTTTCTGAATAAGCGCCGCCATAAATGAGCAAATCGGCCCCCTGAGACAGATAGAGCAAGTTGGGGTCAGGGCCAGCAGCGGTGGTATTGCTATCGGTGGCGTAGACCAACGACTTTCCTTGGTAAGTGATGCGGAAGCCCAGCGCACTGGTATGCGAATTCAGCGTGACGGTTTCAATCGTGGCTCCATTCTCCAGCGTCATAATGTTGCCAGCGATCATCGTATGAAACGACATCGTCGCCGACATTTTTTGAAGCGGCGTAAAAAAGTTAGGCCGCAGCATTTGGTCGGTTAGCCGCTGTTTGATCGAAGCGCCGTTCGCCGCCGTTGCGCCATAAATATCGAACTGATTGCCAGGAATGAAGGCCGGTCCAAAAAAGGGAAATCCTTGAATGCGGTCCCAATGGGTATGAGTAAAGAGGATTTGAGCGGTCACGGGGTGGTCTTGCTGCTGCAAATGCTTGCCCAAAACCCGTAGCCCCGTACCACCGTCAAAAATGATGCGATGCTGACCCAACAAAACTTCAACACAGGCGGTATTGCCGCCATATCGCACAGTGTCGGCACCAGGGGTCGGCACACTGCCCCGCACCCCCCAAAACTGCACAGTAAACCCTTGGGATGAGTCAGACGATGACACCGCTGAAAGACCTCCATGAATTGAAGGGTTTGAGGGATGTTGAGTCAGCATAGAAGCTTCTGCATCTGGCATGGGACGATTAGCGGTCATCAATCGTACTTATCGATTTTAATAAATGGTAAAGGTCCACCAGCGGTGGAATTCAATTAGCTATTGCTATATATTCTGATGGATTTAAATATCCTCAGGAAGTTTTAGTAGTTTTTATAACTTAAGGGCAAATCTGCCTCTAGAAAAGTGACTGACAGCCAATCAGGTAGTTGGCACAGGGGCTGTAGCGTGTGAGCAGGACAATGGCTGAACCTGATCAAAATCGCTAGAAGCACCTCTCCTGCTTACAGTACCCATCCCCACTACCTGAATGAACCTACCCGGCAAGGGTTATTTCACGGCTTCGATACATTGCTGAACAAGGTCACGGAAATTCTCGGCTGGCAAAATGTCGACAAGGTTAAACCGCTTGTTCAG
>JBCBJQ010000097.1:0-22462 GCA_038523235.1 Cyanobacteria bacterium J06626_4
AATGGGATTCGTAATCGAAAATCCTATTTTTCACTTTCCGTCTTATCAATACGCTTCATAAAAACCCTTGAACCGTTATAGTACAGGCAGTTTCAAGGTTATCTATGATTGATTTCAGGATCATTCCTATCCTCCAAAAGGCATAGTGTTTTATCAGAATCCTTTCATCTATAATTTTTTCTTATGCATGTATCCTCAAAGGCCCTGTTCGCTATTGAGAATTGGGTTCTACGTTGAATTTGACTGGGCCTATTTGCATCATTATCAGCCCTGACAAAACCCTCTAAAATCAGATTAGCTTTGGCTGTAATGTCACCCTCTGAAGGAGCGATCGCAGCGATGGGTTTTGACGAGAGAATCGGGCAGCCAGTACGCGTTGGGTTAGTCGGCACGGGCTTTGTCGCCAAGGTGAGAGCGGCGGCGTTTAATGCCGATGACCGAGCCCAGGTGGTGGCCGTATCGGGGCATCGGGTTGAGACGGCTCACACGTTTGCTCAGACCCATACCATTCCAACGGTCTGCCCCACTTGGCAAGACTTAGTAGCGCATGCGGCGGTCGATCTGGTTGTCGTTTGTAACCTCAACTGCGACCACGGCCCCGTCGTGCATGCCGCCCTGATGGCCGGGAAGGCCGTGGTGGTGGAATATCCGCTAGCGCTCTGCCCAGACGAAGCCCAGCGGGCGATCGCCCTGGCTCAACAGCAGAATCTGCTGCTCCACGTGGAGCACATTGAGCTGTTAGGGGGCCTGCACCAAGCGATGATGGCCCATTTGCCGCAAGTGGGGACCCCCCACTATGTGCGCTACGCCACCGCCGTCCCCCAAAATCCGGTGCCGCAAAAATGGACTTTTTGCGTCGAGCAGTTTGGCTTTCCCCTGGTGGCTGCACTGTCGCGGGTGCATCGTCTGACCAATCTATTTGGCGCGGTGGATGAGGTATTCTGCCAGCTGCAGTATGACGATCGTGCCGCAGCCGATTTCACAGGATATTTCAAACAGTGCCGCTGTACCGCTCAGTTGCGATTTGCTAACGGGGTGATCGCCGAAGTGCTCTACGCCAAAGGAGAACAGACTTGGCGATCGCAACGGTGGATGGAAGTCGAAGGCGATCGCGGCGCCTTAACCTTTGATCGGGAAGCTGGCACCTTGATCACAACGGCGGGTGAAATGCCCATTGAAGTCGGCTCCCGCCGGGGTCTGTTTGCCCAAGACACCGCTAGTGTGCTGGATACACTTTTGGAAGGCAAACCGCTCTATGTGACCCTCGCCGAGAGTCTCTATGCGTTGCAGGTGGCAACGGCAGCGGCCACGTCAGCGCAAACGGGTCGCAGCGTGCGAGTTGAAGCGCCATATCCCAAGCTGGTGAGCCGCTGATTGCCCCATGGAGTGCGGCGCGCCCATTTAGCGCTGGCCCCTTTGCTGAGGACATCTAGGAGCACTCTAATCCTCAGCGCATCGGCAAAGGGGCTCCGCAGACTGGTTCTAACTGAACTGACACAACTGCTCTCCCCCTATTAACGATAACTGAGGGTTTAGGAGCACGTTTCAGGGGGCACGGTCGGCAATAGTCCAAGGGTAGAGAGACTGCTGTCAGGCGGGGCTGGAGATGTCGGCAAAGCCACCGGATCCACCTGGCCAGCGTTAGGCTCGGGGATTATTTCTGCACGTTGGTCACCCGCCAGTTGAGCTTTAGGTTAACGCCAAAGTTCCACAGGGTGACGAGGGCGATCGCCACCAGCTTAGCCAGGTAGGCATTGACTCCAAACAGGTTAAACAAAATATTGACGATCAGGGTATTGAGCACCAGCCCCGCCAAGCAAATCAGGTTGAACTTGAGCCAGCGCTGGAGGCGGCACTGCCAGCCCCGTTGCCGCTGCGATAAGTCCGCAAACGTCCAGGCATCGTTCCACAAAAAGTTATTAAGAATGGCCACTTCGGCCGACAAGACATTGCTCGTCGTGAGGCCAACGCCCCATTGGCTGAACAACAGATAAAACACGGAGTAATCTACCAATAGGCCACTGAAGCCCACCAGGGCAAATTGGCCAAAGCGGCGCAGGGGCAGGCTCAAGCGTCGTTTGGGCAGCCGCCGATGCAGCCGCAACCGCAGTAAATGCTGTAGATAGTCAAGATAGTGCCGCCAGCTGACCTTGCTCTCACCCACCGTGCGCTCTTGAAAGACGTAGCCGACTTCGGCAATGTGTTGAATGTGGCCCCGCCCTAAGACCTCCAGCAGAATTTTGTACCCTCTAGGGTTGAGCATTGGCCCCGCGATCGCCTCTCGCCGGACTAAGAAATAGCCACTCATGGGATCAGACACGCGCCCCACCACGTCGGGCAGCACAACGAGCCCCAAAATCTGAGCGCCGCGCGAGAGGGTGCGTCGTAGCAGGCTCCACTCGCTGACGCCCCCGCCCTCGACATGACGACTGGCTAGGGCCAGATCAGTGCCCTGCTGCATTTTGGCCAGCAGCTGCAGCAAAATCTCGGGGGGATGCTGCAGGTCAGCATCGATGACGCCCAAAATCTGCCCGTCGGCGACTTGCCAACCGCGAATTACCGCTGACGACAGGCCGCTCTCCGCCTGTCGGCGCATCACTCGCAAGGCGGGGTAGCAGCGGGTCAGCTGCAGCCCCAACTCCCAAGTGCCGTCAGGACTGTCATCATCGACCACGATCAACTCGTAGTTGCCGCCGAGACGACGATCCAGTAGCTGGGTCAGCTGCTCGACCAGCGGCTCCAAGTTGTGACGCTCTTTAAAGGTCGGAATCACCAGGGAAAGCCAGGGGCCAGTGGTGGGGAGCGATCGCGCCGCGATTCGCAAAGCGCCCTGGGGAGCCGCTAGGGGAGCCAACAAATTCCGAGTCATTAACCAAGCAGATGGAGAACATTGAGCAACTATAGTTGACCGGGGCTCCGGGAAAACAGCCCCCGTTCCACTTCTTGCCGGTGCCCGCCCCTTGGGAACATCTGTCTACCCCCCATTCAGATGTAGAACAGGAGTGACGTTTCTCCTCGGGAGGGTTTTTCCTAATCGATGGGAGAAAGCACTGGCTATCTGGCTCACGAACTCAGATGATTTATTCCACCGTGAAGGAATATCGTAGCGGGCGCGCCGAATTAGTGCCTAAAAACACAATGAGATCATAATTGCCCGCTTCATATCCCGCTTCGCCAGCCGTCAACGTATACAAATAGGTGCCCGTGTCAGGCGTCACATCGACCGTGCCAGAGGCGATTTCAACAAAGGGAGTGCTCTGCTCCGGCGAGTAGCGCCAGATAAATGTGAGGGGCAAGTTACCTTCAGGACGAGTAAAGCGGCTACCGATTTCAACATCGGCATTGACGGTTTGAGTACCCACAGCAAAACTGCTTTGAGCGTCCCCACAGCGATCGCTCTGCTTCGCTTCCAGTTCATCTGGCCCCTGTTCACTGATGATGGCCTCATATTCCTCAGGCGTCAGGGTCTTCTCACACACCTTGAGACTCGATAGCTGAGTCGTGTCATCCGACAGTGTGCCGCTAGCCGCTGAGGCCAAAGTGTCAGAACTCGGCCAAACGGCAAACGTGTCAGTTTGGGCTAAAAAATCTTGAGACGTAGACGAGAGGCTCACTTCATAGCTACCCACCGCCAGAGAGGGCAACGACACCTCTGCCTTAAACCCTGTCGCACCGGGACTCAGCGTTGTCGAAACCGTATTTAAAACACTGCTGCTACCGGGCATGGACACATAGCTGATGCCCACCGTCACGGGAATCTCCGAGCGAATATGTTGGGGGGCTCCCGTCACATAGATCGTCTCAACAGAATCCTCGACATAGTGACCGTCACTGCTCGCACAGGTGTCTTGTGCTAGAGCGCTGCACACTGCGACGCTGTTGAGTCGGGGCGGGTTGCCAATCAGCTCAAAAGCGCCGGTGACGTCGTCGTCTCCCGCGACAATATCGATACTGTAGGCCCCGATCGGGAGGCTAGCTAGCGGCAGCTCAAATTGAGCCTGGCCGTCGGTGAGACCCTGAGTAGCAGTGTAAACGACCGCATTCCCGTCACTGGTGTCAGGGGCGGCTGCCGCTGGGGCCTCAGGGTCTGTCGCCTCGCCGTCTGCCGCTACCGGATCGTCAGCGGGCGGGGTTTCGTCGTCTGCGTTGGCTGCCTCGGTGTCTGCCGCCTCGGCGCTGTCATCGAGCCCGACATAGGTCAACTCCAGAGTGGCGTCTTGTCCGGCTGAGGCGTTGGGGAGCCGAGCCACGACGTAGGCCGACTCGGCTTGATCCACATTCAATTCTGATTCATGTTGGGCACATTTACCTTCTACAGGCGCCTGACAGAGTTGAGCTTTAGCACTCGCGGGAGTCATCATCAACGCGACAATCGTGAGGATGAATCCAGCCAGGAGTTTCAACGCCTTGGGTGTCAGAAAAGCCAATTTGGTTTCAAGCTTTCTTTGAATGGGGGGAAACACCACCACGAATGCCAAGATGGCTACCAGGGCCACTAAGATTTGGCCGTTGATCAGACCAGCTAAAATAACGCTCCCCGCGAAGAGCGAAAATATCCATTGCAGAACTGTTAGTAAGAATTTCATTAGTAATGTTTGAATAATTCATCATGAGCGGTCTCGGGTGCAGCACCCACCAGCCGGTATATGCCCACCATGGTTTACGGCCAGGCCGGGCAGTCCAGATCGATTCCCCGGGACCGCGATTAGTGTTGGACAGCCCCCCGCGAAACTAGTGGACGTGTTACAAAAATTTAGCCCTCTGGCCTGCTGTTTTTTGTCACCCTGCCTCGTTGATGGGCAGGCGATCGCCGTCGCTCACGATTTGGATAAATTGCTTGCCCCTATGGCTCTGAAGCAGACGGCTGGGGCGACAGACTTTGCTGAAATCGACAGTGACCCATGGCCAAATCAAACACATGGAAGCCGTATTCCTGAGACAGCGCTTCGAACACCTTGAGGCCGCGCACACTATTGCCGTTGCTATCCAGCAGCGGCGAATAGACCGCGATACCGGCCTGGTTCGGGACTACCGCCATCAGCCCGCCAGAGACCCCGCTTTTCGCCGGGAGGCCGACGCGAAAGGCCCATTCACCGGCAAAGTTATACATGCCGCAGGTGTACATGACGCTGAGAATATCGCGCACGTATTGGGGCTGCAGCACCTGCTCGCCGGTAAGCGGATGCTGACCCTGATTGGCTAACGCCGCCGCCATCGTGGCCAAATCGCGACCGGTGACCAGCAGCGCACACTGTTGAAAGTAGAGATCGAGGGAGGCTTCTAAATTTTCATCAATCATGCCGAAGTTAAGCATCAGGTGGGCGATCGCGCGGTTGCGGTGCCCGGTAGCTCGCTCGGATAAAAAGGTCGCAATATCCACGTACACGTCGCGCCCGACATAGCGTTGAAACATGGCCAGCAGGCGATTGAGGCGATCCGTCGGGTTCTCCCCTTTAATTAGGCTGGTGGTGGCGATCGCCCCCGCGTTAATCATGGGATTTTCGGGTCGGTGGGAGGTTTCGTCGAGACGAATCAGCGAGTTGAAGGGGTCGCCGGTGGGCTCGACGCCCACTTTTTCGAGCAGGCGATCGCGACCCCAATCTTCCAGCGCCATGCCGTAGACGAACACCTTGGAGATCGACTGAATGGTGAACTGCTGATCAACATCACCCGAATGAAAGCTACGGCCATCAGTAGTGACGACACTAATGCCAAAGTAATCAGGATTTGCCTTAGCCAGCTCGGGAATATAACTGGCCACCTGACCCCGATTTAGGTCGCGATATTGCTGATGCAGTTGGTCTAAAAAAGCTTGAATGTCGGGCATAGCAGGACGTCACCAAACGCGCGAAAATGATAGCCTCGCAGGGGCTGCTTGCCAAACCATATCAGCTTGCCAGGGGTCATTCTGCCTGCAATCTAGAATTTATTCGGTGGTGAAATATCCCCCCACAGCAACAGGCAACCCGCTACAATCAACGGCGTTGAGCAAGACGGGCTTCTCCATGGCAGCACAAGCAAAAATCGGCATCATCGGCGGCAGCGGGCTCTACAAAATGGAGGCGCTCACTGAGGTGGAGGAAGTGTCGGTGGAGACGCCCTTTGGCCCGCCATCTGACGCCCTGATCGTCGGCACATTGGAGGGAGCAAGGGTCGCCTTTTTAGCCCGCCACGGTCGCCATCACACCCTGATGCCGTCAGAGTTGCCCTTTCGGGCCAACATCTACGCGATGAAGCAGCTCGGGGTGGAATACCTGATTTCGGCATCGGCGGTGGGTTCTCTCAAGGCTGCCGCCAAACCGCTAGACATGGTGGTGCCCGATCAGTTCATCGATCGCACCAAAAACCGCGTTTCTACCTTTTTTGGCGAGGGCATTGTCGCCCACATTGCCTTTGGCGACCCGGTCTGTGGGAAGTTGGCTCAAGTGATTGCCGATGCCGCGACGCAGCTCAATTTGCCCGATGTCACTCTGCATCGCGGCGGCACCTACGTCTGTATGGAAGGCCCGGCCTTTTCGACCAAGGCGGAGTCGAACCTCTATCGCAGTTGGGAGGCGACGGTGATTGGTATGACGAATTTGCCGGAGGCCAAACTGGCCCGCGAGGCTGAAATCGCCTACGCCACCCTGGCGCTGGTGACCGATTACGATTGCTGGCACCCTGACCATGACAGCGTCACCGTCGAGATGGTGATTGGCAACCTGCAGAAAAACGCCCAAAATGCCCAGGATGTCATTCGCGCTGTGGTGCGATCGCTAGCAACTTCACCGCCCCCATCCGACGCCCACGACGCCCTGAAATACGCCATCATTACCCCCCTTGACCAAGCGCCCGAGGCGACTCTAGAGAAGCTTGACCTGCTACTGAAAAAGTACCGTTAGTCAAGTGAACTACGCTTTCAATCTGACTCTAGCTGAGCCACCCGCTCTTCGAGCTGCCGCAGATCTTGCCTGATCTCGATTGCCAACGTGGCCAAATTATCAAACTGTTCTTCCAGCGATAGCTCGTCAAGGCCGTCGACGGGACTGGCCGGTAACGTGGGTGGCGGCAGCGAGCGGCCTGACACCTGGGCTTCTAGGCGCGTGATTTGAGATCGCACCCGCGACAGTTCCGATTCCAGGCGATCTACCCGCGATTCCAGGCGAATATTTGAGCCTTGAGCGAGACCGCTGACCGCGAAGCCCAGCCAACACAGCAATCCGCATATCACCAGCAATAGACTTCTTTTCATGTCAATTTCTAGTTCTGAATAGCTGGGGTCAGCGTGCGGACGATCGCGACGCGGCCATAGCGCGGGTCGATCTCTAAGCCCCACACCTGCACCGGTGGCTGACTGGGGTGAATTGTGGATGTCGTCGATTCGCCGGGACTCAACGTCAGACAGGCGTCGAACACCGATTTGCGGAGTTCCAATGGCAAAAAGGCGGTTTCGCCCATTGTCAGCGCTGCCTCGTTTTGAAACGACAGCTTGCCCTCATGGTTAAGGATGCCAGCCGCAGCCGGACATTCACCACAAAAGCTGACGGCCAAAAACCAGCGGGCATCGGCGATGCGATCGAACACGCGAGCCGGTTTCGGGTGTTGTAAAACTCGGTAGCCGCCCTGAACCGAAATGATCGTGCCGTCTAAAAAACCACAGACCATCCCCATCGCTGGGTCGTCCATTTCGTCCTCCCTGCTGCGCAAGCGGTTCAGCCGATTCTAGCAAGCAGTGACTGGGTTCGTATTAGGAGCGATCTCTACTCCCCCTCCACCCGTTCGTCCGGTTTAGAACTGACGACTCCATTCCTTGGGCCAGCGCTCGACCACCACCTTCGTTTGCGTAAAGAATTCCACTGCATGGGCGCTCTGCCCGTGCAGATCACCAAAGAAACTCTCCTTCCAACCGCTGAAGGGAAAGAACGCCATCGGCGCGGCCACCCCAATGTTGATGCCAATGTTGCCCGCTTCCGCCTCATAGCGAAACTTGCGCGCCGCTGCCCCACTGCTAGTAAACAGACAGGCCATGTTGCCCCAAGGACTTTGGTTGACCAGCGCGATCGCCTCGTCAATGGTTTCCACATGCATCAGGCCGAGCACGGGGCCAAAGATTTCCGTGCGGGCGATTTCGCCCTCGGTGGGCACGTCTTGCAGCACCGTGGGTCGGACAAAGTGCCCTTGTTCCAAGCCTGCAATATCGGGCTGGCGACCATCCACCAGTACCTTGGCCCCTTCGTCCGCCCCCGTTTGAATCAGAGACTCAACCCGCGCTTGGCTCTGCGCGGTAATCACCGGCCCCATTTGCACGTCAGCGTCCAGACCGTTGCCGGTAATACGACTCGCCGCCGTGGCTGCGATCGCCTCAGTAAAGTCGGCCCGAGCTTCGCCCACGGTCACCGCTAGCGAAGCGGCCAAACAGCGCTGCCCGGCACAGCCAAAGGCACTATCGGCCACGATGCGGGTGGTCATCTCCATATCCGCATCGGGCAGCACAATCACGGGATTTTTGGCTCCGCCCTGACACTGCACCCGTTTGCCATTAGCGGCGGCTTGGGCGTAGATGTACCGCGCCACGGGCGATGAGCCCACAAAGCTAATGGCTCGAATGTCGGGATGCTGCAAAATCGCGTCCACCGTCTCTTTCGCGCCATTTACCAAATTCACCACACCGGGCGGAAAGCCTGACTGGTCGATCAGGTCAAAAATTTTCTGCATCGTCAGGGGCACTTTTTCCGACGGCTTGACAAGGTAGGTGTTGCCGCAGGCAATCGCGTAGGGCATAAACCAAAACGGAATCATGGCGGGAAAGTTGAAGGGGGCGATCGCCGCCGCGACGCCCAGCGGCTGCCGCACCATAAATTCATCAATGCCGCGAGCAATGTCTTCCGAATAAGTGCCCTGCATCAGGGTGGGAATGCCGCAGGCCACTTCCACATTTTCAATCGCGCGCTGTAGCTCGCCCCGCGACTCTTTCAGAGTTTTGCCACACTCTTGAGTGATTAGCCGCGCGATGTTATCTGCCGCCATCTCAAGCAAATCCTTGAGCCGAAACAGACATTGCACGCGCTCCGTCGGTGGCACCCGCCGCCAGGTCTGAAAGGCTTGCACCGCCGCCGCCGTTGCCTGTTCCACTTCGCTAGCGGGCGACAGGGGTACCTGGGCCAACACGTCTGCCGTCGCCGGATTCACGATCGGCTGTTGTTCGCTAGCGCTCGAAAGCTGCCATTCGCCATTGATGTAGTTTTTTAGCAAAAATTCAGACATGACTCTCCGTTGGGCACCCACAGCCTTTAGTGAACCACAGACAGCCTAGTACACAAGAGGCTGGGGAGCGAGAGGGCGAGGGAGCTGGGAGGCAGGGCGATCGCCCTGTGGCTTGATCGCCAACTCACAACATGAGCGATCGCCCGCCGCTGCCTTGCAGACGCATAAACGTCACGTGTCTGCAAGGCAACGGTGGGGTGAACCAAAAGAAGCGCGGTGTCTGGATCTTGGGGAAGGTTGATCCCGATTTTTAGACGACCTGATCGAAAAAGAAAACCCGTTGGGTAGGCTTTCTAGCCTGCCCCCACCCCACCTGTTTGCGGCTCCGTAACCGACCCGCTCAGGAACGGCCAGGATGGCCATCAAACCCGCTCGGTATCAGCTGGGGCGTGAGGACTGGGGACCAGCGGTGGGGGAATTTAAGGCCATTGAGTATAAGCGTCGCGCGGAAATTTTGTCCACTCGGTGGCGGCGGGCAAACATTAGCAGTCATTCAGAAGGGCTCATGTCACCATACTGGGCCGAGCGCGAAGGCGTGCCATCGAGACTCAGGGCTCCTGCCCCGGCATAGATCACCATGAGCAATCCGCCGACCAGACCCAGGTTTTTGAGAAACGGATTAATCTGACTCGGATCGCCAATCGGGTTGTGAAAGACCAGCGTCGCCGGAATCAAAAACAAAATCAGCAGCGTCGCGCCAATGTTGACCTTATAGCCCACGATGAGCGACACCGCCCCCAAGAGCTGAAAGATCACCGTACCGGCTGCCAGCACCGGTGCCAGCGGCAGCGTTTGGGCGATCGATTCCACAAAGCCACCAAAACCCAGGAGATGGCGAATGCCAGCGTTCAAAAAGACTAAAGACAACGCGATGCGGGCAACTAGGGGAAGATATTTCATAGCAGATAGAGCGGTAGGGGTGTGAGAGGGCAGCTAGACCAATTCTGAGGATTCGAGACTCTCGATGTCAGCTGGGCAACGCCAGGGATCTTAGGGGCAGGGGGGCAGATTTGGCGTCTGGTTTCAGAGCATCAGTGTGCAACAGTATCAGCGCCGACGGGTCGCCAAACGATGTCGCGATCGCCCTCCGATATATTCTGCCGTAGCCAACCAGGACTTGACGGATTTCCCTTAGCCTTAATTCAGCCTTAAATCTTCCGTCTGGCATCAAAGCAATCGATCCGCCGGCGTCCCCCCGCTGCTGAACCGGCAAATTCATCGCGGTTTGGTCATGGGTAAAAGCTGCCGGAGGGCGCGATCGCCCAATCCATAGTTTTGCACCCAGGTCAGCAACACTAAAAGACGGCTACGATACCCCGGCAGATAAGTGACATGCACCAATAGCCACATCAACCAGGCCAAAAAACCGCCAAAATTGACTCCGGCGATGCGACCCACGCCGCCATAGCCGCCCACGATGGCTAACCGGCCCTTGTTCCAATAGCGAAAGGGCTGCAGTGGTTGGCCCCGCATCTGACGCTGCAGATTTCGCGCGACTGCCACGCCCTGCTGCAGAGCTGCAGGAGCCACACTGGCCGGTGCTGAGTCCTGATTGGCGTGGTGCACCACATCGCCAATGGCGTATACATTGGGATGTTCGAACACCTGTAGCGTATTGCTCACCATGAGCTGCCCTTGGGGGGCTGACTCTAGAGGCTGAGCCAGGGCAGGCAAAGCGGCTTGTGTACCCGCCGCCCAAATGACCGTCGCTGTGGCGATCGCCACTTGGTTTGAAAGCTTGACCTGGCTAGCAGTGACCGCCGCTATTTTGGTATTGAGGTGTACTTCGACCCCGAGTTGAGTGAGCTGACGGTGGGTATAGTTGCCCAACCGTTGCGCAAATTCTGGCAGCAGGTTGGCCCCTGACTGCACCAGTACAATCCGCCCCA
Organism: Cyanobacteria bacterium J06626_4; assembly: GCA_038523235.1. Lineage (GTDB taxonomy): Bacteria > Cyanobacteriota > Cyanobacteriia > Phormidesmidales > Phormidesmidaceae > Halomicronema. Next base: position 11,133 of record JBCBJQ010000097.1, read on the forward strand.
GACCCGCCAGCTCAGGAAAGTCTCGCTGGGCGGCACCGCGCCACCACTCGGCTAGGGACCCAGCCACTTCGACCCCCGTCGCCCCGCCCCCGACGATGGTAAAGGTCAGCAGTTGACGCTGCAGCTCTCGATCAGGAGTGGCGGCCGCCTGTTCAAAACAGGCCAACAGATGCTGGCGTAGGGCGATCGCATCCGCCAGGCTTTTCAGCGAAAAGCTGTGTTCTGGGGCACCCGGCACTTGGTGATAGCTCGACTGCGTGCCCGTGGCGATCACCAGATAGTCATAGGAGATCAGGTTCGAGCCCGTATCGATCAGCTTGTTCACAAAATCAATGCGCTCAACCTGGGCTTGCATAAATCGCACGTTCTTCATCCGGCGCAATTTCGTGCGAATGGGATAGGCCACCAAGCTGGGCTCGAGCTGGGCCGTCGCTACCTGGTAAATCAGTGGAATAAACGTGTGGTAGTTATTGCGGTCAATCAGTAAAACATCAGCTGCCGCCCCCGCCAACGACTGCGCGGCCTGAAAACCGCCAAAGCCAGCGCCAATAATTACGATGCGATCGCGTGCGCTTTCACGTGGCCCAGCAGTCATAGCGACTCTACCTGAGGTAGCAATAGATTAGATATTAACTTAAGTTAAGTTGGCAGCGAGAAACCTCCGCCTAGGGGCGGATTAACATAGGTGAACCGGCTGCCCAGCCGCGCCTCTGCCACTGATGACGCGCCCTGATCCATTGCTTCGTCTGTGGTGACTAAGGACAATACAGCGTGTCGCGCGTATTGCGCCCCGTCACCGGGTTAGTGCCTTGAGCCACGTCGCAGAGCAGATCGTTGACCTTGGGGTCGAGTAGCACGTCGGTAAAATCAGCCCCGTCAATAATCGCCCCGCGAAAGTCGGTGTCAAAGGCGTAGGCCCCTTCGAGGATGGCATTTGTCAGGTTGGTACGAATAAAGCGGGCACTGTCTAAGGTGGCCCCCGTCATATTGACGCCGGTCATGTCGGCTTGGCTAAAAGTCGTGTCAAACAGGCGTGCTCCGCGCATATCGGCATTGTGCAGGTCAGCATTCGCGAGATCTGCCCGCGTGAAATCGTCACCCCGCAGGTCTCGGTTCGAGAAATCTGACATGCGTAGGCTTTGCCGGTCGTAGCTGGTCGCATAGGCTGGCGACGGTCCCCCTCCCAGACAGAGCGCAAATAGCAAGAAACTGAGGACAACACACCGCGCGATCGCCTGCATCTTCACAAATTTCATCGCCCCGACTGCCCACTGCTCAACTCCCTGATCCTACTCGGTGAGGGGAACCAGTGAAAACATAAAATCGCCGTCCTGCATGCTGAGCCTCAAGCTGAGATAACAGCAATACAAATACGGCGATTTTGACTGCAGCGATGAAGTCAGGGTGAACGGCGACGGAGTCGCCATATCTAAGCTACCGGCTGAGCAACGGTCGCATGATCAAGAAACCCGCGCCAAAGGCCGAAACGACTACCAGTAGAATCGTTGTCGCCAGCCACAAGTTACCCATGTCAGACCGTGAAGCCACCTTACTGAGGGGGCGCATGCCTTCGGGCTGCTCGGTAAACAGCTTCTGCTTGTTCACCTTATTGCGATTGGGCTTAGGGCGATCGCGCTTACGGGCTTTAGGCTGCGGCACAATGGCCTGAGCCTGAGGCTGCCGCTCAGTCGCGGGGGACGCTGTCGGCTGGACGGCAGCGGGCGGTTCCGAGGGCGGCGCAACCGGCGCGACAGCCTCAGCTGGGGCAGCTTTGGGGGCTGCAGGGGTGACGGGCGGCTGAGCAAAAAAGTCGAAACGGGTGGAGGGCGCTTCGCGCTCGATCACCACACGGTTCGGCATAGCAGCTGAGGCTTCTGGCGGAGCAATCCCAGCGAAATGTCCAAGCTGTTCGGCTGATTGCACAAACCGTTGAATTTCAGTACGTAACAGCGTGTTCTGGCGTAGCAACTGCTGGTTTTGCTGCGTCAGGGCATCCAGGGTAGTCTGCGTCAGCTTAAGTTCCGTCGCTAGCTCGCGATACACCGAAATCGGTACCGCCGGTGAGTAGCTACCGGGGGCGGCGGCACCGACCGCGCCAGCCACAGAATACCGTTGAGCATCAGATTTAATAGGGGCGTTCATTGTCACTTTCCCGAGAAACGCGATACACCAGCGATCGCTACACAGAGCAACGACCCAGACATCGAGGAATACAGAGCAATTCAGATGCGGTAGATTCCGCCCAAAGCGTATCGCAAAAATCTAATAATGCAACTCTTTTTTAGCGACTGGTTCAGATTGCCGGAGGGGAACTCGGCCAAATCTGGATTTTTCCCCTCTCAACGGTGGTTCAGCAGCCCATGCGGAAGCTGGGCCAATCTATAAAAGCCATCTCAGCTAGCGCTTCCTCTACATCAGAACGCGCTGCCCTGAGCCATCACAATCGCGACAGCCAGGGCGGAGGCAGCAGAGGCGCGATCGCTCAGCCTTACTGGGCTTCAGATACGTTGCTCACCGCCACGGGTTGAATCTCGACAGTCACTGGCGCCGGGACGCTGGGCGACACCGGATTCAGCGGTTCAAAAACTTGACTGGTGGGCATGCCCGCTTGCGGGGGCGGAGCTAGCGCGGCTCCTTTGATCGCAGGTTTCATGGCGGCAGGAGGCTCCGATAAAACACTCATTGGCCCGACGAGAGGCTCACTGTAGGGGGCGATCGCCTCCGAGGGCTCCGGGGATGACGTTGTGGGCTCAGCAGCGGTCGCTGGGGCCGGTGACGGTGCGGCCAACTCATCTTCTACTACTACCGGTTCAGCGATCGTTTTCGGCTCAGCCGCTGGGCTGTCCTTGGGCAAAATGCGCAGACTTTCAGGCAGCGCTGATTCTGGCTCATAAATGGTATTAGGGCTATCCTTCGGCCCCCATTCTTTAAGCAAGTCTTCGGGAATGGCCTCAATTTCAATATCTCGCAGTTCGTCTTCAGCGGAGGGCTCCGGTGAGGGCGACGGGGCTGGGGCACTTTCCGATTGCGATGGCGCAGCCTCAGCTGGCGTGGGAGCCGCCTCGGGAACAGTTTTCGTCTCTGGACTCAATTCTTTGGCGTCGAAGGGGGAGGCGTCCTCCTCATTGTCACCGGTGAACGAATCGGCCCCTGCCGGTGCGGTCTCCTCTGCGGGCACGCCAGTGCCCGCGTTGAGCACCACGGAAGTGGGCATCGGGGTTTGAAACTCGCTCGAAGCAGCGCGGATTTTGGTCAACACCTGCTCCGCTTCAGTAGCGTTCGCAGGCTGGGGCTGGCCGTCTTTGATCTTGACCGGAATCAGCTCTACCTTCATTTGCCCGTCGCGCAACGAGACCTGCAATAACGCCGTTTCAGCCGTCGGGGTCTCAGCGCTGGTGCCAAAGACGAAATCACCTAAAGAGTAGGCAATAGGTCGCCCCCGATAGATTTCTGCCCCCTGCAGCTGATGCGGATGATGACCCACGACCAGATCAGCGCCTTGATCAATTGCCAGGCGCGCCAGATTCGTCTGTGATTCGGCCGGCGTGAGGGGCGGCTCCGTTGACCAGCGATAGTTGACGACGAGCCAATCAACTTCATCGCGAATTGCCTGAATGTCTCTCACGATGTCCTGCATGTTGACGGCATTGACGCCGCTCACCGAGTCATAGGCCGCCAGGGTAAAGTCCCGGTCATAGCTGAGGTAGGCAATCCGCTGACCCTTGACATCCATAATTTCGGGACGCCGCGCTTCGCGCTCGCTGCGGCCGGCCCCCACGCGAAAGATGCCGTTGCGATCAAGCGTATCCAAGGTTTCAGCGAGTCCCTGCTCCCCAAAGGACAGCGATTTGTCGCCGGTCAGATTCACCACATCGACGCCGCCCGCCTTAAGCAATTCGATCGCCTCAGGTCGCTGCCGCTCTAACAATTCCTCTTCCAGTGAAGTGGCCGCTGCCGCCAACGGATCTTGCAGATTCACCATCGCGACGTCGGCTTGACGATACGCTGGCAAGCCGGAGAGCAGCTGCCCATCCTCCTCTAACTGCGCATAGGGCAGGCCATCCAAATCCACATCGCCGCCAAATAGCAGCGTGACGGTGGGGTCTTGGGGGGCCGGCAAGCGCTCATGCTTGAGCACGCCAACGGGCTCCAAGGCCGCATTAACGACGTTTGGTCGATCGCGCTCGGGAGCTACTTGATAGGAAATGGCAGCGTTTTCTGCCGTGGCAGCGCCCTGCGGTTGAGCCGGCGTCTGACGATCGATCAACACAGTTTGCTCAGGCGCGATCGCGGGGAGCTGGGGCTCACGAGCGGGGGCCGGTGGGGGAGTGGCTGAGGGCTGCGATCGCACGTCGGCACTGGTCTCGACCGGTGCCTGAAAGGGCAGGGCGGGCTCTTGGCGGTTCGACATCACGACTTCAATCATGCAGCCAAACACAAATGCTGCCACCGCCGACCCGGTCAGCATGGAGGCCCGTAGCGTTTTGAGCTGACCCGCCAATAGCCGCGCGGGCAAGCCCGGCAATCGCGGCGCTGACTGGCGCGCTGCCAACGTGGGCGGGATGACTGCGGCCGCAGAGCCTTTGCCCTGTTCCCGCTGCAGCCGTTCGCGCAGGGCGGGGGTCATCACCCGAATTCGCTGCTGCCAAACTGGCTGGCGCTCGCCCACCGGTCGCGCCAGCAGATGGATACCCTCAATCAGGGGGGAATTCAGCTGCCACATCAGATGGCAAATAAATTGAGTCAGCGGCTTTTGTAGGGGTTGACGCTCAAACTCAACGATGATGCGAATGCAGCCCGGTCGCTTATCTTGGCTCACTTGAGCGTAGATTTTTTCGGGAATCAGCGGCTCATTTAGCCACAGCGCGATCGCCCGAAATTGTCCCGCGGCTGCCAGGGCCTTAGTTGACAGCTTTTCGGGAGATAAGTTAGAGGCTGCGTTGACCATTATTTTGATGTCTGGGGTATCTGACGATAATCGGCGACCTCAGTCTGCCGCCAAGCCTGGAGAAAACATATCTAAAAATTGCGGGTGACAAATTCAAGAAACATGTTTGGTAGAAGCGCCAATGATGATAACAATGAATTCCCAGAAAAGCCCGACTTTGCCAATATTTTAGGCCGATTCTTTGCCGCACGTCAGCAATCCACGACCCAAAGCTCCAGGCCAGGCGTCAATGCGCCCTAACGACTGACCGGCACTAAATGGCCATCGTCCAAAATATGCTGCACGACCCCCCCAATCACTTCTCGCAGCATCCTTTGATTGCCACTGTTGTCGATGGTGACAGTGAGCACGTAGCGTTCGTCATCAATTTTGACCGCTGTTGAGCTGCCAATCACTTTAGAATTCTGACCGGTCTTTTCCCCGATCCAAGCCACCCGCTTGCTTCTTAGCTGACTGATGGCGGTATAGCCAAACTCCCAGTCATACTGACCGACCATCGCATCGAGAATTTCATCAGCGCCCGGACTAGAGAAGGTATAGACTTGCCGCATCATCTCCGTCACTTCATTACTCGTCATGACATTGCGACCCACGGCGCGGTTGCGAGTGGGGGCAGTGCGATCGCCAATCAGCTTCGTACGAATCTTGGTCTGCTCGTAGCCCATCTCTTGCAGGGCGTCATCCATATAGTCCCAGCCGAGATAATCCAACAGCTGATTGGTGGCAATGTTGTTGCTCTCTTTAATCATGCGCACCATCACTTCTCGGATCGGATACTCATGACGGACGTAGATTTTGGCCCCGTTCGCATTTTCCGTCCAGTTGTGAGGCTCGACATACATCGAGTCGGTGATATCAATCTCTTCATCAACCACCTTTTTCATCAGCACCACCGCCACCGGCAGCTTGATCAGGCTGGCCGGACTCGCCGGCGGCTGATCGCCCCGGTAGTCGCGACATTCCCCCGAGAGATGACAGACCGTAATGCGAATGGCGCGAGGTCGCCCGGTAGCTTCGGCGATGTCAGCTAAAAAGACCGACTGCAGCTGGTCAATATCCTCCGCAACGGGTCTCAGAATGGCCGCATAACCTTCCCGACGCTCGGCGGCGGCTGCCGCCAATATCGAGTCGGGGGAAATCTGATCAAGCTGTCGCAGCGCCGATTCCCACAGATATTCCTGCTGCTGCAGTTCGGCTAGGGTCTCTTCATTATCTTCACGACCGGCATCCCGCACAGCAATACCCTGTACAGCCAGCTCTTTGGATCGTTGGAAGTTGGCATCAGCGGCGGCCTCCATCTCTAATCTTTCGCGGGTGAGACGGGCCGCTTGCACCACCGTAAAGTAGGGAGCGAGGTCGCCCATGCCTTGGGTCAGTTCAGACGGCACCAACGCCGGGTCATTCGCAGTGTCCCCCTCCAGCGCGATGACTTCATCCGAGTTGATGTCATTTGAGGAGGGTTGTTGCTGCCACATCGCCGTGAGTGTCGGTCGCAGCCCGCCGACCGCGACGGCGACGACAAAGCCCGATAGAAAACCCACTCCAAACACCCAGGGAGTGTTCCAGGAACGCTGCGAAAACGTATTTTTTAGACTCTCTCCTAACACCGGTGCCTTGACTCCCCAGAATACGGTTGGATGTTGGGTAAATTATCGCGTTTGATGGTCGCTTTAGTGTCCTGCTGACTACCAAAATCGGGGAAAGGTTGCCCTTTATTGAGTAGATATACTGTTGAATTATGCGATGTTTGCTCTCTAAAACGCGATCTGGCGGATGGAGCGATCGCGAATTTTCACCCTGCTCAAGGGCGAAAATTGAGTCGCGCGGCTGGGTCCAAGCTCATAGGCAGCAATTTTCAGAAGTGCGGCGATGAGCGGTGCCGTCCTTTCCTATACTGGTAGGCTGGTGGCGCAGTCATCGCTGATTGAGCCGGTTTGAGAGCGGTTGCCAGCCCACGGCTCGATGGCGTTTCGGCGATCGATGACGGGAGAGCTAGCCGCGATCGCCCGAGCCGCTTCACCTTCTCGCTCGCTGGGGCATGTCCTCGGCCCTTTTATCCATCACCTCTGAGGCCAGTTATGTCGTTGATCCGCGAGTTACATCGTCAACTCACGCAAAAAGAGCGATCTGCGGTTGAGATCACCCAAACCTATTTGAGTCGGATCGAAACGTTAGAGCCCCAGTTGCACAGCTTTTTGACGGTGACCGCCGATCAGGCCCTGGCCCAAGCCCAAGCGGTGGATCAAAAACTTGCTGACGGTGCCGCGATCGGCCTGCTGGAAGGGATTCCGATGGGTCTGAAAGATAATTTGTGCACCCAGGGTATTCGCACTACCTGTGCCTCCAAGGTGCTCGACAACTTTGTGCCGCCCTACGAGTCAACGGTCACCCAGCGACTCGCTGAACAAGGGGTGATTGCACTGGGCAAAACCAATCTGGATGAGTTTGCCATGGGCAGCTCGACCGAAAACTCCGCCTATCAGGTCACCGGCAATCCCTGGAATCCTGATTGTGTGCCGGGCGGGTCATCGGGCGGGTCGGCAGCGGCCGTGGCAGCTGATGAATGTCCAGTCGCCCTAGGGTCAGACACCGGGGGCTCGATTCGTCAACCGGCCTCTTTTTGTGGCGTCGTTGGCCTCAAACCGACCTATGGCTTGGTGTCTCGCTACGGGCTGGTGGCCTTTGCCTCGTCTCTTGACCAGATTGGCCCCCTCACCCGCACGGTAGAAGATGCGGCAATTGTTCTGCAGGCGATCGCGGGTCACGATCCCAAAGATTCCACCAGCCTCAATGTCGAAGTGCCTGACTACACGCAAAACCTGCAGCCAGGGTTAGATTGTCAGGGCCGGACAATTGGCATCATTCAAGAAACCTTTGGCGAAGGGCTCGATCCCGAAGTTGATCAGGCGGTCAAAGCCGCGATCGCCCAGTTTGAAGCCCTCGGTGCCAAGGTCAAGACGATCTCCTGCCCGCGGTTTCGCTATGGTCTGCCCAGCTACTACATCATTGCGCCCTCCGAAGCCTCCTCCAACCTGGCCCGGTATGACGGGGTGAAATATGGGGTACGCGCCGACGACAGCAACCTGATCTCGATGTATGCCAAAACGCGGGCAACCGGTTTTGGCCCCGAGGTCAAACGCCGCATCATGATTGGCACCTACGCCCTCTCTGCCGGATATTACGATGCGTATTATCTGAAAGCTCAAAAAGTTCGCACCCTGATCAAGCAGGATTTTGAAGCTGCCTTCCAAGAAGTGGATGCTCTGGTATGTCCCACCTCGCCGACAACCGCCTTTAAAGCCGGAACCAAGGTGGATGATCCCCTCAGCATGTATCTGATTGATTTAATGACGATTCCCGTCAACTTGGCAGGCCTGCCCGGCATCAGCCTGCCCTGTGGCTTCGATGAGTCAGGGTTGCCCATCGGCTTGCAACTCATTGGCAACGTGCTGCAAGAGCAAACGCTGTTTGAGATGGCCTATGCCTATGAGCAAGCCACCGACTGGCACCAAAAGTCGCCTCAGTTGACTTAGCGGCCCTAGTCAGTCTGCGCAGGCCCCATAAGGATTGGGCCGGGGAAGCCGGTGACCGGGTTACCCTGACCTTAGGGACGGATGTTAACGGATACTCAGAGACCGTCATGGAACAGTTGATTTTTGGTCTGTTGGGATTCGGGGCGATCGCTTACGCGGCGCTCTGTTTGACCCTTTGGTGGCGCCAAACCCGCCTGATTTTTTATCCCCAACCGGCCCCGACGACCACGCCCGCCTCTGTTGGCCTAGCCTACGAAGATGTCCAGATCCCCGTGGATGAGGGACACATTCATGGCTGGTGGCTGCCCCATGAAGCTCCCGACGCCAAAACGGCTCTGGTCTTGCATGGCAACGCCAGCAACGTCGCCGATACGCTAAATTGGGCCCAACCTCTGCTCGCCGCCGGTCTCTCAGCGCTAGTGATTGACTATCGGGGCTACGGTCTCAGCTCGGGGCCTTTTCCCAACGAGGCTAGTGCTTATGCCGATGCCACAGCGGCCTGGAACTACTTAATCGAAACGCGGGGAATTCCCGCTGATGCCATTGTGATTTTTGGCCATTCGATTGGAGGCGCGATCGCGATTGATTTGGCATACCATCAACCCCAAGCCGCTGGCCTTATTGTCCAAGCTTCGTTCACCTCTATGACGGCCATGATGGAGCATGTTGGTTACAGTCGGATTGTGCCTAAATGGCTGCTTCATCAGCGGTTTGACTCCCTAACAAAGATCGGCAGCGTATTCCCTCCATTACTACTGATCCACGGTATTGAAGATACTACGGTGCCCGCCCGCATGAGCGAAGAACTCCAGGCAGCGGCAGCGGCACCTAAACAGCTGTGGCTAGTGCCAGGCGCCGAGCACAACGATATTGCCGAAGTTGCTCATGCTCATTACGTTCCCCGGCTAAAAGCATGGTTAAGAGACCATCAGCAAGCACACGCATTATCGACGGAAATACCGTCCTAACCACAGGCCTGTTCTGGAGCAATAGAGCAACTTAAACGAGTCAGTTCCATTCAAAAGGCTGGTTACGAGTGCCGACGATTTCCTGGAACTGTTTTAGCTTTGCTGTCTCCAACTCATCTTTCCAGCGCTGATCTAATTTAATCGTCAGATCCATCTCAGAATAGTAGCTGCCATGAATCTCTTGCGTGGCCTCTGAGACAGGTTGCTCTCGATAGCGAGCAATCAAAGCCTTGGCACTACGACTACCCGCAATATAGTTATGGTCGTGCTGCCAATATTCCAGCATGCCCGGTTCGAAGGGGATGCCCAGAAGATCGCAAACCCCTTGCATCGTCTTGGCAGGATTGGTCGCTAGGGCTTCATATCGCACTTGCATTCTGCGATCGGCCGCCACCGACCCATAAACTTTCTCAGATGCTTCCAGATTGTTGAGCCAGCGCTGGCTAACGGTCTCTACAGTGAGGTTAGGATAAGCGCGTAAATAGGAGTTTAAAACAGCTCGACCATCGCGCACTACATGAATCACATAAGCATCCAAATGACCTTGACGAAATTCACGAGCGTTGAGGCGTTGCGCTACCCAATCCGGATATTTACTCGAATCAATCAGCACAGGTTTCTGAATTCGATTGAGCAATAACGTGTACGGATTGAGAACGGCATCCTGTCCAGCAATTTCTCGCAGCCAACGGTCTATTTTCAAGGGAATCAGTTGGTTCAATCGATGACCACTCAGCCCCAAAGCCAATTGTTTAGCATCCTCGCCGCTAAAGTGATCTTGCCAAAACGTTCCTTTGGAGGATAGGTCAGCCACATCAAAATTGCGGTTATATATTTCTGGTAGCTTACTAATCTCACCGAGGGAGAAGCCTTGAGAGTGGCTTCCCAACATCAGATCTAGCATTGTCGACCCAGAACGACCAATGCCCAGGATAAATATAACCTTGCCGGCTGCACTCATTATTCTCTCTCGATAAAAATTACTTTAGTGCTTTAACTTTCTGGGAAATACGCTCCCAAATACTGATTTTCCTTACGGGCGTTAGATTTCTTAAAGACTCAGAGACCGTCTGAAATCGATACGACTGCCACAAATCCCAATAAGGGCCATCTGGTCTCATCGGGCATCCAGCCCAATGAAGATATCGCAGTAGGCGATCGCCATCGTATAGAAGATGTCCTTTCTGTTCAAAATGCGAGCTTCCTGCCCAACTACCAGGCTCATTAGAATTTGCCTGAGCAATGTTGACGCGTCGCTCCGTTGCTTTCAACACCAGATAGTTGAGGATAGGCTGGTCGGTGGTACCAGTAGAAAAGTCAAAATATTCTCGATGAGCAGCACATTCTCTTAAGAGAGCTAGCATTTCTTCATAGGCAAAAGTTCCTTTTCGCCCTCCCCAAAATCCGCTATTAAAAATATCTTGAAGCTCTGCTTCAGTAAAGATAGATTTCTCTTGGACTACTGCAGTAAAGACTTCTGCTAATCCACGCCCTTGACGCTGAAAATCACAGCAAAAAAAGTCAGCTTTTTCAAGATAGTTCAAGCTGTTTTGGACAGTTTGAAAAAGAAGAATATCAGTATCAATGTAGACAAACTCATCTAAAGGGCCAAACCAGAGACTTAACTTGCGCATCTTGTTAGGCAGCTTGAGAAAATCTCGAGGAAAAATTTCGGCAATATCTTGAGTAAGTTTGTCTAGGAATTCCAAGTCTGGAAACAACTGAATATTGAACTGATCCTTGCAAATTTCCCAAACCTGATCATAATTTTGATCAAACGGAACCATGAATACAGGGATATCTGGATCTTGTAAACGCAAGCTCGTGAGGAGTGCGATAGCTTGATCAAAGACGCGATCGTTTGCTACAAAATAGACACCA
>JBCBJQ010000098.1:0-22379 GCA_038523235.1 Cyanobacteria bacterium J06626_4
CTTAAGACAGCGCCACTAAAGGCCCACCAGCAGGGTTGTTGAGACTGCAGCGGCAGCAGACCCACCGTTAATAGCGCGATCGCAATCAGCAAGGCCCGACTAAAGTTGACCACAGTTTGCAGCGTGGTAGCCGCCTCGCGGAGTAAGACCGGCACCCATTCGGGATCGACGATCATGACCTGCCGCCACATCGGCAACAGGTCAGTCCAATAAATGTAGAGATCAGTCGCCGCAGTCCCGAACAGCGAACCGAGAAAAAAGTAGCTGCCGATGCGCCCTTGCCCGCGCGATAGCAACACCAGCACCAGCGGAAACCCCAGCGCCTCGACGGGCAGATGCCAGAGCGGCTCAGCCCGTAGCCAACCCCAGTAGAGCGAGCCCGCTAACCAAGTCCAGGTGAAGCCGGTCAGCAGATCTCCCCAGAGCTGGGTCGTGGCTCGGGAGGTGAGGCTCACCCCCGCCAGCAACCAAGTTCCCGTGAGGGCCAGACTTAACCACGGCAGCGATCGCACTAAGGGAGCTTGAAAAAAAACCGGTACCACCACTAAAAAGACGGCGGCCCAAAATACTTTGGCTTTACGCGTTAACATCCTGGGTGGCAGCGTGATGCTGGCCAACGCCGCAGTCTCGGCAGAAGGTGATTCGGTGGAAGAGCTGAACGAAGACAACGGGTTTCTCAGATTGTTAACTGTTCTTAACATACCATAGGCTTCTGGATGGGTGGCGCTTTAGTCACCCCTGGAATATCGCGGGGCATATTAATTGAAGAGCCCCCTCTCTGATGGTCGATCGGTCTGCTCAGGTAGCTCACCTCCAGTCGGCTGACACTGAAAATCTTATGGATTGATTTATCTATGCAGTTACTCTTATTAGCGACCGGCGATGCCCCCTCGATTTCTCTAGTTCAGGCGATCGTCATTGGTATTGTGCAGGGATTGACGGAATTTCTACCCATTAGCAGCACGGCCCACGTCAAAATGGTGCCCGTAATTTTGGGCTGGGGCGATCCGGGCGTCACGTTTACAGCCATTGTGCAGCTCGGGAGCATCGTCGCGATTCTGGGCTACTTTTGGTCCGATATTCGACAACTGCTGATCGGTACAGGGCAGGCGATCGCCCGCCAAGATTATGATGCCCCGGACTTTCGCTTAGCACTGGGAATTGTGATTGGCACCGTGCCCATCGTGGTGTTGGGACTCCTGGTGAAGTTTGGTCTGCGAGAGGCCTACGAAGGCGTTGCGCGAAGTTCCTTGGTGATTGCCCTCACCTCCATTGGGTTGGCCATCTTTTTAGCGATTGCCGAGGTCACTGGTAGCCGCAAGCGGGGCTACGACGCCGTGGGACAAGCCGATGGCATTGGTATGGGTCTGGCCCAGGCACTAGCCTTGATTCCCGGTGTCTCGCGCTCGGGGTCAACGATTACCGCCGGTTTGTTTATGGGGCTGAACCGCGAGACGGCGGCGCGGTTCTCGCTGTTGATGGGGATTCCCGCCATTTTGATTTCGGGATTAGCAGAGATTAATGAGCTGTTTACCCCTCAATCCAATGTGGGGGTCACGGTAGCGATTGTGGGGGTGATTGCTTCCGCAGTTTCGTCTTACCTGGCGGTTTATTGGCTGATTCGGTTTTTGAAAGATCACACGACCTGGGTGTTCGTGTTTTATCGCATTGGGTTTGGTCTGGCGATCATCGGGGCCATTCTGTTGGGCAAACTGGCGGCTTTTTAGGGTCGGTTTTCAGATCCAGTGTCTAAGCCGTGAGGCATGATAAAAGGTGGTGTGTGATTCACCGCATTTTGGGCCGTTAGCTAGGACTCAGCGTCCTCTGAAGCAAGCCCAGATATGCGGTGGCTCTATCTATAAAATCTTTTGCCCCTATGAGTCTGTCGTCTACCAATCCTGCTGTGGTTGCCCGCGTTCTGCCCGATTCGATCGCGGCAGAATTGGGGTTTGAGCCAGGTGATCGCCTCGTCCGCATTAACGGCCAAGCGCCTCGAGACCTGATTGATTATCAGTTTCTCTGTGCGGAAGAAGACCTGGCCCTGGAGGTGCAAGACGCCAAGGGGGCAACCCACATTGTCGAACTAGAAAAAGACTATGACGACGACTTGGGGCTAGAGTTTGAAACTGCCTTGTTTGATGGGTTGATCCAGTGCAATAACCGTTGTCCGTTTTGCTTCATTGATCAGCAGCCGCCCGGCAAGCGCGAAACGCTCTATCTCAAAGATGACGATTATCGCCTCAGTTTCTTATACGGCAGCTACCTGACCCTGACGAATTTGACGCCGCCAGAATGGGAGCGCATCGCCCAGCTGCGGCTCTCCCCGCTCTTTGTGTCAGTGCATGCAACCGAACCTGATGTGCGATCGCGGCTACTCAAAAATCCCCGCGCGGGCGAATTGCTAGAGCAACTCGCCTGGTTTCAAGCTCAGCGGCTGCAAATTCATGCCCAGGTGGTCGTCTGTCCGGGCCTGAATGACGGAGCCCATCTCGAGCGCACGCTGTTAGATTTGGCAGAGTTTCACCAGGGCGACCTCCCGGCAGTGATCTCAGCAGCGGTGGTGCCAGTGGGGTTGACCCGCTTTCGCCCCCAGGCCGACGAATTAACACCCGTAACTCCAGCGAAAGCGCAGGAAGTGATCGATCAGGTCAAAATCCTGCAGGATAAGTTTCGCCCCCGCTTCGGCACGACCTTTGCCTGGTTGGCCGACGAATGGTTTCTCATTGCTGGGCGATCGCTGCCCACCGAAACCGACTACGAAGACTATCCGCAATTGGGCAATGGCGTCGGCTCAATTCGTCAGTTCTTAACGGCGTTTGAACAGGCCGCTCAGGCGCTCCCGGCTGCCCTACCGCAGCCGCAGCGCTATACCTGGGTGATAGGCAATGCCGTCGAGCGGGCCTTTCAACCCATCCTGAAGCGACTGAATCAAGTTGAAAACCTGACTATTGAGATGGCGGCGTTAAACAGCGATTATTGGGGACAGGCCATTACGGTGACTGGACTGCTAACCGGACATGATCTGCAGCAGCACTTGCGCGATCGCGATTTGGGCGATGGTCTTTTGCTGCCCACCATCATGTTGAAGCCGACGGATCCGGGCAATCCTCAAAATTGGCTGTTTTTGGACGATCAGCGCGTAGAATCAATCAGTGATGCTTTACAGGTGCCGATCATGCCGGTTGACGGTGTCGATGGATTGGTAAAAGCTTGTCTACAGTCTGACTCCAACTGAACGGTTCAGTACGACTTCCCCTACTAAACCGATTAGTAAAGTATTCTAGAAACGACGTTGTTGAAATGTAGCTTGTCTCATTGGTGCTAAGCCTGAAGGACTCTATGCAGAAAGGTATGCTTTCCCCCTGGTTGATGCGTGTTTATCTGGGTACGGCGATCGCCCTGCCCTCAAGCGCTCTCGTTGGTTTGACGCTACCCGCTGAGGCGGCGACAGAGGCGGATAAAACGCCTGTCAAAGAGACACTCTCAGCATCAGTTCCGTCGAGCGGCACTCACGGAACCCACGAGACCTCTCCTGATCTGTCTCAACCGTTGTCCCCTCCTGCCACCGCCGATGACGCTTCAGCGGCAGTGGCCCCAATGCTGGCAGCGACAACGCCTAGGCCAGAGGTAATGGTGGCTGATCAGTTGGCATTGAGGCCCCAGTTCTCGCCGCTGGGAAAACCGGCTTCAACCAAACCTGAGTCCTCGACCGGTGGCATTGCCTTTGCCGCTCAGTCTCCGGCAGTCGTGACTGAAACCTTGGCCCAGCCAGAACTTTTGTTGTCTCAGGCTGAGGCTGAATCAGCGGTGGAGGAGACTGATACGCCGACCCCACCGGCAGCGGAAGAGAACATTAATGACCCAGTTGACGAAACCGACGAAGCCGACGAGGTGTTTAGTCCGCTGCCGGACTCGGATGCCGAGGACGCGGTAGAAGAGACCCCACCAGCGGCTGAAGAGTCCGTTGAGCCCAGCGACACAGCGCCACTCCCCAGCACGGGTGGTCCCGTACCGGGAGAGGGCGCTTGGGATGATCTTCCCTCCCTCGACCCTTCCCCCAATCCCCTATTGATTCAGACTCAGCCTGAGGAAGTTGAGATCATGGGTACTCAGCCCGTCACCTTGGAAGAGGCGATCGAGCTTTCCTACCGCAATAATCCTGATCTGCGCACAGCCCTGCTAGAGCTGGAGCAAAGCCAAGCCGCGCTGCGAGAGGCGCAAGCTGCCAATTTCCCCACGGTTTCGGTCAATGGCACCCTGCAGGGGCAAAACACCACGGATACCTCAACCGAGGCGGTGCCCACGCCTGGTGGCGGGCTTGCTTTTGAAAGCAGTTCGACCGAGGAGTTAGGGGCCTCTGTCTCAGCCCAGGTTGATGTCGTGTATAACCTCTTTTCTTCGGGGCAGCGGGGCGCGACCATTCGAGCCGCCGAAGAGCAAGTGCGACTGTCGGAATTAGAGGTCGAACGCCGCCGAGAGGATTTAAGGCTCAACACCGCTAACGAATATTACGATTTGCAAGCCTCGATCGAGTCAATCCGCATTAGTGAGGCCTTTTTAGAAGAGGCCGAACGCAACCTCCGCGATACTTCCTTAAGGGAAGAAGTGGGGGTCGGAACTCGCTTTGATGTGTTGAGAGCCGAGGTGCAGGTTGCCAATGCTCGCCAAGACGTCGTGAATGCGGAGCGATCGCGACAGGTGGCTCAGAGCACGCTAGCCCGTCGCTTAAACGTGCCACCCTCGCTCACGATTACGACAGTGCCGGTCGACATTGCCGGCAACTGGCCCTTGGGGTTGGAAGAAAGCATCGTGCTGGCCTATCAAAATCGGGCAGAGCTCGAACAGCAGCTTGTACAAAGCGACATCGGCGAAGAACTACGTGCAGCTGAGCTCGCCGCACTGGGACCACAGGTGGATCTGTTTGCCAACTACACCATTAGCGACACCCTCACCCAAAGCGATAGTTTTAACGACAACTACAGTTTTGGCGCCCGGGTATCGTGGACTTTGTTTGAAGGAGGAGCCGCTCAGGCGCGGGCGCGACAGCGGGAGCTCGATAGCGAAATCGCTGAACGTAACTTTGAGGAATCGCGCAATACGATTCGGCTGTCGGTCGAGAGTGCGTTCTACAACCTAGAGGCCAACCTCACCAACATTGACACGGCTCGGCTGTCGGTCGAGCAGGCCCAAGAAGCGTTAGAACTGGCAATTCTGCGGTTTGATGCCGGGGTGGGAACACAGCTGGATATTTTGAATGCCCAGTCGGAACTGACCGACGCTGAGGTGAATCTGGTGGAGGCGATCGTTGGCTACAACCGCTCACTCTCTGAAATCAAACGAGCCGTCAGCAATCTGCCGGAACCCTACTAACTCAAAAGATTGTAGATGGGCGATGAATACGACGCCGCAGCGAGATTTGGCCTCTCGGCGACGTCGTGCTGGCCGATGGCCGAGCAATCTCGTGGCTCAAATGTAGCAGAGGGTAGAAAGTGCAGGGTTCAAGGGGCAGCGATTATCTTGAAAGTCAAGGAAACTGCAAAAGGGGTTCTCAGGCTGGCGTATAGCGAGCGGTGACGAGTTCGTCTTGCCATGGGGTGCGGGACTTCAGCATGGCATTCAAACACGTCAGCAGTTTTCTCGCACAGGCAATCAAGGCTACCTTCTTCTCCTTACCCTGGTCGAGAAGATGCTGATACACCGCCTTCAGGGGCGGGTTATGACGCACCGCCACTAGGGCGGCTAGATAGAGGGCGGAGCGCACCGTGGCGCGACCACCCCAAGTCGTGCGTTTGCCGCGATAGCGACCACTATCGCGATTGAACGGCGCTAAGCCGACTAAAGCGGCAATTTGTTTGCTGTTGAGCTACCCCAACTCCGGCAACTCGGCTAACAGAGTCGTGGAAATGGCCGGGCCAATGCCCTTCCCCGAGGTCAGCAGCGCTTTATCTTCACGCCATTGCGACTGCTGTTCACTCAGATGCTCAATCTTCTTGTCCAGTTGCGCAATGCGGTCTTGCAGCCACTCGATATGAGCCGCCACTTCATCTTTCAGGACGGCTTTATTTCGGCCTTTGAGCTGCTGAAGGCAATTCTTTTCGCCACTGAGTATCTCGACGAGTTGCTGCCTGCGTCGGACCCAATCTTGAAGTTGCTGCGCGGACGCGGAGGCCAACACCGTGGCGGACGGCTGGAGCAAACGGCCAAAGCGAGCAATGACTTTGGCATCAATGGCGTCCGTCTTCGCTAAGATGCCACTGGCTTTGGCAAAGTCCCGCACGGGCCTCGGATTAACCACACTGACCCGACACCCGTGGGTGGCGAGGGTCGTGGCCACCAGGGTTTCATAACCGCCACTGGCTTCACAGACGACGGCCCAGTCAGAAACACTGCGCAACGTTTGCCACAGCTTTTCCACCCCCTCACTATCGTTGTTATAGCGAATGACGTGGACTGGCTGGGAGCATAGACATCCAAGCTGTCTTTACTGACATCAATGCCCAATTAGCGATAGTGAGTTTCTGAAGTCGACATGGAAAGCACCGAAAAATAGCGTCTAGTATGGTTTGATGAGAGGGCTCCATTAACTGCACTCATCCTTGCGCGATACGGTCTCCCAAAGGGACCTGGCGTTGAGCTTTGCTCTGCCGCAGGCTTATGTTCGAGTTCTCAGGGGATGAATCATAGCGCTGAGCCTCGCTGCACCACGGATTATGGCTAAGCCACATGCCTAGGGAAGACGGTCTAGCGCTACTGCTCTCAACATACAAGGGAAGAGCCTTGCCGCCAGCGATCCGGCGATTAAAAGTGGCCAAACCTGACTGCGGCTCGCTATGGAGCAAAATGTGAAAGTCAGAGATGAGGGGATGATCAAATCGTCATCTCAGCCATCTGGGACATCTTGACTGAATGATGATTTGCGGTGAGAAACGTCTGAAATCAGGGTTTACGGGGCGACAGCGGCGATCGCGGTGCCCCCTCTTTCGACTGATGTTACTGCTCACATCGGGGCGAATCTGAAATCTGCGTCGAGAAGCGTGCTGACTTGGAAAACACCCTGAATTGGCTGTATCGCTGCGCGGATGCCCCCCTGCGGTTTTCATCACTCGAAGCGGCGCGCCAGCATCATAGGCCACTGCCCCTAATTTAATGACTGAATTATTGCTGAAAACGGATAGGATATGGGGACGAATATCGCCTTACCCTATTGATTTACCCCCTAGATACAGCATGAGTGAATACAGCATTTTTACGTCAGAGTCGGTATCAGCGGGCCATCCTGACAAAATGGCCGACCAGGTTTCTGACGCGATTCTTGACGCAATTTTGAAAGACGATGTGCATTCTCGGGTGGCGGTCGAAACCCTCGTCAAAACGGGGATGGTGATCGTCGCGGGAGAAGTGCGCACCAGCACTTATGTTGACCTCGAAGATGTGGTTCGCGGGGTGATTTTAGACATTGGCTACGACAGCTCCGACGTGGGGTTTGACGGGGCCTCTTGTGCGGTCATCAATGCCATTGGTAAACAATCTTCTGACATTGCGATCGGCGTTGACGAAGCGGCGGATAAAGACCTCGGGGCCGGTGACCAAGGGCTGATGTTTGGCTACGCCACGAATGAAACCGACGTGCTGATGCCCGCCCCGATTTACTACGCTCATCGCTTGGTCGAACGGCAGGCCGAGCTGCGTAAGCATGGTGCCCTCTCGTGGCTACGCCCGGATGCCAAGAGCCAAATCACCCTGCGCTATGAAGCCGGTAAACCAATCGCAGTCGATGCCGTGGTGCTCTCGACCCAGCATGACCCAGACGTTTCACTGGCAGAGATTCGCGAAGCAGTGATGGAAGAAATCATCAAGCCGGTGTTACCCAGTGAGTGGTTCCATGTGGAGACGCAATATCACATCAACCCGACGGGGCAGTTCATCATTGGCGGGCCGGTGGGTGACTGCGGGCTGACGGGCCGCAAAATTATTGTCGATACTTACGGGGGCATGGCCCGGCACGGGGGCGGAGCCTTTTCGGGTAAAGACCCGTCGAAGGTCGATCGCTCGGCCGCCTACGCAGGCCGATATGTCGCGAAAAATATTGTCGCCGCCGGTCTGGCAGAGAAGTGCGAAATTCAGGTTTCCTACGCGATCGGGGTTTCTGAACCCACCTCGATTTCCATCAATACCTTTGGCACTGGCAAGCTCAGCGATGATGACATTTCGAAGCTAGTGCGCGAGCATTTTGATCTGCGCCCTCAGGGATTAATCGATATGCTGGATTTACGTCGTCCGATTTACCGTCAGACGGCAGCCTATGGCCACTTTGGTCGAGAGCTGCCCGACATGACTTGGGAAAAGACGGATAAAGCAGACGCGCTCAAAGCCGCTCTTTAGGGCTGTCAGCATTGACTCAATCCCACTCATTCAAAGTCACTCACTTAAATTCACTCACAAGGAATCCATGACTGCACAAGTTCTGAAGCAAGACTATAAAGTTGCCGATATCTCCCTGGCGGAGTGGGGCCGTAAGGAAATTGCGATCGCCGAAGGCGAAATGCCGGCACTGATGACCATTCGCCACAAATATCAGGACAGCAAGCCCCTACAAGGTGCGAAGATCATTGGCTGCATTCACATGACGATTCAGACGGCAGTACTGATCGAAACCCTGCAGGCCCTGGGTGCAGAAGTGCGCTGGTCGTCTTGCAACATTTTCTCCACCCAAAACCAC
This sequence comes from Cyanobacteria bacterium J06626_4, assembly GCA_038523235.1. GTDB lineage: Bacteria > Cyanobacteriota > Cyanobacteriia > Phormidesmidales > Phormidesmidaceae > Halomicronema. Next base: position 8,720 of record JBCBJQ010000098.1, read on the forward strand.
GCGGCGGCAGCGATCGCGGCAGCAGGCACTCCCGTATTCGCCTGGAAGGGTGAAACGGAAGACGAATACATGTGGTGCATTGAGCAGACTTGCCGCACCCCCGAAGGTGGCCTGTGGGACGCCAACATGATTTTGGATGACGGCGGCGACCTGACCGGCCACATTCACGAAACCTATCCGGCCATGCTGGACAAGATTCACGGCGTTACTGAAGAAACTACCACCGGCGTTCACCGCCTGTTGGAAATGGTAGAAACTGGCGAACTCAAAGTACCCGCAATCAACGTCAACGACTCCGTCACCAAGGCCAAAAACGACAACAAATACGGCTGCCGCCACAGCCTAAATGACGCCATTAAGCGCGCTACCGATCACCTGATGGCGGGCAAAAAAGCCCTCGTTATTGGCTACGGTGACGTGGGCAAAGGGTCAGCGGCTTCCCTCCGGCAGGAAGGCATGATCGTCAAAATTACCGAGTGCGACCCCATCTGCGCGATGCAGGCCTGCATGGATGGCTTCGAAGTCGTCTCCCCCTACCTGAACGGCAATAATGACGGCACCGTTGACAGCATCGACAAAGCTCTACTGGGGAATACTGACCTGCTGGTCACCTCCACGGGCAACGTCAACGTCTGTGATGCCAACATGTTAACCTACCTCAAAAAGGGCGCGGTCGTTTGCAACATTGGCCATTTCGACAACGAAATCGACACCGCCTTCATGCGTCGCGTCTGGCGTTGGGAAGAGGTTAAGCCGCAGGTACATCAGGTGTATCGCAGCGACGACAGTGCGGATTTCTTACTGCTACTGGCAGAAGGCCGTCTGGTCAACCTCGGGAACGCCACCGGCCACCCCTCTCGCATCATGGATGGCTCCTTTGCGAATCAGGTGTTGGCGCAAATGTTCCTCTATGAGCGCAAGTTTGCCGACAAGCCGGCGTCTGATAAAGCCGCTGCTATCACCGTCGAAGTGCTGCCCAAGCACCTCGATGAAGAGGTCGCACGCTACATGGTGGAGGGCTTTGGTGGCGTCATCACGCAACTCACCGAAACTCAGGCCAAGTACATCAACGTGCCAATGAGCGGCCCCTTCAAAGCTGAAAGCTACAAGTACTAGGGGATCTGCGCTTAATATAGTGCTCCTAGGACGGACAGACAGTTGTTTGGCAAGGTTGGGCATTGCCCAACCCCCTGCGATCGGGGAGCCTACTGTTAAGCAATTCTCCAACTATCTGAGAAATTTCAAATTCAAATCAAAGGGGGCTAATGCCCCCTTTTTTAATCGCGATACTGAGGTCGTGAGATGGTGCTGAATGAAGTCACACCAAGATTTTGCGGCCATTGCTGTTAAGCGCGAGTGACTCTTTACTAGCTGGAGTGTAGTGACCTGTAGATGCCTGTCGATTACACTCACCTGATCGCTTGTCCGACTTTTAGATCAGGACAGCCTGCCAAATCGTCACCGAAAATGACGCTTCGCCAGAGTCAGGGAACCCCGATCGCCCACGCCCAGGTAGAGCGATCGCGACCCCTCGGGCACTCTAAGATTAGCCGTTTCCTTTTGACCTAGCCCATGACCTTTGCCAGCAGCGTCCGGTTGTTTCAAACGTTGGTGATGTCGTTTCACTCGGCCATCGTGATTGAAACTGGGGAAGAAGAGCGGGTGCGCACCCTGATTAATAAAGGCATTAACGAGCTGCAAATGGCCGTGTTTGAATGGAGTGTCGCTCAGGGGCTGACGCGATCGCCCAGCCATGTGCAAAACCGCTGGACTAACGAATACGCCCCACCGGGCACCCAAAAACCGCAAGCTTTGGAGGAAACGACAGATCCCGTCGATGCCTTGAAACATATTGAAGCGCTGCAGTTTCAGGCAATTTATTGGTTGAAGGATCTCGGCCCTCACCTCGAGGATGAGACCGTGCGGCGACAACTGCGAGAAGTCATTCAGCAGTTTGCGCATAATCGCTCAGCGCTGGTGATTACCGGACATAGCCTGACCCTGCCAGCAGACATTGCTCAAGACGTGGTCTATTTTGACCTCAAGCTACCAGAACCCGATGAACTATACCAGGCCGTGACCGAAGTGGTGCGATCGCTGAAAGGACGCATCTCAGTTGAAGTGAAGCCGGAAGAAATCAACGGGTTGGTACAAGCCATGCGCGGCATGACCCTGCAGCAAGCTCGCAAGGTGATTGCCTTTGCTGCTTTGGATGATGGCAAACTGACCCGAGAAGACGTCAAACGGGTCTTGCAGCGCAAGGTACAAGTCCTGCATGAAGAGGGCCTGCTAGACTACATCCCCCCCGAGATGAATCCGGCGCAACTCGGGGGCTTTAATGGCCTCAAGCAGTGGTTAAAACGAGCCCGCGTGGGCTTTAGTGCTCAGGCTAAGGCGTTTAACCTGCCCGCCCCGCGCGGCATCTTGATTGTGGGCATTCAGGGCTGCGGCAAGTCTCTGGCCGCTAAAACCATTGCCCGTGAATGGCAAATGCCACTGCTCAAATTAGATGCCGGCAAACTCTACGACAAATTTATTGGTGAATCAGAAAAGAACTTCCGCCGCGCCGTCACCCTCGCCGAAACCATGTCCCCCGCCATTTTGTGGATCGATGAGATTGAAAAAAGCATGGGCCAGTCAACGAGTGATGCCGATGGCGGCCTGAGTCGCCGCCTGTTTGGCTATTTTTTGACCTGGCTCCAAGAAAAGTCAGAGGACGTGTTTGTCGTCGCTACGGCCAACGATCTTTCTCGCATTCCCCCCGAGCTATTGCGCAAGGGTCGCTTTGACGAGATCTTTTTCGTCGATCTGCCGGATGAAACCGAACGGGCGGCGATCCTCCAGATTCATCTCATGCGGCGCAAGCAAGATCCCAAACGATTTGAGTTGTCAGCGTTGGTACAGGCCACCGATGGATTTAGCGGGGCCGAGATTGAACAGGTCATTATTGTGGCCCTCTACTGTGCCATTCACGAAAATCGCCCTGTCGACACCGAGCTGATTATCGCGGCAGTGCGAGCCACGGTACCCCTGTCGATTAGCCGCCGCGAAGATTTGCACACGCTACGCCTCATGGCTCAAGAACGCTTCGTCGGCGTGAAGTGAGTGTTAGGGCGCGGTGAATCGCAACTTGCACACCCCTGCAACGCTGGCCTTCTAGAGCGCATCCCAAATTGGTCAATCCATCAATGCGTTGCTCTGACCATGTTTGACTACATCAGTGGTGCGACAGTTGGGGAAACAGAGGGGTTCCGAGATCATGGGAAAATCGGTAGTAGAAGCTCCCATCCATGCTGACTGATGCCACCGCTCTAGAACACTACCCCCGGTATAATCTCGCCCCCCAGAACATATTCTAGCGATCACCCGCTCATCTAAGGCTGAAACTGTTGGGCATAGAGATAAGCGTAGCGATCGCCCCGGCCCAACAGCTCCTCATGGGTGCCCGATTCGACCACTTGCCCCTGCTCAATGACTAAAATGCGGTCGGCATTGCGAACAGTGGCCAGCCGGTGAGCAATGATAAACGCTGTGCGATCGCCCATCAGTCGCTCCAGGGCCTCTTGCACCAAATTTTCTGACTCCGAGTCGAGGGCCGAGGTGGCTTCGTCGAGAATCAGCACGCGCGGATTGAGCAGCACCGCGCGGGCGATCGCGATGCGCTGGCGCTGCCCCCCCGACAGGTTGACGCCCCGTTCGCCTACCCAGGCGTAATACCCTTGGGAAAATTGGCTGATGAAGTCGTGGGCATTGGCGGCTTTAGCTGCAGCTTCCACGGCGGCTAAGTCAAAGTCGGTTTGACCAAAAGCAATATTTTCCGCAATCGTGCCGGAAAAGAGCACTGTTTCCTGGGGCACGATACCAATCTGCCGCCGCAGACTTTTCAACGTAACGGTGGCGATGTCAGTGCCGTCAATCAAAATTTGCCCCGCTTGCGGATCATAAAAACGCGGCAGCAGATTCACCAGCGTGGTTTTGCCTGCACCAGAAGAGCCGACTAGGGCAATTTTTTCACCCGGCTGGGCCAGCAAATTAATGCCCTGCAAGACCGATTCATCGGCTTGATAGCTAAAAGTGACCTGACGATATTCCACCTTGCCGGTGACCGCCGGTAAGACCTGAGCCTGGGGACTTTCTTCGACCCCCGGCGCGATCGCCGACAGCTCAAAAACGCGATCAACGGAGGCTTCTGCTTCCTTGAAGAGGTTGTAGTTTTCGGTGGTGTGAGTGATCGGGTCGATCAGCAGCAGTCCGGCGGTAACGTAGCTGGCAAAGGCGGCCCCGGTTAGATTATCCTGCGAAATTTGCCAGCTGCCGACCAAAAACAAGACGAGAATAATGCCCGCATACAGCAGCCCAATGACGGGATACTGCACCGCCAACAGCCAGGCCGCCCGATATTTGGCATCGTAGTGACGCTGCGATTCGGCTCGAAAGCGCTCCACGGCATAGTCCTCAGCGGCAAAGGCCCGAATCAGGCGAATGCCGCCAAACACTTCCGTGAGTTGGGACGACAGATCGGAGACCAGGTTTTGGCTGGTGCGCGAATATTCCAACATGCGATCGCCAAACCAGCCCACCAGCAGTGCAAAGGCGGGCACGATGATCAGCATGGTCAGGGTGAGCTGCCAGTTCAAATACACCATGTAGGTGAGCACAACTACCAGCTGTAACACGCTGGGAATAAAGTCTTGAAACAGCTTTTTGACGACTTCACCAATGCGATCAATGTCTTCGGTGAGACGATAGGTGAGGTCGCCGGTTTGGGCTTTGGCAAAATAGGCGAGGCTGAGCCGCTGCAGGTGGGAGTAGGTATTGACCCGCAGCTTCAGCGCTACTTCTAGCGCCGCTTTTGACATGAGGGAATCTTGCCCATATTGCCCCAGCTTGTGAATCACAAAGCCCGCGATGGTAATGGCAGCTAATCGCGCCAAGGCGAGCACTTCACCTTGCACCAAAAGCGCCAGCATCAGCCCCGACAGCCAGGCCAAAATGGGCCAAAACGCGGTAAACACCAGGGTACAGAGCAGCGCATAGATAATGGTGCGCTGCTGCTCCCGCACATAGGGGGCCAGGTTCCAATATTTAGAGCGCTGCGCCAAGCGATCGCCTCATCCGTTCTGCACTCCCCAAGCTATCAGGTTCTGAGAACGCGGACTGAAGTTTGGTGAAAATTTCGCCCGCGATCAATCGCTCTAGGCAGCAATTTTCCACTATGGTGAAAAAATCTTATGCTCGGTCAATATTCCGACCTATTCAGGGCCTTCACCATGATTTCTAGGATGTGGCACGGCACCGTACCAACGGCTAAAGCTGAGGCCTATCGCACCTTTCTCAACGCTCGGGTGATCCCCGATTACCAGTCCGTTCCTGGCAATGTCAGTGTTCACATCCTCGAACGCGCCGAGGGCGATATCACCTATTTCATTACGCTCACCTTTTGGGAGAGCTGGGACGCGATCCATCGCTTTGCCGGGGCCGATGCGGCGGTGTCTAAATACTATCTCGAAGATCAAGACTTCTTGCTGACCTTCGAACCGCAGGTCGTTCACTATGAAGTCGTCGGCCAGTCACCCGCGTCATGATTACCCTCTCGGAACGGCGCGACCTAGACATCGCCCAAATCCTTCCCCTGTACAAAGCCAATCATTGGTCGGCGGCCCAAAAGCCGCAGGCACTGCACCAAGCTCTGCTCAACTCCCATGGGTTAGTCTCCGCCTGGGATGGGAAGCAGTTGGTGGGTATCGGCAACGCCCTATCGGACGGATTTTTAGTAGTTTATTATCCCCATCTGCTGGTACTGCCCGCCTATCAGGGTCAGGGCATTGGTCAACAGATTCTGGCCCGGTTGAAGCAACGCTACGCCGGGCTGCACATGCAGATGCTAGTGGCCGATGCGGCGGCGATCGCCTTTTACGAAAAGTGTGGCTTCACCCCAGCGGGCAGCACGGCCCCCATGTGGATTTATGATGGGGACGACCATTAGCCCAACGCTGCTAACAGGCTTGCTGTAAGGATTTGGCAGTGCCAACCCCTAGCAATCGAGGCCCTATTTTCCAGCAGCGCCCTAATCTAAAAAGGAAATTATCTATGCCGACCGTCATTGTGGCCACAGGCAACCCCGGCAAACTGGGGGAAATGCAGGGCTATCTGGCTGACCTTGACTGGCAACTCGCCCTCAAGCCGCCGGAAATCGAGATCGAAGAGACTGGCACCACGTTTTTAGAAAACGCCCGGCTCAAAGCCTCCGAGGTGGCAAAAGGACTGGGAAAATGGGCGATCGCCGATGACTCGGGGCTCATGGTCGATGCCCTGGACGGCGCGCCCGGCCTGTATTCAGCTCGCTATGCCGCGACTGATGCGGCCCGCATTGAGCGACTGCTACGCGAACTGGGAACGACCGCGAACCGAGCCGCTCAGTTTGTTTGTGCGATCGCCCTCGCCCGCCCAGATGGCACTATCGCACTGCAGACGGAAGGGGTCTGCCCCGGCGAAATTGCACGGCAGTCCAGTGGCGGTGGCGGCTTTGGCTACGACCCAGTGTTTTACGTGCCCACCGCAGGCAAAACCTTCGCTGAGATGACGCGCGCCGAGAAAGATCGGCTGAGTCACCGGGGCGTCGCCTTTGCCCAACTCATGCCCGCGCTGCGATCGCTGGATCTAGAGGCCGCCGCCAGTTCCGGCACGCCGTCATAGTGCTGTCTCACCCAAGACCAGCTATGGTAAGCAAACGTCTGCTCCGGTCACTCCAAATAACGGAAATCACCAGGTAGTGAGCTTTTTAACTCTGACTTCCGCAGGGCCTTGCCCTGCCCGAAATGTACTCTGCAAGCCGAATTTTGCGACATCAGGCCGGTCTGATACACCATGACGTCCAAAAGCCAGAGCCGGTAGACCACAGGTTGATGCTTGGGGCTACCGGCTCTAGGGTTAGCGACTGTCGGCCATCCAGCGATCGCCCAGCCAACAATTAAGCTTCTCGATTATCGATGAAAGTCTGAAGTTGACCCAAAGCAGCTTTACCAATATTGAAGACAGCCCAACTACCGGCGAGAGCGATCGGTGCCAACACCACTACAATTCTCCAATCCATCACTAAACCTCCTTGTTAAAAAATGACTTAATAGCCTGTCACAATTTTCTCATAATCTTCCCACATCCTATTTCACATTTCTTTAATAAGACAAGAAATTATTTGAATCCGAGGTTTTTCCGGTACCCGCGTGCACCAGCGCCAGTTGGTGATACTTCTCCGCATGGTCGATCAGCTCTGCCACTTCCTCATCAGCCAGCTGCCGCACGACCTTACCCGGCAACCCGACGACGAGCGATCGCGGCGGTACGTCTTTGGTCACCACAGCCCCTGCCCCGACAATACTGCCGGTGCCTACCTGCACGCCATTCAGCACAATCGCGCCAATGCCAATCAGGCAGCCCGCCCCAATGTCAGCACTGTGAATGACGGCCCGATGGCCCACCGTCACGTAATCGGCCAGCACCGTCGGCTGCCCCGGATCGCCGTGCAGTACGGCCCCATCTTGCACATTGCTGTAGGCCCCAATCTGAATCTTCTCAACATCGCCCCGCAGCACCGCGCCATACCAGATGCTGCAGCCCTCTGACAGTTCGACGTCACCGATGACGGTGGCTCCAGGCGCGACAAAAGCGGCGGCAGAGCGATCGGGGGCAGGCCAGAAATTTTCGCTGTCAGAGAAAGTTGCATCCAGTGGCTCAGACATCACTACAAGCTTTATCCAGAATGGACATTAGAAGGGGAGTTCCCCCGTTATAATACGGCTACCGGATCCCGTCGGACTGTATCCATCGGCCTATCGCTCAATGGTCAACCCAGCCCTGCAACATCCCATTTTTGGCCCTGACATCAAGTGTCCCCATTGCCGTCAGACGATTCCAGCGTTGACCCTGACCGATACCTATTTGTGTTCGCGCCACGGGGCGTTTGAGGCTGACCCCGACAGCAAAGAACTCGTGCATCTGCAGTCGGGGCGGCACTGGCGACAGTGGGAAGGCGAATGGTACCGGCAGCATACTCACCCTGATGGCATTCGGTTCGAAATTCATGAAGCCCTTGATCGGCTTTACACGCAGGGCTATCGGGCGACGCGAGTGATTATTGCCCAACGCTATCAAGACTTGGTCAAAACCTACCTCGAACGCGGCGCACCTTGGCGCGGTCAAGCTGATGGCGGCACGCCTCGGCTGTATGGGTTACCGGTGGAGTTTAGCCCGTCGCCCGAAGAAGTCCCCTGTTGGGATGTGATCAACTTTAATTTAGAGAAAGAGCCGGGCGTTCCCTTGCGGTATCCCTACTTTCGACTGTTCGAGTAAGGCGATCGCATGCATCACGTTTCTATCCGCACTGCCGACATCCATCGGGCAATCGCCTTTTACACCCTGCTGGGATTTGAGATGGAAGAGCAGTTTACCGCTGGCACCACCCTGGCCTGCTGGATGACCGGTCTCCGGGGCCGCATTGAGCTACTGCAGATTCCCGAGCCGCAAGCGCCGCCTGACTGTTTTCACGACGAGCACTACACTGGCTACTATCATCTCTCGTTTGATTTGACGGAAATCGTCGAGAGTTTGCCAGATTGGCTACAATCGCTGCAACAACGCTTTGCCGCCGCGCCCGACTCGATGGCCCACGGCATGAGCCCCCTGCAGGTCTTGCTCACCCCGAGGCAGCAGATGATCGGCCCACACGTCTATGAGGTCGCCTTCATCGCCGACGCCGACGGTTTGCCCTTAGAATTTTTGCGGATGATGGAAACATGAGCAGTAGCGGCGTCAAACCTTTTGAGAACAACTGGGCCTACTTAAAAACCGAGCTGCGCTGGCTAGACCGAGTGTTGATGATGTCAGTCTCACGCAAGCGGCAAGATGATAAAACCGTGAATCGGGCAGCTAACACTGCTGCCGACAAGGTGACCAGCCACTGGTGGAAGGGCATTATCGCCGTTGATCGGGGCATCCATGATCGCGAAGGGCCACCCCCCAAAGGCCACTCTAAAATCATCACCGTCAGCTACAGCCAGCAGTTAGAGGCGCGCATTCAGGCTGGTTACCAGGCAGGTGTCGTCTTGGCCTTACCGCTGCTGCGCGATCGCCTGCAGCTCTCAGAGGTGGAAAAAAACATTGTTCTCATGGCGATCGCGCCAGAAATCAACCGCCGCTATGGTCGCCTTTACGACTATTTGCAAGAAGAGGAAGGAGCGCTGGCCGACCTGCCCACCGTGGACCTGTGTTTACGGTTGCTGTGCCGCAACGATCATGATTGGCAACAGGCCCGCGCCAAGCTGACGGCAGCCCATTCTCTCGTCAATCAGGGCCTGCTCGAATGGATCGGGGACGAAGACGGCACGTTGCTCAGTCAGCAGGTGCGCGTCAGCGATGAGTTGGGCAATTTTTTGCTGGCCGACAATCCCACGGCGGCGGCCCTAGAAACTGTGTTATCCACTGCCGCCATGAACGACATTGCGGGTCTGACGCCAGAAAAACCGGCCCCGGTGCCCCCAGAAACCGCGCCGGCTAGCGTCCCAGAAGCGGGCTGCACGGGAGCAGGCGATCGCGAGGCGGCCGCCTTACCTCCACCCGCCCCGGAGAACCTGGCCGCGATCGCCGGGGCCTGGGAGACACTCGTGCTCCCTAAAAAACTGATCCGTCAGCTGCAATATGTCAGCCGTCAGGCCCAACAACGCCGTCAACAGGCTGACCTCACGGGGCTCATGGTGCTGCTGGTGGGGGCGACCGGCACGGGCAAAACGCTGGCGGCGGCCACCCTCGCCATCCAAGGCCAGATGTCGCTCACCTGTGTGGATCTGCAAACGCTTTCACCAGAGGGCTATCCGCGCATTTTGACCGACTCGCCCACCGAAAATGCCAGTTTGCTGCTGGTGAAGCAGGGCGAGCAGTGGTTTGGTCGGCAATCGCAGGTTGAGCAAAGCTGGCTGCATCAGTGGTGGCAGTGGCGACAGCAGTTTGGCCTGACCCTGGTCACCGTGACTGATTTAGCCCGCGTGCGCCCCAGTTGGCGCCAACAGTTTGACACCGTGCTGACCTTACCTCAGCCCCAAGCGAAAGCGCGCCACCGCCTCTGGCAGCAGGCCTTTGCCGCTGAAGTGAACATCGACAAGCTGGACTGGGCGGCGATCGCCCGACAATTGCCACTGACCGGGGGCGAAATTCAGGCGATCGCCCAGACAATTCAACTCGACCTGCAGGCGCGGGGACGCCATATCGTCACGCTGGCCACTCTACGAGACGCCTTACAGCTGCATCATCCCCACCTCAACGTTTAGCGAGAGGCCAAGAGAGCTACGTCCGGTCTGTTCAGAAAGCAGCTACAAAAACCTCACCGCCTGCGGCACCTTTACTTGTAAAGGAGAGGTTTATCAAGATTCCGGTTCCTCACCTTTATTAAGGAGAGGAGAGGTTCTGAAGACATATTCTGAACCCAACAAGGCGGCTCACAATTGCCCCACAAAATCAAAAATATGGTGGGCCAGATGCCGCTTTGAACTCGCTGGAATCACCTGTCGCTGCCCCAACTTACCTAGCAGCACCGCCTGGTTGGTGTCGCCGCCAAAGCCACTACCAGGCTGGTCGATGGGGTTAGCGACGATCGCGTCCAGTCCTTTTGACGTCAGCTTTTTGAGGGCAGGCGGCTCAATGTCACCGGTTTGAGCCGCAAACCCAATCAGCCTCTGATGGTCATGCTTGAGCTGTGCCAGTGCCGCCGCAATGTCAGGCACAGCAGCCAGGGACAGCGCGTCGGGCAAGGTAGCCTTGGGCAGCTTGTGCGGCACATAGTCACGGGGTTTCACATCCGCCACCGCTGCTGCCATGACAATCCAATCAGCCTGGGACAGATGAGCGACTAAAGCCGATTGCATCTCAGTGGCAGTGGTGACCGCAAGGCGTTGCACTCCCGTCAGGTCAGTGCAATGCTCTGCGGCCATCGGGCCGTGGACTAAGGTGACGACGGCCCCGCGATCGCGCGCTGCTTGAGCCAGGGCTACGCCCATTTTGCCAGTGGAGGGATTGCCAATAAATCGCACCGGATCGAGATATTCCTGCGTACCTCCAGCGCTGATCAGCAGGTGCTTGCCTGCCAAATCGCGGTGCCCGCGAGTCAGCAATAAGGAATCGGCCACGGCCAAAATTTCTGACGGCTCGGCCATGCGTCCGGGGCCAACGCGATCGCAGGCCAGCACCCCAGCGCCGGGGGCGATCGTGTGATAGCGGGGATCGGTTTGCACCTGCTGCCAGTTGCGCTGCACGCTTTGCTGCTGCCACATGTCGGTATTCATCGCGGGCACCAACAACACGGGGCAGGTGGAAGCCAACACCACATTGGTCAGCAGATTGTCTGCCAGACCGTGGGCTAATTTTCCCAGGGTATTGGCGGTCAACGGTGCCAGAATCATCAGGTCAGCCGTTTCTCCCAGCTCAATGTGGAGGGGCCGCGACTGTCCTGCCTGCCAAAACTCCGCATCAGTCGCTACGGGATGGCGGCATAGGGTGGCCAACGTCAGGGGCGTGATGAACTGTTGCGCCGGCGCCGTCATGATGGGGATAACCTCAACCCCAAGTTTGGCCAGAGTTGAGGCGACTGTGCAGACCTTATAGGCGGCGATGCCACCGCCGAGGCCCAAAAGCACGCGTTGTCTGGGCTTTGAGGATGCGATCGCTGTCATAGCCGACTGAGGCTACTCACTCTTCATCAAAGGGTTCGTTATCAAGCAGATAGGTATATTTCTCCACCAGCTCAGGCCGTTGAAAGGCCAAGGCCCTGAGCAAATGCCAGTCTTTCAACCCTTCAAAGGCACTGTCGTAGGCATCTTGCTCTAGACGTTTGGCCAGTTCTTCGACGGACTCTTGGGTCATCGATGTGACCGACTCCGGTGATACGTGCAGCGTGCTCATAGTTCTCCCCCAGCATTCGTTTCGTCACGGTTGGCGATCGCCCAGCCAGGGTGATGATCGTTCACCCCTGCACATAGTTGAGATCGATGGCGACCCGCTTTCCGCCTGCATCATCGCCCGGATAGTCGCTCGATGATGCCGAACGACCTCGACCATTGCGCAATGGCCAACCGCATCGCCAAGGCCATTGACGATATCTTTAATTGAGATGCTTGCATTTTAAAGGCCGGTGCCGTGACTGCGATGACCGCTGGGTTAAAACTTATCGAAGTTTCTTCAGTCCGCTAGCCCGAAGCTGGGCCGCCTGGCGGTCGGTTCGTAGCACTGACCGGGTAGCCACAAACCGACTCACGAATCTCACTTATCCCGTCAGCATGATCTGGCAACCCGGGAGGGCATTGCTTGATCACATCAAGATGCTTATTTCAATCACTTGCCATTCACGATGCTTAAGCTACGATGGGCACAAATTAATTAACCTCGGGTACGACGTCACAACTTAACGGCCCAAACCGTTGAGGCACGCCGTCAGGGCTAGCCTCAACGGGGTTTGCTAGAGGATAGAAACGAGGTACTGCCACCCCGATAATTCCATCAGTGATGACCGCTCCCAGCCTAGTGATCGCCCTCTAACTTGGTGTCAAGTTCCGTGGATTCTTTGCCCCCCTACGATCGTCCCGTCACCCCCGCCCCCCGCGTCGCGAATCGCGATCGCGGCCCCATTTTATGGACAACTTTTTTGTTGTTGGGAGTGGCCTGGCTGATATCTGCCGAAAATCCTTTCAAGCTCGGGCGATCGCTGCGCTGGTGGCCCGCCGAGTCGGACGTCATTGCGGTGCCACTGGCTATGGAAGCGGGTGATCCCCATGTGCGTGCGCTGATGCGCACCATCTCTGCCGCTGAATCTTACACTGCCGCGCCGTACCACACCCTGTATGGCGGCGACTTAGTGAATGATCTGACCCACCACCCTGACAAGTGCGTCACCATTGTGGTTGGCCCGAATACGGGAGACTGCACCACTGCCGCTGGCCGCTATCAGTTTTTGACTACTACCTGGCTCGAAAAAGCCGATGCCTACCATCCCGAGCCGCCCCGGTGGTATTCGTGGTGGGGCAACTATAGCTTTGAGCCAATCTATCAGGATGAAGTGGTCTATCTTTGGTTGAGTGATCCCGCCGCGTGGAATGCGGACATTCCTGAACTGTTACGGCAGGGACAGCTAGAAGATGTGCTGTATCTGCTTTCAGGCACGTGGACTAGCCTCGGCTACGGCATTGAAGACAACAGCATGACGCCGCACCTGCAAGCAATCTACCAAGAAGCATTGGCTGAAGAACTGCAGTGAGGGGCGATCGCCCCACCGGTTTCAACTTGGGAAATCAGGCTCCGCTTCGGTTTTACCATTGAGAGTGGTGCTCTTGTTGGCCTAGAGCCAGAAACGAAGGAAGCGCTCGTCTCGCTTTTTTAGCAGTTGCCAGTCCGGTAAGGAACAGACTGCGGAACGACTGTTCAAACGCCCTCTTACCCGTTGCTTCATCTTGGCCCGATGGCTAAACCACGTCTTGACCAATTCTAATTTTTTGCGTCATGGCAAACACTTTCTATAAATGGGCGCAAAATAACCGTAGCGTCAGGAAGAACCAAGATGAAGCAACGGGTAAGAGGGCGTTTGAACAGTCGTTCCGCAGTCTGTTCCTTACCGGACTGGCAA
>JBCBJQ010000099.1:0-22269 GCA_038523235.1 Cyanobacteria bacterium J06626_4
TTGGCATCTAGAAGATAAATTCCCCAGCGCTGTACCCCGAAATACTCGCTGATATGATGCATCACCTTGCAACGTAGTGCTTGCTCAGTGGGTGCAGTCGCGATTGCTTGAAACAACGGGTAAAGAGAGCGAGGCATAGGAAAAGTGTACCCACTTGAGGTCTATTGGCGTTGACCGCCTTTCCCTACAATCGTTCCACAAACCAGACGTTTCAAACAACAAAGAGTAATGTCTCAACTCCAAATTGGCTTTCTCGTTTATCCTGACGTCGTTCAGCTTGATGTGATGGGAGCTTATCAAGTTCTGGCTTTTCCACCCAACACACAAGTGCATTTAATCTGGAAAACGCTGACCCCTATCACCAGCAACGAGGGTCTCATCTTTTCGCCAACCGTAACTCTGGCGAATTGTCCACCGCTGGATGTGATTTGCATTCCAGGTGGGGGAATAGGACAAATTGAGGTGATGAAAGACCCGGAAATTTTGAGTTTTCTGCAACAGCAATCAAACTTCACTCAATACGTGACGAGCGTCTGCTCAGGTTCGATGATTTTAGCGGCAGCAGGTTTGTTACAAGGCTACAAAGCGACCTGCCATTGGGCTTTTCGAGATCAACTGGCAATGCTCGGAGTTGAAGTTGTGCCTCAGCGGGTAGTGATTGACCGCGATCGCGTCACGGGGGCTGGTGTCACGTCAGGAATCGATTTTGGATTAACACTGCTGGGCTTGCTTTGCGGTGAAGAGGTGGCGAAGATGACGCAACTGATGATGGAATATATGCCTGACCCGCCTTTTAATGCCGGTACGCCAGAAGCAGCAGGTCAGGAAATCGTGGATTCATTGATGCAGCTCGGCAAACCGCTTCTGGATGCTTTCGCGGATCAAACAAGAGTCACCGCCACTCAACTCAGCCTCAAAAGTTGATTTTAATACTGCTGACCTCATCAGCATATAAAGACGGCGTCTTTACCAACAGCTCAGCAAGATAACGTATCGCAACGTAGGCACGGCCCGCAGTTTTTAGCCGGTCTTTGACAAAATCTGCCCGCGAGGAATACGGAACGCCATAGCACGCCGCAGTTTGATTCGGTCACTCCAGATGCCTGCAACCGTTATCTGACAAGCTTTTTAACTCCGACTTCCGACTTCTGCTATAAATGCTGAAGTTAGGCAAACGAATGTCATACTCGGCTGATCGGATTATGGCACTAGCGTGGCACTGACCAACTGTTGCGTGTAGGGATGCTGTGGGTCATCGAGCACCTGATCGGTGAGGCCCGCTTCGACGACCTGACCGTTTTGCATCACCATTAGCCGGTGAGCCAGCAACCGCACCACACCAATATCGTGGGTCACTAGAATCACGCTCAGATGCAGCGTGCGCACTAGCGATCGCATCAAGTCCAAAAGTTTAGCCTGCACCGAGACATCTAACCCGCCCGTCGGCTCATCCATCAGCACCAGACGCGGCCGCGTCACCAAAATACGGGCCAGCTGTAGCCGCTGCTGCATTCCCCCCGAAAACGTACTCGGTAAATCATCCATCCGCTGATCCGGAATTTCGACTTCATTCAGCCACTGCAGCGCCTCCGTGCGAATGTTGCCGTAATGACGTTCTCCCACATCCAGCAGGCGCTCGCCGATATTGGCCCCTGCCGTCACCCCCAGACGCAACCCATCACGCGGATTTTGCCGCACCAAGCCCCATTCCGTCTTCATCAGTTTGCGGCGCTGGGGTTCCGGCAAAGTGCAGAGGTCCAGTAGAGACTCGCTGCGATCGCAATAGGTCATCGCGCCATCATCAATCGGCAGCTCACCGGCAATACAGTTCAGCAGAGTGCTTTTGCCAGAGCCCGACTCGCCGATAATGCCCAGCACCTGACCGGGGTACAGCGCAAACGAAATGCGATCGCAGGCCGCGATTGGGCCGTAGGTTTTACTCAGATCTTGAACGGTTAACAGCGGCTCCATGTCCCTTCCTGTCATCTGATCAAACTTGAATCCTGGCAATGCGACCGGCATCACTAGCTACTGTTCGCTTCTTGCCTCAGGTTTTGCGCATCTAAATAAAGCTGAGCCCACTCACCCGTAACTTGCTTCGGCTTCAGGTTAGTCGACTGAGCGATTTCGTCAAAGGTTTGCCCCGACTTGAGGCTCTGCAGAATCTTTCGCTGCAGCGGATTGCAGGCCGCCTGAAACTCTTCCCACTGTTCAGGAATCAGGCCCAAATTATGATCCTTCAAAGAGGTCTGCAGCCAGCCCAACACCAGATCAGGCTGCTCTTTGAGGGTAAACACCCGAATGGCGTGATAGCGGATTTTTTCGCGCAGGCGGTAGGCTTCCTTGGTGGATAAGTCGAGCCGTTGAGAAATCATTTCTTGGGTAAACCCCTGCAGGTGCAGTTCTAGCCACTGCACGGCGGTGGCATCAAGCGTGTCATGCAGGTAGGTGGCAAACCCCGTTTTGACCTGTTCTCGCATGGCCTGGGCTTCTTCGGCCTGGGTTTGCGATTCATACTTCGAGACGGCTTCGACATCCAACAAACTCATCGAAGAGTCGGGGTCATCAGTGCCAATTTCTTCGGAAATGAGGCGAATCATTTCTCCAGAGGGAATGTTGGTCATGCCGCCGCGCTGCGATCGCCGCAGATAGTTGACAAAGCGATAGACCAACAGCGGCTGATTACGAATGGGTCGCAGACAATATTCTTCAATCGTGGCCAGCATCAGCAGATTTCGCACCTGCGATCGCGGCGAGCATTCGCCAATCCAGCGCACCTGCTCCTTTAAATAGCGATCACTCTGCAGCATTTCTTGAATGACTTCCTGCAGCACATCCGTTACGGTGCGGCGGCGATCGCGGCTAAGGGCAATCCAGGTGCGCACTTTGCTCCGCACCAAAAACAGGCTGCTCAACCGTTTAATCAGGTTGCGATAGGCACGGTCAGGGCCAACGTTCCAATAGCGCTGCCGCAAAATTTGGTAACGATATTCCAGCGCTTGAGCCAATACCTTCTGCTTAGTTGCGTCAACAGCTTCATCAAACCGCTCAGGATTTGGCCCTAACAGCCACACCAAAATGCTTTGCCGGGAATTATCACTCTCTTCGGCAAGCTCAGTCGCCAACTTCGTTGACCATCTCTGAGTAATGTCATCTACCGCCGTCATGCTACCGGTACCTAGTCCAGCTCATAGCTGATTGTAGGGTGTATCGGAAAACCCTGCTGCTACTCACAACAAAGACGTCAACAAATCAAGCAAAAATGCTCTAATCACAGCCAATCTAGCCACTGTCTGCGGCTGTCAGGGATATTTCAACACCATTGATATTGATCAATGCCGTGATTGAAAAGCGACGTTCCAGAGTTTATAAATCCTATCAAACTCCTTATCACTAGAGGTTTAACCCACTCACTCGCGATCGCCCCGCCCCCGTTCTAAACAGCTGCACTTAGTCGGGGCGATCGGGTGTTAGCGCCCTCACCCCACCGCTGCTCTTAGTCGGTATGCTGGGCATGATTTTTACGGTGAAAAAAATGTTGACGGTTCGTGAAGCGAACAAAAGCGATAACGGGATAATTGCCGAGCATCTGCGCTTGATTGCCCTTGAACTCGGTTTCTCAGATGACACGATTCGACATGATTGGCTAGAAACCACCGTTCACTTTATTGAGCGGGCTCGCCAAGAGCTGGGTTACAAAGGGTTCATTGCCGAAAGCCAGGGTGAAATTATTGGCTCCGCTAGCGGTCAAATTTTAGAACTGTATCCCATGGTCAGCGAGGCTTATCAGAAGGGCTACATCTGGGGCGTCTATGTCGATGTAGCTTACCGGAGACAGGGGATAGCGACCCAACTCATACAGCAGACAACGCACTACTTAAAGGAGATTGGCTGCACCAAAATCGTTCTCCATGCCTCGGATCAGGGCAAAAAGCTCTATGCCAGCCTCGGTTACCAAGAGAGTAATGAGATGATATTTAGTCTTAGCTGATGTCACCTGTGTTGACACTGAGACCGCCAACGAGCGCGACTTTCAGCTGAGCAGCCAGCACGACCCAGCGTGGATGTCTGCCAAACCAAAGTGTCGTCGGGCATCGCATCACTCCTAAGCTGTCATTGGAAGGTGGTGAAGATGAGGAATAACACCGATTCTGCACCGTAGCGCTACAGATCGGGGATCCCCCGCTGTCGCTGCCCCCTTCGACAAGGGGGCTATACACTTTTTTGATGTGTAGTCCAAATTCAGCGAATTGGGATAATGCTCTAATGTTGCACTGCCCAGTGTTACCGAGTCGAGCATTCAGGCACTGCTGGCGATCACACTCCACAAAAAAATGGAGCGGCCCATCGGCTGCTCCATCGCTTATGACAGTTTTTAAGCTCGTGCTTTGTAACCGGTAGTCAAACGCAAGTCTTGGTGGCAATCAATCAGCCGCGCGCCGCGATCGCGGTGCTTCTTCAAAGGATTGAACGATCGCCCAAAACACCCGAATCGTTAGCACCGACAACGCCACGATGGCCATTAGCGTGAGCGTTGCGTGGGGTGCCAATACCGTTATGAGCAAACCACTCACAATCAAGAGAAGCAACAGGGTCCTATCCATATCGCCCTCCGGGGCATTACCTGACCTACCCCTTTATCGTAGACATTCAATAGGTATCATTGGGGATCTCTTAGAATTACTTGAAGATCGACGGGTGAACCGCAATGTTTTGTTGCAGTTCATTAATTTCGTGATGATCTCTGGAGCGGCTTAGCCGCGAGATCATGTCATCGTTTGTCGGGGATCGATAATTGTGAAAATCAGGTCAAAATCGCAATCGGTCTCACTTTTTCGATGAAATCGTTGATCTTATCGAAATCGTGACTCGCTCATGCCTGACATGGATACAATTTCACACTCTCGTTAGGCTCAATTAAGCTTCTCACAGTCATCTATTGTAACGACGGCTACAAAATCGTGATTCCTATCCTTTGCTCGGTTTAAGGTGTCGAAAAACCGTTAAGAATAAATTTCAAAGCAGCGGAACCGCCCTGCACCCCGGCAAACAGAATCACCGCCACCAAGCTGCCTCCTAATGCGCAGATCGACAACCCCACCAAACTGATAAAGCCGTCATCATCTAATAACCCGAGCCCCGTCATAAAAATGCCGATTGCCGGGATAGTATTCGTCCCCGGAATTGGCACCATCATGCACATCGCCATCAGCGCGATCGCGCAGCCTAAAACTGCTCGACCGGCATAGCTGGTGCAGACAGTGGTGAGGCGAGGCCGTGAAAGCACTTCCACTCGCTTGAGCCAGGGCAGACCTGTACGAACGATTTTTTGGATTTGTTTGAGGTTAAATCCCTTATTTTTCCAATTATCGGGAAGCCAGGGCCGCTGCCGCCCACCGATGAGCTGCACCGCCAGCAAAAACATCACAATGCCAAAGGGAATCGAGTAGCCCGGTGCCGGTACGGGTAACGCTGACGGAAACGCCAGCAGCACAAACAAAAAGCCAAAGGTGCGCTCACCTGCCAACGCGAGAATATCGGCTAGCGTCACCTGCTCATTGCGGGACTCATCAAAAAAGAACGTTTCGAGTTCAGCCGACAGACGGGCCATAGATCAACACTCACAACCACAGTGTGTTTATTATTCACGACAGCGAGGGGAAGAAGAACACTCTGGCTCTGGGCTCTTGATTTTAGAGAGCAAAGGGTTTAGGGAGCGAGGGGAGCAGAGGAAGTGGGGAGTGAGAGGGTTGGGGGCATTGAGAATTTTGAGGACGGAATGCGGAGTGGGGGGAGTAGAGGGGTGAGAATCGGGATAAGACGCTGTCATCAAAGCGTCTTCGCTGACACTGGCGCGACTCCCCATCGTTAGCAAGTACTCCGCGTGAAAGTAACCTTCCTGCTCCCTAGCTCCCCGGCCCCCAGCGCTATTATGTTGCAGACTTAAATACTCGTCTCGGCTCTCATGCATCAAAGCTGCAGCTAAAAGCTTGGTTGCAGGTAGCCTACAAAGTACACCACCAGGTAAATCCCGTTGAATAGCAGGATGAGGGCGCGGCTCCACCGCGATCGCAGGCGTCGCCACAGTACGATGCTCGCCAACGCGACCAAACTCAGCTCGGCAAGTGCCCCATAGCGGCCAAAATGATCGCTATCCCAATAAGAGACGGGGCTAATGAAGCGATAGTTGCTCAGCGGCCAAAAATGTCGATGGGCGTCGTCATGGTGCAGGGGCAGATCTTCGAGGTGGTGCAACAGCATACTGGCGCAGATTGCCGTGAGTCGGGGGCGCTTTAAGAAAATACAAAGCACCAGCCCCAACAGCGCTAGGGGAATCGAGTTGCCGATCGCAAAAATGTCTTGCCAAAGGGGATCGTAGTATGTGTCTCGCCAGATCTGTGCTTCGGGAATGTTCGACCACCGCGCCCAAGCGTAGAAAACGAACAGCGCCGCATCGGGCAGCCAGCTGCCGATCAAAATGGGCCAGGTCAACTCTGGCCGCTGCGCTCGACCGAGAATCGCTAAATTGAGAAGACTATGACCGGGGGTATTCATTTAGTAAGGCTATGACGACACAAAAGCGACCCATTTATTTAGACTGCCATGCGACCACCCCCGTTGATCCGCAGGTGATGGCGGCGATGCTGCCCTTTTTTACCGAGCAGTTTGGCAATCCAGCCAGTTCGGCTCATGCGTATGGGTGGGAAGCGGAAGCCGCCGTACAGCGATCGCGGGAAATTTTGGCCGCTGGCATCAACGCCACCCCGGAAGAAATTGTGTTCACCAGCGGGGCCACGGAAGCTAACAACCTGGCCATTAAAGGCGTCGCCGAAGCTTACTTTAGTCGCGGTCGCCACCTTGTGACCGTGCAGACTGAACACAGTGCGGTGCTCGACCCCTGCCGCTATTTAGAGACGCTGGGTTTTGAGGTCACCTATTTGCCCGTGCAGCCCGATGGCCTGCTTGATGTGGCGGCACTAGAGCGATCGCTGCGAGCCGACACCGTCTTGGTTTCGGTCATGGCTGCCAACAACGAAATCGGCGTGCTGCAGCCCCTGGCAGCGATTGGCCAGCGTTGTCGCGATCGCGGCATTTTGTTTCACACCGATGCAGCGCAGGCGATCGGCAAGATTGAGTTGGATGTGCAGGCCCAGTACATCGACCTGATGTCAGTCACCGCCCACAAGGTCTACGGCCCCAAAGGCATCGGTGCGCTCTATGTGCGGCGGCGCGATCCGCGCGTCAATCTGGCGGCTCAGCTGCACGGCGGCGGGCACGAGCGCGGTCGCCGCTCGGGGACGCTGTATACCCCGCAAATTGTCGGCTTCGGGGAAGCGTTGCGACTGGCCTGGGCCAACCAGGATGCCGAGAAGTTGCGTCTACAAGGCTTGCGAGATCGCCTTTGGCAGTCTTTACAAACCCTGGCAGGCATTGTTCGCAACGGCCACGCCACCCAGCGACTGGCGAACAATCTCAATGTGAGCATTGCTGAGGTCGATGGCCAAGCCCTGCTGCTGGCCTTGAGAACCGTGGTGGCCCTATCGTCAGGGTCTGCCTGCAGCTCTGCCAGCACCGCTCCCTCTCATGTGCTCAAGGCGTTGGGCCGAGACGATGATTTGGCCTATGCCTCGCTACGGTTTGGCTTGGGCCGCTTCACCACTGCAGAGGAAATTGACCGGGTCGCCCACCACTGCCGCGAAACGATTTTGGCGCTGCGGCAATCGGGACGCCCGGTTTCCATCTATGGATAAATTGTTGAGTTCTGGCTCGAGGAAGTCATCGAATGACAGATGTATCCCTTCACCCATGCCTGAGCAGCTATTTGACAAAGCCCTTTCTCAAATAGCTGCTCAGGCTATCGACCATCGTCACCATGACTAAAACCACAATCAGCAGCGCCGAAACCTGCTGATATTGCAAAATTCTGAGGGCGCTAATGATCTCTAGGCCAATGCCTCCGGCGCCGACCGCGCCCAAGACCATTGACGCCCGAAAGTTATATTCCCACCGATAAAAGGTGACATCGGCCATCTGCGGAAACACCTGAGGCAGCACGCTGTGGACAATCACCTGGGGTTCAGTCGCCCCCACAGAACGGGCCGCTTCGACGGGGGCCGGATTGCTGAGCTCAATGGTCTCCGCAAAAAATTTACCCACCATGCCTACAGAATGTAGACCCAAGGCCAACGTCCCCGGCAGTTTGCCAAACCCCACAGCAGCGACCAAAATCATCCCGAGAATCAGTTCAGGAATGGCCCGAGCGATATTCAAGAGCGTCCGCGTCAAGTGAAAGAGTACCGGGTGCGGGGTCGTATTGCGGGCCGCCAAAAAGCACAGCGGTAAGGAGAGACCGATCGCGATCGCGGTGCCGGCAACGCTCATGGCCAGCGTGTCGACAATGGGCCTAATCCACTGGGGAAAGCGGCTAAAATCCGGAGGCAACATTTCGCTCAGGAGCTGCACAATCGCCGGGATGCCTTCGACTAATCGCTCACCATCGAACAGCTCTACCACGACAAAACTGATGACGATCACAACCCCCAGCAGGAGCGATCGCACCAATTGCTGCCGCCATCCCCGCTGGTACTGGCGCAGCAGGCAGCTAATGGATGCATCCGAAACATTGGCAATGGGGTCGGTAGGGCTGTTCATCAGGGGGGATGCGCTACTGAACAAATTCGCCCAGGTCGAGGCCGAGCATCTCACCGGCTTTACGGATGCTGTTATAGTCCTCATCGGTCATTTCGGCAAAGCCATCGGCTTTGAAGGGCGCGAGGATGGTCTCATCGTCCAGATTGAGAAAGGCGGTGCGAATGTCGTCTTTTAGCGCGGGGTCTAAATCAGAACGCACGGTCCAGGGATATTGGGGAATCGGCTCCGACTCGGCAATCACCACGACCTGACTCGGGTCGAGGGTGCCCTCTTCCACCAAGGAATCGAAAATAGGACGGCTGAGTCCGCCCGCCTGGGCATTCCCATTTTGGACTGCCAGGGCGACCGCATCATGGGCTCCCAAGAAAACCGCTTCGTAGTCTTCGCCGGCGGTGAGGTCAGCTTGGGCCAGGGTCAGCTCGGGGAATAGGCGGCTGGAGGTCGAGGCTGGATCACCAAAGGCCACGGTTTGGCCCGTGATGTCGGCAAACTCGTCAACACCCGCTTCGACGTTGCCAATAATGACCGAGGTGTAGGTAGTGGAGCCATCTTCGAGGCGGGCGGCAAAGGGCTCGATGTCGCTCTTGGTCTTGGCCAGCACGTAGGAGAGGGGGCCAAAGTAGGCGAGATCGATGCGCCCATTGCTAGCGGCTTCGATCATCGAAGAGTAGTCGGTAGTGACTACGAGTTCGATTTCTTTATCAAGGGTTTCGGCAAGATAATCCGATAACCCTTCATTGTCCTGAATGATGGTGGCGGCGTTTTCGTCGGGCAGTAGGGCCACGATCAGCTTGGCAGGATTGCCGTCAGCGGCAGCTTGGTCCGATGTGCCGTCGGCAGTGTCATTGATGGTAGACGCACCGCTGCAGCCCGCGATCGCCACTAAGCCCATGAAAACGATGCCTGAGAAACCTGGTTTCACCCTAAGTTCAATCATGATGGTCTAACGCTTTGCTTCTAGTACGGTGTTCTAATGCTTTGAAAGGCGCTTTTATGCGTGATGAATAATCTAACGTGAAAACCGGGATCTCTAGCCTGACCGACGGGGTTGATTGATGTGAGACGACCTTGCCTGCGCCCACTCAAATCTGGCGGTCAGGATTAATTTAAATGAGCCGGGTTGTCTGCAGGCCGTGCTATGGGTTGTCGCTCTGCAGGAGAATGATAGATCTGCTCTAAATCACGATCGCTGACCTGAGCGGGAGGCGCATCAAACACGACGCATCCTTGAGCCAGACCGATGATGCGATCGCCATATGCCATGGCAAATTCCACCTGGTGTAGGCTCAAGAGCGCCGCAATGCCATCGGTTTTGCAGATGTTGCGTAGCAGCGACAGCACCCCATGAGCACTAGCGGGGTCAAGGCTGGCAATGGGTTCATCGGCCAGCATGAGCCGGGGCTGTTGGGCCAGAGCTCGAGCAATCCCCACCCGCTGTTGTTGACCGCCGCTGAGATGTTTGACCGGGGTGAGGGCCTTATCCATCAGACCCACTCGCCGTAGACAGTCGAGGGCAAGCTCCTGGTCTGGCTGAGATAGGGGCAGCAGGCTGCGCCAAAAAGAATAGTAGGCGAGTCTGCCCATGAGCACATTTTGTAGCGCTGACTGCCGCTCAATCAGCTGATGCTGTTGAAAGATCATGCCGGTTTGCTGACGGTGCGATCGCACTGCATCGACAGCGCCTAAGGGGTGAAGTCCCTTACTCAGTCCGTCATCCAGCCCACTCACCAGCACGGTCCCTTGGCTGGGCGGGTTGAGGTAATTGATCGCTCGCAGCAGAGTAGACTTACCGGCTCCCGATGCGCCTAAAACAACGGCAAACTCCCCCCGATTAAGCTGTAGCGAGATCGATTTGAGCGCTACATTACCGTCTGGGTAGGTCACACCAATATTGTTGAGCCGGACAATCGCCGGGTTGTCTATTGCAGACATAGGGCTTGTAGAGACACTCTCAGAGAGATACCCAACGAACTTACCCTAAAATCTTTAGCTCAATATCTTGACTCTCAAGTTGAGGCCGCCTTAGTCAGTCCTGAAAAATCTGCGATCGGCTCATTTGGGATATCTCAATTGCTGCAAACCACAAATTTGCCAAAATACTAAAACGATTTCGCCCGGCAACGATAACACCCATTAATCGAGCTCCTTGATACTGTGCGATTAAATCAGCCTCAGTACTCTTGTCAGGCAACTGGTAGCGATCGCTGCGAGCCGACACCGTCTTGGTTTCGGTCATGGCGGCTAATAACGAAATTGGCGTGCTGCAGCCCCTGGCGGCGATTGGCCAGCGTTGTCGCGATCGCGGCATTCTGTTTCACACCGATGCAGCGCAAGCGATCGGCAAGATTGAGTTAGATGTGCAGGCCCAATACATTGACCTGATGTCAGTTGTGCTCAAAGCCCTGGGCCGAGACGATGATTTGGCCTACGCCTCGCTAAGGTTTGGCTTGGGCCGTTTCACCACTGTCGAAGAAATTGACCAGGTTGCTCACCACTGCCGCGAAACGATTTTGGCGCTGCGGCAATCGGGACGCCCGGCGACTACCGTTCACTAAGGAAAATGGCAAGAGTCATGGCTGCAGAGACATCTGAACAACGCCCTCATCATTTCTGGGAGGACTTTCGCCCCGACCGATCAGTCCTCAGCAATAAACTGCCAGGTCTCATCTAACTTGAAATGGCTCCACAGATTGAACCGCAAATCATCGGGACTAGATCGCACAAAACCAGAGTTGCCATGGGGGTGAATGCCAGTCCACAAACGCAGGCCGTGGTAATCAATCTCATTGGCGGCAGAGCCGGGAGCCTCAATGCGTGCGACCCGAAACCAGCCAATGCGTCGGGGTGTTGTGGGGGTCTCTCCTACCATTACCTGTTCGGCGACTTGATCAAAGGCCGGACGGGAGAAAGCATAGGCGATTCTCAGCGGCCAGTTAGACATCATGATCGAAACGACTATCACGAGTGATACTACCGCCTGTCGTTGAAAGCGTTTTTGAGTTCTCAGAGTAGGCAGTGTCAGCAATGCCATAATCACGACTGTCAGAAATGCTGCTGCTAAGCCGCCCAACAACCAGAGCGCAATAATCTCTAATGGCTTTAGAGATAGCA
The DNA here is from genome assembly GCA_038523235.1 of Cyanobacteria bacterium J06626_4. Taxonomy (GTDB): domain Bacteria; phylum Cyanobacteriota; class Cyanobacteriia; order Phormidesmidales; family Phormidesmidaceae; genus Halomicronema. Next base: position 11,764 of record JBCBJQ010000099.1, read on the forward strand.
GAATCAGCAGGGTAGGTGGCAGGGCGATCGCGCTCCAGACCAAAAATCGTTTCATCGTTTACTCCGCATCAACAGTGACGTAATTTACTTACTATGAGCGCATCCCAATCGTGTAAGTTCCAGCTTTAAGCAATCTTCAATTGACTCCCTGATGGTGAGGCTTTATCAAGCAAATAATGAGGGAACCGTTGTGTGATGTATCGAAGTTGGGAAGAGATGCGCATAACTTACAGGATTGAGCTTTCCAAAGCAGGGGGTAACTCATCGCCGTCGCAGTAAGCTTCGAGGGCACGGAGCACGCCACCATAGTTGCTGCTGACTTCATCCCTTTGAACAACGCTAGCTTGATGAACTGCTGAACGATCATTCGCAGAGGTAATCGTCCGCTCAACATCCGCAAAAGGAGCCATCGCCCGCTTGGCCTCAGCCATTTGCCGCAACCTCGCCGCGAGGTTTAAGCTCAGGCTCTGCAGGTTTTCATCTTTTAATGCCAACGCTTCTAGCATCCCTGCGGCGCGAAGAGATACTTCAGCTTCTGCGAGCAAGCCCTCTCGTGTTTGAACTCCATCAGTCGCTAAACCTTGCTGGTAAGCAGCCACAGCCTGCTCATCTTGGGCGTTTGTAATGATTGAAATCTTTTGACACTCGGCATAACGCTCTTCTGCACGACGCTGTCGCACCCCAGTCGGATCATCTAAATCAAAGGTACAGGCCGTTAAGCCTAGTAAAGCAGTGGCACCTATGAACATTCGCCCCAACGTTCGAGGCTTGACTACTTGAGGTGTCCAGCGATGGGAAGATGACATCATAAATTTGGGCCAGTGAATACTCAGCTCAAGCAGATTACAGATGGCTACGCAAAATCAAACGGACTATCGGTTTTCAGGGGCTAGCCATAGAGCATTACATTCTCCATTGGTTGCGTCCTAGTTTCAGGAGTATATTTTTGCTTTTCTAACCTCAACACTCTAAAGACAACAGATATTTAGCTTCGACACAAGAGTTTTATCTGGCCGAAACTAATTTATCAACGCCCTCTGATGAGCAGCTTTGAACTCCACGTGTTTTTAGAATGTCAGCAATCATGTTTTCGATTTCGGCCTGTAATTCGGGATTGAGATAATGGCTGCACAAATCAGAAACGTGCATCTCCTCAAGTACCATTGCCTGTTGCTCATCATCCAGTTTTTCAAGAGACGATAAGTTAGTTGACATGCACCCGTATGCCAAAAAGCACAGCAGAGATATGCATATGCCCGAAAAAAGCTTATTCATAGCCCTGGGAAAATTACTCGTCATGTCAAATTGGCTCCTAAAATAAATATGGAAATTATGTTTTCTGAAGCCTATTTGGCTCAATGCCAGTCAGCCACCAATGCGGATCAGAATCTAGCCTGATTTTCCAACACTCGGTAAAGGATCGCAGATGAGGCTCACCTCTAACCACATAACCTCTAGGAGAAATCACAAAGTTAGTCATGCTTGCATTGATCTGTACTTCAAACAGATATCGATCCTGGTCTTCTCGGAAATCTAGAATAGCGATTTCAGATACTTCAGGCTGATAGATAACATCAATGTTTTCACCATAGTTTCTTTGAAATTCATTGTACTGAGCAGTATAGAAAGGCTCTGAAACATATTGTTTCATTTTCGTGAAATCTTTATTCATCCAATCCTGCTGATATTGCATGAATAAACGACAGACATTCTCGAAAAGGTCCTGATCACTTAGATGAGGTTGATATTGTTGAGGATCAATGGCTGATTTAAGGGGGATTGTTTCCCAGATGTCGTCGCCGCGCTCATAGCGCATCGAATATCGGTTAGTAAATTCTAGGAAAATTGACTGAGTATGTTTGATCAGGGCTTCATCTGCCGTGAATTCTTTCCCTCTAAATCGAATAAAGTTATAAATCTCGAGAAGAAAAGCCCACGGTAGCAATCCTACTACCAAAAACAATACGGTTCTAAAGCCAGGAGATACAAACGATCTGCCACCGACAGTACTAGACGCAATACCGCCTCCACCTTTGTTATGAACCAGAAAATCTCCAGCATAAAAGTTGTGGTCAGGAGTGACAGAAATCAGATTGTAAACAGTAATAGGCTCGTCAAAATGTTGCAGACTAGAAATGCGCAGGTTGGATTCTTTTCCCAGTAGTTGATCGCCGATTTTGAGCTGCCTTACCTCAACCTGTTTTATTGCTTCGGAGGTAAGAACATAAAAAGGGTGTGTTCCAGTTACTTTGATTGCATCATTGATGATGTAATACTCGGTTGCTGCAACTTCTTGAAGTGCACCAACGGTTCCAATTTCCGATTGATGTTGAGACAGATTGTACCCAATGACCTGACTACCTGGCTTCAGTTGACTGATCGGTTTGTAACCTGCTGGGGTCAAAATCGAGGTGTTGCTGGCAAAACAGCCACCGCCGCCGCCGCCACCACCACCTCGTGCATAAGCGGCCTCCGCCGTACACAGAAAAAACATCAGCAAGGCCAGAACGAAGCCTAATAATTGATGCAACTGATTTTTAGTCTTCATATACCGAGGAGATACTAGGTTTAGTGTGAAAGGTTGAAAGGAGAACAAAACAAATAACCTATCTCACAGCAATAATAGACATGGTTGTATCCGCAGCACTAATCAGGGAGTTTAGATTTTAGTTCTATCTCCAGTTGCCATCTGCTATTTCCAATGATGGCACTCGTGAAAAGAACACTGGTTTATTAAGACGGGTCTATTCTAGTGTTTGAGCCTGAAACAGTGGTTGCAATGAAGATTAATGACAGAACCCAAGTGTTTGAGTGCTCTGGTGTATGCGGCTGTTAGGTTGCCGAGTTTTGAACCACTAATGTATGAAACAGGAGGCAGAAGGCAGAAGGCAGAAGGCAGAAGGCAGAAGGCAAGCAGGATCACCATCAATTACTGTGGGCGCAGTGAGTTCAATCCCGGAATATCCCAAGCTTCCTTAAAGTGCTGATCGACCATTCTCCAGACAACGACAGCATCTGTTTCAAACGCATAATTTTTGATTGTCATGCTTGGATAAGCGTGCACTACGACAAATTCGTGCCCCACAGCATAAGCTTGTTTGATCTGAACATTGAAAGTGTTATTGGTCAAATCACCCAGTTTTATGAAAAACGTTTTCAAGCCATCTAAGCCGTCATAGTCGCCTTGAATCTGCGGCAGCTCAGGATTAATGTAGTGCCAAACAAAGTCATCGCAAAAGTATTCTCTAGCTTCCTCTAGTCTGTTGGGGATGAGGGTAGGGAGTTGCTTAACCAGAGAGACGTTGATTTGTGGATTCGTCATGTTTCTTGTCCTAATTTAGGTATGGGCAATGGGTAATCTCATCAATCTAATCAGGCGATCGCAAAATGCTCTCTACAGGTTTTGAAACATCAACCAATACTGCTGTTTGCTGCCTGAGGGAATTGCGGTGTGCCCTTGCTGAAAGCCCAAGTGTTCATAGAGGCCCACATTATTAGGACTTTCGGTGCGTAGCCAGCAAGTGGTGTAGCCCTGCTGTCGCATGTCATTGAGGGCCGATTGAATCATCTGTTTGCCGAGACCTTTGCCCGCTTGGTCGGGACGCACCCCCACAGCCCAAAGGTAGGCAAAGTCTTTGGGCGCATATCGGATGAGGGCCTGTTCACAGACTTCATCGTGAACCATGAGCCGCTGAAAAGCCGATCGCCCGACTGATTGAGGGAGCCAGAGCATCCCACTGCGGAAGATTTCCAGGAATTTGAGCGGACTGGAAAAGAGCTTGCCGGGCACCCAAGCCAAGACCCCGCCACCACCAGGAGTAATATCAACACCGCCATAGCGCTGACTACAGCGGATGAGTGGCAAAAAGAGCTTGGTGAGCTGTTGTATACGCGTGAGGACATCGGGCAGCATGTAAGCCATAAACGAGTCTTGTGCAAATGCGTAACCTAAGACGGTAGCGGCAGCTTTTTCCTGATTGACGGTCAACGAACGGTTGGCAGGGGTAAACATGGTTCTTGCCTAAGGGTAAAGGACGGGTCAATGTAGACTTAGGATGATTGGGCAACGAGATCGCTCTAGCGGAGACATGCCCGAAGGGCTGCACCCAGCTGACTATTTCAGATGCCATTGGGCGCGAAAAGAATCTTGCCGTTGCGCCCTGGTGTTTCGTAAGCCCGCATCGCATCGGTGAACTGATCAAGGCTGTAGTGTGCCGCAACATCTGCATGCAGTCGCCCAGTAATGACTTCTTGCGTCAGTGCCCCATAGACTTCGGCCTTCTCTTCAGTGGAGGTATTTTGTATCCAGGGCAGCAACCAAAATCCTTTGATCTGCACGTTGTTAAAGATGATCAGTCCATTGTCGATCTGAGCGGGATGACCGGAAAGACCGCCGAACAAAACGAGGGTCCCGCCATATTCAAGCGTCTCAGCCAGATGTCCAAAGGTTTCACCCGCCACTGCATCAAGTGCCAACCGCATTTTGCTGCCGGTTGCTGCTTGGACGTGCTCCATCAAATCAGGTCCGTCTAAGAACACCGCATCGGCCCCATCTGCCAGCAACTTGGCCCTTGCCGCTTCGCTGCGAACGACACAGGCCACCTTAATCCCACGAGCCTTGCCCAGTTGAATCACATATTGCCCAACCGCTGAATTGGCGGCGGATTGAATCACCCAATCGCCCGGCTTGAGTTCCACATAATCTCGCAGCAGCAGATACGCTGTTGCTGGGTTAACCGTCAGCATCGAAAGTTGATCCACATCCGCGTGCGGCAGCGGCACAAGCTCCTCAATATTGCACACCATCTCGGTGACCCAAGTTCCACCGCCAGGTAGCAACACCAGAGAGCCAACATCAATGCCCGTGCCATTGACTTCGCGAACGCGCCCAATGCCTTCTAATCCTGGTGTCGCAGGCAGATCAGGAAGATCGCCATAATGACCCTCAATTGTGGCGATGTCGGATGGATTCACAGGCGCGCACAGGACATCAACGCGTGCCGTGCCTTCAGGCATGGGAAAAGACCCACTCTCTTGAAGACTAAGAACGTCTTTGGGGTCACCAAATTTTGAAAAGACTATATTTTTCATGCTAAATCCTTGTTGAGGTAGGTCCGGGATGACGACAAAGTTGAGTGGTGCAAGACACTTTGAAATTGCAAACGTTAATTTGAACGCCCTTGTTTTACGCGGCCAATACAGCATTGGCGGCAGCTTCACCCGCAGCGCAGGCCCCTTCCATATAGCCGCGCCAGACTTTCGATTGGTGGGTGCCGGCCCAGTGGATGCGGCCACAAGGTTCCCAGAGGCGATCGCCAATCGTCGTGAGGGTCCCCGGCGTCATATAGGAGCAGGCACCGCCATTTGACCAAGGTTCAGCCGCCCACTGCTTGACCACCATCTGTACGGGATGGCGGGCCTGTTCGCCTAGGGCATTTGCGGCCTGATCAAGAATGATTTGGTCGCGTTCAGCCTCGGTCGCGTCGTCCAATTGGATCGAGGTCTCCCCACCAAACAGCACCGTAATCACCCCGTGCGGCGACTCCGTGTCGCCAAGGTCAAAGATGCCAGTCATGCTGTTGTCGATGCTCATGACCACACCCGAGAGATCTTGGTCGCGCCAAAAGGGCGTCTCGTAGGTGAGGATGGCCTTGGCATATCGGCCCATCGGACAGCGTTGATGAAACTCGCGGCGGTAGGCGGGCAGCATCGGCTCAAACTCCAGCCGATTGATCATCACCGGTGGCAGCGCGCAGATCAGGTGTTGGCCGCGCCAAGTCGTTTCGTCACACTCGACGGTGACGCCCTGATCATCTTGGATGATGCGGCGCACGGGCGAGCTGAGGGACACGACCCCGTTGACCGTTGCGGCCAATCCCTGAGAAACCAACTGGCTGCCCATCATATGGGCGGATTGGCCGCCAGTATGGGTGTCACTCATCAAGAGGGGATCGCCGCAGGTTTTGAACAAATGCATGACTTCGAGGCAGGAGACTTCTTCTGGTCTGACCCCAAAAAAGGCATTTGTGCTAGTGGTCATCAAGGCGTGTAAGCCTGAAGTTTCGACGTTCTGGTTCATCCAGCTAGCGAAGGTCATGGCGTCAAGTTCATCAGCTTTCGCATGGGCCCACGGTGCGTCAATGTCTAGGTCGGCCAACTCACTCGCTAGCTTAGCCATGACGGTTTGAAGTTCTGGCAGCATGGCCTCCCGCCCAGGAAAGCTACCCACTGCGCCGAGATGGCGAGACTCGCCATCCATCGCCACTTCTTTTCCAGTCACGAACTGTCGAATTAGGGGCACCTTGAATTCTTGAACGAGTGCATGCATCCGTGTATGCGTATCGGCCAACCAAGCGCCGCCCAGATCAATATGCTCGCCGAGATACTCGCTGTATTCGGAATAGGTGAGGCCGCCGACGCGATCGCGGGCTTCGAGCACAGCAACACGCTGCCCCGCTTGGGATAAGACCCGTGCGGCATACAGTCCGGATAATCCTGCCCCCACAATAATTGTGTCGAAAGCGGCCGGTTCCATCGTTTTGCTTTGATTCATGATGTCCTCTTATGTGGCCTTCAGAGCGGTCACTCGGGAGTGCCCACGCTGAAAACTCAGTTCAAATTGACGCTTTCAAAAATTCATCACTTGGTGAATTTAAATTGATTCTACAGATGGTGAATTTATTTTGTCAACCCTGATCGGCATCCTGTAGTCTCAGAGAGGGACTGTAGGCGATCGCACATATAGGAGTGTTTGTCATGGGACGAAAAAACCTGGCCGCCGAGCGGCGAGAGGACATCCTCGATGCTTTCGAGCAGTGCATCCTAGCGCGGGGCATTGAGGGCAGCTCGTTTCAGCACATCGCTCAGGTGCTGGGGCTGGATCGGAAAATGATCAGCCACTATTTCGGGAGTCGAGAGGCTTTGGTCGATGCGATGACCCAGCGCATCGTTGATGCCTTTGACTCGCGCACGAATGACGCTCTGGCGAATCTGCCACCGTCGGCAGGGTTTATGGAACTTGTCGATGCGTTCTACGGTTCGGAGGATGCGCTTGAGCGGACGGAAATCCTCTGGACGGAGATCGTGGCCTACGCGACGCGATCCGAAACCGTGCGCGATCGCCTACGACAGAGTTACGACAAGATGCTCTGGGCCGTGGACGAAACCCTAAGGCGTGAATATCCGCAGGCACCGGCAAGTCAACTGCAGACGGCAGCCTATACCGTGGTCATCTTGCTCGATCGCGCACCCACATTTGACTTGATCGGCGTCAAAGGGGCTCCAATCAAGTCGGCCAAGGTAGCGATCGCAAAAGTATTGGAGAGTCTGGAGTGACTAAGCTCTGGGCCTCAATCGACTGATATGTGATTCGGCTCGGCAGGCTTAAACGGGGGCGGTATTCAAAGAACGAGATCGGCTTGCCATCCACGCTTCAGTCATATGGGAGCAGGATTGCGACCAATACTCGATAGGTCATACCATTCTTGGGAAGAGACGGCTGCTGTTGTTCAACCCCACCGGTAGTGCTTTACGGGAGCGGGGTGGGAGATCGCAAGATGATGCAAATTACGGACTACATTCACGCTCACCTTGATCAAGCCATCAAGTTAGCCGACTTGGCCGAGATGGCAGGCATCAGGCCAGCCGCTTATTCAAACAGTCGATGGGCATCACACCCCATCAATGCCTAACTTAGCAGCGCATTGAGCAGGCTAAGCAATTTTTGAAAGGCAAGACAGGGGCGATCGCCGAGATTGCCCTGCAGTGTGGCTTCAATAGCCAGAGTCACTTCACCAAACACTTTCGAGACGAGATCGGCATGACACCCAGCCATTATCGTCAAAATTAGTTCTGGCAAGATGACAGCTCAAATCAGTGGCGGAAGTAACCTTGAACTCAGTATCAACAGCTTATAAACGTCCGCTGAATTTGAATTGTCAGGTGGCTCTTCTGTAATATCTTCAGTCACATTATTAAGGTCTGATCCTGCTTGGGCTACTCATCCTTGACAGCAGTACCCATCACTTTGATTTTGCTATTGAACGGCAATGCTGCGGCTTGATAAATTGTTCGAGCAGGTCGTTTGTCCGTTGGAAAAAGATTGGAAAATAATGTGTTTACCTCATTCAGGTCAGCAAGGTCAATAAAAGCAATATCGACGAAGACAATTTCATCGTTTGAAAAACCTGCAGCTTTCACCGCAGCAAAAAAGTTATCAAAAGCACGCTCTGCCTCTTCCCGCGCAGAACCAGGCAAATATTGTCCAGAACCATCAACTGAAACTTGACCACTGACGTAGCACGTATTGCCGACCACGACTGCATGGCTAATTGGCATAGACCACTGCGGTAGCCCTTCTCCCTGTGTAATGAATCTTCGAGAACTCACAGTAGCATTCCCCACAAACAACATTGACAATATCGTCTCATAAGCCAATTCGTGGTAACTGGATTGTGATCGCGCATCAAACAGGCTCAGCAGTTGTTGAAGGGGATGAGGCGGCGATTTCAGAAATTGCCTTACAGCGCAAATTCAATAGCCAAAGTTACTTCAGCTACAGCACCCTTGCTCAACTACTTAAAGAACTGCATCAATGACTAACTCTGGTTCTTCTCAATTGGCTAGCCCCAGTGATGTTGTCGAGCTTCATTGACGATCCCTTGAGCCTCTTCGAGTGAAATGTCATAGCGGGTGCTCAAGAGTTGAGGAATACGATCGCAGTCGCGATTGGGATTCACACGGGGTTGTTGAGCATAAGCAGGCAGAGCAACATTACATAAAAAAGGCGAAGGTTGAGCCTTTAGTTGAAACGGCTCAAGATTGAGAGCTTCTCGTGAATTAATAAAAAATAGCAAGGCCCCGCTGAGGTTGGCATCGCTGAGGTTGGCATCGCTGATTAAGGCACAGTTGAGGTCAGCCCCGCTGAGGTTAGCGCAGTTGAAGTCAGCCCCACTGAGGTTGGCATACCTCAGGTTGGCCCCACTGAGGTTGGCATATCTGAGCCCAGCTTTGTTGAGGTCAGCACCATTCAGGTTGGCGCTGATGAGGTTGGCACCGCTGAGGTTGGCACCGCTGAGGTTAGCACCGCTCAGCTCAGCTCCGTTGAGGTTGGCCCCGCTGAGGTCGGCCCCGCTGAGGTTGGCGTCACTGAGGTTAGCCCCGTTGAGGTTAGCCCCGTTGAGGTCAGCCCCACAAAAGTCAGCCCCGATAAGGTCAGCACAGCAGAAATCAGCACCGCTGAGGTCGAAAGTCTCAGCATTGCTTTTGGTCATGCGGAACTTGAATAATAGGAAGACTCCAGCGGCAACCACTGCTATCGCGCCAAGATCACTAATAGAGGCTTCACGATGGGGGTCAACAAGGGGGGCGCTTTCGTTCTGGGAGCGGTAACCCTCATCGGGTTGCAGACTGCGATGAGGGAGTAGCCACAGCCACCCCACCATGCCGAGACAGACTGGAGTGGCGATCGCTCCCATCAGCCACCACTTGTTGAGCTTTCCCTTTGGCGATCGCTGCTCGAATCGCTCCCGCATGCTTAAGGCTCCCTTACTGCTGAGCCCATTATTACGCCCCTGATTCGGGGAGGCTCTAATCTTTAGGCATGCTTAAACACTCCGGCGTTCATGCCCAAGCAAGCGGGCACTTCTTGACTGTGTCGTCAGCCTTTTGGCAATTTACCGTCGTCGGGACGGGTTACCTCGCTTCGGCTTAGGACGGACTTCCAACTGCAGCTACCTGATTCAGCAACGGGTTGAGCAATGAAGGGGACAAAAGGAACGATCGCTGTTCTGGTAGAGCTATTTGCGGTTACTTCTCTGATTCTACAAGCCTACCGAGAGCTTCAACCGACTGCCGCCAACCGCTTTCCATGCCGCTTGCCACCATCTCATCCCGGTCTGCTACGGTCATGGCTGTGCTATGCGTACGAATCTCAGTCGTATGTTCATCAATGGCGACAAACTCGGTTTTTTCCAACATGACATGCCCGCGTTCCGGCATTCCCAAAAATTCAAACGTTTGCACAATTCGTTCATCCTGGGCGACTTCATGAAAACAGCCAGTGAACTCATACTCGTTACCGTCTTCGGATTGCTCCGCAATGTGCCAACTGCCGCCATTTTTGCAGTCGAAGTGGTATACCTTCATCGGATTACCGCGGCACCACCAGCTCGAAAAGAGTTCCTCTTGGGTGTAAGCCTCAAACACCTTTTTCAACGGCGCATTGATTGTGACAACACCCAGGATATTTTGTGAATTTTCTGGGGCTGTTACCTTCAGATTTGCCATATCACTATCTCCTGCCTTGTCATTGATCTTCGAGTAGTTTTTCTAAAGCATCAAAGCGAGCCCCCCATACTTTTTCATACTCACTAAGATGGGCTGCCGCTTCTTTGATAGCTTGCGGTTGAATCTGAATCACCTTCTCCTTTCCGCTTTGACGCTTGACAATTAGTCCGGCTTTTTCCAGCACGCTGATATGCTTGGCGATCGCCGCAAAGGACATCG
>JBCBJQ010000100.1:0-22095 GCA_038523235.1 Cyanobacteria bacterium J06626_4
ATTCATCAGGGGAACGGCTGGTGATGCAGCCTTGTGAACCCCTCTAGAATACGGCAATAAATTTAATTTCCAAAGTATTTAGCAGCTTAGGTAGAAAAATTTCAGCCTAAGCCTACTGAAAAGGGACTTAGGTGGATGAGCGTCAGCCTAACACGCCAATTTGGGTGATTAGGGAGAACGTTTCTGCCTAATCACCCACGGTTCTACACCAAAACGTCACTACGACTAGAGCCGCTTCTCACCTCAAGTGTGCAAGGATTTTCGGGCCTGATGTGCCAGTTGCCCAGATTCACTAACTTATCTTTGGACTATTTATGTCGGATCACGGTGTGTGCCAGTTGGCGGAAATGCCTGGAATTGTGTTGTCCGACTTCGTAGCATTCCATGGGCCGCTATCCCTGGCTCCTTGTTGGATAGCGATATTTTTATGGGTTTGATTAGTTGCTTAACAGGGCAGCGGTTCAAGGGTGAGATCGCAAGATGGCTGCATATCAGAGCAACGTTTCAAGGGTGAGATCTCAATGTGACTGCCTCGACGACGCAACCAACTAAAAAACCTCAGCAGGTACTAAGGGCTAGGAGCTTTTTTAGTCGCTCCCATGATGCCCAACTTACAGACAGAGTATCTGCCGTGAAAGACAAACATGCATGCAACAGACTATGCGACGCAAATTGTCCTAAACTTGTGGCGCTATGGTGTCAATGAGGAAACAGACCTTGGTACATCCCCCTCAACCTCGCCACTCAATAAACGGTGTTACCATCAACCAATTTGAGTATCGCGAAAGCGGCATACTTAACCAGCCACCGGCCAGCAGCGATCAGGTGAGTGTGGTTGTTGCAGGAACCAATTACATGACGCGCCAGATGGGTGACGTGCGTTCATCTGGGCTGCTAAAGCCTAGTGATGTGACGATTGTGCCACGCGAAACGGCATCTACATGGATGCCGCGTGTCGAGGAGCATAGCCGAGTCCTGCACCTCACTTTTTTAGCTGAGGCTTGGTCAGATTTGTCAGATGAGCTGAGTTGTAAACCAGAGCAGCTCCAGTTTAAGTGCGATTTTGCAACGCCCGATCCGCTATTGATGCAACTTGTCTTAGCACTGTTCACCGCTCAGAACAGGCAAACTCAAGAGATGAGACTCTACTTGGAGTCACTCTCGCTGTCCTTGAAATTACATGTTCTGAGATTCTATACAAACAGCACCGATGTTTATGACAACATCACGAATCAAACCACTGCACGCTTTAGCCAAGCGCTTGGTTATATTCGGGACAACCTTTCAGCTGACCTGTCGCTAGCAAAGTTAGCAAGCTTAGAAGGATTGAGTGTTTACCATTTTTCACGTACGTTTCGGGCTGAAACTGGGTTATCACCACGGCAATTTATCATTAACGAACGGGTGAGTCGTGCCAAGCGTTTTCTGAAGTCTAGCTTGTCGATTTCAGAGGTTGCACAACGGGTTGGGTTTGCCAATCAAAGTCATTTTACTCACTACTTTAAGCGGGTGACTGGGCAAACGCCTAACCAGTTCCGTAACAGCTAGCACGCCCTAACTCTCCCGGCTAAACTGTTCGACAACAGTCACGCTCCACCGACGGCCACCAGTACACCGTTTAGATCTCGGATCCGTGCGACACGTCCTCCCCAAGACTGTGGCTCGGGCGCATTGATCGACGTTGCCCCAGCCTCGACGGCTGCTGCGTAAACCTTGTCGATATCGGACACACTGAACGCAAGATGGAAACCGCTGGGCTTATCTTCTAGGCGGTTAGTTGTAAAGTCGCCATATTTCGACTGTTCAACGTGTTCGCTAGTAAATGCCAATATTGTTGTGCCAGCCAATAGCTCTGCATAAACATTGCCCTCGGCCATAAACTTTACGTCTAAATCAAAGATGTCTCGATACCAATGGACGGTTTGTTGTACGTCTAACACATGAATCATCGTATGCGTCAGTGACGTTTGGTTTTGACCTGCATCCGATGATGCGGCGCGGCCCAGTGCTGCACGGATAACGCTCACCTGTTCATTCTGGGACCGTTGTGAGATCTGTGCGCCGGGCGTCTGGTCAAAGCCGTGAAACGTACCGGCATAGTTGTGCAACTCAACGGGAATCCCGTGTTCCATGAGCTTGATTGCGTATTGAATCCCCTCATCCCGTAGGGGATCAAATTCGGCGGTCCAGATGTATGCGGACGGTAATTGGCTAAAGTCGGTGGCATTAAGTGGAGAGGCATAAACCGAAATGGATTCAGCCGAATTCTCACCCAAATAATATCGCCACATATTGACGGTAGCATCGTACGTCCAGTTTGGTGTGTTGTTGAAGGCTTTAACCGAGCCTGTCACCATACGATGATCTGTTACCGGGAATCCCATAAATTGAAATCTAATTGGCGGACCCCCTCGATCGCGCGACATTAGACACAACGCAGCTGCAAGCCCTCCTCCTGCACTTGTTCCACCCACAGCCAGCCGTGTGATATCAGCGTCTAACAATTCAGCTTGCTTGGTCACCCATAGCAACGCTGAGTAACAATCTTCAGCACCTGCTGGAAATGGATGTTCGGGTGCAAGTCGATAATCGACAGATACAGCTAGGCAACCCGCGTCTCGCGCGATCATTACACAGCGTGCATGTTCCGTTTCTAAATTGCCCAACATAAACCCACCCCAGTGAAAGAAGAGCATCACGGGTAAAGATTCGGTTGCATCGCTAGGTCGATAAGTGCGGACAGGAATTTTGTGATGGGCATCTGTCTCAAAGGATGGAATCATCAGGTCTTCAATGTCTACGCCGCTGGTGTCAACGGGCGGCATAAACTTTTGCATCATGGCAATTCCCTGACGGGCGAGGGCAACATCGCTATTATCAATCGGCGGCATGTACTGAACAGATTGAGCAAGTTCAGTGTCCAGTAGATTTGGTGAATATGGCTTCATTGAGTGCTCCTTTGTCGTCAGGCAGTTGCCGCAGTTGAGTTGTCGCTAGAGGTTATGGCTAGCGTCATATAGGCAAGGTCACAAAGTACCTGCTCCTACTTAGCACAGCCACCTATGGGCTCCCAGCCTTGTCTTAGCAGAACTGGTGGCGGCTATAAAGCAACAGTGTAAGGTGGTCTAGAAGCACGGTCTTTCAATAATGTGCTGTACTTTTTGCTAATTCTTGCTGTGGCATCAACATGGCCTGAGCAAACAATGTTCGCTATAGCAACCTACACAAATAGTCGGACTGGGTGCGGTGCAACGCCAAAGGCAAACACTTTATTGTCACCGTTCGACGATTCACCCTTGCCTAAGAACTGAGGTGTCTCAAAGTAAACGCTACAGTTTTCAAGTTAGACGGGGTTTAACAACGTTATTAGAGGGAAAGTTTCCACCTAAGGTTCTGATATGGGATCTTAGGTGGAAAATTGTCAACTTAAGATCCTGTCTGAGGTAAATGGGTGGAAATTCGTCAGCCTAATACCTTGATATGGGTGATTGGGTAGACGCATTCAGTATAAGCAACCTCTCAAACCCTGGCTCTCCTGGGCTCACGTTGATAGTGAAAGTGGCTAAGTCTTGAAATCCAAGCAATGCAGGACTGGAGAAAAGCGGAATATATTGCTGGATATAGTTTTAACCCCAATTCCAGGAGAGCCGTGGGGATTGTGTTCAATCCGTAATTTACGAGGTGAGCTGCTGTTGTAGGCGATCGCAGTCCACACCGCATGTTTGCAACACGTGCATCGCCAGGCCGCCCCCCGTTTCGCCTTCTTGCAAAATGCCGAGCAGCAGATGCTGCGGGGTAATCTGATCGTCTCTCTGCCGTTGCGCTTGCTTAGCGGCCAGTTCCAAGACGCGGTTAGTGCGGGGGGTAAATGGAATTTCGGCGGGAATTTCGGCCGGTGGCACGGTGTGGTTGGCTAACCAGTCGCGAATCAGGGTTTCGGCGGTGGCAAAGTCCACGCCTTGCTCTCCCAGAGCTTGGGCTGCCACACTCGTTTCCACCGCGAGCAGTCCTAGCAGTAGACCTTCAGTCCCCAAAAAGTTGAGTTGCAACTCGCGCATGGCTGCTTGCCCTTGGGTCAGCACCGCATAGGTTTCTGGCGCTAAGCGACCCAGCGCAAACCCCACCAACTCTTCCCGCACCGACAGCTCTTCCCGCATCGACAGCATCGCCACCGCTTTGAGAATGTATTCCATCGTTGGCCCATCTAGGGTGCCTCGGCTCGCCGCTTCGGCCCCTTCTTGTTGGTAAAGCCGCATCAGCGCTTCGTAGAACTGGAGGTCGCCACCGACCAGGGAGAGGAGGCCGTCCCGCCACTGCCCCGCCATTTGCTGGACCTCCGGATCGTTGAGGTCACGCCCCTCGGCTCGATACGATCGCACTTGGGTTAGAAACTGCTGCAATTCGGCCTGCTGGTCTTGATTGAGACGACCTTCGAGTAAATCGTGCTGTTCTTGGGTCAAATATTGCTGGGTCATGGTAATCGTTTCCATGGTGGTAATCAGGTCTGCAACCGCAACGGACTGAGAGCTTTGGAGCTGTTGAGCTAGCTGGCTGAGCTGGGTGAAGAGCGATCGCGACACCGCCATCTGCTCTTGCAGGCGCGCTAGATGTAGGTCAATCACTTGCGGCAGGGAAAATTCGGGATTCTCCAGGCACGCGCGAATCTCCTTGAGCGCAAACCCTAACTGCCGTAGCGATAAGATCTGCTGGAGGCGAATGATGTCTTCATCGCCATACAGCCGATGATCGGCCTCGGTACGATGGGAAGGCACCAGGAGTCCAATTTCGTCGTAGTAATGCAACGTGCGAACCGAGAGTCCGGTTTGTTTGGCCAGTTCACCAATTTTTAAGTGGCTAGACATGAATCCCCTCAGTGCCTGTTTCTCAAAGGATTGCGGTTGATGCTGGCATCCTAGACCCTGACGTTACGTGAGGTTCAAGGGGGTAAGACCAGCATGTTTAGGGATCGGACATTCGCGTTGAGCGGTATAACTTTGCAGCTCCATCCGTGCCTATTTTGAGGGCGCCGCGACACTACCGGCTAAGATGCCACCATCGACGTTCAGCTCGATGCCCGTCACATATTTCGCTTCATCGCTGGCTAAGTACAGCGCGGCATAGGCCACCTCTTCTGGGATAGCCCTTTTCAGCGCAATACAGGGCAACTGATGTGGTGTGATTACGGACGGCAGCTTTACTCGATGCATAAGCCACGACTGCTGGTATTCCCACTAATCCTGATCGCGAGGAGATATTCACAATACTGCCCCTGTCCGCGCGATTTTTCCTTCCACTCTTCGCATGGGCTTTCCATAACTTATTTGGGGTGAACCTCATCAAGGTAATGGGCGATCGCCTCGTCGAACATAGGAAAAGTGATCGATAAAACCCGAGATTATTGTTAATCCCCGATGTTGGCGGCCTGCAAACGTTACAGTGGGCACCGCCTGCCCTACTGGGCGGCTACTTTACCTTTCGAGCCAGCTGATCGAGTCGGCCAACGAGAGGGCGCGGATGAAGGAAAGTTCGAGCGGTGGACGGCTGATGGTTTGGATATAGCTAGCGCTGAGATACGGTCGATACTCATCGTGATGGGCAATGTAGGTTTGCATAAAGGCTAGGCTGCTCGCCTTGAAGTATTGGCGGGCCAAGAGCGGGTCAGGGCCTTCTAAGCCCTCGGGCAACGTCAAGGTGTCGTAGGTGGAAGCATCAAGCGCCCCATAAATATGAGTGCCGCCTTGAATGACCATGAGATATTTGTCGTTTCCTTCCAACCAGGCAAACGGGCGAATCTGTTCTAAAAGTGCCGGTGCCAGGGGGTCATCACTGCCAGCGACTAACAAAGTTGGGACTTGCATTTGCCGCAAACCTTCGGGGCCAAACAGGCCGCTTCCAATCGCATTCATGGTGAAAACGGCTTTGATGCGCTCGTCTCGAAGGGACCGAAAAGCGCTATCTTCCAACCGTAGAGCGGTGCATTGAAGCAACAGCGAAAAATTAACTAAGTCGGGGCCGTTAGTGTCGAAAGCGCAGGCGGTTTGGAGCTGTTCAAGATCAAATTCTGCGCCCGCGAGGGCAAGCGCTGTATATCCGCCAAAGGAATGGCCAATCATACCAACCTGCTGCAGGTTAAAGCGGACAGATTCGGCAGAATTGACTTGGTTAAATCGTTCTAGTTCGTCCAGCAGAAAGGAAACGTCTCGAGGGATATGAATAAATTCCTCTGGGTTAACCACCTCGCTAGCATTTCCTTGCAACAGGCTTTGTAGCTGTTGGCTGCTGATACCCGAGTTGTTTAGCAGGATCACCCCAAAGCCATGACTGGCTAGATGCTGCGCCAGATCGACAAAGCTCGTGCGATCGGCCCCCAAACCGTGGGAAATCACCACCACCGGAACCGATTGAGAAGGTGGAGCCTGTGGTTGATAGAGTTCTGCAGTCACAGCGCGATCGCGACTCTGATCGTACAAATTCCAGAGTTCTGACCGCCACGGGACAACACCGGGCTGCTTTAAATCATCGTATTGAGTGAAATCAACGGCTGCTTCTATCTTTATCTCTAAAGCCGACTGCTGATCGATTAACGCGATCGCCTGCTCAGTTTGTTCGACTAGTTGAGCAGCGGCTCCGGCAACTCGCAGGGTCTGGAGTCCGTCAACCCGCACGGTTGGCGTCGGAAACTGCTGCAGTACATTTAAGAGGGTCAAGCCCTCGGCATCAGCCGCCGCGAGTACCACTGCTGAGCGCAACGCATAGAAGCCATTGAGCCGAGAATCTGTCTGGATAAGATTGCCTAAGTACTGCAGTAAAACCTCTCCTGAAGTCGAGTAAAGAAACTGCGAAAGCGTGGCGGGGCTTACCTCCATCGGAGTGAGTAGGATTTCTTGCAGCTCTTTGCGCGCTTCTACACTCGCGCTCCGTAGATAAGAATCAAGGTCGTCATCAACCTGACCTTCTCGCGCAAATGCTTCTAAAGAGTCAATCGGAATTGCAACTTCCAGAAAGCCGTAGGATAAGACAACTCGTTCAGCAGCCGATGAGGGTAGCGCCATTAAGCCGACTGATAGGCTGCCCAACAAAGTTCCCAAAGCGCAACGCAGACAGGACCTATACGTAACCATGAATAAACGCCTCAATCGTCGAAAATTAAAAGATCAAATTTTTGTCACTGCGCTTGACCGCAGTGCCGGGGAGTTGAGCGTGCCGCATCATCAATTGATGCCAGCGGGTTAACCGCTGACGCATCGTGGTCGGATTAGTGATTGGCGTTAGTAGATGGGGATGGCGATAAAGTAGCCGGATACCGGCTGAGCTGTTGGCCTGATGGCGGACTGGCTCACCAGCGTGTCTATGGGGAACGGATAGAGTGCGATCGCGAGCGGTCGTTAGCTAGTCGACTCTAGGGGCAGGAAGTTCTTGACCGTTTTGCAACAGCGTGGCGCTTTCTACTGTGCCGTCGGCAGCGATATTGAAAACGATGCGAAATTCCAAGAGACGCGCAAAGAATTCGGTCTCGGAGGCGGGAAACAGCGGGATTTGTGGCTGCCCAGTGCCTTGAATATGGAGTTGTTCTGACTCAACGGCGATCGCGACCTGAAAGTCTGGTGTCACTTGGTAAGTTCCGACATAGCGCTCCAATACTTCCGGGGCCAGGGTCACAGCCTCTTCGTTCGTCGGCAGTTGGTAAGGTTGGCCTTTGAGGATGGCGAGTAAGTCTTCGGCCATGAGGGAAGGATTGGCATGTTCGACATTGCTGAGTACGGCAACAGTAGTCTTCTCCTCGGGCAGGCTACCTAGATAGGTGACAAAGCCGTTAATGCCGCCCCCGTGAGCAATAAAGCCCTGCGCTCCAATGATGAGTCCGTAACCATAGGACAATTCAGGCGCGTCTTCACCCATCGATATCTGTGGGGTCTTCATCGCGGCAATGGCAGCATCGCTGAGGATGCCGGCTGGACGATTTTCCGTATTGATCAAAAACTGATGCCAGCGGATGAGGTCATCCAGGGTCGAATAGAGTCCGCCAGCGCCAGCGGGCACGGCCATGTTGATATATTCCGCCTGTTGGTAGCCCTCCCCGGTGAACTGATAGCCGTTGGCCAGACCATCAATCACGGCTAGGGGTTGCTCATAACCGGTGTTTTCCAGTCCCAAGGGGGTGAAGAGTTGCGTCTGTAGGTAGTCAGCGTAGGATTGCCCTGAAACCTGTTCGATGATTTGGGTTAGCAGCACATATCCCGAGTTGCTGTAGCGAAATTGCTCACCCGGCTCAAACTCTAGGGGCAAATCTTGGAAGCGGGCAATCAGGGCTGCTAAGGTGGTCGGCTGCTTCATCCATTCCAGATAGTCAGGGAAGCTAGTCAGGTTAGGAATGCCAGCGGTATGGGTGAGCAGGTGATGAATCGTGATGCGCTCGCCATTGGGATAGTCGGGCAGGTACGTAGCGACGGGAGCCTGCACGTCGAGTAAACCTCGATCTTGCAGGTGCAGGATGGCCGCAGCGGTGAACTGTTTAGTAATCGAGCCAATGCGAAACTTGGTTAAGCGCGCATTGGGCACCTGATGCTCTAGGTTGGCCATGCCATAGCTATTGACGAAGAGGATTTCGTCAGGCTGGGCGATGACGACAGCTCCCATGAAGCGTCCAGTTTCGTAATGCGCCTGTAAATAGGCATCAAATTCGGCAGTCAGGGTGGAATTTTGGGCGATCCGTGAAGAGGTAGAAAGGGTCATGTTGGTAGGCTCTTGAGGTGATTTGGATAACGTCAATGTAGGCTCAGTATTCTGAGAGTTGCGTGGGCTGATAGCAGCGTGAGCAGCCATGACCGGCAAGCCGTTACTGATAAGAATGGCTAGTGCGATCGCGAATTTGGATGAGCTAATCAGGTATTGATCAAACATCAGGAAAAAGTCTATGGATGAGGGTGGGCAAGTATGGCTTTCACGACAGCCTGGGCAAAGGCATAGAGTGTGGTTAGGAACCAAACTACAAACGCATAGAAAAACCAGAGCAGCGTATACGTGTTGGTCATAATGGCGCGGTTGTATCGCTGCAAATAATCCAAAATTTGCTCTGTCGTTTGCACGTCTGCGGGCACATCGGGGTAGCCAAAACTATTGAGGCCCGTTGTCAGCGTTTGAACGGTAACGGCGGCAATGCCAAGATAGATCGCCAACAAAGCTAAACTGACCTTGAAGCGCCGCAAGCTGCCTTTGAGGGAAGGAGACCCTCGATGCTGCCAACGTCGTTGAGCAACTAAAATGCCGATAAGCGCTACAAAAAAAACTGACAACAGTAAAAAAGGAAATAGAACACCGATTACCTGTAAAAATTGAGTCATCGCTTTAAACTTTCAACGAAAGAGGGGAGTGAAGCGGGTTTATCTTTGCAATGCGCTACGTTGGCGATCGCCAATGCCTTGCCAACCACGCACGTCGTCATTGCGACTGACTCAACACAGCATGTCAGTCAGTCACCTGCGGTAATACCCCTAACCCGGTATCGATAGCCTCACCCAATTGGGCTAACCAAAATGACGGTTGCCATCAGGTCAACCTCAGCTCTTGCAATTGACCTAACATTGCCTGGTCTAGCCCCCCTGCCCCCCAAATTTTGGGGGTTCTGAGGTCGAAGGCCCCCAGAATTGGGGGCCTTAAAGCCCTCCGGGCATACAAGAAAAGGGGGCAAATGCAGGATATCGATGTACTAGTGCAAGATGTCAGTCAACCCCGTCACGCGCAAAATGTCGGCACAGGTAACTTCAGGCGGGTTGTGGTGGGTATAAACCGTGTGTTTGGCTAGTTGAGCGTTGGCCGGATGTTGTAAAAAGTGCTCATTGACGAGTGTGATGTCGCTGGGGCGATCGCGATTGCGCTGGCGCAGAATTTGCCGCGATTCCTCAATATCTGGCGATGGCAGTAGCAGCACCACATTGGCATAGGGCGCTAGGGCTTGCTGCACTCGCTTAAACAAAGCCGCATCCTCATAGACGGAGTGGCCCGCGCCAAAGTCAATCACGCAGTCCCGTTGTTCCGCCAATAGGCGCTCTACGGCATAGGCTTCAAACGGTTTCCAGTATTTGAGTACCGCCCCCATGCCCTCAGCATCTCGTTTTTGTTGAGCCAGGGCTTGGTCATAGCCAATTTCGTCGTAGTAGCCCCACCGCAGATCATCCATCGAGCACTGTGGCAGGGCCAATTGTTCGGCAAGGAGCTGCCCCTGCGTTGATTTGCCTACCCCAATGGGGCCAATGATGACAATGTCAGAGGGCATACTGGCTCCTTTTCAAGCAATCAAGTAGGGGCGATCACGACTTCTCTAACGCCTGCCGCGTCTACAGGTGGGGTTGAAGTTGAATTAACAAATCACTGTTTTGGGCTGTGGAAAATTGCAGTGAAGGGAATAGCACGCTGCATGTATGAGAACTACTTTGACGGCGCAGCGACACTACCGGCTAAGATCCCACCATCGACATTGAGCTCGATTCCAGTGACGTATTTTGATTCATCACTGGCTAAATACAACGCGGCATAGGCGACATCTTCTGGAGTTCCCATCACTTTTAGCGGTATATCAGCGGCGATTCCTTTGATGGCCGCCTCTCTTGGTTCTCCCTCGCCCAGCATGGCGTCCCACAGGGGCGTGAGAATCGCGCCGGGATGAATCGAGTTACATCGAATGGGATAGCCCTTTTCAGCGCAATACAGGGCGACTGATTTGGTGTGATTACGGACTGCGGCTTTACTCGATGCATAAGCCACGGCTGCCGGTATTCCCACTAATCCTGATCGGGAGGAGATATTGACGATACTGGCCCGATTCGAGGTTTTCATGAGCCTGATGGCATACTTACACCCCAACGCCACCCCATCTAGATTGGTGGCATGAACTTGGTGCCAGCTGGCCATATCGAGATTCTCTGGGTCATGGGGGCCGCTGGTTTCGACAAAGCCCGTGATGCCCGCATTGTTGATAACGATATCTAAACGACCATACTTTTCCACAATATAGTCAGCGATCGCTTGCCATTCGGCCTCTACTGAAACATCAAGATGCCGATATTCAGAACTGCCTGAAACTGTTTGTTCAGATGCTTCGCCCAAAACATCATTAATGTCACTCAAAATCACCGTTGCCCCTTCCTGGGCAAGCAACTTTGCCACTGATAGCCCGATGCCTCTGGCCGCACCCGTGACTAACGCGATTTTTCCTTCAACTCTTGGCATAAACTCTCCGTAATCCAGTAATGCCCCGATTATCTTGTGTCAGATGAAACACTCTATTTAATCGGGTTCAATATATCCGTTTTCAATCAAAAAGTGGAATATTGGAATAGAGGAAAGCAAGGCAATAAAAGCACCCAAACTGAATACCTTCAACTCTTCAAAGTCAGAAGCTTTCCAGAGTGCGATCGCAATCAGCAGATCCCTGGGTCACTGACGTAGTTCATGACATATAACGATTCACGCCGAATTCTCGATCGTCCCATTTGGCTGCATCCAGCAATCGTTCACGCCGCAAAGTAGGCCGATAATCGCGAATTTCGGTCATTGGTATCCATCCGCCTTCACAATCAAAGTCAAACAGACAGGCGACTTCTTTCAGATCAGACCAACGCAAAACGGTACGAAGGATTAATGCGCAATAAAGCCAATTTGCCAGGTGCCGAAGCAAAAAGTAGTAAACCGGCCAAAGCAACGCCATCGCCACTAAGGATGAAACAACAAAGAGAAATCCTCCTGAGATTGGGACATCTAAAGTGATTAGAACTACCACTACACCGACCGCTGCTATAACGAGCAAGAATTTTGCAAAGAGGTTGAAGATATGTGTGTAGATAATCATGCAATTGTGGAGTTGAAACGATGAACGATGAGGGGGTTAAAAAGTAGGGATAATACTTCCTGGCCATACTATTTTTTAGCCCGATAGGCGGGAGCACCATCGAGTGGCATCACGGCCCCCGAATGGCCCAATTGTTGCGATAGCTCATCAAGAAACTGTTGGAGTGGTCACTGTTGAGGTGGTCGTGCGTTTGTTTCCATTGCCAACCGGTTGAGGGGTCGGCGACCCCATAGAGCCAAAAGGCTTCGCGGGGCCAAGCAACTTTTAACTTTCGGTTTGACGCCCTATGGATTAACTATCGTTGGGGTTAGCACTGTCAAACTCTGATAGAACTGAGCGTTTAGGTGACGATTCGTGTCTCAAAACCAGACCGACTGCTGCAAACTCCTCATTGCCTGCGAGCTTGCCCTCAATGCGCTTTACCACTTTGAAACCTTCAGAGAGATAGAGCTTGAGAGCGGGTGTATTGCCTTCAAGTACCTCCAGTTCTATTGCCGAGGTTGAGTCTGCTACAGCATGGCGAATCAGCGATCGCCCTACCCCTCGTTTATAAAACTGCGGATCGACATAAAGCCAAGTGAGTTCATCGTCACTGTAAGCGACGAATCCTCGTATAACACCATCCACTTCTGCGACCACCAGCTTGCCGTCAAAGAGCCCTTCGCTTTCGGCAGTCTGCTCAAGGGTCAGAAACGCCTCCGTACCGACCGTTAAGCTGAGTTCATCTAGACGGGAGGCATCATGTATTTCACATAGCCTCTGCCAGTCAGTCGATTTGTAAGCACGGCTGTTTACCATTAGTCATCTCCAGGGCTTAGAAGCGTTACTTAAAGCGCCTCAAATTCATATCTTGTGCTCTGGGCAGGCTCCCGGTTTCGTGGCTAGGGCTTGAGTATTCAAGGATTGCCAACCGAAACTGGGAATATGATTCTCAGACGAGAGCACGTCCTTCGGCAGCTCCGAAGACTGCATAGTGCAGGAAGCCGGACGCCAAGCTGCCCTGTGAGACCGCTGCCGCGACATCTGAATGCGCGTTCAGATAGGCTTCATTACTGAATAAACTACTGGGGTCGCGCCCTTCCGATGCACCAAATCGAGCAAAATGGTCAAACCCGCTAGCGAATATTCCAGCTTGAACGGCATCTGCAACATCAGAATTTTGAGCAAGGTAGAAATCCTCTTGGAATAGAGAGCGTTCGGGTAAACGCCCCTCTTGTGCTCCCGCTTCCACATAGTGCTCAAAGCCGCTGCCGAAACCACCCGCCTGCACCGCCGCTGCGACGTCAGTATAAAGCGCCAAATATTCTGCTTCATTAAATAACTGACTAGGATTGCGGCCCTCTAGATGACCAAACAGGAGGAAGTGCTGCAAGCCACTGTCGATCAAACCATCATCAACGGCATTGGCGACATCCGAGTTGGCAGCCAGGTACGCTTGTTCATTAAATAGAGAATTGCTATTGCGCCCCTCCGCTAAACCGAATTGAATGAAATGGTCAAATCCAGAACTAAATTGTCCATTATCGATAGCTGCAGCGATATCAGGATTCTGACTGAGGTAGTAGCCCTCATCGAGGAATTGACCCAGATTGATGCCACCAACTTCCACTGGGGTATAAGGAATGTCACCAACAACTGGACGAATGATTTGTCGTGATAGCTCGAAGCTAAAAAAGTTGCTGGATGACGCTAGATCTCGACGTCCAAATATGACATAACTCTCTCCAGCCTCTTGGTTATTGCTGAATTCGGCATCAGAAGCCCCGATAATTAGGTCATCGATACCATCGCCATTGATATCCCCCGCCGCGCTGACCGAACGTCCAGAGAAGTCAAAAGCATTAATACCAGCGATCGCAAAGCCATTCCTACCATTCAGCGTTACCAGATCCAGACGAGCATCAAAGCCAATATCAGAGCCAAACACCACGTAGCTTTCGCCAGCAGACCGATTGCCGTTAGGGCTAGCACCAGAGGCCCCAATAATCAGGTCATCAATGCCGTCACCATTAATATCTCCGGCACCGCTCACCGATACTCCAGAGCCACCCCCCGGACTCACCCCGCCGATCACAAAACCATTGCTGCCGTTAAGGGTCGCCAGATTGAGTCGGGCGTTAAAGCCAGTATCAGAGCCAAACACCACATAGCTTTCGCCAGCATTATTGGTGTCGGCACCGGGGGAGCCAACAATCAGATCATCAATGCCGTCACCATTGATATCTCCGGCACCGCTTACCGAAATGCCAGCGCGGTCCCCTGGACTCAACCCACTGATCGCAAAACCATTGCTGCCATTAAGGGCCGCCAGATTGAGTCGGGCATCAAAGTCAGTATCCGTACCAAATACGATGTAGCTTTCGCCAGACCGATTGCCGTTCGGGCTAGCACCGGAGGCCCCAATAATTAGGTCACCAATGCCGTCACCATTGATATCTCCAGCCCCGCTTACCGAAATGCCAGCGCGGTCCCCTGGACTCACCCCACCGATCGCAAAACCATTGCTGCCATTCAGCGCTGCCAGATTGAGTCGGGCATCAAAGCCAATATCAGAGCCAAACACCACGTAGCTTTCGCCAGACCGATTGCCGTTCGGGCTAGCACCAGAGGCCCCGATAATTAGGTCATCAATGCCGTCGCCATTAATATCTCCGGCACCGCTTACCGAAACGCCAGCGAGATTATTCTCATCAATGCCAGCCAGGATAAAGCCATTGTCGCCGTCAAGAGTCGCGAGATCAAACCGGGTGTTAAAACCAGTATTGGAACCGAACACCACATAGCTCTCTCCGGCCCTCAGGTTACCGTTGGATGCACCACCGGTAGCTCCGATAATCAGGTCGTCAATGCCGTCACCGTTGACATCCCCTGCTCCACTGACTGAACCTCCAGAGACGTCACCGGCATCAATACCGGCGATGACAAAACCGTTGCGGCCGTCGAGGGTCGCGAGGTCGAGTTGGGCATTAAAGCCAGTATTGGAGCCATACGCCACGTAACTCTCTCCAGCAGACTCAGTGCCGTTAGGGCTAGCACCGATAGCTCCAATAATCAGGTCAGCAATGCCATCACCATTGATATCCCCTGCCCCACTGACCGAACTTCCAGAGAAGTCATCCGCATCGATACCGGAAAGGACAAAGCCGTTGCTGCCATCAAGGGCAGACAAATTTAGAACTGGCAAAAAGGTCATGATTCTTTTTCTATGTGTAATCTAGGTCAGAAAATATTGGTCCGTATAGGAGTCAGGATGAATAAGGTAATTAGAGTGCTGGCCTAGCTCTTGTTCCTCAAATTCTGCGGAGATAAGAACTCCTTGCTCCATAGGGCTCAACCTCTTGAAAATATGCTGCTGTTTGCTATCTTTCCTACCTGCATGTGGGTCATTCTCTAGAGGGGGGACGCACCCAATGGGATCACCCCGATTGCTCGTACTGGTTGGGAGATGCCATCACCCAACTGGGTGACCCTAATTGCAGGGATTGACTCATCGAACACCTCTCAATGAGCTGCGGCGATCGCGAATTTATAACCATCATTCTGTGCCCGTAGAGAACTCTCTAGGCTTCGTTGTTGCTAGGATTGGTAACATCGACGGGCTCTCGTCAGCCCTGACCGCAGCGGTAATCGGGCCATCAGCGAGATTGAGCTCGGTGCTCAAGGGCGAATTGTGCATCTCAAAGGCTACGGCATGATCCGAGTGTTCAAAATCGTTGCCCCAGACGACGACATTGATTACTGAGCCACCAATGATTTAGCGATGAATGAATTGCAGCGCCTGAAGTGGGCGGACTGCGAGTGGTCGATTAAGGAGTCCCATCGCGGTCTAAAACAGTGTTGCGGGGTCGAAAGAGCCCAAGTCCGCTCCTCACGGGCACAGCGTAATCACATTGGTTTTGCGATTCGAGCGTTTCTGCGTCTAGAGATGCACTGGTTCACGACCGGAGTGAGTTGGTATGAGGCCAAACTCAGGATTGTTCGGGACGCCATGCGATCCTATTTAGCGGCTCCCAAGATCACTCTTTCGCCAACTGCATAAGTCCTGATATTTTGTCTCCATTAATGAGCCCTACCGTCGAACCTTGTTACGCTGGCGGCTTTTTATTCAAAAACTTCAGTGTTTCGCGATTGAAGCTGGCTGGATTGACGAGGTTGGAAGGATCCATAGCCCTATGGAGAACAACAAACCTAGCACCCTCTACCGCATTAGCAATTTTTCGATTAATCGCTATGAAAAAATCACCAAACTGATCACCTACCATCACTAAAGTTGGGGTCTTAAGCTGCCTTAACTGCTCAACGACATCGATCCGATTAATCGCCCGACGCGCTAGGATTAGCTGCTCAAAATCGGCTTCTAAGGCCATCTGAGAAAAATAGTCTTTAGCCGGTTGAGCAAACGGAGCCTGATAAGCCGATGTCATGCCCTTGGCCATTGCCGCTGGCCCCAGAAGCTTAAATAGCCAAAAGCCAATTATCTGCGATAGTCCCAAGGCTCGCTCTAGAGGCGTTTTTAACTCAGCAAAGGTATCCGATACAACCAGCTGGCTGACCATCTCAGGGTGATGAACCGCAAACGATTGAGCGATGACACCGCCCATACTCACGCCCACTAAAATGCTGGTCTCTTTCTGGTGGGCTCTGAGTAAGTCGATAATCTGATTCTCCCAGTCTGGCAGCGTCAGTTGCTTCACTTTTGAGGATTGGCCATGGCCGAGTAAGTCTGGAGCCAACACGTAAAAGCCGTTGCGGGCAAATGCCGCCATCTGGG
Organism: Cyanobacteria bacterium J06626_4; assembly: GCA_038523235.1. GTDB lineage: Bacteria > Cyanobacteriota > Cyanobacteriia > Phormidesmidales > Phormidesmidaceae > Halomicronema. Next base: position 16,617 of record JBCBJQ010000100.1, read on the forward strand.
GCTGCCACATTTTGTGGTCGGCACCCATGCCGTGCAGCAGAACCATCGCTGCGTTGGCCGCGTCGCCAAGGACTGAGTAGACCGTTTCAGTGCCGTCGGTGTTCTTGATTTTCATGGGTCAGGTAAAGCATGCTGCCGATGACTGGCTAACCGGCTCTAGCCATGGCGGCAACGTCCGTTGGTGAATCCAGTCGAGAAAGGGGATTTTTTGTGGGCTGACCACATTCGTGAATTTTCATCGCTTCGCGTGCTGCTTGGTGGTGAGGACAGGTTTACCGGTTGATATCACCTGCTCGATGATATCGGCGGCTTGTGGGGCTCCTCCACTGGCTTGAATCGCTTGCTGCAGACGCACCGCGTTCTGGCGATACGAGGTTTGGGTCAAGACCTGGCGAATTTTGCGACGCAGCTTCGGCACGGTCAACTGGTTGGGCAAAATGAATTCTCCCGTGCCAGTCCAGGCGATGCGGGCGGCGACGCCAGGCTGATCGTTGGTAATGGGAATCGCCACCAAGGGGACGCCGTTACTCAGGGATTCCAGCACGGTGTTCATGCCAGCGTGGGTAATGGTCAGCGCCGCCTTTTGCAAGAGTTTGAGTTGGGGCGCATAGCCGACTACCAGCGGCGAGCCGGGTAAGGGTGGCAGTGACTCGGGTTGAGCCCCACCCCCCAACGCCATGACCAACTGCGCATCGAGATCTTGACAGGCTGCCGCGATCGCCTCAAACAGCCATAACAGTCGATTTTGTAGCGTTCCTAAAGAGGCATAAATCAGCGGTTGCCCGGTTAGCTGCTCAAAAGGAAAAGGCACTGACGCGCGACTAGCAGGCTCAACATAAGGCCCTGTGAAGTGAAAACAAGCGGGCAAAAACTGCCGCGGAAAGGCAAACTCAGCCGGTTGCTGGCAAATCTGAGCCAGCTCTGAATAGGCATCGTTTTGCGATCGCAGCGGGGGTAAGTGCCACTGCTGCCGATAGTCGGCAATCTGCCGCGTGCTGCGATTGGCCAGGAGGGCCAGCAGCTGATAACCAGCTTGGTTGCGCAGCCGGGCCCAGCCCGCCGCACCGTAGTGCCAAGAGGTAAAAAAAGGCGGCACGTCAGGCTCAGGGTTTAACATCAGGGCACAGCAGACGGTAATGAAAGGCAAGTGCAGCACTTGGGCCACGGTCGAACCGCCATGCAAGGCTTGGTCAATGAGTAGGCAATCGACTCCTACCGCTTTGAGAGCGGCTGGCCCTTCGGCCAACAGGATGGCGGTAGCCCGTTTGACCAACGCGAGCGAATAGCGCAGCGCGGCGATGCCACTCAGTTCGCCCAATTGGTGCAGCGACTGTGGGGTCGAGCCCTGAGGAAACTCAGTGGTGCCGATCGCGAGAAACTCCAGACCCGCAGCCAGCACTTTGGCTTTGCCATCGATCAGGCCCACCACGGTCACGCGGTGCGATCGCCGTTGCAGTTCACCCCCCAAGGCAATCATCGGATTGAGATGCCCTGTGAGGGTGGGGCAGAGGATGCCGATATGAGTCATGGCAGGTGGCCCGGCTACGCGGCCTCTTTGAGCTGATCGGGATCAGGCAATCGCAGCGTGTAGACTGCGGGAATATCCCAGGCTTCGACGATGCGATCGCTGACGATGCGCCAAACCACCACGGCGTCTAGCTCAAACGATTCATCGGCAAATGACATGCTTGGGTTGGCATGCATAACCACCAGCTCTTCCCCTACGGGAATGACTTTGAGAGTCGAGACCCGAAAGGTGCCGTTAGTGAGGGCGCCCAGTTTTTGAAAAAATGCCTGCAGACCACTGAGACCCTCATAGTCACCGGCGATCTCTGGCAGGCTCGGGTTGAAGTAGTGCCAGACAAAGTTACTCGAAATTAAGTCTTTTGCACTCGCCAGGTCATGGGGCAGCACCTTTTCCAAACGTTCTAAAAGTGACAAATTAGTTTGTACAGCCGTTTTCATAGCTTGAGTCCTCTATCAGTAAAGGGGGCGAAGTACTGAAGGAGCTAGGTGTGGTACCCAAGGAAGCGATTCGCCCCACCAAGTTTTCACTGTAGGTCGGGGCCACGGGTCGGTTCTACCTACAGCTGGGTGACCGTTTAGGGGAGATTAATCACCCAGTTGGGTGATCCTAGCGGCAGGATTACAACCAGTTAATCCTTTTATAGACTGAAGATAAACGACATGCTGTTGTCAGCTTTTGCGATGAGCCATGGGCCTGTTTTTCATTCCTAAACTATTCCAAAACTGGCAACAATACATCCACCAAGTGCAGCAGGCTCCCCCTCCTTCGGCAGCGTATCGCGCTTGGCGACATCGCTTTATCCAAGAGCGACTGCGGCTGGGTCTTTGGGTCGCCGGTATTTTTCTCTTGGTTTTAGTACTTCTCACCTTTGGGCTGATTGTGCCGGCGATCGGCCGCACCGGCCAGGAAGAGCTGATGCTCAGCCGTTACGAGATAGTGGCCGCTCTGTGCATGGCCGCGTCAAGACTGCTGGGCATCTGGCTGGGTTTGATCTTTCTCTCATCGAAGTCACTGTCATTAGCCCAAACGCGCTTGGCTTTTTGGGGCTATTCAGGCGCAGTCATGGTGATTCCCCAGATTCATCACCTGCTAGCGGGTGAAACAAGTCTGGATTTTGCCGGGTGGAGCCTCTTTTTTTTGATTCAGGCGACCATGATTCCGGTGCAGTGGCAGTGGCACGTGATCTCTCAGGTCGGGTTTCTCAGTTTGATCAGCGTTTCGATGTTGGTGCTGGGTTTTGACGCGCCGGCGCTGCCTCAAGCGCTGCAGCTGCCGGCCTATATTATGGTGCTCTTGCTCGCCCTGATCAGCTTTGGCATTGCTGACCTCGGGGTCTACCTTTATGAGCGGCTGTTGATTCGAGAGTTTGAGCTTCGGCAACAGCTGCAGCTATTTCTGCATGCGGTATCTCACGATCTGCGGAATCCGGTCACCGGTACGCTGATGCTATTGAATAGCCTGCTGCCAGGCGAGGAAAAAGTCACCCTCGATCGCAGCGTGATTACCCGCATGGCCAAAAGCCATGAGCAGCAGCTACGGCTGATTAATTCTCTGTTAGAGGCGCATACACAAGAACTCAGCGGAGTCTCACTGCAGTTGCAACCTGTTAGCCTGCACGATTTGGTCAAAGAGATCACGGCCGATTTTTACCTGGGGTTAAAGCAGGTGCAAGGGCACATCGTGGTCTTGATACCGGCGGGTCTACCCCGCGTCAGGGCCGATGCGCTGCAGCTACAGCGGGTCTACGACAACCTCATTTCCAATGCTTTTCAGTACAACCGCTCTGGGGTCTGTGTCACCCTTAATGCCAGTCTGCGCGGCCAATACTTGCACTGTACGGTCAGCGATGATGGTCAGGGCATCAGTGAGCTGCCGGGCGATCACCTGCAATTTCCCTCAAATCAACCCACCTCGCCAGATTCCAACCAGGGGCTATTCGATCGCTACAGTCGTGGCCTCAGCCGTCGCCAACCTCTGCACTTGGGGCTGGGTCTGTATATTTGTCGGCAGATTGTCGAAGCTCACGGGGGCCAAATCGGGGTGGATAGTCAGTTAGACCAGGGCACCACCTTCTGGTTTACCCTGCCGCTGGCAGCTCCTACACACTTTAGTCACGGTTCAAGACGACTCGGTCATTCTTAAGCTGCTGGCGCTAAAGAACAAACAAAACACTAAATAAGGATGCAAATGGGACAAAAATCTGCCAAATCCAATTCCAAGAATCGAGCAACAGCGGTGATTTGGGGCTCTGCTGTGGGCCTGTTTGCCCTGTGTATTCCGTTAACCGCAGTGGCGAAAAGTGGACCGATACTCCCGATTCTGGTGATGCTAGGTGCTACTGGTGGCACCGCCGCAGTCTGGCTAGCACCGGAGCAGCGCCGCAAAGAAGAGACGCTGGCCCTAAAGGCTTTGGAAGACCGAGTCATGAATTTAGAGAGCATTTATACGAGCCTGCCAGATTTTGAGCAACCGCCTCAGTTGTTGAATAAAGATAGGTACTGAAAACACGCCATCAAGGAAATGACGCGAGTTTAACGAGAATGCTTGACGACGCATCAATTTTCTCCGACGGCTCACCCAAGTAGGTGTCTCTAAAAACCCGCCTGGGTGAACCGCCTAAGCTCATCTGGGTGATGTGGTGTGACAGTATCTCAAGGCAGACTGAACCTGTATTTTTCCCATGAGGGTTTATTGCATGTCTGCGCTGAAGTTTATGACGAGTTTGGGATTGGGCGCGAGCAGTGCGCTCGTAACGACCGCTGCCCTGGCAGCTCCGGCTCCCGTGTTTGAGCCCATTCTCGATGACATCCTGACCGAGAATTCGACTCACCCCCCTTTGCGTCTGCCGGCAACGGTGCCGACCGATGTGGAGCTGTATCCATCGATCATGCCGGAAGCAGGGATACTTTTCCTCAATACTGAACCTGGCTGTGAGGAGATAGAGTGCACCGCACTTGTCGTCATAGCAGAATCAGAAGCCCCCCCACTCTGGCCTTTCATCGGTGCGCTCCCATCGAAATCGCTAGAGCTGGTAGACGGTGTGCAAGCGCATTTTTGGGAACGGGGAGGCATGGCCTCGCTGCAGTGGATGCAAGATGATTCGCTTTACGTTTTGAGCTATCGTCAAACGATCTTTTCGCCAGAAGCCGCGATCGCCATGGCAACCTCGATGGCGACTGAGCCGCCGTACTCACCTTAAGGATTCGCTGCGTGTAAGCGATCGCCTACAGTCGACTTCAACTCAACCGCCTCAGCCCGCCCTCAACTAGTGGAGCCTTGATCGCTATAGTCAGGGGCGCAATCATAACCAACCGCTGCACCTGGGTCTAGGGCTTAACATTTGTCAGCACTTGAAGCCTACGGGTGGGCCAATTGGCGCTGAGAGCGATACTCCACAGGGCACCCCTTTTGGTTTATGCTGCCGATTGATCCAGCGCCATGATGTTTGGAGCATAGCCGTGCGGGCATTTGTACATAAGGAATGACGGTAGAACTAAAGTCCTGCTGCGTGCGGCTTGTAATGACTGGAGATGTTCAAACCAAATTTCGGTCTGCTAGGGCAGAATGCGGAGCATTGATTTTATGGCCTTTGATCCGACATTTCTCAAGATATCTGGGCGGCAGCTTAGTAGACGCTGGACTCAACTGCGGCAGCATCTATCGCTTAACCAATCAAGTGACTATCTCAAATGGCGGCAGACATTTTTATATCAGCGGCTTGGTTTTGGCCTTTGGGTCGCGCTGGGCTGTCATTTAATTGCCGGCAGCTACGTACCATACCTTTTTGCTTTTCATGGCGACCAAGTTGCTGAAAGCCTGTCCAGCCTCACCGATAATGCTGCAGCAGTTGTTCACCAGCTGAAAGGCGCCGCGATTACGAACTTTTTCGTGACTACAGTGCTGATGGCGCTGTGTTTGCTGCTGCATAAAACCCAGTGGGGACGTCGCCAT
>JBCBJQ010000101.1:0-21981 GCA_038523235.1 Cyanobacteria bacterium J06626_4
TTTTAATTTACAAACTCGGTAAAAACCAGGGGTTTCTTGAGAGCGATGACGACTTTCTGTTCGCCAGCAAATACGATCCCAGCCGGTATAGAGTCAATTTTAAGTGGTTTTACCTCTATGCCAGCGAGTATATATTTTTGAAGAAATTCTAAAAAGATTCTAAAGCTGCTCGCGGGCAGTTTTGGCGCCGAAACAATTGGGGGCATTAAGACTGCCGCTTTTTTCTCTTCGAAAGGCCCCAAAAATGTTTAGACACTATAGAGAAGCTCTATTTCTGGATGATTTTCTGATGGATGCCAATCAGTTAGATGTCTCTTGTTGTCAGCGTTGCCGCCACTTCACGCTGGAAGGTCGACGAGGGGGACATTGTGGCCAGCTCAACGTACCTGTACAAGGGAGTTGGACGGCCTGCTCTTTGGCGAGTCCTGTATTTTTTGAGACTGTCAGCACGGTAACCCAGTCACCCCTGGCAGCCTGGCCCCAGGGCCTCAAAGTCAGCAACCACGACTTTGACCCGACAGAACAAGACTATTTGGTTAAAGCAGCCCAATAATTGAGCAGCGCCACTTCTTCATTTTTGCCTTTGAACATGAATTTCTAAACGTAAACGCTGAACCATCAATCAATCGGTTCAGCGTTTACGTTTATGGCAACCAAGGATATTGATCAAAGTCGGGCGATCGCTTGTCTAAAAATGCCTGTTTGCCCTCAGCGCCTTCTTCGGTCATGTAGTACAGCAGCGTCGCGTTGCCCGCGAGTTCTTGCAGACCGGCTTGACCATCGCAGTCTGCATTAAAAGCGGCTTTGAGGCAGCGAATCGCGATCGGGCTCTTGGTTAAAATTTCGCGCGCCCACTGTACGCCTTCTGCCTCTAAAGCCTCTACCGGCACCACCGTATTAACCAACCCCATCGCCAACGCCTCTTGGGCGGAATACTGGCGACAGAGAAACCAAATCTCTCGGGCTTTTTTTTGCCCCACGATCCGGGCCAAGTAACTGGCCCCAAAGCCGCCATCAAAACTGCCCACTTTTGGCCCAGTCTGACCAAAGATGGCATTGTCAGCTGCGATCGTGAGGTCGCACAAAAGATGCAGTACGTGGCCGCCGCCGATCGCATATCCCGCCACTAAGGCAATCACCACCTTCGGGATTGAGCGAATGAGTCGCTGCAAGTCGAGCACGTTGAGACGAGGCATACCCGCTTCGTCAATGTAGCCGCCTTGTCCCCGCACACTTTGATCGCCCCCTGCACAAAAGGCATACTTGCCATCGGTATGCGGCCCCGCCCCGGTCAGCAAAATGACGCCAATTGAAATGTCCTCCCGAGCGTCGGTAAAGGCGTCATACAGCTCTACCACTGTTTTAGGACGAAAGGCATTGCGCTTGTGGGGCCGGTTAATCGTGATTTTCGCCATGCCCTGGCTTTTGGCATAAAGAATATCCTCATAGGTCTTGGCAGCTTGCCACTGTATATCCATGTCATTTGACTTAACAGGTCATGGACTAGCTTAGAGGTGATTTGTCCTCGCTGTAGCCTTCTCTAGCGGCGATCGCCCGCGGCTTGAGACGCTGGGTTGGCTGCTCCCAGTTAACTGAGGAGAATGACCGACCAGCTACGAACGGCGGCGCGATCGCGACGGCTTGCCCTTGCCGCTCTGCTTGCCCGTCTTTTTACCTGTCTTACGCGGACTGCCCGGTGCGGTGCGGTGCGCCCCAAAATATTTTTCGCTGCGATAGCGCAACCAGATCCTCAATTGCTGAGGAATTTTCTCTTTCTCCACTTTGGTCAAGGTGTTGTAAAGCGCCAGTGCCTTTTCCCGCTCGCCTCGGCAGGCGGCATTGTTGTGAGCATCCCAATAGCTGCGTGCCACCCGAATGCGACGACACACTTCTTTTACCAGGGCTTCCCCTTCTAGAGGTCGGTCAGCTGCAGACATATTCTCTGGCCAAACATCACAGTATCCTCAAGGCTAATCACTGGCCATCCCCTCAATATTCGAGTGACCCATCAGCCCTCTGACAGCCTAGCGGGCTTCTTTCTGTTGCCGCAATGTGACACCATCATGATGCGGGCGCACCGATGGCATGGCCAAGCTATCGCAGTAACGGACGAGGGGTGCCGAGTCAGCCAGTTCAGAACATCGGTGGTTGCCGCTAACATTTCACAGGTTTGAACGCTAACACTGTATGCAAATCGCTACTTGGAACGTCAACTCAATTCGATCGCGCCTGACCCACGTAACTGACTGGCTAACGGCTAACCCCGTTGATGTGCTGTGTCTACAAGAAACCAAAGTCCAAGACGCTGATTTTCCCTTAGAAGCCATTCAATCAGTGGACTATCAGGCTCATATTAGTGGTCAAAAATCCTATAACGGTGTAGCGATGCTCTGTCGTCAGTCCTTGGAGGACGTCAGCCTCGGGTTTGCCCCGGTTGTGGGGGCTGATGCAGTCGGCGATTTAGACGACCAAAAGCGCGTCATGACGGGAGTGCTTGATGGCGTGCGCCTTGTGAACCTCTATGTGCCCAATGGCTCTGCGATCGGCAGCGAAAAATATGATTACAAGCTCCGCTGGCTAGGCGTCTTACAAACCTATTTGCAAACTCTTTTGGCTGATAACGACCAGTTGTTGGTCTGTGGCGACTTCAACATTGCCCTAGAAGATCGCGATATTCATGATCCCAAGGGTAAAGACACCCACATTATGTCGTCACCAACCGAGCGAGAAACGTTGACCCAGGTCTTGTCTGTGGGCCTGCAGGATGCTTTTCGCAAATTCACTGATGAGGGCGGGCACTTTAGCTGGTGGGATTATCGCGCGGCCTCGTTCTCGCGTAATCGGGGCTGGCGTATCGATCACCACTATCTGTCACCCACGCTCTACGAGCGCGCCAAAAGCTGCACGATTGATATCGCCCCACGCCGACTCGAAAAACCCAGCGATCATACCCCCGTCATTGTGGAAATCTAATGGCTGCAATGGTCTGCCGGTAGCGCCGCACCCCAACGGCATACACTAAACATCAACGTGCCGCGAAACTGCCATGAACTCTGGAGAGAACCTACAAGAATGGCTATTTGTCATTGCCTATGTGTCCTTTCTCGTCTTTATTGCCTGGCGAGTGGCCTTCTCTTCGACGGATCGCGATTAAATCCAGTGCCATTGCGCGATCGCAAACCGATCACGAGTGCTGCTTAGCGGCATCAGCTCACTGGCCGTCCCTGACTTCTCCTGCTGAGAACAATCCCGATAGAACCCTTTCCCCAATTCCAACCGCGACCTATGGCAGATTTGAAAGCAATCATCTTTGATGTCGATGGCACTCTGGCTGACAATGAACGCTACGGGCATCGCGTCGCGTTTAACCAAGCATTTGAGGCTGCTGGCTTAACCTGGCACTGGTCACCAGAGCTTTACAGCGAACTCTTGCAGGTGGCAGGCGGCAAAGAACGCATTCGCTTTTTCGTTGAGCGCTATGCGCCACCGATGCCGGCGATCGCTGATTGGGATACCTTTGTTGCGACGCTACACCAGACCAAGACCCAGCACTATGCCGGCCTGTTAGCCTCGGGGCAAATTGGTCTACGGCCAGGGGTCCAGCGGCTGATCACGGCAGCGCGGCAGGCCCACATTCGGCTGGCTATCGCCACCACCAGCCGCCTCGAAAATGTGCTCACGCTGTTGACCCAAACCTTAGCGCCCGAGGCACCTCAATGGTTTGAGGTGATTGCCGCCGGGGATGTGGTGCCCCAGAAGAAGCCAGCCGCTGACATTTACCACTATGTGCTTGACCAACTGACCTTAGACGCCCAATATTGCCTGGCCATCGAAGATACAGAACATGGCCTCACTGCGGCCACCCAAGCCGGACTGACCAGCGTCATCGCCGTCACCGACTACACGCGTACCCAAAATTTTGCTGCTGCCGCCTGTGTCCTCACGCATCTTGGTGACCCCGACAATCCTTGTCAGGTGCTATCAGGGCCAACCTTGACGCAAGGCTATTTTGACCTAGAGATCGCGGAGTTGCTATTGCCTCATCAGCCGCCAGCGTAAAGAATGGCTCGCCTGTGGCGGCAGGCTAAAGACTGAGGCTGCGACGATCGCAGCCCGAATCGAAAACGGTTATTTGACTCGATACTTTAGTTAGCGGCAACTCAGTGCAACCAGAGCCATCGCGACTGTTTTTGCTTTTGGTCTGCCCGCAATCCTAATCGAGAGATCGCGGGTAGACCTTACCAGTTCTTATGCGCCCGTTTTTTTACTCGATGTCTGAATATACAGAATCAGCAGAAAGACTGTGGGCACCAAAACGAACAAAATACTGGCAACAAACCCTAAACTATTAACTTCCATGATTTAAAGCCTTATCTCTTCAGCACAACATCGACACGACTACAGTCTACGCCATCTCGATGGCACGATGAATGCCGAGGGGCTCTGTTGGATGGGACAAGCGCGATTGCATCGCCTCTTTCCCTGCAGAAATCATCACGCCTGAGGCAGAGCTGCCGTCAAATTGGAGAGAAATCACGATGCCACCGTCAAGACTAGTTTCTAGCATTGTTGTGGCGCTGGCGCTTAATCTGGCCGGATGCCTGGCCAACAACTCTGAAACACCTGCACCCCCCACAATTTTGATCCAAGAGACCGACTACCAGGGTGTGATCTTCAGCGCCCCTGAGGCAGAACAGCAACGCCTTAAAGTCCCTATGACGGCTGATACTGTCGAGTTTTGGTCACCTACTGCCGCCGACATTGCTCGCCTGGAAGCGCAGCTGCTGCCTGCCCTGCTCACAGACGAGCGCTTGAGCGATGGCGTTGGTTTTAACCCGGTGCAACCTTTGGCGGCAGCGCTGCCTGACTATACCCGGCAGTATTTCGGTTATTTCAACACCGATGATGAAGCGGTTATCTACACCCGCTTTTATTGCGATACCTCAGCCGAAGAATTGACGATGAGCAGCAGCGTGCCTCCGCTGGATGGGGGAGACTGTTTCTTTCAGATTCACTACAACACCAACACCGACGAGTATTTCGGTTTATACGTGCATGGTGAGGCGTGAGCTGTTTTTGCCAGCAGATGAGGAATCTCTTGTCGCTAATCAGCAGCGATCAAGCCAGGGATGTCAAAACTGACAGATAGATTCGGGTTGTACGGGGCAAGTGCGATCGCTGAGGGGATTGTCATTGAGGCTGAGCTGTTCCAGGCTGGTGAGATCAGCTAGCGGCGCTAAATCGATGATTTGGTTGCCGTGCAGGTCAAGCGTGGTGAGCTGAGTGAGGCTGACTAAGGAAGATATATCGGTGATTTGATTGCCCGTAAGCCTCAGCTGGTTCAGTTGGGTCAGGTTTGCTAGCGGGGTCACATCGGCAACAGCATTGTTATGAAGATTAAGCCAGGTCAAATTGGTTAAGTTTGCCAGCGGCGACACATCGGCAATTTGAGTGCCTGCCAGGTCTAGCCAAATTAGATTCGTCAGGCCAGCTAGGGGGGGTGATGTCTCCAATGGGATTACCACTCAGATCCAGTTCGGTCAACTGCGTCAGGTTCGCCAGTGGGGTGACATCCGACACTTGACTGTGATTGAGCACTAGCTTAGTTAACTGGGTCAAATTGCTTAAGGGAGCGGCGCTTGTAATGGGATTCCACCCCATGTCTAGCTGGGTCAGACTCCCTAATGGGGCAATGTCCACGATGGGCTTAGGCTGATGGCGCTGCCAGAATGACATCGTTATCGAGAATTTCAGCGTGGTCAAACCAGTCAGCACCGCCTCAGCTTGATCGCATTTTCGCGTCTCAGCATCCCTCAACAGTTCGTCAACGGTACGCTGAGCCGCTGGGGTCAACCCCGATTTGTGTCTGCACAAGTCGGCAAAGGTTGCAAACGTATCTGGTGAAATTTCACGCTGAGGTGTGCCGAAACAGCCCACCCCAATCACCAATAGAACCGTCAACAAACCCAGTGCGAGCGCACGTTTCATGGGAGTTCCTCACCATTTCCCGATCAGCCTAGCCAAGGTTTTTCCGGAGCCATTGACCAAAAACGGCCAAGTGATTGGCTTAAAGCTGACAGACCGTCTCAGGTTGTACTGGGTAGGTAAGATTTTCAGCGTTAGCGTAGCCGATATTAGCCGTTAGAAACGCCCACAAGCCCGCACCAGTTACGCTTTGCAATTTGCCTCGCCGCCTTTAGCGCAGCTTAGTCAATGTCTTTCTGTGCGGGTACTTGGGTCTTAACGATTTAGCCACGGGTCCCACGGGTCATTGAACTGACAGCGAGTTACCGGGTTGTTCTGACAGCCTTCGTCAGGTTGTATTGGGCAGGTGCAATCACGCAATGGATTGGCACCCAGGTAAAGCGGATGCAGCTCAGTATCCGCCAGACTGGCTAATGGAGACGCATCGACGATGTTATTGCTCCATAGCCAAATCACGCTCGGGTTGGTCAGATTCGCTAACGGGGCGACGCCCACAATTTGATTGTGACTGAGATCAAGTTCGGTCAAATTCGTCAGGCTCGCGAGGGGAGCGATGTCGGTGATTTGATTGAAACCGAGAGCAAGGTCAGTCAGGTTAGTCAGATTGCTCAAGGGGGTTAAGTCAGCGATTTGATTATTGCTGAGCCTCAGGCTGGTCAAATTAGTCAGCTGGGTCAAATGGCCTAAGTCGACGATTTGATTATCGCTGAGCCCCAGGCTGGTCAAGTTAGTCAGGTTGTTTAAGGGGGCTAGGTCAACGATTTGATTGTCACTGAGCCCCAGGCTGGTCAAATTAGTCAGCTGGGTCAAATGGCCTAAGTCAGCGATTTGATTGCCGCCGAGCCTCAGGCTGGTCAAGTTAGTCAGGTTGTTTAAGGGGGCTAAGTCAGCGATTTGATTATCCCAGAGGTCAAGCTCAGTCAGCTGAGTCAGACTGGTTAGGGGCGTCACGTCGGCGATTTGATTATCGCCGAGGTTAAGCTCCGTGAGCTGAGTCAGGCTCGCGAGGGGGGCCACGTCTGCAATGTGATTATCGATGAGATTAAGCTCCGTGAGCTGAGTCAAGCTCACGAGGGGGGCCGCATCCGCGATGCGGTTGAAGCTGAGGCTGAGCTGATGCAGCTGATGGAGGCTGGCCAAGGGCGTCACATCCACAATTTGATTGCTGGTGAGGTCAAGCGAGGTCAGTTGAGTCAGGCTGGCTAAGGGCGTCACATCCACAATTTCATTGCTGGTGAGGTCAAGCGAGGTCAGCTGGGTCAGGCTGGCTAAGGGCGTCACATCCGCAATTTCATTGCGATCGAGGTATAGGCTGGCCAGATTTGTGAAGCTAGCTAAGGGTGTGACGTCTGTGATTGTTTGCGCACTTAAGTCAAGCTCAGTCAAGTTAGTCAAGATTGCTTCAGCCTGATGACAGTCAGGCGTTCCCACAATTTTGAGCAGCACCTCGACGGTATAACGCGCTTCTGGAGTCAAGCTGGCTTGGTTATGACACCAGTCAATAAAGGTTCCGAAGGTTTCTGCAGTCTCCACCTCAACGGTTTCTGAAGACGAGAGAGTTGCAAGAGACTGGGTGTTCTTGGCGGTAATGTTTGTACAGGCGGCATTCACTATCAAAACCGAGAGCAAACCCGCGTTAATTACTGGTTTCATAGCAACGCCTCCTGATGCTTTGAGTTGCTAAAGCTCAACGGTTAAGTGCGTCAAATTGGCTCATGGCTGTCTTACAACGGACAAAAGGCTGCGGTAGTTACAGAGCCGGTGCGATCGCACCTTTGCGTCCCAGTCTTGTCCAATCAAACCTCGACGGTAAGCTGAGTTGCGGCAGGCAATCTCGTTCGGCTGCGATATCCAGTCGGTAAAGGTTTCAAATGTGTCTGGCGCAGTCTGATTCTGAGATAAAGCTTCGGCACAGCCAACCCCAATGCCCTGTAGAACTATCAGCAAACCCAGCGCGATTGCGCGCTTGATGGTTAGCCCTCATCGTTTCCAGATCACCCTAGCCAAAGCATCCGGTTGGCGATCGCCCGAAAACCGACAAGTCCTTGACTCAAAACTGACAGATGGTTTCGGGTCGTACAGGGCTGGTGAGATCGCTCAGCCACGAAGCCCATCCACCCTTGAATATGTCCTATGGGGTCTATCACTATCGACTGAGACTTATCGCTTTTTTAAATCAAGACACGTCTTGATCACTCGCACTTCTATCAGAATCAAAAAAAAGAGGCAGCCAAAGCTGCCCCTGAAAAATCATGACTTATGCATCTACAAAACTGTTGAACTAAGCGTCAGATTGGGGGAAATCTGCCACTGTATCAGCTGAGGAACCCAGGTTGATTTTCACAACTTTGTTGCGCACTTCTTCAACCTTGGGCAGGGTGAGCGTCAAGAAACCATTCTCAAAGTCGGCTTCAACAGCATCATTTTGAATGACTTCGGGTAGATTGATCACGCGACGGAAGTTGCCATAGTGGATGTCATCATGCAGCACGCGATCGCCTTCGCCAACTTCAGCCTGATGGCGCTCACCGCTGATGACCACAGTTTCACGAGTCGCTTCGATGTCGATCTCATCGGGGTTAATTCCTGATAGTTGAACGGTCAAAACATAGCGATCGTCGTTCTCAACTAAACGCACAGCGGGCGTCCAGGCAGAGGGTGCAGTTTCAATGACATTGCTGACTTCATTGAACACGCTGTCGAGCTGTCGACGTAGAGTTTCAACTTCTTGAAAGGGATGCCAGTAACGAACAATCATTTGATATCTCCTAGAGGTCAGGTTGAGCGTTTTCTTAAGCTCTCTATGAGTCCTATGATGCAGCGTTAAATAGAAGGTCAACAGTGGCAAGAACCCCACCAAAATGGCGAATTTTTACACCGAACTGACCGTATCGAGTTTGCCGTAATCCGGCCTAAGAGTCTGAATAGTGCGGTACTAACGGTCCCCCGGCATTACTGAACCGAAGTATGAGTCTGGTGTTCGAGGCCGCGGGCAAGATGCCCGCTCTCCGCGGTCAATGGTGCATCACTCGTGTCCTTCTTCTAGTTGGCGATTCAATTCACACCCAAAATCAGCAACGCCCTAACGGTTTCCTCTCAAACCGCTCCCACCCTAGAGACGTGGCCGCACAACGACACCGCTTGTCTGATCTCTACCCCGACCCAAATCCAGCAGGAATGCAGGCTCCCCTCACGCCCCCAAACGCCTGACTCCCAAACCTCTTTCAGCAGGCAGTTGCCCTCGCGCGATCGCCGAACCTATCTTGCGGTAGCTGCCTGTTCAGAGGGAAGTGTTTATTATGGAGGGGATTAACAAATCGCAATACTCTAAGTGTGCGCTGCTCACCGGGCAAGCTGCGGGTATCCATTCAAGGTTTTCATGACCGATTCTTCTCTCAATCAGGGCGCGCTCAAACGCTTCGTTGAAAGACGACTGCTGTTTGGTCAAGAGTTGTCGTTAGAGCTAACGGCCATTCTCAGCGTGTACTTCGTCCAGGGCATTTTGGGCTTGGCTCGCCTAGCGGTGAGCTTTTTCCTCAAGGATGATTTAGGCCTTACCCCAGCGGAAGTAGCAGCCCTCACTGGTATCGCCTCAGCGCCGTGGACGATTAAGCCGCTGTTTGGCTTTATCTCCGACGGGTTTCCCCTGTTTGGCTATCGGCGACGGCCCTATCTAGTGCTCTCAGGCTTTTTGGGCACAGCCTCTTGGCTAGCCATGGCCACGGTGGTCAATACGGGCTGGGCCGCGATCGTGGCCATCACCCTCAGTTCGCTCTCGGTGGCCGTCGGTGACGTCATTGTCGATTCTTTAGTGGTTGAGCGGGCGCGCCGCGAATCGCAGAGCGGTGCGGGCTCTCTCCAGTCTTTAGCCTGGGGCGCAGCGGCTCTCGGCGGCCTGCTGACCGCCTACCTCGGCGGCTTGCTGTTGGAATATGCTGATACCCGCTTCGTGTTTGGGGTAACAGCCACCTTTCCCATTGTGGTGTCGGGGGTGGCCTGGCTGATTGCCGAAGATCCCGTTACCGAGACCTCAACCTGGCAAGTCATTGGTAGCCAAATCACCCAGCTCAAAGGCGCCATCACGCAAAAAGTGATTTGGATGCCCGCTCTGTTTCTATTTCTCTGGCAGGCGACGCCCACAGCGGACGCGGCGTTCTTCTTCTTTACGACCAACGATTTGGGTTTTGAACCGGAATTTTTAGGTCGGGTGCGGCTGGTGACCAGCATCGCGTCCCTGATTGGGATTGGCGTCTTTCAGCGATTTTTGAAAGCCGTCCCCTTTCGCACTATTTTTGCCTGGTCAACGGTGCTGTCAACGGTGCTGGGCTTCTCGATGCTGCTGTTAGTCACGCACACTAATCGAGCGATCGGCATCGGCGATGAGTGGTTTAGTTTGGGCGATAGTTTAGTGCTGACCGTCATGGGTCAAATTGCCTTTATGCCGGTCTTGGTGTTATCAGCGCGTCTCTGCCCAGTTGGTGTCGAAGCCACCCTGTTTGCGTTGCTGATGTCGATTTTGAACTTAGCGGGGCTGCTTTCCCATGAGTTGGGGGCAGTCTTGACCCATTGGCTCGGCGTTACCGAAACTAATTTCGAGAATTTATGGCTGCTCGTGACGTTAACAAACGTGTCGACATTACTGCCGTTGCCGCTTCTGTTCCTTTTACCGAAGACCTCTTCTCAAGGGGAGGAGGAAGTGATTTCAAGCAAAACCCTGGCGGCGAGTCAGGCCACCACTATGGCGACTGCCGTCGAGTCGGAGGAGCCAGTTGGCATCGCCATGGGGGCGATCGAGCCCAACGCTTAGTCCCGCAGCGCGATCGCCCGCCAATCCTGTCTGCTATGCCCTGCCTGTCTGCTAGATCCTATCCTTTCACTCTTTAATCGCCCAAAAAACCATGCAAACCCTGCCCACCGCCTCCAGTTCTGACGCTTCTTCCACCCCGTCCTACGGCATGGAAGATTGGCGCAGTGGCTATCGGTCTCAGCCTGAAGAGTTTGCCTACTGGATCGACGCGGTCGAAGGCGAAATTCCCGCCGCACTCACGGGCACCCTGTTTCGCAACGGCCCTGGCCTGCTCGACGTGCAGGGCCTCCCGGTGAGCCATCCCTTCGATGGCGACGGCATGATTAGCAGCATTGCCTTTCACCAGGGGCGGGCCTACTACCGCAATCGGTTTGTGCAAACCGAGGGCTATGTTGCGGAAAAGGCCGCCGGTAAACCCCTATATCGGGGCGTGTTTGGCACCCAAAAACCCGGTGGCTTTTGGGCCAACCTCTTTGATCTACGGCTCAAGAATATCGCCAATACCCATGTGATTTACTGGGGCAAAAAGCTGCTGGCATTGTGGGAAGCGGCGGAACCCCATCGGTTAGATCCCGAGACGCTAGAAACACTGGGGCTAGACTATCTGGATGGCTTACTAGAGCCCGGTGATGCCTTTGCCGCCCATCCGCGGATTGCGCCGGGGCAGCCTGACCAGGGCATTGAGCCGCGTCTGGTCAACTTTTCCGTCAAAACAGGACTGTCGAGCACGATCACAATTCATGAGTTTGCCACTTCGGGTAGCTGTGTTAAGTCCTATCACCGCAGCATTCCGGGCTTTGCATTCATGCATGATTTTGCGATCACGCCCAACTATGCGGTCTTCTTTCAAAATCCGGTAGGCTTCAATCCTTTTCCGTTCTTGCTGGGGCTCAAGGGCGCGGGGGAATGTGTGCAGTTCAACCCCAAAGCCACCACCAAAATCATTCTGATTCCTCGCCACAGTGACGGGCCAATTCAGTCTATTGAAGCGCCAGCCGGCTTTGTGTTTCACCATGCCAACGCCTTTGAGCAAGACGGCAAGGTTTTTGTGGACTCCATCGTGTACGACAGCTTCCCCACGTTGGACGAGGGTATGACTTTTGAAGCGGTGGACTTTGATAAAGTGCCCGTCGGTCAACTCTGGCGCTTTGAGCTGGATCTGACAGCTGAAACGGCTGCAGCCACCTGCTTGATTTCTCGCTCCTGTGAGTTTCCGGCGCTGCATCCACAACAGGTCGGGCAGCCGTATCGCTATCTATACATCGGTGCAGCCCACGCCCCCACCGGCAACGCGCCGCTGCAGGCCTTGCTGAAACGCGATTTAGCCACGGGTGCAGAGCAGTTGTGGAGCGAAGCGCCGCGCGGCTTTATGGGAGAGCCGGTTTTTGTGCCCCGACCGGGCAGCAGCGCGGAAGATGACGGTTGGCTGCTGTGTTTGACCTACAATGCGGCTCGCCAGTGCTCTGACCTGATTATTTTGGCCGCTCAGGATATTGCCGCTGGTCCGATCGCTCGCCTGCAGCTCAAGCACCATGTGCCCTACGGTCTGCACGGCAGCTTTACCCCCGATTACTTCGGCCCCGATGTTGCGGCCGCTGGTGAACCCGCCTTGACCGCTTGATAGGAATGGGGGAGAGGCGATATTCTGTCAGGAACCCCCAGTCATGCTGCTGGGCTTCCTATCGCAGAGGGCCGCTCGGGTGTCTCTAAAGCTGATCATCGGCAACAAAAACTATTCGTCTTGGTCGCTGCGGGCTTGGCTGTTTATGAAAGAAAGCCACCTAGACTTTGAAGAAATTCGACTGGCGTTGTTTACCGAACAGTGGCAAACCGAGATTAAGCGCTACACCCCTGCGGGCAAAGTGCCAGTGCTGATCGATGGCGACATTGCCGTTTGGGATACGCTGGCGATTATGGAGCACCTGCGGGAATATCACGCAGCTTCAGTCGGCTGGCCCAGCGATCGCGCCGTACGCGCCCACGCCCGTTCCATTGCCACCGAGATGCATTCCGGGTTTGTCGCCATCCGCGAAGAGCTGCCCCAAAATCTTAAGGTCTGTCAGCAGCGATCGCTGGACGATTTTTCCAGCGGGGCACGAGCCGAAATTCAGCGGGTCGAGACCCTGTGGCAAGACTGTTTTCAGCGGCATCAGGGCACTTGGCTCTGCGGCGACTTTTCGATCGCCGATGTCATGTACGCTCCCGTCGCCTTGCGCTTTGTCACCTACGGCATTGAACTCCAACCCGCAGCCCAGCGCTTTGTCACGGCGGTGAAAGCCCTTGCCAGCATTCAGCAGTGGACGCAAGCCGCCATCAAAGAGGAAGAAACCTTGCCCTTTATTGATGCCCATGCGCGTCAGTAGCGTCGTGAGAAGCAAGCCGTGTCGCCGGTAGAGAACAGTCAAAACGGTAGCTGGGCTTCATTCCATTGTGGTTAGCGAGAATCAACCGCCGGAGCACGGTCAACGAGTCGAATTTGATTTTGCTTGACGGCCACTGTCACCAGTGGGAGCGATCGCTGAGCGGGGCCTTGCAGCACTCGCCCTTCGGCATCGTATTGCGAGTTGTGGCAAGGGCAGATAAAGCGGTTTTGCTCAGCATCCCAAGGCACTGTGCAACCCAGGTGAGTACACACCGGTTGAATGCCATAGGGTGCAATTTCTGGCCCTTGCTCAATCACCAAATAGGTCAGCTCCGGATCATCCAACAGCCCGGTAACCGGCAACGGCTCCCCCGGCGTCAGACTGGGCAGCAGGGCATCTACCGCGATGGGGTTACTCTCTAGATCCAGGGCTTGTTCCCCTTGTAGGTAGTCGGCACAGCGGGAATTATTGGGGAAAATCGAGCAGAGATTTTCGAGTTCGGCATCTTCACTGGCGGCGACCGGGCGGAGTAACCCAAGGGCGATCGCCCCAGCGCCGCCGCCAACTAAATACCGCAACAGGCGTCGCCGCCGCGCAAACAAGGATTGCTGGGCCATGTCTCTCTCTCAACCGGGTCATTTCATCCAGACGGGGCTCTCGACGCATTGGTGCGCTGTGCGGCTCATGGTGGCAATGACTGCACAGTCGCCACTGCCCAGTCTCATCCCGCTACCCCAGCCCTGTTGAGCCCCTCTCAATTATGCAACGCTGACCGCTACGCAACCTTGGCTTGAATGACCTGATGGCGATCGACGCCCTCTAACGCATAGCGGTTATAGCCATTCAGCTGAATCAGCTCCTCCAGATAATCCACCCGCGAGGCCGTCTCTGGGTGGGACGAGAGGTACTCAGCTTGATTCGATTGGGTATTCGCGTTCACAGTTGCCATAAAATTGCGCAGGCCGTCGGCGGCATAGCCCGACGCGGCGAGGGCACGGGTGCCTAAGATATCAGCTTGACGCTCGTATTGCCGACTATATTGCAGGCTCGCCAGGTTACTCAGAATGGCCCCATAGGGAATCTGCTCTCCTAGCTGAGACAGAATGTCACTCTTGTTGACGATTTGAATGCCGTGAGAAAGCACCGCATGGGCCACTTCATGCCCGAGTAAACCCGCTAGCTCAGCCTGCGAGTTAGCCGCCCGAATCGCGCCGGTATGGACAAAAACCTTGCCCCCTGGCAGCGCAAAGGCGTTGATGCTGGCATCGCGAATCACAAAGAACTCATACTCCAAATCACGCCCCATCAGCTGAGCGACTTCTAAACCGAGCTGGGTAACGTAATCGACAATCTCTGGGTCTTCGACTAGCCGACCGCTCTGCCGATAGTCAGCTTTGAGCTGGTCAGCAATTTCGCCCCCCAGCACTGACTCGTCTTGAAAGAGCCGCGCGACCCGCTCATAGGTGTCAACCGCGTTGTCGGTCGAATCCCACGGCGCGTTGCCAAAAATAGTACCAATGCCAATACCGATCGCCGTATCGGTAATGTTTTGGTTGCGCTGATTATTGAGAAAGGTGTTGAGCTCATCTTCGGCGCGGTTTCCAAATTCACCGGCTTGGGGATGATCGAGGTTCAAAATGGCGAACGATCGCGCCGCAATCGACGCTTCCAAATGCTGGCCATCATCGGCCAGAGCCTCAACCTGAGCCATCACAATGTCAGAGGAATAGGGATGCACAGTCGCCGCTTGCTCCAGTACCGCTAGGGCTTCACTGTCGCGATCCTCCTCGGCCAAAATCTCAGCGAGCTGCAAGGGGGCCACCACAAAGGCAGGCTCAGTCGCCACTAGCTGCTCTAGAGCCACTACTGCACCACTTGTTTGATTGGCGGCGATCGCCTGCTGAGCCGCATTCCAATAGGCCAAACTAGCCGAATCGAGCGCTTCGGGTTCATACAGCGGCTCAACTATCTGGGAAACGGCATCGGTCGAAAATGCTGGCTTTAACTCGCGATAGATCGTTTCTGCCGTGGCCACATCGCCCTGGCGGTAGAACTGATCGGCTTCGACAAACGCCGCTAACCGATTGCCGCCCGCCGCTTGCGCCAGTTCTACCGGATCTGCCGCCCGCACCGAGTGCGGCCCGAGTGCGCCGAACCCACCACTCCAGACCAAACACATCAGCGTACCGAACAGCATCAGCAGACCGTAGCGAAAATGCTTCATCATGGGGATTTCCTAAAAACTAAAACAGCACACCCAACTCATAACCATGGGCCGGTTTATGCATTCTCTTCAGTGACTACAGTGTGGACTCAGGAGAATTACGGAGAGCGCCTAGGGACAACGCAGCAGATAGTCCCACTCGGTCGTATCAATCGCCGAGTTGCCCGTGACGATCACCTCTAAGCTGCCCGACTGCCCCGAGAAGGGAATGGTGAGCGCCGCGTTGCCAGACACAAAACCGGTATCTAAGATTTCCTGATCGTCTTGCCAGATTTGCAGGCGATCGGGGGCACCGTACATCTCATATTCCAGTTCGATTTCGCCCTGGCGGGCGCTCATTTGCACGATGCGGCGATCGCCTTCCTGCCCACCGCTGGCCTGCTCGGTATTGCAAAACGCGATCGGCGGAGAATTCACCGTGTCAATCCCCAACCCTTCTTGACAGGCCGTGACCTGGAGCCGATCAGGAGAGTTGGTGGCAAAGGCACAGAGCACTTCCATATCCACTGAGGTGAGGGCCGCTTCGCGATCGAAGGTCGTCACCTCACCGCTGGTGTTGGCATAGGTATAGCGTTGGCCCTGCGTCACTACGGCAGGCTCCGCCAGCCCTGTAGCCTGCACATTAATCGCTCCCTTGAGCACATCGACTTGCACCCCAGTATCGGTATCGCGGGTCTGCACCAACACTTCGTCACTGCCTTGGCCCGTCACCACCGCGTCGCCAGCCGGCAAAATCACCAAATCATTGGGGCGATAGATTTGCACACTACAGCCACTGCCGGTCGCCGTCGCCAACAGAGACGGCATCTGGTCAGCAATGTCATCACCGGTGCCCGTCACCGTCTGCGCGGTGGCGTCACAAATTAATGCGGCCTCGATCGCCGGTTCACTGGTCCACCAAGAGCCTAGAGCCGTGATGTCACAATCGTCGCCAGCGGCCTGACACTGCTCGACCGCTTCGACACAGGGGTCACCCGTGGTCGCCGTGGCAAAGCCCAGCCCGCCCGTCGCATTCCCCGCACTGCAGTAAGACACCTGCCGCACTGGGGACTGAGCCAACTGCTTGGGGGCGATCGCCATGGGGATATCGGGCTCACCTAACCCCGTCACACCGGAGCGGCCGCGCTCCACCTGCAGGCCATTTTCGCACCCGCGACTCTCGTTACCCGCCAGGCCCCAGCCAATCAGATAGTCACCGCCCTGTACCTGACAGGGAAAGTAGTAAATCGAAGCTTCAGGATGGGGATTCGTTTGCACGTAAAAGTTGAGGTCGGTGCCATCAGCGGCCAAAAACCGCAGCAGCGCCCGCGCATTGTTGGGCGGCACGGTGATCAGGGCATCGCGCACCTGCTGCAAAATCGACCCGGTTTGAATTGATTCGGGTCGGCCACTGCGCCGAATGCGCAGCTCACTGGAATTGCCCAAAATGTCATCAACGCGGGTTTGCTCGGGCACGTCGGCAAACGCGGGCGCACTGACTAACAGGGCAGCGGTGCCCAAAACGATCACACGGGCCTTTGAGGCCCAGACCGGGTCTCGATTCTC
This sequence comes from Cyanobacteria bacterium J06626_4, assembly GCA_038523235.1. Taxonomy (GTDB): domain Bacteria; phylum Cyanobacteriota; class Cyanobacteriia; order Phormidesmidales; family Phormidesmidaceae; genus Halomicronema. The sequence continues at coordinate 16,925 of JBCBJQ010000101.1, forward strand.
TCGACGATGTTGATATGGAGGCATAAGGATGAGTTACAACTGAACCGGGGAGATTGATGCCACCCCAGCACCGCAAACTTACTGAATCAACCGGTGCTAAAGATCTCTACCCGACCGAGGGGTGTCTTTACTAAAGCTCGAAAAAATTTCCTTGGCAAGTTCTCGTTAATGAACCTTATTTCCGCTGCTGAGCCGGGATTCTGGCGATCGCTCCCAATTATGGGTCAAGTCTCTGTTGTTGGGGCCTTGCTGATGTTGGTAGGGCTCAGCGGAGCCGTTCAGGCTGACGATGCCGCCTCATTTCTAGAACTCTGTGAGGGCCGCGATCGCCAGTCTCTCGCCACCCAGCAAACTCTAGATGCTCTGCTCACCAGCCTCAAAACAGCGGATTGCGCGATCGCAAATGATACTTTGCTCGCTGCTGACTACCTGACGCTCAACGGCCTCAATATTCAAGACCTGAGCGTTTTTGCCACGCTGCCACATCTAACGGAACTGTATTTGGGCAGCAACCAAATTACTGACTTGGCTCCGCTCAGTCAGCTCACCCAGCTCAGAGTGCTCTCGCTGGAAAATAATGCGATCGCTGACCTCACACCGCTGGCGGCACTCACCACCTTAGAAAGCTTGTATCTGAATCAAAATCGTCTGCAAGACCTGAGCCCACTAGCTACTTTGACCAACCTGGTTGAACTGGAGGCAAGCCGTAATCAGATTGTCAATCTGCAGCCGCTCGCAGCCCTGTCCGAGCTACAAATTCTCGATTTATCTGACAACACCATCAGTGATCTCACGCCCCTCTCGGCCTTAGAAAAATTGACCGGTTTGCGTCTGAATAGCAATGCTGTGGAGCAGCTAGCGCCGTTGCAAGGGCTGGATAATTTGACTGACCTCGGCCTCGACTCTAATCAAGTCAGCAACCTGACGCCGCTGCTCGACTTGGCTCAGCTCACCGAGCTAGATATTGACAACAATCCGATCACTGAGGGCGATCGCCGCCAGGTCGAAACTCCCATCAGTTTGCGCCGGTTGCGGCTGCAAAATACCTGCTTCGGCTGCGATTTGGCGGGGGGCGATTTTAGCGGCGCTGACCTGATTGGCGTCTATTTAGCAGAAGCCAACCTCGCCGCCGCCAACCTGCAAGATGCGGATTTGGTCGGAGCCAACTTAGAAAATGCCGACCTGAGCAATGCCGACCTGAGCAATGCCGACCTGACGGACACGATTTTGACCGGGGCGAACTTAGCCGGAGCCCAATTGGCGGGGGCCAATCTGTGTCGAACGCAGCTGCCCGATGACACGTTAGGACGGTGCAACCCATGAAAAGAAACCGGTGGGCGATCGCGGTGCTGGCGTGTTTAGCTTGGTTGTTGGCTCTGAGCCCAGCTCTGTTCGCGAACGAGCTAACACCGCCCGAGACATTTGTCGCCTGGTGCGAACGGTCAGCTGATCTGACTCCGGAAACGCGCCAAACCGTTGACGCCCTGCTTGCCGTCAGCGGCAGTGCCGACTGCCAGACCGCCCAAGATTTCCTCACCACGACAACCGAATTGGATCTGACCGCGCGGCAGATTACCAATTTGAGTCCACTGGCAACGTTGCCGCAGCTAACGACTCTCTATGCCGGTCAAAACCAGATTGCCGATCTGACGCCCTTGTCTGACCTGAACCAGCTCACCACCCTCTATCTGCTGGACAACCAAATTACTGACCTGCGCCCGATCGCTTCACTAAATCGTCTCACCACCCTTTCTATTGATCAGAATCAGGTGAGCGATCTCAGCCCGCTGGCAGAACTCCCCTCGCTCACCGTGCTTTTTGCCAATAGCAATCAGGTGCGATCGCTCGCCCCCTTAGCTAACCTGACAAACCTGACAGAACTGTACGTGGCCGACAATCAGATTGGAGATTTACAGCCCTTGGCGGGCCTGTCTCAACTGGCCTATGTGAACTTGGGCAACAATCAGCTCACAGCGGTGGATGGCTTAGCTGGTTTGACAACCCTGATTGATCTGGACCTGAGTGAAAATCGCCTAGTGCAGCTGCAGGCGCTCGCCAATTTGGCCAATCTGAACCAGCTTGATCTGCGCAACAATCCCCTCGCGACCAAAGCCTGTCCGGTGTTTCCGGCCACAGTCTGTGTGTTTAGTGACGATGCAGCCGAGCAGTATCAAGCCGGTACGGCACAGCTCGACCAGGGAGATTTTACAGCAGCGCTGGCGACGTTTGAGACCGCATTACCGATTTACCAAACTGGCGGCGATCGCCTGCGCGAAACCGATGTGTTAGATCGCCTGGGCAATGCCTATGACGGCCTCGGCCAATATGCCAATTCACTTGATCGCTATCAGCAAGCCGCCGCGATTCGAGCGCAGGTGGGCGATCGCCAGGGCGAAAGCGACACGCTCACCAATCTGGGCATCACCTATATTCGCCTTGGCCAAACTGACCAAGCCGTCACCGCTCTGGAAGCGGCATTGGCGATCACCACCGAGTTAATCCCGCGCGATCGCAGCTGGCTGCGACCCGCCCCGCGCGAGGGCGACATCCTCAGTGGCCTAGCCTTAGCCTATGACCAGCTCGGCGAGGATGCCCCGGCCCTACGCTATGCCAAACAGAGTCTGGCCAGCTATCGGCGGGGGAATGACCGCACGGGTGAGGCGATCGCCTTGGTGCGGGTTGGCACGGCCTATCTCAACTTGGGTGATCGCGACAAAGCTCGCACCTATCTCGATAAAGCCCTAGAGCTGAGCGAACGATTGGGTGATCGCGCCAGCCAGGCCCGCAGTCTGCAAGCCCTCGGTGATTTTTCCGCGCAGGCGGGTGCGGTTGACACGGCGCTAGATCGTTATGCCCAAGCCCTCGCCCTCCACCGCGAGATTGACAACGCGCCCGGTGTGGGGGCAACGCTGAACGCGATGGGCACGCTGCTGCTCGAAATCGATCAGCCTCAGGCTGCCGCTGAGGCGTTGGCCGAAACAGTGGCGCTGTGGGAATCATTGCGTCCTGGTCTCACCGATGAAAACAAAATTTCCATTGCCGAAATCCAGGCCGAAACCTATCGGCTCTGGCAGCGATCTCTGATTGCCTTGGATGACCCCGAGGCGAGTTTAGAAGCATCCGAGCGGGGCCGGGGCCGCGCCTTTATCGAACTCTTGGCGCATCGCCTGACGCTGCAGGGCCAAACCTTGCCCACCGAGCAGTTGGCCCCACCCACCATGGCCCAAATCCGCCAGCTGGCCCAAACGCAAGCCGTCACCCTAGTGGAATATGCCGTAGTCGGCGCGGATCTATACAGCTGGGTGGTGCAGCCTAACGGCACTCTACATTTCATTAGTCAATCGCTCGAAGGGCAGGCGATCGCGACCTGGGTCGAAAACAACCGGCAGGCGCTGAACATTCCCCGGCGCGGCCTCGGGGTGCAGCCCGTCATCGCCGGACAGACGCCGGAAATTGCTCCCGCTCAAGCCAACCTCAGTCGGCTATACGAACTGTTGATTGAACCGATCTTGCCCTTTTTGCCCACCGCCCCCGAGGCGACGGTCGTCATCGTGCCCCAGGGTGAACTGTTTTTGGTGCCTTTTACAGCGCTGGTCGATCGCACCGGCACGGCTCTGTTAGAACAGCACGCCTTGGCCTTTGCGCCCGCCCTGAGTCTGCTGACGATCGCCTCCGCCCAAACCGAGGCGTTAACTATTGGCAGCGGCTCAGCAGTGGTGGTCGGCAACCCCACCATGCCCGCCGACCCCAACACGGGCCGACCGCTGCAGCCGCTGTTTGGCGCTGAGACTGAAGCTTTAGCAGTGGCCGCGACGCTCAACACGCAGCCGCTGATTGGCGATGCGGCTACCAAGTCGGCCGTCATGGCCGCGATCGAACAGGTGGACATTATTCACCTGGCCACCCACGGCCTGCTTGATGATTTTGGCACGGGCATTCCCGGCGTGCTGGCGCTGGCTCCAACACCGAACGATGCTGGCTATTTGACTGCCGCTGAAATTTTAGACCTGTCGTTGACCGCGCAGCTGGCCGTTTTGAGTGCCTGTAACACTGGGCAGGGCAGCATTACGGGCGATGGCGTGGTGGGTCTGTCGCGATCGCTGCTCACCGCTGGGGTCGACAACGTGATGGTGACGCTGTGGTCGATTCCCGATGAGCCTACCGCTGTGATGATGACCGCGTTTTACGACGCCCTCAAGACGGAACCGAACCGGGCGATCGCCCTGCGCCAGGCCATGCTCGCCACCCGTGAACAGTTTGAGCATCCCACCAACTGGGCTGCCTTTACTCTCTATGGACTCAGTTAACCGACCCGCACTTGTGATGAGTACCCTTGTGGCGAATACTGCGGCAGCAGGGTGATGACTTAAGACACGAGTAGGCATCAGAGAACCGGTTCATCGATTTTCGTGGTGTAGATTTTGGTACTGCTGACCAAAGCAATGCGGTTTTGCGCGAGGCTGACTTCACCGGTGCCACTTGGGCATCAGGCATTAGTTGTCCTCATGCCCAAGTGGCGGTCGACCAAGCAACTAAAATAATCAGCGGTAGAGCACCTCCGCAATCATGCTAAGCTCTCTTGCCCACTCGCTTCATCGGCTTGTTATTTTGCGTTGCCGCTAATCTCATTCACGTTTAGGGTGTGTCTTTCAGTTTGGCGACCATTGCCGTCCGGGCAGAAACTTCTAATTTCCGAAACATGCGCTTTAGGGCTTGTTTGACAGAATTCTGAGTAATCCATAACTCTGCACCAATTTCTGCATTAGTTAACCCTTTTGCAACAAGATTAGCAATCTGAATTTCCCTGGGTGTCAGACGATCTCTAATTGGATTAGCCTTCGAAGGCAGTTTTCGCAGTTCAGCAAGACGGGCAGAGAAGTGGGTACAAACAGCACCTAAATTAGCAAGATCAGACTGATTAAATGCCGGAATATGACCAATACGTGCACAGTTAATTGTGCCAACTAAATGGCCGTGCCCTACTAGCGGCCCAGTCATAATATGCTCATGATTATGGATGGAACAACATCGTTGATACAACTCGCTTTGTTTCCAGG
>JBCBJQ010000102.1:0-21088 GCA_038523235.1 Cyanobacteria bacterium J06626_4
CATTGATCCACCCTTGCCCCTCATCAACTGCTTCGGCCATCGCGCAAGCAGTTGATGAGGGGCAAGGGTGGATCAATGGCGCGATCTCTGCCTTCAAGCGGTGCCGAGGTGCATTTAGTCTGGTTATTGGCACCCCTGCTGGCATCATTGGGGCTCGTGATCCTCACGGCATTCGACCTTTAGTCCTCGGCATTCTGGGGGACAATCCTGAGCAGCCAGATGGCCCTGCTAACTATGTGCTGTCTTCAGAAACTTGCGGTCTGGATATCATCGGCGCTCACTATGTCAGAGACATTAAGCCCGGCGAACTGGTTTGGATTACCGACGCGGGGCTCACCTCAGTACAGTGGGATAACCAAGCCGATCGCAAGCTCTGCGTATTTGAGATGATCTACTTCTCACGGCCTGACAGTGTCGTTAACGAAGAAACCCTCTACAGCTATCGCATGCGCCTGGGCAAAGAACTCGCCAAAGAATCACCGGCTGATGTGGATTTAATCATGGCGGTGCCCGATTCCGGCGTGCCCGCCGCGATTGGCTTTTCGCAAGAGTCTCACATTCCCTACGCCGAGGGCCTGATCAAAAACCGCTATGTGGGCCGCACGTTCATTCAGCCCACGCAGTCGATGCGAGAAGTGGGCATCCGCATGAAGCTGAATCCGCTACGCGATGTGCTGAACGGTAAACGTATCTTGATTGTGGATGATTCGATTGTTCGGGGCACCACCAGCTACAAAATTGTGAGAGCCTTGCGCGAAGCGGGAGCCACAGAGGTGCACATGCGGATTTCTTCGCCCCCGGTAACGCATCCTTGCTTCTTTGGCATTGATACCGACGATCAGGATCAGTTAATTGCCGCGAACCTGTCAGTAGATGAAATCTCCGCGAAAATTGGCGTTGATTCCCTCGCTTATCTTAGCTGGGAAGGCATGCTAAAGGCGACGCATCAAGCACCTGAAAGCTTCTGTTCGGCTTGTTTTACCGGGGATTATCCGGTCGATATTCCGAATCCTTACAAGCGTTCCAAACTCAAGTTTGAAAAATCATCACCGCCAGCTCCTGCCGCCCCTGTCTAGGATTAGGCACTCCTGGAGCAAGCTGGTCGTCGATGGCTTCGGTGATTGAGGGCGATTGCACCGGACACGGAACAGCATGGCTAGACCTTAATAGCAGTCGTTAAATTGCCTTAGTAGAAGGTGAAGTGGGTTTTTGCGGTGTGGTCTCAGTCGGCTGATGTTGTTCAGCGTTCAGCAAAAAATCTGTTTTGCTCTGGGGCATCACCCTCAGAATCAACAATTTGGCGAATAGCTTCTGCACCTGCCGCTGCAGGAGCAACTGAGGATTCTCGCGGACTGCTTGACGCATTTTCTGGAGTGCCGTGACGACGTTTTCGCGGCAATGATCGTATCTTACGTACTGTCTAGCCAGATAGAAATAGAGTTCGCTTAAGCTTTGGCGCTTCAACGACTGCAGATGTTGAGGTGCTTGCTGAAAGGCTCGATTAATCACTGCAACGCTGTTGGCTTCTACCTGAGGTAGATTCCCCGAAATCGATGTCGAAGACTTGCGGTAAAAAACCTGGTGCTTTTTGACTAAGGCAAATTGGCAATGGGCGGCCAATCTCAGGTAGTATTCCCAGTCCACGACTGAGCTGAGATGGGTGTCAAATTCGCCAGCTGCTGTAATGACTGAGCGTCGCGCCAAAATATTGGAGCCGCTACACATGAAGTTCTTGACTAACAGGGCGGGATAAATGTCGCCTTCATCATAGGCCGGGGTCTGGTGATACAGCACACAGCCCGCTTCATCGATAAAGGTGGTCCAACTATAGGCCACCCCCGCATCTGGATCGTTCTCCAGCGCTTTGAGCTGCAAATCTACCTTGTCAGGCGACCAGAGATCATCAGCGTCAATGAAGGTGATAAATTCACCCATTGCTTTTTTGATGCCGTGGTTGCGGGCTTGGGAACTGCCAGCATTCTCATATGAAAAAACCCTGATGCGAGGATCCGCAAACTGAGAGAGTACCGTCAACGTTTCATCCGTTGAACCATCATTGATGACAATGATTTCAATGTCTTGAAACGTTTGGCTCACTACAGATGATACGGTTTCGGCAATCGTGGATGCACCATTGAAGACCGGAATAATAACAGAAACGGCAGTCACAAATTCTAAATCCCCTAATCAAATAACGACGAGATACAAATGCCTGTAGTTTTTGGTGGGGTGAGTAGTGGGCAAAATTTCAGCCTGCTCCTAGCCTAGACTAACGCTGTGGAGGTCTTTTGAGATGAATTGGTCTTTTTATTATGCCGGGTTGATATCTGATGGTAAAGCTATGACCCTGTGGTTGTCATGATTGTTCCCGCATCCGCTAAGCAAGTTCAAGCTAACACTCTAATCCTGCGCTCACCCTTGGCAGATCATCGGTCTTTGGTGGGATGTGGCCAATTATCTAGCTTCTGACATCTGCCAGGGTAAGCGCTTGTGGGCCAGCACAACTGGGGATACAAAGGCCGCAAAGCCAGCCTAGGAACGAATTTAGGAAAGGTGTCTGAACGGCGGCTACTCTCGCTTGAAGGCGTCATCGCTCTCTTTTTCTATCGCTACTGTTTGAGATGTCTATGAATACTCGCGATAACTGGATTGCTGGCATGGTGCGATGGTTAGTCGAACGGCGCAAAGACAGCATCATAGCGGCGATAAATTGTTGAAAATTATGGTCGGCTCAGGTGTAGAAAGACCAGGAACGATATCCGGAATGGCATCGCTTCTGAAGCCACATGAGGCTTTTTGATTATTGAGGACAGAGATTAATCGGCTTTTTGAATGTGTGCCAAGGGACATCATGGTTTGCTCACCTAATCCTGAATATTGATGGGATCAAGCGAGACCGGCTCCACGGAGTTTTGACTGTGGCAAACCCATTCATCTCTGGTGGGCAACCTGACCCAGCGCCCTGTGAGCGGTATTCTGTAAATCTTTAGTAAATCTACTGAGAGTCGCTTTACAGGAGTTTTCGAGCGGTTGAGACTGTAGACGCTGCTGTGTGGTGGCAGCGATCGCGCTATGTCGTTAGCGATTGGCTGGTGGGCTCCCCAGTCAACTCTGGCCAGGCAGCTGGTAGCTTAACGGGCACAAGCAACACCGACACTTTGAGGGTGGGTTGATCAAGTGATGGATTTTCCAGAAGTTTCGATTATTGTCCCGACCTTTCGCGACGCTGATTGTCTAGCGTTGTGCCTGGCCGCGCTAGAGCGGCAAAGCTATCCGACCGACCGCTATGAGGTGGTGGTCGTTAATAACTGCGTTGAGGACGATTTACAGCCTCTGGTTGAGCAATTTACGCATGTGCGCTTGTGTGTAGAAGCGCAACCCGGTTCCTATGCGGCTCGTAACCAAGGTCTGGCGGTGGCCAAAGCCCAGGTTTTGGCCTTTACGGATGCCGATTGCATTCCGGCTGAAGACTGGCTTGAGCAGGGCGTTCAGAGTCTGCTCAAGGTGGAAAATTGTGGTTTGGTGGCCGGGAGCATTCGCGTCTTTGTGCAAGATCCGGCCGCCCCGACGGCCTGTGAGCTATACGATAAGCTGTTCGCCTTTCCGCAAAAGCAGTATCTAGAAAATGACCACTATGGTGCTACTGCCAACGTCTTTACCTATCGGCACGTGTTTGATCAGGTAGGGTTGTTTGCGGCTGAAATGAAATCAGGCGGTGATGTTGAGTGGGGTAAACGCGTTCACGCTGCCGGTTTTACCTTGGTGTATGCCGAGACGGCTCGCATTGATCATCCGGCGCGGTCTTCGTTTGCGGCCTTACGTAAGAAGACTAAACGTGTGGTTGACGGTCACTATATTCTGATGCAGAAGCAGCTATTTGCTAAGACTCGATTTTTTGGTGGCTTGGCGGCTGACCTGCTGTTACCGTTTCGATCAGCGCCCTATATTTTGTCGAGTCAGGGCATTACGGGGTCGCAAAAGCTGCAGTTGCTGGGCATCTCAATCTCGTTGCGCTACATCAAGTTCTACGATCGCCTGGCTCGATTACGCGTTGGCAACCACACCCTCTCGGCGTCTTGATGACCCTAATCTGATGGCAGCAGCTGTGCACGGTTCGCTGGCTGCAGTTGCAGCGGCCTGAGGATTGGATCTCTCTGAGCTTTTGGCCCATAGGTGGCAGCATCTAAGGAAAGGGCGCGGCGGAGATGTTCTAAGGCCCAATCATTTCTGCCCAAAATGGCGTAGCAGGCGGCTTGGTGAAAAAAGGCCAACGGGTGACTGGGGGACAGGGCTAGCGCTTTGTCAAAGGCCGCGATCGCTTCTTCGGGCGCAGCCAGCTTACGCAATATCATGCCTAGGGCGAGCCAACTATCGGCATGATCGGCTTGTAAACTCAGCGAGACTCTAAAGGCATCATGGGCTTCTGCATATCGGCCCAAGCGCGTCATAATCAGCCCTTTATGAAACCAGACTTCCGCCGTCTCTGGCCCGGCCTGACTCGCTTTTTCGAGATATTTGAGAGCGCTGTCGCTCTGGCCTCGTTGCTGTAGCAAATAGGCATAGCAATTTAACAGGCGCACATCTTCATGACCGTGGGTGATCCAGGGCTGTAAATAGGCTAGGGCTTGGCTTTTCTGGCCGCGATCGATTAACACGTAGGCCAAAGATAGATACGCGTCTAACTCGTCTGGCGCATAGGCGATCGCTCGTTTAAAGTGCTCAATCGCCTGCTCAGGATGGCCTAACTGATAAGTGGCCAGCCCCTTGCCGTACCAGAGGCGAGCTTCAGTGGGAGCTAAGGCCAGCGCATGATCATAACTTTCGATCGCTTGACCAAACTCCTGACAGTGATACAAAACCTTGGCTCGTCGTCGCCAGACATTGGTATAAGTGGGGGCTAAATCGAGCGCTCGATCGTAGGCATGTACGGCCTCACGTCGGTAGCCTGCCGCCGCTAAAGTACTGCCAAAGTTGCACCAAACTTTGGGGTCATCGGGCTCGAGCTGCAGCGCTTTTTGATAACTGGCAATCGCTTTGTCATATCGTTTTAGCCGGGCCAAGCAGTAGCTCTGCTGTTGCCAAACGGCAGCGGTGCCTTGCCCCTGGTTGACCCAAATTTCGCATTGCGCGAGCATTTTCTGCAAAGCGGTGGTTGATTGTGAGTTACCCTCTGGCAGAAAATCGTCAGCACTCATGGGTTTAGTCGTTACAAAGTTGAACGGCGTAAAAATAGCAGAAGCACTCATGGGGGATGGCGAATCGTAGTCGAGTCATGATCGTGATAATTTCCCGATTATGGCTCGACCTGATCACGCTGCTTTCGTGTTGACGTGTCTTACCAGATTATCTAGTAAAACCTCAACTGTTAACCGAGACGGCTTAAATCGGCTGGTGGCCTCAAGCGATGCTCTCACTGCCAGCGAGCAGTCTCATCACTCAATCATGCACAGCGGTACCAATCCCACCCCTGCATAAGTTGCCCGTGTAGTCCACTACCTTTTACAGAGTGAGTGACCCGGTGTGTTACTCCCAGAGAGCGATCGCCCCTGGTGCAGCGCCAAGTTGGAATTTGTGCGTCCTCAAAATTGCAGAGCAGATGTCTTGTTTGGACGGGCATCTTGCCCGTTTACCCACAGGAATCAATCTGGATTGCCATCGTTCTGCAAGTCAACAACCCACAAATTGAAAACTGACAGACCCCTAGATGGCTCGACGACACTGCTGCTTACCTGATGGCGGATTGTAAACGCATCACGCCTCAATCTGGCTGTCCGCCTTCAGTGTTAATGCGGTAAATAGTTCGCTAGCGCGGTTAAGTGCGCATCGCTTAAAGCTGTCGGGCATGTTAAAAACACGCCTATTCTTCTCTATTGGGGCCTCTTGCCAAGCTAACCCTATGAAACTGACTGCTAGCCTTCCCCAGAATGCATTCCCGACGATTTCTGGCTATACCCTGGTCGAGCAACTTTATATCGGTTCTCGAACGGCAGTCTATCGGGCCGTGCAGACTGTTGATCAGCGGTCGGTAGTCATTAAAGTGCTGCAGCGTGAGCATCCCAGTTTTGGTGAGTTGGTGCAGTTCCGTAATCAATACACCATCGCCAAAGACCTTCCCATTCCGGGAATTATTCAGCCCTTGAGCTTGACATCGCTGGAGAATGGCTATGCCCTCGTGATGGAAGATTGGCAGGCGCTTTCTTTAGCTAAATACTGCCAACAGCACTCCCTAACCCTGACAGAAGTTCTGGAGATCACCCTCCAGATGGCCGATATTCTGCATGATTTAGGTCAGCATCGAGTGGTGCATAAAGACATCAAACCAGGCAACATCCTGATTCGTCCCGAGTCACAGCAGATCAAACTCATTGATTTCAGCATTGCCTCCTCGTTACCGAAGGAAACTCAGGAGATCCAAAACCCCAACATGTTAGAAGGCACGCTGGCCTATCTAGCTCCCGAACAAACTGGGCGGATGAATCGTGGCATTGATTATCGGGCCGATTTCTACGCTCTTGGCGTTACGCTCTATCAGTTGCTCACCGGTACCTTGCCGTTTATCTCTGACGATCCCTTGGAGTTGATCCATGGCCATCTGGCCAAGCAACCGCTGCCGGTTGATCAAGTGCGGCCTGAGGTGCCCGCTCCAGTCGCCGCGATCGTTGCTAAGCTCATGGCTAAAAATGCTGAAGATCGCTATCAAAGTGCTCTCGGACTCCAACATGATGTGCAGCACTGTCTCACCCAATGGCAAACCATGGGGGCGATCGCGGCGTTTGAGCTGGGCCAGCGAGATCTCAGCGATCGCTTCCTGATTCCTGAAAAACTGTATGGCCGTGAAGCCGAAGTTCAGACGCTATTAGAGGCGTTTGAACGGGTGGCCGATGGCGCTGCCGAACTAATGCTGGTGGCGGGCTTCTCGGGGATTGGTAAAACCGCCGTGGTGAATGAAGTCCATAAGCCGATTGTGCGCCAGCGCGGTTACTTCATCAAAGGCAAATTTGACCAGTTCAATCACAATATTCCGCTCTCGGCTTTTGTGCCAGCTCTGCAAGATTTAATGGGGCAACTGCTCTCAGAGTCAGATGAGCAGTTGCAACGCTGGAAAACCAGAATCCTGGCAGTCGTGGGTGAGAATGGGCAAGTGTTAATTGAGGTGATGCCCACCCTCGAGCAGATTATTGGCCCACAACCGCCTGCTCCCGAACTTGCCGGCAGTGCGGCTCAGCATCGATTTAATTCGCTATTTCAACAATTTATCGAGGTTTTTACGACCCAAGAGCACCCGTTGGTGCTGTTTTTAGATGACTTGCAGTGGGCCGATGCTGCCTCCCTGCAGCTGATGCAACTGTTAATGAATGACAATGGCTATCTGCTGATTTTGGGAGCCTATCGAGACAATGAAGTCTCGGCTGTGCACCCGCTGATGATGGCAGTGCAGGCGTTAGAAAAAGCCGAGATCACTGTCAATACCATTACCCTTGCGCCGCTGGGGAGTGACGATATTAATCACCTTGTGGCTGACACGTTGAATTGTGCGACGGACCTGGCTCAACCCCTGACGCAACTCGTGAATCGTAAAACGCAGGGCAATCCTTTTTTCACCACTCAGTTTCTCAAAGCGCTGCATGAAGACGGACAGATTACGTTTAACTGTGATCGTCGCCATTGGGAATGCGACATCGCCCAGGTCAACGCCCTTGCCCTCACCGATGATGTGGTGGAGTTTATGGCGGTGCAGCTACAGAAATTGCCTGCTGAGACCCAGCAAGTCTTAAAACTCGCGGCTTGTATGGGTAACCAATTCGATTTGCATACCCTGGTGATGGTGTCAGAACAATCCTCGGCTGATGTTGCTGGCACATTGTGGAAAGCCCGGCAAGAAGGCTTGATTGTACCGACGAGCCAAGTCCATAAGTTCTTTCAGAGTAATGAGCAACCGGAGGGCGAGAACGCGGCCAATCCAGCCTATCGGTTTTTACACGATCGCATTCAGCAAGCTGCTTATTCACTGATTCCTGACGACCAAAAGCAGGCAACCCACTACCAAATCGGACAGCTTCTCCGCCGAGGTCTTGCCGATAAGGCATTAGATGGACACATTTTTGATTTGCTTAGCCAACTCAATGCTGGCGCTGGCAAAATTACCAACGCTATTGAAAAGCAAGCATTAGCTAACTTAAACCTCAGGGGGGCACTCAAGGCGAAGGGCTCTACATCCTATGCAGCGGCTTTAAAGTACTGTGATGCTGGCATTCAATTGCTGGCAGATGATGGCTGGGAGACTGATTATCAATTGACTTTGCAGCTGCACGAGCTAGCTACAGAGTCTGCCTATTTGTGTGGTGAAAATCAAATCTTTGAACAATATGCTGAAGTTGTTTTAGATCATGCTGATAGTGACCTCGATCAACTCAATGTCAACATCATTAAAATTCAAGCTTACACCGCCCAAAATCGTTTAATTGAAGCTCTAACGGTCGCTAAAGCAGCGCTCAAAAAATATACTGTGGTTTTCCCGGCTGAAATTTCATTAGAAGATATTCAGCAAGAATTACAAGACACTCAAGCGGAATTCTCACAATTTACTCCAGAAGAAATTGTGGCTTTGCCAAAGATGACTGACGCCCAGTCGTTAGCAGTCATGCGTCTGTTGCTGAGTGTTACTGCGACCGCCTATATTGCCGATCAAACTTTATTTCCACTGATTATTTTAAAGATGGTGCAGTGGTCTCTGCAATATGGGAATGCACCCTCATCACCCTATGCCTATGCCTGCTATGGCATTCTTTTAGTGAACTTGGCAAAAGAGATTGAGACAGTCAGTCAAGTCGGTGAACTAGCGCTCACGCTTTTAAACGAGTCTTCTGAGCCAGAGATTGAGGCTAGAACGAAGCTGGTAGTCGGCTCTCATCTCTATCATTGGAAGCTTCATTTTCAAGAAAGCATCCCTTTAATACAAGAAAGCTATCATGCTGCTTTAGCAATTGGTGATTTAGAGTATGCGGGCTATAGTGCTCAAGTTATTTGCTTAGGCTCTTATTTTACGGGGCAGTCATTGATGCAGTTAGAGCCCCATGTGCAAGCCTATTGTCATGTTCTGGCACAGTTGAATCAAGTGACTGCTCTCAGATATTGTCAGCTTTATTGGCAGGTTATTTTAAACTTGCGCCACCCAAATGATGCGCCTTCTCTGCTTGTCGGGGAGGCCTTTGATGAACAAGTCGTGGTTCCTCAATTAGCGACGGCCAATGATTGGGCTGGGCTTTATCATTTCTATTGCAATAAGTTGATTCTCAACTATCTATTTGGCAATATTTCAGACGCTCTGACAGCTGCCGAACAGGCAAGAACGCATGAGGCTTCACTGGCCGGGATGTTTATTGTTCCTACCTTTTATTTTTATGAGTCCCTGGTCATTCTAAGTAGCCATGCAGAATTACGACCTCAGCAGCCGACAACTCACTCGCAACGGATTAGCCATAATCGGGCTGCCTTAAAGTCTTGGGCCCAGAGTTCTCCGGGCAATCATCAACACCGATTTGATTTGGTAGAAGCTGAATATCATCGGGTTGTAGGCCGCAGGGCCGATGCTCTTGAACTCTACGATCGCGCCATTGCTGGCGCTAAAGTCAACGGCTATCTTCAGGAAGAAGCGCTGGCGAACGAACTGGCCGCTAGATTTTACTTGGCCTGGGGCAAGGACAAAATTGCTCAAGATTACCTCACCAATGCCTATTACGGTTATGCCCAATGGGGCGCCACGACCAAAGTCAAAGCGTTAGAGCAGCGTTATCCCAACTTGCTCGCGCCCATGTTGCATCCACAACAGTCGTCGGTATTGACAACGGAAACTGTGTTTGCTGCTGACGCTTTCGACGCCGCACTGGCAACCGATACGCAATCCTCGACGGCTGGCAGCACCAGTATTTCTGCCGCCCTTGACTTGACTACGGTGTTGCGAGCCTCCCAGGTCCTGTCTAGCGAAATTCAGCTCGATAAGCTTTTAGCAACTTTGCTGCGCATTGTGCTGGAAACCGCTGGTGCTGATAAGGGCGCTTTGCTTATGCCGCGTGAGCAGCAGTGGTTTGTCGAGGCCGTGGCCACCGTTGATCAGCCCACACAGGTAGAGTCTGTGGCGTTATCCCAAAGCGTCGCCGTGCCCCACACTTTGATTAACACGGTCAAACACGGTCTAGAACCTGCGGTGATTATGGATGCCGCGGCCCACCCGGCCCTGACTAGTGATGCCTATGTCACCCAACATCAACCCAAGAGTCTGCTCTGTACCCCCATCCTGCAGCAGGGTAAGCTCATCGCCATTTTGTATTTAGAAAACCAGCTCACGGTTGGGGCATTCACGCGCGATCGCGTCGAGTTGTTGAATGTCCTGTGTACTCAGGCGTCTATTTCGCTCGAAAATGCTCGACTCTATACCCAAGCTCAGGAAGATCAACGGCGGCTAGTCACCTTGATGAGTAACCTGCCTGGAATGGCCTATGTGGCAGGCAACGATGAACATTGGACGATGTATTTTGCTAGCGAAGGTTGTTTTGCACTGACGGGCTACACCTCAGATGAACTCATTAATAATCGGGTCACTGACTTTGGCAGCATGATTCATGCTGATGATATTGAAGCGACGAGTCTCGAGGTCGAAGCTGCGATCGCGGCAGAACGACCCTATCGAGTGACTTATCGAATTCGCACTAAACAAGGGCAAGAAAAATGGCTTTGGGAACAGGGACAGGCCCTTTTGGATGAAAACGGTCATCCCACCTTGTTGGAAGGGCTGATTATTGACATCAGCGATCGCAAAGCCGCGGAAGTAGCGGTTGTGCAAAAATCACAAGCTCTGTCAGAGGCCCTGTCACAGCTACAGGGTGCTCAGCTACAGATGGTGCAAGGGGAAAAGATGGCCACTCTTGGTAACCTCGTCGCTGGTGTGGCCCATGAAATCAATAACCCGATCGGCTTTCTCAATGGCAGTATTCGCAATGCTGAAGACTACGTGCAAGATCTATTGGCGCATTTAAAAACTTATCAAGAGCTACAACCGCCGAACGATGCGGTTCAAGCCAGTGCTGAAGAAGTTGACCTGGATTTTTTGCGAGAAGACTTGCCCCAATTGCTGAACTCAATGAAAGGAGCAACTGATCGCATCAAGGGCATTAGCACTAGTCTGCGAACATTCTCTCGTGCCGATATGGAACATAAGGTCAGAGCCAATCTCCATGAAGGTCTCGATAGCACCCTGCTGATTTTGAAGTATCGATTGAAGGCAAACGATCAACGTCCGGCCATTGAGGTCGAACAACATTATGGTGAATTACCCGAGATCGAGTGCTTTCCGGGACAACTTAACCAGGTGTTTATGAATGTTCTGGCTAATGCCATTGATATGTTCGACGACATGGCCCAGCAGACTACTTTTACAGACCTGAAAAATACCCCTCAGCAAATCACTATCCAAACGGCAAGGTTAGCCGACAAAAATGCAGTTGAGATCCGCATTTCTGATAACGGTCAAGGGATGTCCGATGAAGTGAAATCCAGAATATTTGACAGCTCATTTACGACTAAAGGAGTAGGTAAAGGCACGGGATTAGGGCTGGCGATCGCCCGCCAAATTGTGGTTGATACCCACGGGGGCACTCTTAACGTGCAATCTGCAGTGGGTCGAGGCACAGAGTTTTCCATTTGTCTGCCCCTCAACTAAATGCTGTTTGACTCACGATTGAGTCCCGACCGATAGAGTCGCTTGAGGCGAAGCGTTAAGTGGGAATGCCACGCCATCAATTTGCCGGTGATCGCTCACCGCAACGATAGCAACGACACTTGATTGGGTAGTCCCACGGAGCCACAAATCGTTTGGTACATAGGCGATTTGGGCACATTTGATACCAAGTTCTTCCGCTTCAATATCACTATGAACAGCTCTACGACCTTGGCTAAATCGCTGCAACTGCCTGGTTATACGCTGGGCGAGACCCTTTATCAAGGCAATCGCACCACGGTTTATCGAGCGCTGGCGGCCTCTACTCAGCAGCCCGTGGTGATCAAAGTGCTGTCTGAGGAATACCCGAGCTTTGCTGAACTGGTGCAGTTTCGCAATCAATATGCGATCGCCCGCACGATCAAACATCCTGGCATCATCGAGCTGCACGACTTGGTTCCCCACGGCAACGGCTATGCCTTGGTCATGGAAGACTATGGTGGCCTGGCGCTGAACTTATTTTGTCGCCGTCAACCTTTGAGCCTTGAGCTGTTTTTTGCCATCGCTCTGCAGCTAGCAGACATCTTACACAGCCTCTACGAGCATCGGGTCATCCATAAAGACATCAAGCCCGCCAATATCTTGATTCACCCAGAGACTCACGTCATCAAGCTGATTGACCTGGCCATTTCCACCCAACTACCCAAAGAAATTCAGCAGATTCAGAATCCCAATGGCTTAGAAGGGACGTTGGCCTACATGGCCCCCGAGCAAACCGGACGCATGAATCGCAGTGTCGACTATCGCAGTGACTACTATTCCCTCGGTGTCACCTTCTATGAATTGCTGACCGGGCAACTCCCCTTCCAGAGTCGAGATCCTATGGAGTTGATCCATGGCCACATGGTGGTGCCACCGGTCCCCATCCGCGAGTTAAATCCAGCCATTCCCCAGTTCTTAGCTGACATGGTGACTAAGCTGATGGCCAAGAATGCGGAAGACCGATACCAGAGTGCTTTGGGGCTCAAACACGATTTGGAGCTCGCCCAGCAACAAGTACAAACCGCCACTCCAGCAGCAGTTGAGCTGGGGCTGCAAGACATCACTGAGCACTTCCTGATTCCCGAGAAGCTCTACGGCCGCGAGGTCGAGGTCGAGACCTTGCTCCAAACCTTTGACCAAATTGTCGGCCAAGAGACTGGAACACTGTCCTCTGAACTGATGCTGGTGGGCGGCTTTTCGGGGATTGGCAAGACGTCACTGATCAACGAAGTGCATAAGCCCATCGTGCAGCGACGGGGCTACTTCATTTCGGGTAAATTCGACCAGTTTCAACGCAATGTGCCCTATTCGGCCATCGTGTCGGCGCTCCAAAAGCTGGTCCAGCAATTACTGGCAGAGGACGAGCAGCAGTTTCAACTGTGGCGCGACAAGCTGCAGGCAGCACTCGGCGACAATGCCCAGGTGATCATTGAGGTGATTCCGGAAGTGGAGCTGCTGATTGGGCAACAGCCACCGGTGCCGGAGCTAGGGCCAGCCGAGTCGCAACTGCGGTTTAACGAAGTCTTTCAGAGCTTCATTCGCGTCTTTTGTGCCCCCGAGCATCCCCTGGTGATTTTTTTGGATGACTTGCAGTGGGCCGATGCCGGCACCTTGAAGCTGATTAAACTCATGCTGAGCGATTGCACCATTACGCCCCTGTTACTGATTGGCGCTTATCGCGATAACGAGGTCAGCCCCGATCATCCCCTCATCGTCTTGGTCGAGCAGCTCCGCCGAGCGGGCGCAACGATCGCCGAGATTTTGCTGCAGCCGCTGTCTCTACACCATTTGAGCAGCCTGGTCGCCGATACCTTGCATAGCGATCGCGCGACCATTGCACCGCTGGTGCAACTCATTCACCAAAAAACTGAGGGCAATCCCTTTTTCGCCAATGAGTTTCTTAAAGCCCTCCATCAAGAGGACTTTCTGCACTTTGACTGCGAGACTCGTCAGTGGCAGTGGGATCTCGCCCAGATTGAGGCGCGGGGCATCACCGATGACGTCGTGGAGCTGATGGTGGACAAGTTGCGCCAGCTGCCACCCGCGACGCAAACCGCGATGAGTTTAGCGGCCTGTGTGGGTGCCACCTTTGACCTATCGACACTGGCGATTATTGCCCATCAGTCTCGCGAGGCAGTGCACCAATCCCTAGCGGCGGCGTTGCGGGCGGGGTTTGTGAACCCCACCTCTAAACTTGACCCAGAGCTCCTGATTCAGAGCTATCGCTTTGGCCACGATCGCATTCAGCAAGCGGCCTATGCCTTGATTCCGGACCAGCAGCGCCAGCAAACCCACCTGGAAATTGGGCGATCGCTGGTGCAGCAGTTAAGCCAGACGGAGCAGAGCGATCGCTGCTTTGAAATTGCCGACCACTTGAACCAGAGCGTTGACCTCATTACCGACAGCTCAGAGCGGTTAGCACTGGCGCAATTAAATCTGCAGGCTGCCCAAAAAGCGAAAACCTCTCTGGCGTACATCGCCGCGCTGGAATACGTGAGCGCGGGCACAGACCGGTTGAACGCCGACATCTGGGCTCAGGATGCGGCGTTAGGCCTGGCGCTCTATCGAGCTCGGGTCGATATTGAATATCTCTGCGGCCACTTTGACACCGCCCTGTCATGGATTGACGCCGCCCTAGCCAAAGCCCGTACAGATCTGGAAAAAGCCGACATTTACACCCAGCAGATGGTGCTGTATGTGCTCAGTGGCGATTACGTCGCCGGCGTCGAAACCACCTATAAAGCCTTTGAACACCTCGCTATCGAGGTGCCGTTGGCAAACCCTGAGGCCGAAGCTCAGCGGTTGCGGGGAAAAATCAATGCCTATCGGGAAGATCACGCGATCGATGACCTGATGACGCTGCCTCGCATGACCGACCCGGCCAAAATGCTGGCCATGAAGCTGCTGGATGAGCTCCTGCCCGCCACTTATGTCGCTAAACCGGAACTGTTTTCCTGGGTGATTGCTCAACTGGTGGTGTACTCCATTGAGTACGGCCTCCATCCCAGCAGCTTCCATGGGTTTTCTTGCTATGGCATGTTGCTGGTGTTTGAGGAAAATTATCCCGACGCCTATGCCTTTGGCAATATCGCCCTACAGCTAGCTCAAGCGTGGAATGAGCATTTGCAAATCAGCCGCACGGCCCATGTCCTCAGCGCCTTTTTGATGAGCTGGGTCAAGCCGGTACGCCTTTCTGACGATATTCAACGGCTCGTCAAAGCTGACCTCACCTATATGGGTTATAGCCACGCAGAATGCTTTGGCAACAAGCTGCTAGGGGGCTTCACGATCGAGGCGATGCTGGATGAAGTCCGCGTCATCGATCATGACTTGGCAGCCTTTGAAAACAAGTACACCGAAGTGATCAATGCCGTTTTCCGGTTCTCGCTGCTGACGCTGCAGGGGACTCCAGAGGAGCAGATTCGCTGCGATGGCAAACTCTGGACAGAAGCTGATTTTCTGGCGGAATGCGAGGCCCAACAGTGGATCGCAGGGATTTGTACTCACTACATCTTGCGATCGCTCACCAGCTATCTCAGCGGCGACTACGCCACCGCCTACACCTGCACCCGCGAAGCCGAAGCTCGCATCCTCAGCCGCCGTGCAGGCATGATCGTCCCCGTTTTCTACCTGACCCACTGCTTGGTCTTAGCGGCCAACTATCGGGATCGCCCCACTGAGCAGTCCGCCATCTTAGCAGAACTCCACACCCGCCTAGAACAGCTCCAGACCTGGCGTGATCACTGCCCGGATAACTTCGACGCGATTTATCAGTTGGTGGCAGCCGAAATCGCCCGGCTGGAACAGCAACCCATGGTCGCCATGACCCACTACGATCGCGCCATCACCGCGGCTCGTCAGTATGGTTACATCCATCAGGAAGCGATCGCTAACGAGTGCGCCGCGCGGTTTTGGTTGAGTCAAGCTAAGCCAGACTTTGCCCAGCTTTATTTAGTGCGCGCCTACTATGCCTACCAGCAATGGGGGGCGATCGCTCAGGTGAAGTATTTGCGTCATTGCCACAGCGATCTGCTGCAGTCAGTTCTCACTCAGGATGCCATCAATCTGACGACAGAAGGCACGATTATGGTCACCTCCATGGCCTCCCATAACAATTCGTCTAGTACCAGCAGCAGTAGCGCCTCCATGGCTCTAGACAAACTCTCAATTTCCCGAGCGACTCAAGCGCTCTCGAATGAAATCGAGCTCGAGGCATTGCTCACCCAGTTACTCAAGATCGTGATTGAAACTGCCGGTGCTGACTATTGTGCGGTGCTGCTCAAACCTGAAGATGAGCTGAGCGTGGCAGCCACCATGCAGGCCGGACAACCTGCCCAGTTCCTAGAAATGGTGCCCTTCGCTGACAGTGGCGTGGTCTCAGTGAGCCTGATTAATCTCGTGCGACACAGCTTGCAACCGAGCGTCATTGCTAATGCCCAAGCCCACAGCGTTCTATCCCAAGATCCCTACATTCAAGCCCAACAGCCCCAGAGTCTATTAGCGATGCCATTGCTGAAGCAAGGCAAACTGATCGGCTTGGTGTATCTCGAAAATAAATTAACTACCGCCGCCTTTAGTGCCGATCGGGTTGAGCTCATCACGATGCTCTGTACCCAAGCTGCCATCTCGTTAGAAAATGCCTGGCTTTACCGGCAGGTAAAACAATCCCTGAACGATTTACAGCAGACTCAATTGCAGATGGTGCAGAGTGAAAAAATGTCCGCCCTCGGTGGCTTGGTCGCTGGGGTCGCCCACGAAATCAATAACCCCGTCGGCTGCATTTTGGGCAACGTGGGCGCAACCCAGGACTACATCAGTGATTTGCTGGGGCTACTCGATCTTTACGCTGAGCAGTTTCCCGAGCCTGGGTCGGAGATCGAAGACGAGCTGGAAGAGATGGATCTTGATTACGTCCGCGAAGATCTGCCGAAGCTGATTCGCGCGATGAAAGATAGTGGCGATCGCATTAAATCGATTAGTAGAAGTCTACGAACTTTTTCTCGAGCTGATACAGAGACAAAACAGACGTTTGATCTCCGTGAAGGCATTGAGAGTACGGTTTTGATTCTGCAACATCGCCTCAAAGCCAATGAACGACGTCCAGCGATTGAGGTCGTTACTGACTATGGCAACATTCCCCACATTGCTTGTTTTCCAGGGCAACTCAATCAGGTCTTTATGAATATACTGGCGAATGCTGTTGATGCGTTGGATGAGACTAGCTCACACCAAAGTTCTCGTGATTTAAAAGTCAAGTCCCAGTCCATTACGATTCGGACAAGGGTAGAAAAGAATTGGGTGGAGGTGGCAATATCCGATAATGGCCCAGGCATCCCAGATGAGGTGAAAACGAAGATCTTTGACCACTTATTTACTACGAAGGACATTGGCCAGGGCACCGGTTTGGGCTTAGCGATCGCTCGGCAAATTGTGGTTGAAAAACATGGCGGTAGTCTTGAGGTGAAATCGGATTTAGGTCAGGGCAGTGAGTTCTGTATCTGTTTACCGATGTAAGAGTAACTAGCAGATTGCCATCAAGAAACGGGGAGACTTTTGTCGGCTTTTTTGCAGGCATGAGAATTGGCGTTGCTAAAAATAAATGATTTCCATCATTTCTTCTGCCAGCCTAAAGGTTATATGGCTAGCACTGCTTAGTGTTTGAAGAACTTGAAATAACCTCTGATATTGCTGTTGTGTCTAAGTACGTATCGCTCAAATCTATTGGGGAACATTAGAAGCACGCCTCTCTTAAGACATGCTGCTAAACGAAACCTATGACACTCTCTGCCAATCCTCTCCAGAACTTATTTCCAACAATCCCTAATTACACCCTGGCCGAGCAAATTTATGCTGGTTCTCGTACGGCAGTCTATCGGGCGGTGCAAACGTCGCAACAGCGGCCGGTGGTCATCAAAGTGCTGCAGCGCGACTGTCCGAGTTTCAGCGAATTGGTGCAGTTTCGTAATCAATACGAGATCACTAAGAATCTCCCCATTCCGGGAATCGTCCAACCTTTAAGCTTAGAATCACTCGGCAGTGGCTATGCCTTAGTAATGGAAGACTGGGGGGGGATTGCCCTCAGTAAATATAGCCAGCACCAATCTCTAAATCTGGAGCAAATTTTAAAGATTGCGCTACAAATCGCGAGTATTCTGCATGATCTGTCTCAGCATCAGGTAATTCATAAAGATATCAAACCCGCCAATATTCTGATTCATCCTGAGTCTCATCAAGTTAGGCTGATTGACTTCAGTATTGCGTCACGACTGCCCAAAGAAACCCAGGAGATCCAAAGTCCTAACGTTCTCGAAGGCACGCTGGCGTATCTGGCGCCGGAACAAACTGGGCGGATGAATCGCGGCATTGACTACAGGGCGGATTTCTATGCTCTGGGCGTCACCCTTTATCAGCTGCTCACCGGTACCTTGCCGTTTATCTCTGACGATCTCCTGGAGCTGATGCATTGCCACCTGGCTAAGCAGCCGCTACCAGTTGATCAGGTGCAGCCTGAGGTGCCTGCCCCGGTGGCGGCGATCGTGGCTAAACTCATGGCTAAAAATGCTGAAGATCGCTATCAAAGCGCCCTCGGACTCCAGCATGATTTGCAGCACTGTCTCACCCAATGGGAAGCTACAGGAACGATCTCGACGTTTGAACTGGGCCAGCGAGATTTAAGCGATCGCTTCCTGATTCCGGAAAAACTTTATGGTCGTGAAGCCGAAATCCAGTCGCTATTAGAGGCTTTTGATCGGGTGGCCGATGGCGTTACCGAACTGATGCTAGTAGCGGGATTTTCAGGCATTGGCAAAACCGCCGTAATTAACGAAATTCACAAGCCGATTGTGCGTCAGCATGGCTATTTCATCAAAGGTAAATTTGACCAATTCAACCGCAACGTCCCGCTATCGGCTTTTGTGCAAGCCCTGCGAGATCTGATCGGGCAACTGCTCTCAGAATCAGATGACCAGTTGCAACGCTGGAAAGCCAGAATTCTGGCAGCGGTGGGTGAGAATGGCCAAATCCTGACCGAAGTGATTCCAGACCTCGAACAGATTATCGGTCAACAACCCCCCGTTTCTGAGCTGACGGGGAGTGCCGCTCAAAATCGGTTTAACCGACTGTTCCAAAAGTTTATCGCCGTCTTTACGACCGAGAAATATCCGCTGGTGCTGTTTCTCGATGATTTGCAGTGGGCCGATTTAGCGTCGCTGCAGTTGCTCAAGCTGTTGATGGATGATGATGGTCATCTGCTGGTATTGGGGGCCTATCGAGATAACGAAGTCTCACCGGTTCATCCGTTCATCTTGACAGTTGAAGAACTCAAGCAAGCCTCAGCAGTTGTTAATACGATCAGCCTGTCACCTCTCACTTTTGACGCGATCAATCGTTTGGTGGCTGATACCTTGCAGTGTTCACCTGAGCTGGCTCACCCCCTGACTCAACTTGTCAATGGCAAAACGCAGGGTAATCCCTTTTTTACCACCCAATTTCTCAAAGCGCTGAATGCCGAAGGTCATATTCGTTTTGAGCGCGATCTCTGCTCTTGGGAATGCGACATGACCCAAGTGAATGCGCTGGCGCTCACCGACGATGTCGTCGATTTTATGGCCAGACAGTTGCGAAAATTGCCTGCTGAGACCCGGCAGGTCTTGATGCTAGCCGCATGTATCGGCAACCAATTTGATCTCGATACGCTCGCAATCGTGTCAGAGCAATCACCCCAAACAACGGCAACAATGCTGTGGCCTGTGCTGCAAGTTGGCTTGATTATGCCAAAGAGCCGAGTTTACAAGTTCTTTCAGGGGATGGGGCAGGCTGATCCTCTCAGTTCGGTTAATCCCACCTATCGATTTTTGCACGATCGCGTCCAACAAGCAGCTTACAAGCTCATTCCAGAAGACCAAAGGCAAATTACTCATTTGAGGATTGGGCGATCTCTGTTAGGCACTACGAAAACAGAAATGCTAGACAATCAAATATTCAATATTATCAATCAGTTAAATATAGGAATTGAGTTGATTGATGATAACCAAGAACGCATTGAACTTGCCATTCTGAATTTAAAAGCTGCTGAAAAAGCTAAACAATCAATTGCATACTCCGCAGCAATTGCATATCTAAAATTAGGTATAAAACTTCTAGAATGGGCAAGTTGGGATGATGAATACGACTTAAAGTTCACCTTTTATAAAGAATACTCAGAAGTCCAATTCTTGCAGGGTGACATAGAGCAATCAGAAAAAATAGCATACGAAACCCTTGAACAAGCAAAATCAGTGGCGGATAAAGTAGCGATTTACAATATCCTTATTGTTCAACATACTGTGACAGCTAAATATGAAGATGCTATCAATGAAGGGAAAATAGCCTTGGATTTATTAGGGGTTCAATGGCATGAAGAACATTTGTCTCAAGAACTTAACGATGAACTGAGATCTGTAAAAGATAAGCTAGGAAGTCGCGACATCGCATCTCTAATTGATCTTCCAGAAATAGTAGATCTTGAACAAAGAAGTGTAATCAAAGTACTCCATAATCTATTGCCAGTAGCCTTCAGTGTTAATCAGAAGCTCTGGAGTGTGTTAGTGGTTAAAATGGTTGACTTCTCGCTACAACATGGTCACACATCAGAATGTTGTTTCGGTTACTCATTTTACGGTGTCCTGATTAGTTCAATTTTCGGAGACTATGAATCGGGCTATGAGTTCGGCGTTCTGTCTTTAAGACTAAGCCAACATTTTAATGACTTAGCACAACAATCTAAGGCTTGCAATGTTCTGGCAGCATTTTTGCTGCACTGGAAAAAACATATTAGAAATTGTGAGGAAATTAATAATCAAGGGTATGCAGCAGGTTTGGAGTCTGGACAGCTTCAATTTATTGGGTATATTACCTATAATCGAATTCTGAGTATTTTTCATTCAGGGAAAAATCTGGATGAATTATCAAAAGAATTTTCTGATTACTTGCCTGTGCTTGAAAAGATTCAACATCATTATGCTTATGATATTACGATCGGAATTCAATTAGCTATATCAAACTTGGTTGCGCCAAATCGACAGATATTAGCTAGTCATCATCAAACAGATGAAGAGAAGTATCTTGAGAATTGCCGAAGCCAAAATAGCTTTCCTGCTATTTGTATTTATCAGATACTTAAAGCTCAGGCTTTGTATCTTTTGGGATTTTCCAAGGACGCACTAAGATATATTCTGTCTTCTCAAGAAACACTCGATTTTATCGCTGGACATTTTGCAATCTCAGAGCATAACTACTATTACTTCCTCAGGAGCAGCATCGTCACAACAAGCTAACAGCGATAGGGAGTAATAG
>JBCBJQ010000103.1:0-20810 GCA_038523235.1 Cyanobacteria bacterium J06626_4
TTTTGATCTTGAAGCGCTGAATCAATGGCTACCGCCTCACCTTTATCAGCAATATTTAAGCTTGGTAATGGCAAGAGTTGGAATGACAAGGCGGCGGGCAGAATGTTTTTTGCGTCTATGGCTATATTTATTGTTAAAAAAAAGTGATCAGCAACAATCGCCACTAACGCCGCCGCTAACATCGTTGACTTTTCCTGGCGACTGGGTGGAGTGTAGCTGTCGTGAAGCTGCCAATATTTTTTATGGTGATCAAGAGCGAGGTAGCGATCGCTCTGCGGGCATGATGCTCGATAAATTGGTTGCCTTGGGTCTTATCCGTAAACAGTTTGACGGTAACTGCACTCAACTTGAACTGTTACCTATACCGGAACTGTTGGATCTTAAAAAAAAGCCGACGAGCGTTCCGGCAGCGACGCCCGATGATTTTGATCCACGTTGTGATGCCATTCCGATCGCTAATCTGCTGTCGAATAATTACAACTGGCTGAGCCGTAATACTGAGGCTGTGCCCTATCGGATTGCTAATATCTTACGAGACTGGGCTGCGCAGTATGGCACGGGAATGCGGGTGTTGCGTCGTTATGATAATCAAAATCCAGTCGGATTCTACGCGCTGTATCCGACGCAACGCGACTCGGAAATCAATTTCTTTGCACCGCCTAGCCGAGGTCTGCACCTGAGCCAAGTCGCTGATGTAGACCCGTTTAAAGTTGCATTATCCGGTGATCCTCACTGCCGCGCAGTTTTTGCCCGAAGCTTTATGGTGGAGAAACTTTACCAACCCCCGTGTCAAGTGGCCTTTTTGCAAGATGCCCAGGTGACGTTGGCCAAGATGCAGCAAGACTTTCCTAATCTGATGGACATGTATACCCTCATCATTCATCCCAGTTATGCTGAATTAGCGAGATCGCTAGGGTTTCAAAAAACGGGTGCTGATCCGAAGTTACCTATTCAGTGGATGTATCAGGCAGTTGATCGATTTATAGCACTGGATATCCAATAGACGATGACTGTCCTGTGAGCCGGCTGGTGGTGTTGGCAATCACTACGAGATGCTAAGAACAAGCGAATAGCGAGGCTAATTCAAATCTTGTTGCTGGCTTCAAGGAAACAAGAGGAACTGAAGATACAATGATGGCCAAACGTTGCCTGGGTGTTAAGACGCTTAAAAAGCCCTATATAGTGTTTCATCGGTACCTGGGCGAGATGGATTCGTAATCTCTGCAGATGGATAGACATTTAGTTAAATTAAGTAAGTTTTTGAGTCTGATCTTGCGCCATAAGCCTCAGACTGTGGGACTCCGTCTGGATGAAACAGGTTGGGCTGATGTCAGCGAACTGATAGATTTAGTAAGTCAGCAGGGAATCCATATTTCTAGAGAACTGTTAGAGGAAATTGTTGGCAATAGTGAAGAGAAATCGTTTATCTTTAATGCCGATAAATCCAAAATTCGCTCTTATCAAGAACAGTCATCAAAAGCTGATCTGGCGCTTATTTCGGAACAACCCCCGCAGTATTTGTTTTATTGCGCCACAACGCGTTTCCTCGCGACGATGAGATCGCAGGGATTGATGCCAGGCAATCAATCGCACGTTCAGTTATCGCCGGATGAGCTAGCTGCCATCCAGCGGGGAAAGCGCTATGGCCAGTCAATTGTGCTGACTATTAAAGCGGCAGAGATGTTTCGAGCTGGTCATCCGTTCTATCGCTCTGAACAGGGTCTGTGGCTGACTGAAACTGTACCGCCTTGGTACATTCAATTTTCTAAGACGCCAACGAATCCTGGAAAGTAAACTCTTCGTTTGCTTGCGGAATGATTGTTACTAAACAAAGCCTGGAGGTTAAAGATTAAGGGATTTCTTCGACCTGAGCCTGTAGGCCGACTTGACTGAGTTGGTCAACCAGTGCCTGAGCTTCTTCGAAAGTAGGATATGCACCCACCTGCATATATTGACGGCCGTTTACTTGGGTTCGAAAGGCGTCTGGTACTCTGGCTCGAACTGCATCTTGAATCGTACGATCGCTCCCCGCAACCAAGACTTTAAAGTTCAACCCGAGGGATGAAGCGAGTGAAGGTGGGGGCGGTGGACCTTCGTTAGGGATGCCAGCTACAGCTCCAGTTGTAAACAGATCTGGCAACTCCCCGCCCGACCCTAAGGGAATGTTGGCACCGGGAACTCGCAACGGAGTGGTGACTGTTGTCGTCGAGGCCGCGGTGTTGGCAGGTAGTTCCGGCAAATTGCCGTGGGGTTGGATCACGTCTTCGATCTCGTTAGTCGCTGAGACGACCGGTTGAGGTTCAAGGGGTTTGCCAATCGTCGCCTCAGGTGCAGGAATGATGGGCAGCAAGATCGCTTCGGACTGATCTAGCGTATTTGATGACTGAGAGCCATCTGCCGCCGCAGGCTCCACCGTCGGTAAGGGGGCAAAGACTTCTGCGGAAGAGGGCTCAGCTGCTGAGGGCGCGATCGATGTCGCCGAAGAGTCATCGGTCGAGAGGGCCAGTTGTTCCGCTGCGGCAATGGCGGTGCTGATGGGCGCTAGGTTCAAATTTCCAAGGGCTGAACTGACGGGTGATGCTATCGGGAAATCGATATCTGCCGACGCTAGAGCTAGGGTGGCTGCATCTAGGTCGCTCGTCAGATTGCTGCCTAAGACTGACTCAGCGCTGATGGGCACAGTATCTGGAACGTTAGGAACGGTAATCTCTGTTGTCGTTAGCTCAGGTGTGGTAGCGGCCAAGCTATCTCTGTCAGGGGGCGGTGCCAACGCTGGGGGGCCAGTTACTGGGGGGGCAATGGCATCAAGGGACGGTAGCGCTGCCTCTGGAGATAAATCTGTCGGGATGGCTGGGATAGACTCTTGAATTGAGGATTCTGTTGCAGTGACCTCAGAGGGAGGGGTTGTCAGGTTTGCTGTCTCTGGGGTTGGGGCCAAGTCTGACGACCCTGAAACTTGCAGCGACTCTGTCAAATTTGGCATGGGGTCAATTGAAGGAGAACCGGTCGCTGAAGGCGCGATTTCCTCTACCGATGTTGGCGTTACTGCTGGGGATAGCTCCGTTGAGTCAGCTGGCGTAGAAACCTCAGCGCTCGTGATTGTGGGCGGCGACGGTTGCGAAGCGGCTGGCGTTGAGATGACGGGAATATTCTCCCAGAGCGCGTAATCTAAAATGCTGTTGCGCCGATTGCGAGTGATGTCATTGTTGCTGAGGGTCGGGCGGGCATCAGCGTGTATCACCAACCCCTCTAAATTTTGCGAGATGCGGTTATCTGAGATTTGGGGAGAGGCCTCAGGGGCTACCACAATGCCAGCTCCCGTATTCTCAAACACGTTGGCTTGCACCTGAGCTGATGAGGGGCCAGCAATGACCAATCCAGCCTGACCATTCTCGGCAAAATAGTTGCCTCGAATCACTGGCGCACCGGGACCCGCGAGGTAAATGCCATGGGCACCGTTTTGAAAAAAGGCATTGTCCAAAATGATCGGGTTGCCGGACTCAACCCAAAGTCCCGTGCCTTCAGGATGGGGATTTGATACTGTGACGTTTGCCAGCCCGGCATTGTCGGCTCCCAGGATCGCCACATTCCGCAGGCCGCTAGAGGCACTGTAGTATTGTCCATTGCCTTGAATGGCGACTGCGGCCGTGTTGGGGCCAGCCAATGCCTGAATGGTGACTCGAGGTTGCAAGGCAATGGGAAATATTTCGCCGCTGTCGGCACTGTAAACACCGCCCGACAACAAAATGAGCGTATTCGCTTCTGCGCTGGCGAGGGCTTGGGTGATGGTCTGGTAGGGACGTAGCTGGCTCCCGTCACCTTGTTGATCGTTCCCTGATTGGGCATTGACGTGAATCACGGTGTAGCCAGAGGTCGTCTCGTTAGCTTGAGCGATCGCCTCAGCCGCAATCGTCGCACTCGTCTCAATCGGTTTCGCCATGACTGAGGCTTGGCCTCCTCCGAGGACGAGTAAACCACTGAGACACAAAATTGCTGAAAGCTGTTGACGATTGCTCATCGCTTTAACCCCAACCCTGATGGGAATCCGCTCAATTTAATAGCGCATACTCAAGACTGTAGATCGATGATCTTGACTAAAATTAACCTACATCTAGCGTTTTCGCCCATCTTTATACGACTGGTGACGCTGTCTAGGGTGCTGGAAATGGGCGGCGGTGGATCGACTGCACCAC
This sequence comes from Cyanobacteria bacterium J06626_4, assembly GCA_038523235.1. GTDB lineage: Bacteria > Cyanobacteriota > Cyanobacteriia > Phormidesmidales > Phormidesmidaceae > Halomicronema. Next base: position 4,194 of record JBCBJQ010000103.1, read on the forward strand.
TGGAGGAGTCTTGATGCCAGGTTTGGCGAAGCAGTTCGTTTAGACAAGGTTGAGCTTGTGGGTGAACTCTCTGCCACCCCGTTATCGGTGCTCTGGCGTCGGAACGCTCGCTGTCTGGCACTCTGTAAACAAGTGTTGCCATTATCGACCCAGTTAGACAAAAGTTGTCGTACTAGCCATGCGGTCAGGGCATTGCCTTCATAATGATTGTCAGGTGCTACACCGCGATCGCCTCAACAGCATGATTGGCTGCTGAGTGTTGTGGGTTAAGACCGGCGAGCAATCATCGGTTCATCCATTCGATCTGTCAGCGGTCAATACCAGTTGCATCGCGGATACTCTAAAGCGACTATCCCTTCACCGGTGGGTTGACTGCGGGAAAAAGTGGAAAAGTATGGGTATCATCAGAACCAGTAAACCTTTCAGGCGCTTTGTACTTGTGTTCAAAAAATTGGATAAGGTACCAGGCGTGCAGCTACTGAGGTCTCGGCCGGCAGTCCTCATCATTCAAACAGCCATGAAATGGCAGCGAGACGACTGTTTGGAAATGGGCGCGGCGCTATCGTACTATGCGCTCTTCTCCTTGTTTCCGACCGTGCTGATTGTGTTGAGTATTGTGGGTGCTTTCATTGGCCCCGAAAGTGGAGCTGCTGAACAAATTCTGCTGTTTGCTCGTAACAGCCTGCCCCCTGAAGCTTATTCAGTTGTTGACAATACATTAAGCCAGCTCAATCGCAACAGCCTAGAAGCGGGAATCATCAGTTTCTTGATTTTGTGTTTCACCGCGAGCGGCGTGTTTGGAGCGTTGACGCGATCGATGAACAAAATTTGGCAAGTTGATCAAGAAAGAAAACATCAAACCGGTATGAAGTCTGCTGCCAAAACCTTCGTGCGCAATCGTTTCTTAGCGTTCATGTTGGTTTTTAGTACAGCCGCGCTGATTTTTGTGTCCTTGGTGTCCAAAATTCTGATTGATATCGTCATTCAGGTCGTTGAAAACTTAGAAAACGCGGTTGGGCTGTTTCAGATCGATGATCTCTTAGTGCTGGAAACCCTGCAAACCAGTACGTCTTATTTAGGCATCTCAGCCATCATCATGCTGTTGTTTCGGGTTTTACCGCACACACGCATTTATTGGAGTGATGTCTTTTTTGGGGGGTTAGCGACTTCTGGCCTGTTTATGCTGCTGCAGCACGTTGCGAGCAACAGCATCATTCGGGTCGGTGAGCAATTTTTATCCTACGGGGCGGTCGGCAGCGTCATGATTTTGCTACTGTGGATCTTTTTGAGCTGCCAGGTCTTTTTTCTGGGATGTGAACTAACCTACGTTTACACCTACTTATTGGGGAGCCGGAGTGGTGTGACTCCTTATCTCAAAACTTTTGAGGTTGACAAAACAAGACTGTAGTTGCTTGAGGACTGCTTGGTTCCCTTCTAGAAGAGTAGAGAACGGATGTTTGTAACGACTGGGTTCGGCTGGTTGTCGTTGACTTTTGAATTGAGTCGCGTTCCTGGGCGGCAGGTTTTGCTGCTGATCGGGAGGAAATTCTGTGGTTGGTAAGTAGAAAGCCCTGGTTATCGTAGGGTATGTCATCGCTTGACGTGACGCACCAAAACCAACCCTGGCGGTGCGTTGGGCTGTCGCCGCAACACACCCTACAGCAATGTTGATTTATGGCTACCTACCTAAATATCCTCAGATTCAGCTATTGAAGATCTCAATCTGATAGATTTGAAGTTAACTTAGTGATGAACCGTCGAGTCATGAAAGTCTCGCTACGACTACGCTACAGTGCGCGTCACGTGTTTGCCGATGCACGAGAGGAATTCTTGCTATCGGTAACTTTCTCGGTTGGTGGTAAATAACCTGAGCTAGACTGATGCGTAGATATTGATGCAGTTCATTCTGCAGTCCTGAATCAAAGCAATGACAATACCCCTGAGCGTATGACTACACAAACAGCAGCCCAAGAAAAAGGCATTTTGATGTCTGAGACCGCTCTGCAGCATGTGAAGATGCTCAAAGAGCAACAAGGCGGACAAGAGCTATGCCTGCGGGTCGGCGTTCGTCAGGGCGGTTGCTCAGGCATGTCTTATCTAATGGATTTTGAAGACCCCACTAATATTGGCGAGCATGACGAAGTCTATGACTACGATGGCTTCAAGGTTGTCTGCGATCGCAAAAGTCTCCTTTATCTCTACGGTCTGATGTTGGACTACAGCAACGCCCTCATCGGCGGCGGCTTTCAGTTTACGAATCCTAATGCGGCGCAGACGTGCGGTTGTGGTAAATCCTTCGGCACTTAGATGGTTAGTTGAACTAATTGAATAAAAATCCTAATTGCAGCAGGTTTGGGTTCCTTGGAATCTGAACCTGCTGTACGCTTTATGACGGTGGTACGTGGATTTACATTAATGACTCAAAGCGCCGAATCGCTGTTTGAACAAGGCATTGAACAATATAAGGCTGGGGCAGAAGCCAGTCAGCTGATTCCCGTATTCAAAGAAGTTTGTGATCTGGCACCCAAGAGTAGTCCGGCTCTGACCTGCTTGGCCTGGTTGTATCTACTGGAAGAGAAACCTAAATCAGCTTTAAAGGCCGCTCAGAAGGCGGTTAAGCTAACGCCTCAAGACCCTCAAGGCCGTGTGAACTTGGCTCTGGCTCTGTTAGAGACTGGTAAAAAAGGCGTGCGAGAGCACATTGACGAGGCCTTACAAGTCATGATGCTGTCGTCAGATTTGAAAGAAGAAGTGCAGAAGAACGTTGAAGAAGGATTAAGCCGTAAGCCAGATTGGGGTAATCTCAAGAGAATCCACAAATGGCTGTTCGAAAGTTAGTGCTAGAAAGCATTTGAGCCTGATCTTCGGGCTCTTTTTTTTGACTTTTTTCTGCTGCTTTGTAACGGATAATGTACAGGGTTTTGCTGAAAAGAAGGGATATCCTGGGGCTAGTCACAGCCGCCAAAAGGTATACGGTTTAACTGTTTTCGGGTTTTAGGATCGCCCAGAAAATGACTTTGAGCAGCAGTGGGGATCGCTGGGGATCATATAAATAACTTAACGGTATGCTCATAATTCCAGTGATAAGGTTTACTCAATGAACCGATAAGGTTTGCTTAAGTTTTGTCTTGCCACATTAAATTACGGAGTTAAGATCCCATGGTTGCACGCACTGTGAAAGTTAAACCAGAAACTCGTAATCACAAGGGCTTTTTCGTTCAAGAGACGGCTTATGAGTTGGTCGGTATTGAGCAGTCCGGTTGGGCTTTGATCTGTATCGATGAGGCCACCTGCCATTATGTTGATCCCGATAATTTAAAGGGTGGCGAAATTGATCGTGTTGATGTTGATTAGAATCCTGTAAGCACGGTTTTTATTGGATTTGGCGCGATCGCGGCCATCCATAAAGGATTTGCAGAACGGTTCTAATTTAGCTGCTGAAGTCAGGTTTTTGATGATCTCATGTAGCTGGTTCTCAAATCTTGGATGGCCGCGTTTCGCTAGAAATAATATGAGCCTTTTCTATCAACGGTCTTGCCAGGATTTTGTCTTGGTAAGACCGTTGGCTTATGAGGCGAGCTTTTTTGTCGACCGAGTTTTGTCGCATTTTGAAAATTGATTATTGAGGGGTGACAACTTCGGCAAGACTGTTCATGCTGATTGCTGCAGCGCTCGGTTTTCATTCATTGAGTCAGCTCTTGGCACGGGCCACGCGTGATGTGTTTGAGCCGCTGTCGCATGGGGAAACTGTTTGAAAGTCGGCAGATGCTCGGAGCGCGGTGGACTCAATTAATTCTTTGATTCCAACGCAGGCTCAGTTGGGGGACTTGTTTCCCCGCCTATGACTAGACCAAAAGCGCTGTAAATTGAAAGGACACCCAGGAAGACAGGATGAGATCGCTCCATGCTGGCTTATGTCCTTGCCATCTTTATCGCTATTGGCAGCTTCAGTTTTTATATGGCGGCATTTTTTGTGCCCGAGATGCATCGTCGTCAAGACTTTGCCTGGAGCGGCCTGGGCATGTTTTATGCGGTGGTGCTGTGGTTTTGTGCGGGGCGTATCACTGGGGCTGTGCTCTTGGGGCAAACCGCTAGTGTGATGCTGCTCGGCTGGCTCGGCTGGCATACGCTAGAACTGCGCCGCGACCTCACTCCTGAGCCGGTGCGTACGCCCGTTACCTGGCAGGATTTGCAAGCCTGGGGACAAGGCATTCAGAAAGCCGTGAACCAGTATCTCAAGCTAGGGTCGTGGCTAACGGTGATCAAGGCAGCAGGGCAGGATGTGAGCGGGAGGATCGCTGATCTCCGCAATCGCACCGCTGGCCCCCGCGGTGAACCGTTAGGTGCTGACGTGCCGCCCTTGAAGCGATCGCCCGCTTACGAGTTTGAAACAGCAGTGGGTGAAGGTCAGCCGGTACCTTCTGAATTTGCGACCGTGCCGACGCGTAATCGAGAACCTGCCGATAGTCTTCGCGCTCAATCCACGCCGTTGTCAGCAATGCCGGACTCGGAGGCGATCGCGGCAGACCTGGTGCCCCAGTCCGCTGGCGAATCTGATGTGGCCGCGACGGCGGGAAATGCGCCGGTGGCAGCGGCGGTCGATCAACCGGTGACGTCTGGGCAGTCTGCTGCGTCTCAAAAACCGGGATCACCGGAGACCCCAGTGGCAAAGGCCGCTGAACCTGCTGCTCAGAGGTCTACACAACCGGCTTCGGGTAAGGCTCCAGCAGCGGTTGAACCCACTGCGAAACCAAATCTGGTTGTGCGGGCGGCGAACTGGTTGAGCCGGGGGAAGCCAGCTCGCCGCCCGCCGCAAACTCAGCGAGGGGTGATTGAGATTTCTCCGCGTCCGCCCTCGATACCGCGATCGCCTGCGACAGAAGCGACTCAACCGTCTGCTGCAAAGGCTCAGCGAGCTGATGCTGGCAAGGGACGCCGTGCGGCAAAAGCTTCTAGGGCCGTGATTGAGATTCCTCCGCGTCCGCCGTCGATACCGCGATCACCTCAGGGCGGTCAGCCTGAACCGGCCCCAACGGCATCTCAGAGGGCATCACAATCAGCCGGTGTTGGTCAGAGCAAAAACAATTTGAGGGGGCGAGCGCCGACTGGTCAGAGTGATCGACCAGACACCGCCGCTCGGGTGGAGGATACTCAGGGCGCGATCGCAGAAGATCTCAAGCCCACGGAGATCACTGCGGCATCGATCAATCCACCCTCCTTGGCAGCTACGGACGCTAGCGGGTCTGAGTCCGGGAGTTCTACCGCTAATTCAGAAGCGCCGACTAGACCGGATGCCACTCGCGCCGCCGAGACGAACTGGCCTGATGAGGGCGAAACGAATTGGCCTGACGACGATGATACCAACTGGCCAAGTTAGGCGCGTTAGTTGGTGTCCGCGGGAGATTTTTTGGGGCGATCGCGCTCAAACTAACCGGTCTGGCCTACGCTAGAAAGAAGTCTTTTGACGGACCAAATTCCTTACCTTTGCTTGAAGGAATGGGCGCTGTGAGAGACGATTACTTCTGCGTAAAAATCACCTGTCTTGCCGACCGTGACTGACACCAAAAGCTACAAAGAGACGATTCTGCTGCCCAAGACGACCTTTGAGATGCGGGCGCATGCGATTAAGCGCGAGCCCGAACTGCAAGCCTTTTGGAATGAGCATCAAATTTACGAAACCCTGTCACAGCAGAATCCGGGTGAGATTTTTGTGCTGCACGATGGGCCGCCCTACGCCAACGGCAATCTGCACATGGGCCATGCGCTCAACAAAGTGCTCAAAGACATCATCAATAAATATCAGCTGTTGCAGGGGCGCAAGGTGCGCTACGTGCCGGGATGGGACTGTCATGGCCTACCCATTGAGCTAAAGGTGCTGCAAACACTAGATAAAGAAGAACGCAAGCAATTGACCCCGCTGGTGCTGCGGCAAAAAGCCAAGGAATTCGCTCTGGAAACCCTTGATAACCAACGCCAGGGGTTTAAACGCTTTGGTGTATGGGGCGATTGGGAGCATCCCTATGCGACGCTGCAGCCCGAATATGAGGCGGCGCAGCTAGACGTGTTTGGTCAGATGGTTGAAAAAGGCCATATCTATCGAGGGCTCAAACCGGTTTATTGGAGCCCCAGTTCCTTGACTGCCCTGGCGGAAGCAGAACTGGAGTATCCCGATAATCACGTTTCCCGCAGTGTCTATGTCGCCTTTAAGCTCACCCAACTATCGGAAGCAGCGGCGGCCAAAATTGGCGATTATCGCGATGACTTGGCCCTATCAATTTGGACGACGACACCGTGGACGTTGGTCTCTAATCAATTCACCCGTGGGGCTCCGACGCTCAAGTATGCTGTGGTTGAAGGCTTTCAGGCCATCCAGCCCCAGGCACCCAAATACGTTATTGTGGCGGCTGAGGCGGTCGAGCGATTGTCAAAGCTGTTCGACACCGAACTTGCGGTAAAAGCCACATTGACCGGTCAGGAACTGGCGGGCTCAACCTATCAGCATCCTCTCTTTGATCAGCAGAGTCCGGTCGTGGCTTCTGGCGAAGATATCACTGCCGACTCCGGTACGGGGTTAGTGCATAGTGCCCCGGCTCACGGCCCCGAAGACTTTTTTGCGGCTCATGAGCACGGTATTAAGCCGGTTGTGCTGGTGGATGAGGCCGGTCGCTACACCGCTGGCACGGGCCAATTTGAAGGACTCAAGGTGCTGACAACAGGCACTGAAGCGGTCATTGCGGCCATTACTGAAAACGGCACCTTGCTCAAAGAAGATCCTTACGCCCACAGTTATCCCTACGACTGGCGGACGAAAAAGCCGGTGATTTATCGGGCGACTGAGCAGTGGTTCGCCTCGGTGGCGGGCTTTCGTGACGAGGCTCTGGAGGCGATCGATGCCGTGGAATGGATTCCTGCCAGTGGTCAAAATCGCATCACCTCGATGGTGGTCGATCGCGCCGACTGGTGCATCTCGCGGCAGCGCAGCTGGGGTCTACCTATTCCGGCCTTCTACGATGAGGCAACGGGTGAGCCGCTGATGAATCAGGAAACGATCGCCCATGTTCGCCAGATTTTTGCCGACCAGGGCTCCGATGCCTGGTGGCAATTGCCGGTGGCCGACCTGCTGCCTGCTAGCTATCGCGACAATGGGCGCACCTATCGTAAAGGCTATGACACGATGGATGTCTGGTTTGACTCGGGTTCCTCTTGGGCGGCGGTGGCTGACCAGCGCGACCAGCTGCACTATCCGGTCGAGCTGTATCTAGAAGGTTCGGATCAGCATCGCGGCTGGTTTCAGTCAAGCCTGCTGACCAGCGTCGCGACCCACGGCTGTGCTCCTTACAAGACCGTCTTGACCCACGGCTTTGCCCTGGATGAGAACGGTCGCAAGATGAGCAAATCGCTGGGCAATGTGATGGATCCTTACACCATCATTGAGGGGGGCAAAAATCAAAAGCAGGAACCGCCCTACGGCGCTGATGTGCTGCGGCTGTGGGTGTCTTCAGTGGATTACTCTTCCGATGTGCCGATTGGCAAGACTATCCTCAAGCAGATGGCCGATGTGTCTCGCAAGATTCGCAATACGGCCCGGTTTTTGTTAGGCAATTTGCATGACTTTGATCCGGCTACAGCAGAGATCGCCATTGATGAGCTGCCAGAGATCGATCGCTACATGTTGCACCGCATCACCGAGGTGTTTGACGAAGTCACAGACGCTTTTAACACTTATCAGTTTTTCCGCTTCTTTCAAACGGTGCAAAACTTTTGCGTTGTTGATCTGTCGAACTTTTATCTAGACGCGGCGAAAGATCGGCTCTACATCAGTGCTGCTGACTCGGCTCGTCGCCGCAGCTGTCAGACAGTGCTCGCCGTGATTATTGAGAATCTGGCGCGGGCAATCGCCCCGGTGCTCTGCCATATGGCAGAGGATATTTGGCAAAATCTGCCCTATCAGACCCCAACTAAATCGGTGTTTGAGTCGGGCTGGGTGCAGCTGGAAGCGAGCTGGCGGCAACCTCAGCTGGCGGCGAAATGGGAACAGTTGCGCACCGTGCGGCAGGAAGTGAATAAGGTTTTGGAGCAGGCGCGGGCTGAAAAAGCGATCGGCTCTTCGCTGGAAGCCAAGGTGCTGCTATATGTGGCGGATGTCGATTTGCGCCAAACTCTGAAGGCGATGAATCCGGCTGATGCCGTCGCGGCTGACAGCTTACATGTGGATGAACTCCGCTACTTGTTCTTGGTGTCTCAGGTGGACGTGTTAGATACGCCGGAGCAGCTGACGGCGGCTAAATACCGCAGTGAAGCGGACGATATCGGTATTGGCGTCGTTGATACCGACGGTGAAAAATGCGGTCGCTGCTGGAACTATTCCACCCAGGTGGGACAGTCGGCGGAGCATCCCACCATCTGCGATCGCTGTGTGGATGCTCTCGCTGATCGATTCTAGAGTTGACGACAGACGACAACAGAACCTTTCTGGGAATTGCTGGCTGGGTTGGGAAACAATGGCGCTTTCCCAACCCGCTGAAGGTTCGTATCGTGTTCAACGCACAAACTGCGGCATGATTTCTGCTGCCGTATAGAGGCCGTGCTGTCCTCTTTGGTGCAATGCCACCCCAGCTTTGAGATAGCCAAAGGCGGGGCCGCAGACATTCGCGGCCATGCTGGTTTCATCTCCCAGTGTGAACGTGTGGGTCGCCAGCTTGCCTTCAAACGTACGCCCCGTCACTTGAACATTGGTGCTCAGCGGTTTCTTCGCGTTGCGAGTATCGACAATGCCACCCACGGTTACCTGATCGCGATCGCAGATGCCTGCGAGTTCCAACATGAGGTCATCAGCATGCTCCATATTCTCCAACGCTAAAATGCCGTCGGTGCGATCAAGCAGGGTGGCTACTTCTTCATCGGTCATAGCCCGCGCCGAGTCCACATCGTAGTCAGGCATATGGGCAATATCTTCGCGAATGGTGGCGCGATAGGCTTCCCAGTTGGCGATGCCGACGCCAAAGGTGATTTTGACACTGTGAACCTCGGTATAGCTCTGGGCTGCAATCGCGGCAGCGGCGGTCAATAAGCCTGGGGTGGCCCCGCAGCCAGTCATGTAGGTAATCCCTGCCGCTTGTAGGTCAGCTCTCAAGGCCCAAATTTGCTCCATGGCACTAGTGCGCTTCAGGGCGTCGACCAAGACCCCCTGCCAGCCCGATTCAATAAATTGCCGCACCACTGACGCCATGAAGGTATTGGGTAGGTTCGGCAGCGCTAAAAAGTATCCCTGCACAGCGGGGGCCGACGTTACCAGATCGGGGATGCTGTGTTGGCTGAGCACGCCCCCCGGCTCGACATAACCAATCGACCCGCGATCGCGATAGGTGGCGATACAGGCTTGGGGTTCTAATCCCGTTGGGGAGTAGACGTAGCCTTGCTTATCAGCGGCGGCTACCACGACCATTTCTGCTTTTGGGGCCAGTACGCGAGTGGCCGCTTGCCCCAGCCCGCCAAAGCCGAGAACCCCAACCGCAATGGGGGATGCTGGACGCAGGTCTTGAGAATCCATAGGGTTATCCATTGATATCACAGTCCACTATTATCGGCTGATCTGGTCGCCGCCAAGCAGGTAATCCGCTTGGTGATCGCTGATTCAGGAGAAGCTTACATGTACAAGCATGAAGATTTACGAAGAGATGTCGGGTGAGCGGCCCAAAAACCAGGGTTTTGGAGCCTCTCTGAGGCGCGATAGGTTGACGGTTCTAGCCAACTTACGTAACACTAAAACCTAGTTTGGAGCGAACGCTCCTATCATCAATAACTTGCATAAACTTTTGCGATGAGATGGTTGAGTATCTTTCGAGAATGCTCGGTAGGATAAGGTTAGTTAAATCTTGATCCCTACAATTTGATATCAGGCTCCTTCGAGCCTTTACCCGAGAGCCTATGGAAACCTTGGAGTTCATCATCTATCCCGACGGTCGTGTCAAAGAGATGGTGACTGGCGTCGTAGGGCGCTCCTGTGAAGAGGTGACCCGCAAAATTGAGGAACAGCTGGGCAATGTCGTCAGTCGTGAAAGTACATCTGAGTACTATGCCCAATCGGTTCAACAAACGGCGTCAACAGAAACTCAGAACCAGGTTTCTCATAGTGATTGGGGTTAGTTCAACGGTTGTTTAAGCACGGTTAACATGTCGCACTTTAGCCAAATCCGCACTAAAATCCGCAACCTTGCTGCCTTGCAAGCTGCCCTCACCGATCTTTCCATTGATTGGCAACCAGGTCCTTCGCCAGTTCGAGGCTATCAAGGTTTAACCGAAACCGCTGAAGTTGTTATTGAGCAGCCTAATGGGTTTGACATTGGGTTTCGCCTCAACCCAGATACTAAAGATTATGAGTTGGTTGCTGATCTGCAGTACTGGCAGCAACCCCTTTCCGTCGATGGTTTCGTCAACCAGATCAGCCAGCGCTACGCCATCAACACCGTTTTGACCGCGACTGCTAACGAAGGTTTTCAGGTGGCTGAGCAACAGACGACTGCCGAGGGGGCTGTTCGTTTAGTCGTTCAGCGTTGGTCGTAAGAGATTTTTCAGAAGGAATATTCCTTTTGTTGGGTGCCGTACAGCTCTTCCGGCATTGCTTTGTTAGAGCCGTAGAAGGCACCCTTCAAGCTGAGCTTCATTGTCAGAAATCGCCTTAGTCGTCGCAAGAGGGGAACACAATCGTGCCCCAGAATTTTGAAGATGCGTCTCTAGATGTCGACAGTCATAACTCGGCGGCTCCGACCGGCTTCGAGCCAGAGCTCGGGGGTGATTTGAGAGGCGCTGAAGATCGCACTGGTTTTGAGCCAGAATTGGGTGGTGCTTTCCGACAAAAGGGCGTTTATGTTGATGAGCTGACCTGTATCGGCTGTTGCCACTGCGCCCATGTGGCCCGCAGCACTTTTTACATTGAGCCCGATTACGGGCGGGCGCGAGCCATTCGACAAGATGGCGACAGCGAAGCCGTCATTCAAGAAGCGATTGATACTTGCCCCGTTGATTGCATTCATTGGGTCGATTACACAGAACTAAAGCAGCTCGAGAAGGAACGCCAAACGCAGGTGATTCCCGTGGCTGGGTTTCCAGTTGATAAGGCGATGGCTCGAATTGAACAGCGCAAGCGGATGAAGCGCCGCCTTAGAACTCAGGAAAAACCTTCCTAAAGTTCCTTCAGGGTCTGTTGGGAGCATTGCCTGACGAACTGTAACGGGTTGGCTTTGGTGTTCGAGTAAATGTCATCAGTCAACGCCTCCAAACTCTACGGTGAGGCCTGATCGAATCCCCGCCCACCTCATCAATTGGACGCTGTGTCCTATATTCAACAAGTGACACACCATCTCTAACGATGGCAAACCCCAGTCAATAATGTTTGCACCAGCGGGTTTGCCATCGCGACAGAGTCGGCTAAGTCCGTTTTGGGCTATGGGGTGCGAAAGCAATGAGGCATGAGGGTTTTATGACTCGTTGAGCAGCTTTTGCTGTCTGGGCTGATCAGGTGGTGCTTGCGAAGCAACTGCGGACTCGAAGCGAGTCCGCCAAATTCTGCGTTTTTAGTTTGGTAAATCTAATCTCTTGGCGAGGCTAACGGAAGCGACGGAGAGCCTTGAGAGTCTTGGCAATCTGATGGCGTGGTCGCTAAAGCAGGCGATCGCGCCTGAATTTCGCCAGATGGTTGCGAAAGCTTTACACTGGTCTAAAGAAAACTTTGCGGTTTTAATAATTTTAAGCAGTTTGTATTAATGCTTTTCAAGCCGTAATGCAATACTCTTTAATCTAAGCAGAGTGGTTTGAATAATGCCTCGCATCCTTGTTATTGACGATGACCCGTCTATTTCTGAGCTTGTCTCGGTCAACCTTGAGATGGCTGGCTACGATGTTAGCCAAGCCAGTGATGGCATTAAGGGCCAAGCGCTGGCAGTACAGCTGTTGCCAGACCTGATTATGCTCGACTTAATGTTGCCTAAGGTCGATGGTCTAACCGTGTGTCAGCGGCTGCGTCGGGATAGTCGAACGGCGGAAGTGCCGGTTTTGATGCTGACGGCACTGGGGCAAACCCAAGATAAAGTCGATGGCTTTAATGCTGGAGCCGATGACTATCTCACTAAACCCTTTGAGCTAGAAGAGATGCTGGCTCGTGTGCGCGCGTTGCTCCGCCGCACCGATCGCATCCCTCAGGCGGCGAAACACAGCGAAATCCTGAATTACGGGCCGCTGACGCTGATTCCCGAACGCTTTGAAGCTCTGTGGTTTGACGACACGGTTAAGTTGACTCATCTAGAATTTGAGCTGCTGCACTGCCTGCTGCAGCGGCATGGGCAAACGGTGTCGCCGAGCGAGATTCTCAAAGAAGTTTGGGGCTATGATCCTAACGATGATATCGAAACGATTCGGGTGCATGTACGCCACCTGCGCACCAAGATTGAGCCCGATCCGCGTCATCCGAAATATATTAAGACGGTTTACGGAGCAGGTTACTGCCTCGAATTGCCGGGTGACTAGGAGACTGCCCCGTCAAGTTGCAGGCTCTTGTTGTTTTCGGGGACAGTCAGTCCTGCAAAGCATCCCTACTTTTCAAGACTGACTACGTTGGCTTGATCGCACAAGGGACCGTTTTGACCTGATGATTGAGCAGATTTTTAGAACTCAATCTCATAAGAACACCAGTCACTCCAGCCGCCGACGTACAGTTTCGGCAGGGGCAGACCCATGTGCGCTTGAGCCAGTAGATTGACGCAGGCGGTGACGCCAGAGCCGCAGTAAAAGATGGGCTCATCGGCCTCAATAATGGCTTGCCACTGAGCCTTTAAAGCTGCGGCTGAGTGAAAGTGACCTTGCTTATCCAGGTTTGTTTGCCAAAATTGATTGACCGCGTTGGGTAGAGCGCCCGCAATCGGATCGATGGGTTCTTGCTCGCCCCTGTAGCGCTCGGGCGATCGCGCATCCACTAACAAGATGTCTGACTCAGCTTGGTGGTGCAGAATATAGTCTCTATCCACTGTCCAATGGCTCTGTACTTGAGGGGTGAACTGGCCGGTCTTGAGTGGGGTGGGTATCTGCGTTTCGAGGGGGTAGTCAGCCGCCTGCCAGGCGGGCAACCCACCGTCTAGTACGGCCACTTGAGAGTGTCCGAGATAGCGCAAAAGCCACCATAGTCGGGCTGCAAAAGCACCTTTTGTGGCGTCATAGGCCACTATCTGGGTGGCGGGCTGAGAAGAAATGCCCAACGATTCTAAGGTTGTGACCAGCTGATTGAGATCCGGCAGGGGATGCCGCCCGCCGTGAGCCTGCACTGGGCTCGACAGATCCCGATTTAGATCGAGATAGAACGCACCCGGCAGATGACCGGTGTTATAGGCTTGTCGCCCTGCTTGCGAATCGTTCAAAGCAAAACGACAGTCAATAATGACCGTTTGGGGGTCGTCTAGGTGCGCTCTGACCCAGTCAATATTGACTAGGGGAGTAGAAAGGGGCAGGGCGGGGGAATTCATAGCTCAGAGGGGGAGATCGCCGACTCACTGGTTGGAGTATAGAACGACAGACCGGTACGGCCATACTTTTTTTGTGTCCGCAGCGTTAGCCCGGTCACTGGGGCGATTGCCACACTGGCGTCAGCGGCATGTTCCACCGCCAGTTCCCCTTCGGGGACTAAGAGCTGATAATGGGCGATCGCCGTCATCACGGGCTCATAGAGGCCACTCTGATAGGGCGGGTCAAAATAAATGTGATGAAACTGCTGGCCCGACAGTTTGGGCAGGAGCTTGAGGATATTGCCTTGCATCACCTGAAAGGTCTGCTCTGGCCGGGCGACCTGCTGCCAGTTTTGCTGTAGGGTGCGACAGGCCAGGTCTGACTGCTCAATGCCCACGACCGACTGAGCCCCGCGGCAGAGGGCTTCGGCCCCGATTACGCCATTGCCGGCGCACAGATCTAACCAATCACACCCCATGATTGAGCCGCGCCAAATATTAAACAGCGCCTCTCGCACTCTTCCCGTGGTGGGGCGAGTGGCCTGCCCTGGCAAGGTTTTAAGCTGACGATTGCCGTAAATCCTTAAGGGCATTAGCGACTCAAAACGACCGCGCCTTGATTCACGACCGATACAAAGTTCGACAGAATTTGCATGCCAATGGTGGAAGATTTTTCGGGGTGAAACTGCACTGCCATGACGTTGTCTTGAGCGATCGCAGCGGTGATGGTTTGGCTACCATGGGTGACCGTTGCGGCTACGATGGCCGCGTCAGTAGGCTCCGGATAGTAAGAATGGACGAAATACACCCAGTCCCCTGTGGTGACGTTTTTCCAAAGCGGCGTGTTGGGCTGGGTTAGGGTGAGTTGGTTCCACCCCATATGCGGAATCGTGATGTGAGGCTCGGGCTGAAAGGCTCGAATTTGACCGCGAATGATGCCCAACCCCGGTTCTTGTCCCTCATCGCTGCCGTCAAATAACACCTGCAGGCCCACACAGATACCTAAAAAGGGCTTGCCAGTGGCTACAATCTCACGGATGGGGCCAACTAGGTGGCGATCGCGTAAATGCTGCATGGCTGGATCGAAGGCACCGACACCCGGCAACAACACGCCATCGGCGGCGTGCAAATCAGCTACCTGATCAGTGATGACGGGCACTGCGCCAGCTTTTTCTAAACCTTTGCAGGCGGAATGCAGATTGCCCATGTCGTAGTCAATTACAGCGATGCGCGTCACGGTTAATCCCTCGTGAATTGACAAAACCACCATCATCCTACACGCGGTAGAATCAACCTGTCTCGAAGTGCGTCAACTTCTGGGTCAAGGCAGCGGACGGCTGGATTGCTGGTCGCCTTGAAACTAAATCTAAATCGCTGAGGATCAGGAAACGGCAACGCCCGCGTGGCCGCCTCTCTCACATTTTTGTGCTGGTAACGTATGACCCTGCTCCTGACTTCATTTGCTCCATGGAAGGCGCATCAGAGGACTAATGCTGCCGATGACCTAATTGCTCTGGCACGGGCGAGAAATCAACTGCCTGGCCAGACGCTGTTGATGCGGCACTTGCCAGTGCACTGGCAACTCGCGTCTGGTCAGGTGCTGGCGGCGCTGTTTAAACATCGACCCGCAGCGGTGGTTTGCTGTGGTATGGCCGAAAAGCGCGCTTTCTTATCTCTGGAGCGTTATGCCCACCATCGCTGCGATCGCTTAGAAACAGCTCTCTGTTTACCCGACTTGTGTGCTGAGATGCAGTGGACCACGGTTAGCGACGATGCTGGCAACTATGTCTGTAATGCCCTGTACTATCAGCTGTTGGATTGTATTCAGCAGTCCTCTCTGCCGACGCAGTGCTTGTTTATTCATGTGCCCCCGATATCGGCTCATAATCGCGAGCTGTTAGTCCATGATTTTGCGCAAGTGCTGGTGCGGATATCTCATCACCAACGGCAAGAATACCTCACGTCAGCCTAATCCTTGCACCGGCGTGGCGATCATTTCGCGATGCCGCGGTTGATTTCAAGTCAGTGAGCGATCGCCCTTTCTGCGCGTCCGCGATTGCTGAAAATATGCCGGAGTTTGGCGTTGATGCCGCGTTAAAATTGGGGCTTTGGGAGCACGGTTCTACAACTTTTCTGCTCTATCCGCTGGCCCTGCCTTTGACCGCTGGTGAAAGCGAATGAGTCTGCAGTCGAGTCGCTAAACGATTAGCCGCTGACGGACGAGGCTGACAGACGATACGACGTGGCTGTGGGTGTGAAAACACTGAGGGCAAAGCAGCGTACAAACTTCAAGATTGGCCGATTTCTGCAGATATTAAAAATGGGCCGACCTCAGATGACAGAGGCTGGCCCACTCAAGATGGAAACCGGTTTAGCTCACCATCACCTGCTTGATTGACAGGCTGTTTGAAGCGGTAAACCCCATCTTAGTCGGACTAAGAACCGGTGGTTTGAGTTGCTAGCAGTTGCTTCAGCTTTTCCAGTTCGTCGGCCCAACGCGGGTCGGGTTTGGCCGCCTCGGCACTGCTGCTGTGGCTAGAGGCACTGTCGCGATTAGCTTTCGGAGACTTCCGCCGAGCTGGACTGGGAGTTGCGTTACCGCCCTCGCCATCTTCCTCCTTACCCTTGGCGCGAGGCAGAGCCTTCTCAATCTTCAGGGTGTTTTCCTGCAGTACAAAATTGCTGAATTTTTCAACAATGGCGTCTGCCTGCTCATCAGTCTTCAAGGTGACAAAGCCGAAACCACGACACTTGCCAGTTTTGCGGTCAGTCACTAGCTTGACTGAAATAATCTCTTCAGAATGTTCTGAAAAAACAGCCTCCAGTTGCTCTCGTTCAATATCTTTGGGCAGATTGCCAACATAAACTCTTACAGACATTTTTCTCAGATACCTCTTTTCAACAAACTATTTTCAACACTTTTACAATTGAGAACTTGCTTTTTGGCAAGCCTTGGTGATGCTTTAAGAACAACAGTTTTGTTATCGTCTAATCTCAATAAATTTGATAATTCAAGGATTAATTCTCATGACGAAACAAACCTTGCAAACACTGTGGGCTAAGAATTGCCCTTATCTGGGAAAACTTTTTTGCTGCTCCTAACACCTTCCATGAAGTGTGGCTCGTG
>JBCBJQ010000104.1:0-20611 GCA_038523235.1 Cyanobacteria bacterium J06626_4
GTGGCGGCGGTCAGTTTGATGTGTTGACCATTGGCTCTTACGAAACACCGATTTGGGCACGGCGGGGCTGGCTGCGATCGCTCGATCAGCTGCCAGCAGACTACGTCGTGGATGATCTGATTGCCCCGATCCGCGACGGGCTGTCCTACGACGGCTCGCTCTATGCGGTGCCCTTCTACGGCGAAAGCTCAATGCTCTACTACCGCACTGACCTATTTGAGCAGGCCGGTATTACGGTATCGGCGACGCCCACCTATGCTCAGGTCGGCGAATGGGCCAAGCGGGTGCATGACCCTGACAACGGCGTCTACGGCATGTGTCTGCGAGGCAAACCGGGCTGGGGAGAGAACATGGCCTTTCTCACCACCCTGGCCAACACCTTTGGCGGTCGCTGGTTTGACATGGACTGGCAGCCTACCCTAGATACCCCCGAGTGGCACAACGCCATCAATTTCTATGTGGATGTGATGAGTCAGTACGGGCCGCCCGGAGCCAGCTCCAACGGCTTTAACGAAAACCTGGCGCTGTTCTCCACCGGCAAATGCGGCATGTGGATCGATGCCACCGTCGCCGCCGGACTTTTGGCCAATCCAGAAGAATCGCAAGTTGCCGATCGCCTTGGCTTTGCCCCCGCCCCGATCGACACCTACCCCAATGGCTCGAACTGGTTGTGGGCTTGGGCTTTGGCAGTGCCAGAAACCTCGCAATCGCCAGAAGCCGCTGAACGCTTTGTGGCTTGGGCCACCTCGCAAGAATACATCCAGCTCGTGGCGGATCAGTATGGCTGGCTGGCCGTGCCGCCTGGTACTCGCACCTCGACCTATACCAACCCGGAGTATCAGCAGGCTGCCCCCTTTGCCAGCATCGTGCTGAACTCGATTGAGTCGGCCGATGTCACCAACCCCTCCCCCCAACCAACTCCCTACCAAGGGGTGCAGTACGTCGATATTCCTGAGTTTCAGGCCATCGGTACCCAGGTTGGACAACGCATGGCCGCCGCCCTCGCCGACCCGACTTCCGTTGATCAGGCGATCGCCCAGTCCCAAACTGTGGCCGAACGGTTCATGCGGCACACCGGCTATATCGACTAAGGGCAAGGCATTCGGTTTCGAAAGTTGCCTTTGAGTTTGTCAGTATCTTGTCCGCCTGCCCTGCCCCTACGACCCTGTTCCCTAACCCCTCTCCTGCCCATCCACCCGCTTCCCCACCATGACTTCCTCTGTTGCCACCCCTTCCCATTCCCCGCCGCCCGCTCAGGCGCGATCGCGCCAAAAAGTCCCAGCGCTGGCGCTGGTGGCTCCTTCGGTCATTGCGCTCGTGCTCTGGATGGTGGTGCCGCTGGCGATGGCCATCTGGTTTGCCTTCCAGCGCTATAACCTGCTACTGCCGGAAAATCGCGAGTTCGCGGGCCTAGAGAACTTCACCTACATTCTCACCGACCCGGCCCTGTGGGTTTCCATTAGCATCACGCTGGTGCTGGTGGTGTCGGTGCTGGCGATTACTATCGGCCTGGGCACCCTGCTGGCGGTGTTATTTAATCAGGAGTTTTTCGGTCGGGGCATTGCTCGCGTGCTGGCGATTTCGCCATTCTTTGTGATGCCGACGGTCAGCGCCCTGATTTGGAAAAACATGTTGATGCACCCGGTGAATGGGCTCTTTGCTCAAATCACGCGGGGGTTAGGGCTGGGGGCGATCGACTGGTTTGCCGACTTTCCCCTACTGGCCATCATCATCATTGTGTCGTGGCAGTGGTTACCCTTTGCCCTGCTGATTTTGTTGACGGCGATTCAGTCTTTAGATACTGACCAGATGGAAGCGGCCCGCATGGACGGCGCGAAACCGTTAGCACTGTTTCGATTCATTGTGCTGCCTCATATGAATCGAGCGATCGCGGTGGTGGCCATGATCGAAACGATTTTCTTCCTCACCCTGTTTTCCGAAATCTTCGTCACTACTGGGGGCGGTCCTGGCATCGCGACTACCAACCTGGCTTACTACATCTATCTCAAAGCGCTCCTGGAATTCGACGTGGGCGGAGCCTCGGCAGGCGGCTTGATTGCTGTTGTGCTGGCTAACCTCGTGGCGATTTTCTTGATGCGCAGTGTTGCTCGTAATTTGGATACCTGATATGGCTTCCCCAACCTCTCGCCAATGGCTGATCACCCTGCTGGGCTGGCTGGTGGCCTGCCTGCTGTTCTTCCCGATTTTTTGGATGTTGATCACCAGCTTCAAAACGGAAGTCGCTGCCGTGGCCACGCCGCCGCAACTCTTCTTTCAACCCACGTTAGAAAATTACATCGACGTCCAGGCGCGGGCCTCTTACTTTAACTTTGCCTGGAATAGCGTCGTGATTTCTTTGGGAGCAACGATTTTGGCGCTGCTGCTGGCGATTCCCGCCGCCTACGCCATGTCGTTCTTTCCCACCAAACGCACCAAAGGCACTCTGCTGTGGATGCTCTCCACCAAGATGCTGCCCGCTGTGGGGGTACTGGTGCCGATTTACATCTTGGGAAGAGAGACCGGACTGTTGGACACCCGCATTGGCCTGATCATCATTTACACGCTGATTAATCTCCCCATTGTGGTGTGGATGATTTACAGCTTTTTCAAAGAGGTGCCGAAGGAGATTCTGGAAGCCGATCGCATGGACGGCGCTTCGACCTATCAAGAAGTGGTGCATGTATTGTTGCCGCTGGCCCTGCCGGGGATTGCCTCCACCGCCCTGCTCTCAATCATTTTGTCTTGGAATGAGGCCTTCTGGAGTCTGAATTTGACAACGTTTGATGCCGCGCCCTTGACCGCCTTTATTGCGTCATTTTCCAGTCCGCAGGGACTGTTCTGGGCCAAACTGTCGGCCGCATCGAGCATGGCGATCGCCCCCATTCTGATCTTTGGCTGGATCAGCCAGCGGCAACTGGTCAGGGGCCTCACGTTTGGCGCTGTGAAATAGACCTCATCCAGATTCACAAGTGGAGTTTTGGCATCTGGCCCAACCTCACCGCCTCGGCACCTCTCCTTAACTAAGGCGAGGTTTAAGAAGACTCTGGTTCCTCTCCTTACTAAGGAGAGGTTGGGTGAGGTTTTCCCAATTAGACATAACTTCAGTTCTCATTTGATCGCTGTTTGAATCCCTTTACGAGTGAATGACCCATGGCAACCGTCACCCTCAGAGACATCCATAAAACCTATGTCGAACACGAAGTGATCAAGGGCGTTGATCTCGACATCAACGACCAGGAATTCGTGGTTTTTGTCGGCCCGTCGGGCTGCGGCAAATCGACCCTGCTGCGCATGATTGCGGGGCTAGAAGACATTACCGCTGGCGAGCTGCTGGTGGATGGTGAACGCATGAACGAAGTGTCCCCCGATAAGCGAGGACTGGCTATGGTATTCCAGACCTATGCCCTCTATCCCCATATGACCGTGGCCGAAAACATGGCCTTCAGTCTGCGTTTGGCCGGGGTGTCTAAAGCCCAGCGTTATGAGCGCGCCAAGGAAGTCGGCAAAATTCTGCAACTGGAGCCCCTGCTCGATCGCAAACCCAAGGCCCTTTCGGGTGGCCAGCGGCAGCGGGTGGCGATCGGTCGGGCGCTGGTGCGCAACCCTAAGGTCTTTTTGTTTGATGAGCCGCTGTCTAACCTGGACGCGGCCCTGCGGGTGAAGATGCGGCTAGAGCTAGCGGGGCTCCACGAAAGTCTCCAGTCCACGATGATTTACGTCACCCATGACCAGGTGGAGGCGATGACCCTGGCGGACAAAATTGTGGTGTTGCAGGGCGGCGTGGTGGAGCAAGTCGGCTCCCCCCTAGAGCTGTATCACCATCCCCGCAATCTGTTTGTGGCGGGCTTCATTGGCTCACCGAAGATGAATTTTCTGCCAGTGACGACGACCGGCGTGCAAGATTCGGCTACGGCGGTGCGCCTACCGGGGGAGGCGACGGTCACCGTTCCCGTACAGCCGAAGACGCTGAAGGTCGGCGATCGCGCCACCCTGGGCATTCGGCCCGAACATTTGCGGATTGACGCTGATAATCCCACCCTGATGGGTGAAGTGCTGGTCGTGGAACGGTTGGGGGGTGCCACCTACCTCTACGTCAAAATTGCTGGGGGCGATACTTTCATCGTGCAAGCCGATGGCGACAGCCGCGCCAAGGTGCACGATCACGTCCCGATCCACATCGATGGCACTCTCTGTCACCTATTTGATAGCGTCGGTCTCGTCATTCCCAAAGCTGAGCGCCATCGCCTGACTCTAGAACACCCTTCTGCCCCCCTTGAGCGATTTAATGAGCAACCTGACGCCGTCCAGCAGCAACGTCCCCACGACCTCTAGCATCCCGTTAAATGAGCGATCGCTCAGTCAGCTAACAGCCCAGGTACGGTTGCCCCAGTACGATCGCCGCGCCGTCACCCCTGGCATTGTTCACATTGGCGTCGGGGGCTTTCATCGGGCGCATCAGGCGCTTTACCTAGACAACTACCTGGAGCAGCATCCCGGTAGCAACTGGGGCATCTGCGGTGTTGGCCTGTTGGAATTTGACCAGAAAATGCGTGACGTGTTGGCTGATCAGGACTGTTTGTATACGCTGGTGGAGCGTTCTCCTGACGGTGACACGGCTCGGGTGATTGGCTCCATCACTCAGTATCTGTATGCTCCCGAAGATCGCCAAGCCGTCATCGCCACGCTGGCAGACCCAAACTGTCGCATCGTCACGCTCACCATCACAGAAGGTGGCTACTACGTCATTGAGGGCAGCGGCGAATTTGACACCCATCATCCGACGATTCAGCACGATCTCCAGAATCCTGACGCCCCCTACGGGGTCTACGGCTTTCTGACGGCGGCGCTGGAGCGACGGCGAAAACAGGGCATTGCCCCCTTTACCGTGCTCTCCTGCGACAACATTCAAAGCAACGGTACGATCGCTCGCAAAATGCTAACAACCTTTGCCCGCCTGCAAAATCCTGACCTGGGAGATTGGATCGCCGAGCACGTTACCTTTCCTAACTGCATGGTCGATCGGATTACCCCCGCCACTACCCCCCGCGATCGGCAAATGGTGACCGATCAGTTTGGCCTCGAAGATGGCTGGCCCGTGGTCGCCGAACCTTTTTTGCAATGGGTGGTAGAAGATCACTTTTGCAATGGCCGCCCCAATTGGGAATCCGTCGGCGTGCAAATGACTGATGATGTGCATCCCTACGAAATCATGAAGCTGCGACTGCTAAACACCAGCCACCTGCTCATTGGCTATCTGGGATCGCTCAAAGGTTATACCTACATCCATGAGGCAATCGCCGACGACCAGATTCGCCAGGCAGTGGAGCGGCTAATGGATGAAGTCACCTCAACCCTAAAACCTGTTCCTGGCATTGACGTAAGCCAGTACAAGCAAACCCTGATCGTGCGGTTTTCGAACCCCAAAATTTGTGATCAGCTGTCTCGCCTCTGCCTCAACAGTTCCGCCAAGCTGCCCAAGTGGATGCTCGGTGCCTTGCAGGATCAGCTCAGTCAGAACGGTGCGATCGCCTACTTGAGTTTCACTGTCGCGGCTTGGTTCCGTTACCTCAACGGCCAGGATGATCAGGGTCATGGGCTGCCCTTAGACGACCCCATCGCTAATCTGCTGACAGAGCGGGCGCAACTCGGCAAGGCCGATCCAACCCCGTTGCTGGCGCTGACGGAGATTTTTGGCACTTTGCCTCAGTCACCGCGCTTTGTTGAGTCGGTCACCGCGCACCTTCACCAACTCTATGAAGTGGGCACCCAATCTACCCTAGCCAACCTTCTACAACCCTAGTTCTCCGTCGCAAAAGTCGTGAGACTCCTACCGATTCTGCTCTCGCTTGCTCCCCCGTCCCCTTGCTGGTCACGGATGGGATGCAAACTTATGCCGGGTTGCCAGTTGTACATTCAAGCACTCTAAACCAACTCAGAAACTGGACTGACTTATTCCTTGATGAAGAAAACTCCCTTAAACCGCTGGCAAGAGTCTTACTAACCGCTGTTCTCAAATTTCAGGAGATGGATGGTGCTGATGCCATCCTCAGATTGTTGAGATCAGGAATCATTCTCTAGCAGCAGAATAACAGTATCCTATGTTACATATCGTATCCATGAGACGACCTGCTTTTAGGGAGTGTGAAGCTTCCGCAAATACCGAGGGGCGATCGCCCCTCGGTATTTGACCTAGTCACTGCCCAAGCGTTCTCGAAAATCCGACCTCTGTCAGCGCTCACCGGTGATGTCTCTCGATCAAAACAGTAATCCAGGCTCCAGCGACCACACAAAGAATTGATGAAACCCCAGTCTTTCTACGGATCTATCCCAGCAATTCTGAATAGCCTAAAGACAGCCAATAGTTGACTGCGGGATTTCCCGGCCCCTAAGACTTCTTGTTAGGAGCGTGAGCAGTCCTCAGTTCACGAATCAAGCACGGCAGCAGGGCGAAACATCACCACCACTTTGTCTGTCTTGGAAATAAGCTGCTTTTGAGAACCGATTGCCATGCGAGTACTGTCTACACCCCCTAAACCTGTACTTTCGACCGCCAAAGCCCCCATCGTTCAGAAAACAAGACCCAAACCGCCGACGTCACCAACCTTGACTCTGACGATTGCTTGCGACCTAACTTTCTTGCTGATGACCGCTGGTGCTGGGTTGTTGATGTATACCCTAGTCGTTGGCGTTTGGCCGACGACTCAAAACTCCTTAGAAAAAGAAATGGTGGAATGGATGCCCTTTTGGGCGCTGACCAGCACCGCCATCTGGTTTTTGCTGACCGATGGCCTGCGCCACTGGCGAGCCCGCCGCCCATTGCCTTTTGATTTGGCACCTGAGGCAGCGCAGGAACTGTATTGGCAGCGATTTGAACTGTTGGTTTGGGCGCTCTCCTCCCACCTCGTGTTGTTGTGTCTTTGCTTACTGATGCCCAATCAACCGCTCATCTCTAAGCTGTTTCTCTCTAGTATTGTGGCGCTAGTAACTCTAGCGGCCCGCAAAAGCGTGCGTTCCCGCAAAAACGCCTTCGCCGCCTCAATGAGCATCTTTTCCATGGTCATGCTGATGATTAGCATAGCGGGAGTGCTGGGCTGATTAGACCAGTCATCCACCAAAATGTTGAGGAGCGATCGCGGCGCTGGAGATAGCGAAGACTGCTTGACAGAGGTCTCCCCCTCTTGGGCAGCCCCCCTCTTGACAGCTATTGCACTTGACGATGAGTGCCGGATTCGCTCCGGGCATGGCCTCGAGAATTCTGCACTCCCAAGGCATCTTGCCCTGAGTGCCTTTAACCAAGAAACCGCAGCGAAACTTGGCCTGAAGAACAAGCGCCTGCGAGCCGGGTGGGATGATGATTCCCTACTCAAGGTTTTGGTTGGATAAGATGCGTTTGCCTTGCCCCTAGGCTACCCGGCATTGACAACATGGCATCGGGAGTGGGAGGCCGGGCGTTGAGAAGTGGGCTTAGGTCAGCTCACGCTCTAGCAGCACCCCATTGAGAAAGATATCGGCCAAACCCTCGGCCAAATCTTGCAAGTTCTTCGGTGACGCGCTTGCTTCGCCGAGTGTGTCTTGGCTTACTCCAGCGATCGCAAACATACCTAAAAAGATCCGCGCCAACACCCGCGGATTCATCGGTCGATAAACCCCCCGATCCATCGCTGTCTGGAAAAACGCCTCAGTGACGTCAATCATCTTCGTAATCACTTCGCCCTGCACCTGCTCACGCAGCTCAGGATGAAACTGCGCTTCCATAAAACAGACGCGCATGAGATCCGCATGGTGGGGCAAATCGCCCAGACGTCGATGCATCACCTGGCCAATCGCTTTATAGTTGGCCATCTCGCTGAGTTCGGTGAGCAGCTCAGTGAGCAACTCGATCCAACCATCGGTGGCGACCTTAACCAAAATTGCTTTTTTGCTGTCAAAGTGACGAAACAGCGTGCCCTCAGCGACCCCTGCCGCTTGAGCTAAATCACGGGTGGTTGTACCGCCATAACCGCGCCGCGCAAAGAGTCGCTGGGCAGCCGTCAAGATCTTGGCCTCGGTTTCATTTTCGTGAGTAGTCGAGGGGGTTTTGTAATAGGCGACCATAGCAGCGTTCCAGAACAGGATCATTGGGAGTCATCCCCGCTAGGTCATTTTGCAGTGATTAAAAGGTGATCGCGTTTCTGCGTACATATAACCTCACACTCAGCGACAAAAGTCATTCAAACGCCTGCCAACACAACAACTTCGATAGAAATATTTATCTACGGCTGTCGCCGCTGGATGGATTAGACAGACTCTCGCGAGCCGCTCTGAAGGGGGGGGATCGGTTCGACTCAGGCTTAAGGATTCATTGCGTAGTACTGCATAGATATAGTTGGTATTTATTTGAGATCGTGCTGTCCATACTCAAATTACATGGCAATCTGATTTTTTATTTATAGTAGAAAAAACGTTTTTTCGAGTTCTAGGAAATATCTTTTCACTTGTTTGGTTAGCCGTAAAACTAGAGCGGGAAACCGAATCCTTAGAAAACATTGATGGGTAAACTCGATCAAAAAGGTAGCTTAAACCGAATTTTTTATTTAACCGATTTCGCTATTCTATTAATCAAGAGAAGTCAGAAAAACGTCAGAGAATTTATTCCTGTTTTTTCTTGCTAGCCGGAGCCCTTTTGCCATTGCAGGGATATTTGCCACCAAGGTACAGGAGGAGAATCCTATGCCCCTTATCCGTTGGGAACCGTTTAAAGAAGTTGACAGCCTACAGCGTGAAATGAAGCGCTTGTTTAATAAGCTGAGTCCGTTGCGTCATGAGCACTTCGATTTAGGCGCATTTGTGCCTGCTGCCGAGCTAAATGAAACCCACGAAGGGGAGCATGTCACTTTTGAGGTGGGCTATCGATTTTCAAGCGTAATGTCTGCCTAAGGGCTGCAAATGCATCGCCTTAGTGCTCGGTCAGAATGACTACTGAAGACTGCCCCGCAACTCTTGTTCTCGTTCAATCGCCTCGAACAGCGCTTGAAAATTGCCTTCGCCAAATCCATCGGCTCGTTTCATACCGGCTGGAGTCATTCGTGATTGCCGCTCAATAAATTCCCAAAAGAACGTGGGCTTGTCGAACAGGGGTTGAGTAAAGGTCTGCAGTAGACGAGTTTGGGCGTCTGCTGCAGGCCAGTCAACCAAAATCTGCTGCCGGGCGATCGCCCCCCAATCTCCCGCCTCTTGCCAAAATCCAAGGCGGCTCTGTAACTGTTGATAGTAGATTTCTGGCACCGATAAGAACGAGAGCCCTCGTTGGCGCAGCACGGCGATCGTTTGCACCAGGTTTTGAGTTTTTAAGGCAACGTGCTGAATTCCGGCCCCCTGATGCTGGTCAATAAATTCTTGAATCTGTGAGTTGGGAGAGGTGGGTTCATTAATCGGCAGGGTGGCATTGCCGTTGGGATGCCTCAGGACGGTACTGCGGAGCCCCGATCGAGGCGTTTCAATTAAAAATTGCTGTTGTTGAGTAAAGCCTAAGTAGGTTGTGTACCAGTTGACGGCATTCTCAAGCTCCCCAGTCGGCACGTTGAGTACGGCATGGTCGATGCTCAACCAAGGCAAGGCTGCTGACGGGGTGGCCTGCGATGGGGGCGACAACGATGCCGCTAGAGCCAGAGGCGACTCAATTAGGGTATGTGAAACACTCCCCCAGCCGCGAATGCGACACCAGCGCAGACTACCGGTGCGGGTTGGCAGAGCGTGAATTGGCTCGCTTATTTTGCCGCCCAAGGCTTGCACACGAGCCACGATCGCATCTAAATTGGGGACTCGAAACGCCACATCACCGATGCCTTCTGCATAGGTCTGCAAAAACTTGTGAACTTCTGGCCGACCGGAGCCCTCAGAAGATAGCAGGATGACGATAGGACCGTACTGAACCGCAAATTCCCCCAGGCTATGGAGACCCTCACCCGATATCGGCCGAAAATCGAGTTTTTCGATGAACCAGTCGCGCCAAATCGCCGCATTTTTTAAGAAGAGGTGCAGATACTCGAAATTCATCCCCTAACCCACATCTCCGGAGCCTACAAGGGATACTGTACGCACTGGAGCTGAGAATTGGTTTAGCCCAAGAGGACGGAATTCCACACTAAGGTTCGTGATCTTGGGACATCTTGACTCACGCCTGATTGTTTGCATGCTGCGCCAGGACCCGTGCCAAATAGCGGCCTGTGTAGGAATTTGGATTTCGCGCTACCTGCTCAGGAGTCCCGGTTGCAATAATCTCACCGCCGCGATCGCCGCCTTCGGGGCCTAAATCAATAATCCAGTCAGAGCAGCGAATGACGTCTAGGTTGTGCTCAATCGTCAATACCGAGTTGCCCTTATCAACCAGCCGCTGCACGACATCCAACAATTTATGAACATCATAGAAAGACAGACCCGTGGTGGGCTCATCAATCAGGTACAGAGTCTTGCCGGTGGCCCGACGGGCCAGTTCAGAGGCGAGTTTCATCCGCTGGGCCTCACCGCCTGAGAGCGTTGGTGCAGTTTGCCCCAAGCGCACATAGCCGAGCCCGACATCCACCATGGTCTGCAGGCGGGTCGCGGCCTTAGGAATATTTTGAAAGAAATCCAGGGCTTCTTCAGCGGTCATGCCCAGCACATCGGCAATGGTTTTGCCTTTGTACTTCACCTGTAAAGTTTCGCGGTTGTAGCGGGCCCCTTTGCAGACCTCGCACTGTACATAAACATCGGGGAGAAAGTTCATCTCAATCACGTTAACCCCCTGGCCGCTGCAGGCTTCACAGCGCCCTCCCTTGACGTTGAAAGAAAACTGGCCGGCTTTGTAACCCCGCGCTTTGGCTTCAACTGTGGTGGTAAACAACTCCCGAATCACGTCAAACACACCGGTATAAGTCGCGGGGTTAGAGCGAGGGGTGCGACCAATGGGCGACTGATCGATGACAATTGCCTTATCGATGGATTTGAGACCGACAATTTTTTCTAACTGATTGGGAAAGGGAATTTTGCTGCCAAAGTTATGCATCAGAGCCCGATGCAAAAGATCGTTCACCAAGGTGGATTTGCCCGAGCCCGACACGCCGGTGATACAGACCAGCTTGCCGAGGGGAATCTCGACATCGACATTTTTTAGATTATTGCGGTGGGCGTTGATCAGCTTCAGCGATCGCTTGTTGCCCTGACGCCGTTCGTTCGGGGTCGGAATCGACTGTCGCCCTGACAGGTAGGCCCCCGTGAGCGAATCCTCAGCCTCTAGAAGCGTTGGTAAATCACCTTCAGCGACGATACGACCGCCATGCACCCCAGCCCCCGGGCCAATATCCACCAGGTGGTCGGCGGCGCGGATGGTGTCTTCGTCATGCTCGACCACAATAAGCGTGTTACCAATATCACGCAGGTGATGCAGCGTGTTGAGCAGGCGATCGTTGTCGCGCTGGTGCAGGCCGATGCTGGGTTCATCCAACACGTAAAGGACGCCCGTCAGCCCCGAGCCAATTTGGGTAGCCAGACGAATGCGTTGGGCTTCGCCGCCGGATAGGGTCATCGCCGTACGATGCAGGGTCAGATAATCTAACCCCACATCCAGCATGAACTGTAGGCGGGCCCGAATCTCACGCAGCACTAAATCGCCAATTTGCCGCTGTCGTGCCGAGAGCAGGGGTGCTTCACCATTAGCCCCCATGAGTTTCTGAATACGATTCAGGCATTCGCGAATGGACACGCCCGTCAGATCGTTGATGGAGTACGGACCGATGCGAACCGAAAGCGACTCCGGCTTAAGTCGGGCCCCGTGGCACACTTCGCAGGGTTGGTCGATCAGATACTTTTCGAGTTTTTGCTTGTAGCTTTCTGAAGAGGCCTCTCGATATTGGCGCTCTAGCATCGGTAGCACGCCTTCAAACGTGCGGTAGTAGCCTTTTTTATCGCGATAGCGGGAGTCAGTTTCGATATAAATCTTTTCGCTCGAACCGTGCAGGATGGTGTGCTGCTGGTCAGGGGTAAGGGTTTCCCAACGATCCTGGATTTCAAATCCAAAGGCCTGACCGACACTGTAAAGCAGTGAAAAATAGTAGGTGTTGTCTTTTTCGGACCAGGGGGCGATCGCCGCATAAACCGGCAATGTTGGATCAGGCACTACCAGCTCAGCGGTAAACGTCCGCAGGCTGCCCAGGCCATGACAATGGGGGCAAGCCCCATAGGGCGAGTTGAAAGAAAACAGGCGGGGTGAGAGCTCTTCCATCACGGCGCCATGTTCGGGGCAGGCAAAGTTTTCGGAAAAGACTATATCTTTTGGTAGGGTGTCAGCTGCCGGTTCCGTATCTGTGGCGTAGGTGCCGCCCTTTTCGGCGGCGGTGGGAAGCCGGTCAGACCGGGCCTGAGTCTGCTTCGCATTAATGGAAACGACCTTGTTCTCACTCTGAGCTGGACGTTCCGCCAGGATGTCAATCACGGCAATGCCGTCCGATCGCTTTAAACAGGTGGTTAAAGAGTCGGCTAGACGCTCTTGCAAATCGTCTTTTTTAACCAGCCGATCCACCACGACCTCAATGGTGTGGGCGTGGTTTTTGTTCAGCTCAATGTTGTCGTTGAGGTCGCGAATATCACCATTGATGCGCACCCGCACAAAACCCTCAGCGGCTAAGGCGGAGAGCAGCTTTTGGTGAGTCCCTTTTTTGCCGCGCACCACCGGCGCCAAAATCTGAAATCGGGTGCGGTCGGGCAGGGCCATCACCACATCTAGCATTTGATCGAGAGATTGGGGCGAAATGGAGCGATCGCATTTAGGACAGTGGGGTTCGCCGGCACGGCCAAACAGCAGCCGCAAATAGTCGTAAATCTCGGTAACGGTACCGACGGTCGAGCGCGGGTTATGCGAAGTGGATTTCTGATCGATGGAAATGGCTGGACTCAGCCCCTCGATCGCATCCACATCGGGCTTGTCAACCTGGCCTAAAAACTGACGGGCGTAGGCACTGAGGGATTCCACATAGCGCCGCTGGCCTTCGGCAAAAATAGTGTCAAACGCCAGGGAAGATTTACCCGAACCCGAAACGCCGGTGAAGACAATCAGCTGGTTGCGGGGCAGCTCTAGATCAACATTTTTGAGGTTGTGCTGGCGCGCGCCGCGAACTCTGATGATGTCGTCGTCCTGATTCGCCGAGGCGGGAACATGGCCATTTTGACCATTCACATCTTCTTTTGAAGAAGACTCAGCAGAGGAAGAAGACCGAGGCATAGGGCAAAGTCCAGCATGTCACGACTGCCATTCTTGACAGTTCTTCACACTATAACTTGTCGGCCTCAGTCCCGGTCACAACTTTCCGCGAATGTCGATCGTCAAGATGGCGATAGCGCCGGAGCCGCCGGGGGCTGATCCGCCAGGGTTTGGCCAACTAAGCGCTGATGGGCGGCTTGGGCCGGGGCAAATTCTGGCTGCAGCTGGCTCGCTTGGTGGTAGGCGGTGATCGCCTCGCGATGGCAGTTGAGCTGTTCGAGCAGGCGACCGTGCTGATACCAAGCCCAGTGGTTTTGGGGCTGTAAGCGCGTGACGTTGCCATAGGCTTTGGCTGCCCGCTTGAGGACCCCCAGCTCTTCAAGCACCGTGCCTAACCGAAACCAGGCCACATGGTCATTGGCCTGCAGGCTAATGACCGTGTTGTAGGCGATCGCCGCTTCGGCGAGCTGCTGTTGATTTTCTAGCGCCATCCCCCGCATGAGCCAGAGGGTGGCGTCTTCAGGAGTCTCCTCCAGGGCCTGATCGCAGGCGGCGATCGCGTCGTCGTAATGCTGCAGCGTATAGAGCTGATCGACCCGCTTTAGCGCCACCAACAGCCGTTTGCGGTGGCCTTGTGCTAACTGGAAATCGGGCTTGAGTTCGAGGGCCCGATCATAGGCAGCCAGCGCCTCTTCAACCCGCTCTAGCTGTTCTAATAGCTGCCCGCGATCGGCCCAGGCCCAATAGTTTTTCGGCTGGAGTTGGAGCACTTCATCGTAGGCGGCGAGGGCGTCTTTGTAGTTGTCGCACCGCTCTAGGGCTTTACCCAGCTTCAGCCAGGCCAAATAATCTTCGCGCTGGCGCTGGGTGACGGTTTTATAGGCGCGCACCGCGAGGGCGTATTGCTCGATGTTTTCTAAGGCCATGCCGAGCTTAAACCAGGCGGTGGTGGCGTTGGGCTGCACCTTGACCACTTTTTCATAGCAGCGGGCCGCATCATGAAAGCGGCTCTGCTCAAATAGGTCATCGGCCCGTTCTAACCAGGCGACATGGGCCTCTAAAGCCTGGGAGCTTAGTTCAAGCGGCGGAATGAAGGTGGGTGCTGATGGCGAAACTGCTTGCTTGAGCGCGTTTAACGCTTCGCTGGCATTGGCATAACGCTGGCGATGGTCGTAGCGCACCATCGTATCTAACACCTGGGCTAACTCGGGCCGCACCGACGCCAGTTCTCGCCACATCAGCTCACTGGTGCGCGGGTCACGGGGCAGCCGTTTGGGGTCGAGCCCGGTCAGCGCCTGCAGTGCTAACATGCCCACGGCATAAACGTCGCTGCTGAGGCAAGGGTGGCCCGCTAGCTGCTCATTGGGCATGTAACCTAATGAGCCGATGGCGACGGTCATGCTGTGCAAATCGTGGGGCTGAATCAGCTGATGACTGATTTGCTTGACGGCCCCGAAGTCGATCAGCACGATTTTGTGATCAACTTTTCGGCGAATCAGGTTGGAGGGCTTAATGTCGCGGTGAATCACTTGGCGATCGTGGACAGCGCACAAAGTTGTGAGGATGTCCTGCAGCATCTCAACGGTTTTGGCTTCAGAGAGCCGGTTACCGATGTAAATTTCTTCACTTAGCAGCGGGCCTTCAACAAACTCTTGTGCCAGATAAAAGTGCTCGTCTTCTTCGAAGTGAGCGAGAAGGCGAGGAATCTGACTGTGGCTGCCCAGCACATAAAGCGCCTCAGCCTCGGCATCAAAAAGCCGCCGGGCCGAATCCAACGACAGACCATCCGTGTTGCGAGGTTGCAGTCTTTTGACCACACAGAGCGGATGGCCAGGCAAGTGCAGATCGTTGGCCAGAAATGTCTGCCCAAAGCCGCCTCCCCCCATATGGCGGAGAATGTGGTATCGGCTACCTAGAATCTGCAAAGACATTCAGTCGCACCCTTAACGCCATCGGCAACGATTACTTGATCCAGTCACTCTGCAAACAATTTCACTCAGCTTTACTCGGCGGCTGAGGCCTCAGTTCAAGACCTGCTAATGCTCTAACAGCTCTTAACTCACAATGGACAGAGTGATATTGCTGAACTCCGTACGCTTTGATCTTTTCGATACACCGTATGCTCCGCAAAAAGCACTGTTGATCGGACGATGCATCAACTGACTAAAGGCGATCCCGACCGGCTAACCATCAAGATGAACTCTCGACGTTGGCAACTGACGAAAGTCCCTTTTGTTAGGGGAGCAATGACAGCCAAGGATTTTTAAGGGGTCGCAGGGCTCTGCAGAATCAAGCTCACGGCTGTAACGAAACCTGTAAACGCGCTTGTAGTATTTAGTGTCAATGCTTCCGCCTAAAATGTTGCAATCTGAGACGAACTTTGCAGAATGTTCATCTTTCGGTCGCAACCACTGGGTGGAATATTTACTTACTGACTGATATTTACTGACGTATGAGGAATTATCCGGGCGATCGCACCTACAAATGTCATGGGTGACGAAATTTATTCGAGGCCATAAACGAGACCGAGGCCCCTTGCCGCCGATCTTTTTAGATGAAATACTCAGGCCATGCAAACTCCGCAAGCGCCCCGAGTATGGTCTCAACTGACGCGATCGCCCTTTCTACGACGAGTGGGCACGTATATCCTGCTGAGTGCGATCGCCCTGGTGATGTTGCTGCCGCTGCTCTGGCTCGTCAGCACCGCTTTCAAATCCCCCAATGAGAACATCTTTGCGTTTCCGCCGCAATTTATTCCTGCGGCGCCAACTCTGGGCAACTTCGTTACCGTCTGGCAGCAAAATCCTTTTGGGCGCTACTTCATCAACAGCACCATCGTCGCGGTGTTGACCGTAGGGCTTAACCTCTTATTTTGCTCGCTGGCGGCGTATCCCCTGGCCCGTCTGCGCTTTCCGGGACGCGAGGCATTGTTTGCCGTGATTGTGGCGACGATCTTGATTCCCTTTCAAATTGTGATGATTCCGCTGTATGTGTTGGCGGTGCAGTTGGGACTGCGCAACAGCTATCTGGGGCTGATCTTTCCCTTCATTGCGTCCGCTTTTGGCATTTTTTTGATGCGTCAGGCGTTTTTAGGCGTGCCCAAAGAGCTAGAAGAAGCCGCTCGCATTGATGGCTGCTCAGAGCTGGGCATCTGGTGGAACGTCATGATCTCATCCACTCGACCGGCGTTAGTCACGCTAGCAATCTTTGTCTTTATCGGCGCTTGGAGCGATTTTCTCTGGCCGTTAATTCTGTTGGATCGTCCGGAGTACTATACGCTGCCGCTGGGCGTGGCAAAACTGGCGGGGAGTTTTTCCCTTGATTGGCGACTCATTGCCGCCGGATCGGTTATTTCGATTTTGCCGGTGCTGGTTTTTTTCGTAGCGATGCAGCGCTACATTGTGCCCACGGAGTCGGGCAGCGGTCTAAAAGGCTAGTGCACGCCCAAGCCCCCTCGTGCTGCTGGCTCAGTGCTTCACATTGGTGGGTGGGGAAGCATTGGAATTCGCCCAATGAAAAGTGTGTGGCGATCGCGCTTGATCTGAGGGCAACCTGGAGGTGAGCTGCTGGGCATCACGTGGGGCAATCGTGATGGGCGGCATTTGGTTGTCATTACGTTGATATTCAGTCATGCCATGCAAAAGCTCATCGTAATTTTGACCTGTGTCGGCTTGCTGGCGGGCTGCAACAGTGCGGCGACGCAGACCCGTGACACCCTCACAGGCCAGCTAGAATCATCCGCTGAAATAATCACTCTTGCCGATATTGGCCCCTCTGATTGGGAGCGTTTGTGTGTGCTGGCCCCCTACTCGACGAATGAGTCCGCGATCGCACAGCTGGGATTCGATTGGGATGCAGAGGGCAATACGGGAATCGAGCAGCGAGATGATGTTTATATCCTCGT
Source organism: Cyanobacteria bacterium J06626_4 (assembly GCA_038523235.1). Taxonomy (GTDB): domain Bacteria; phylum Cyanobacteriota; class Cyanobacteriia; order Phormidesmidales; family Phormidesmidaceae; genus Halomicronema. The sequence goes on from JBCBJQ010000104.1 coordinate 17,118, forward strand.
TTTTGCCGATCAGGAGAACGTGCTTTCTCATATCGCAATGCCGCGTCAACCGCGAGAACTGTTGAATTCATCAATTTCGTGTTTAGAGAGATCGAACAGCACGATCGCTTGGTCAGTTGACGATGGTTGGGAAGTTGTCAAAAAGTTAGAGCCATAGAGAAGGATGACAGAGCACGGAGTGGACATTGCTCTCCGCTTGGTTGAAGATCACGGCCTCATGACTGTATTGGAAAATCGTAAGTGAGGAATAGCTGTTATCTGATAACGCTGTTGAACGGCTGTTTTAGCATTAGTCAAGTTTGGGCGATATCCCATCCATTACTGGGAATCGAGTATTTGAAATATATATTCCAGAGCAACAAGTGACAAAGAATGATTTCTTCGGATGAAATTTATAAGACTTTTCCAAGAGGAGCAAAATTAACCGTTATGCTTAAAAGTTATGCACCTTTTGGGATTTTTGTTCAAATTCCTGGAGTTGATATTTCAGCACTTATTGAACGACCTGCCTTAAAGTTCCCAGATGAATATCCTCAAATTGGAACCGAACTTGAAGCTTTTGTTCTTTATTTTCGAGATCCTAAAAGTCTTGCTGTTCAAAGACAACTTCGCTTAAGTATTGATCCAGTCATACTAGCTAACCTAGATTTGCTTGAGCCTACTGATAAGTAATGTAATCGTCTTTCCCATAGTGCATACTAACGAGAAGCAAGCGCATTATTCATGGCGAATTAGACTTTGGCTTTCTAGATCGAGATATTGTTCAGTACTGATGTAGCGGGGAACAGAAATCACGGCATTTGCCAATTAGAGGAGAGCGATCATACGATCTCTGATTGCCACACATGCTCAGGATGGGAGGCATGAAAATACCAGCTTTATGGCGTGTTAGCTTGCCCTCGATCGCACCGGATACAGCGGCTCCTGACCATTGAGTTGCCAAAGACTGATACACAATGCGGTGGCGATCGCCAGCCATACGGCAGACGGCAAAATGATCCAACCCGCGAGCGGCAACGTCTGGAAGTAAGCGATCGTTACGACGATCACCGAGAGCATCGGTCCAACCATCACCATGGGGACAGCGGCACCCAAACGCCCTTCCACCGTAAAAATAGTATTCCAGGTATCACCTAGGCTGAGATGCCCCACAAACAGTATCAAGGGCAGACACAAACTGGTTTGGTCATAGGCCGACCAGATCAGATAGGCCGACGCTACTCGCAGCACGGCAATGCTCATCCACACAATGGGAAAAGCCAGCGGTGGCGGTGCCCATCCGGGGCGCTGGATTGATTGATAGCGACCATTGCTGCGTGTATTGTCTAACAGCGAAAAGAAGCGAGAACGTAGAGTAATAAAAGCGAAAAACGCACAAACGATCGCTGTCAGTGCCCAAGGCGGTAAGGCGGCTGTATTAACGCGACTTAACACGATATCCATGAGCCAGAGTAGCCCTGTCAACGCCGCAGTTTGGGCGATCGTGGCTCCCACATATTGCAGTGTGGCGGTCTGATCCCATTGGGGATTTTCTAGATCCGTTGGGACGGTCGTATCGCGGGCGGCTTTCACCCCCATCACGGCATTCACTCCGCTTTTGACCAGATTGTTGTTATCCATCGGCGCTAAGAATAGTGATTGACAATGATTGAATAGAACGCTCGCGGTATGACAACTTTACCCCGATCTTTAGCTGTCGAGATCCTTTACCTGACGAGAAACGAGTCAGTGGCAGCAACCGTTTGATTGACCGCTCAAGAATTCAGAGATACGGAGTAAAGATTTCAGGGGGTGTCAGTTTGGGTTGATGCTGCTCTCCAACGATTGCGTGAAGCGAGTTGCTCACGGGTTGGCCAACTGAAAAAGCATCCAGGGATACATAGAAGGCTCTGACAACTGCCTACACTCCCTTTGGTGTGATGGACTTAAATTTCATGAAATCGATTGTTTTTTCGACCCTGGCGATCTCTGGTTTGGCAGTTGCGGCAACGCCACTCGCTGCCGATGATCATGTCTCGCCCAACGGCGTTGTCACCTTGACGCCCGAAGGCGGCATTGTACCCACTGCGACCTGGAGCCTGGGCACGCGAGCGGGAGACTTTGTTTTCGTTGCTGGTATGCGTGGCATTGATCCCGAAACCAATACTCTGGTGCCCGATGCCGAAGGTCGGGTTCGACAGGCGTTTATGAACATGCAGCTCATCGCCGAATCAGAAGGGGCGACTCTGCAGGATGCCGTAAGACTGGTGGTCTACGTGACGGATATGTATCGTTACCGCCCAGTCGTGAACCAAATTCAGGAAGAACTTTGGGGCGATGGCCCCTATCCGCCCCGCACCATTGTTGAGGTCGATCGCCTCAATCAAGACGACATCGTCGAAGTCGAAGGCACTTTCTATGCCCCGATCGAAGAGTGATGAGGTAGCGGCTGTTTTGCAGTTCTAATTGGCAGCACTTGAGATAGCGACTCGCCATCCGTGGGGTTGACGTCGAGGCAACTACCCTGACCCTCAAAATCAACCCCTGACTCATGTTCCTGCGATTACTGAATGACTTGATGGCTCGACGATTCTGAGCCTGCCAACCTGACTTATCCAGCGACGCGGTCTTATTAAGACTTTGCTAACAAGCTGCCCTGATGGCTACTGCCGGGTTGAGCTGTCAGGCGCTAGGCTAGGGGGCAAACTTTCTCTGGACTTCATCATGACAGACCCGACTAACTTCTCTCTCTTTCTCGCCGCCGTTGCTGTCATTACGGTTACCCCTGGCCCTGACACGTTTTATGTGTTGGGTCGCAGTTTAGAACAGGGGCGACTGGCCGGCATGGTTTCTTCGCTCGGCATTTTCGTCGGGAACCTGGGCCATACTACCGCCGCTGCCGTTGGCCTTTCGGCACTGCTCATGACCTCGGCACTGGCCTTCAATATCGTCAAATATGTAGGCGCTGCCTATTTGATTTACCTTGGCATTCAAACCATTCTCAACCGCGATCACGGCAGCGCCTTGCCAACGGCTCCCCGCGCCAACCTGGTAAAAGTCTTCTATCAAGCGATTCTCACCAATTTGCTCAACCCCAAGGCCGCGCTGTTTTTTCTCGCCTTTATTCCCCAATTTATTGATCCTGCAGCTGGCCCGATGGCGCTGCAGACACTGCAACTTGGGATGATTGTGGCGGCGACTTCTAGCCTCTGGTTAGCGCTCATTGCAGCGGTGGTCGCCGCTGCCGGGCACACCCTTCGCCGCCGGCCAAGATTAGTTGCCCTGCAGCGCTGGATCACGGGCAGTTTGTTTATGGGTCTAGGGCTTAGACTTGCGATCTCCGATTCTAGAGACTGAGCAGATCGTTCAAGAATTTAGCCAGGATCGGCATAGCGGCGGCTTTGAGTCAGACAAGAGAGTTGCTTGCAAATAACTTATCCAGGACTTACGCATTGACAAAATCACCAAAACCATAATTCAAGCGGTGCTACCCATCAGCGGTGCTTGGAGGATGA
>JBCBJQ010000105.1:0-20403 GCA_038523235.1 Cyanobacteria bacterium J06626_4
AAAGCATTAAGGCTGAAGATATTAGTCAAGAACAAATCAGCCAAGAATCGGATCAGATAGAAGCAGAAGGAGACATACCCAAATTCACAGTAACTCCATTGAATGCATTTAGTTTTCTGAAAATAGCCAATCACTTCTTTAAGGATTTTGAATTTGAGCCCCACAAGGTTGATGGCTTCACAGAAGAAATAGTTTCGCTAAAGCCAGACGTAACACGTGGCAAATTCAATTTCTACATGCGAGAAAATATATCTAAGGTTAAGCGTTACAAGGATTATTTTGAGAAGGAATTTCCGGGCAATGTCTTAAATCCATATACTGTGATTAGGCACTGCCTATATTTGGGCGACAAAGGTATTTTCTCAACAATGCTAACCAATCAGGCTACCGAAGCATTTGAAGCATGGTTGTCATCTCAGTCAAGAAGCTAGAGATCCATGATTCGGGTGACTACCCAATAACACCGCCAGATTTTAACAAACCTGGCGGTGTTATTGAGTTATTCGCTATGAGGTTGCGTGATACTCAGTGGCCTAACCGAAGGTGCAGACCCGATTTGCAGGCTAACCTTTATGGTCTTTCCGGCGACTGACACAGCTTTTACAACTCGGCCAAATCGTCGGTGAGCAGTTTGTGACCCATGGCATAGTTGGCAAACGCGGCGACCCCATCGACCACACTGAGGGCGATCGCGCCTTTAGGCCCTGAAAGTCTCATCGGAGACAACAGGTTCGGCAGCCAGGAAACCACCTCATTGGCAATCTCTAAGCCGGGTTTTTCTTCCTTCGGAATCGTGGTCAGATACTTGATCGCTAGCCCCGCATCCACAATTGAGAACGCAAAGGAAATCGCAATCGTGACTTCGTCGGTGCGCTTTAGTCTTTGTAGTTTTATTTCCTCTGCCCAGGGTAGTTTTTTCCCCGATAGCTGGACTGTTAGGACGACTACGTCAAGCCAATACATGGCCGTTCGCCAGCCCCACATCACGCGCTCCCAGTACTCTTGCTCATTTTTAGATTTGGAGACTTTGTGGGCCGCCACATTGTAGGGGCGCCCGCCGGGAAAACCCGGCGAGGAGGGGAAGCTGGCTAACCAGCTAAAGCCACCCAGCACCAGGCTGACGACCTCGAAGCCAAAACCAGCGGTTTTTTCGTAAGGATCATCGCTACTCTCGGGCAAGACATCGAGGTAAGCGGTGATCACGCCGTTAATCGCATCGGCGAGGAGTCCCGTATTGCCCCAGTGACGAATCGAGTTGGCCCGCGCCGCGTTCGATCGCTGCACGCTGGCTCTAGGTTCAGCCGTCACTTGAGCGATCGCGTTCTCACCCACTGCGTTGCTTGTTCTCTGCAGGCTAGCCTGAGGGGCCGCGATCGCCTGAGCATCCGTTTGCAAGGCCAAAGCCAGCGGCGGCTCATTTTTGAATGGGGTTTCACCAAAAATTAGCTTGGAGACCACCGTCACGGGAATCGCCAACAGCAACCCCGTCAGATTCAGCAGCGTCAGCTTACCGCCCCCAATCAGCTTGAATAAGTCAGAGATAAAGGGGATCTTGATTTCGGCGTTGAGCAGATTTTTGAGCTGTTCAATCGCCTCAGCGATCGCATCCAAAAAGCCTAGCGCCAAGTTTTCGACGGCTTCCAGCAGCTGAATGACCACATCTCTGAGGGTTTCCACCAGCACGACCACCGCCAACTGCGGTTTCAGCGGATTGGCAATCAGCGTGGCAATCGTTTCACCCAGCCCTTCAAAGCCTCGCAGGATGGCCCCGCCCCCGTCAGCAAAGGCTTCCGCAAAGTGGAACACGAAGTGCTCTGTCTTCGAGTCCCCGCTCGGCGGCTTCACGCCCCGGGGTGTGGGTTCTGCATCGTCTTGCTTCGAGCCTCCCATCAGCTTCGAGAAAAACCATTCGACCGCTTCGGGCAGCCCCGAGCCTCCCTCACGCACCTCTGAGGGCTCCCCTCCTAAGGTCGTCACGAGTTGATTCATCGCGTCTTCTACCGTCTCTTGCAACTCGTCCATAAAGTTGGAGACGGGGCCTTTGACGGCTTCGACCTGCTGAGCGACATAATCAAACCCATCGTTGATCGACTGCACCAGATACTTCTGAGTGTCGAGGATGTCGCCCCAGTTGAACAAAAACTGCAGGAACTCGATGAACTTTTTGATGCCGTTCACCACTTTTTCGACCACGGCTTCCACAAACTCAGCCACCTTTTCAGCGGTATCAACCACAAAGTCAATGACTTCTTCAGCAGTTTTGATCACAAAGTGGACGACGCCTTTCACTGCGCCCACGACGACTGATTTGGCTTTTTTGATCGCATTGCGAATCCGTCTGCCGATGCGGAGTCTTTTGGCCGCAAACACGCGTTGAGTGCCGCCAAAACCGATCGCACCGGGCAGTTGAGTCTCTTTACCGGCAGGGTCGGCAATGGGAGCGCTTTCACTGCTGGTGGCTTGGCTGAGCAGCCGCGTAAAGTCATCCTGACTGACTGATTCTTCCAGGATGACGCCATCCTCCGGGTTGTTCGCGGCGACGGCAGCTGAGACCAGCCCTCGGCTTTTCAAGATGGCGGTTTGCGCTTGAACCTGTCGGCGATCGCCCTCGCTAGGAGCGGGCTTAAACGTCAGTTCCCACGGCTGGTTGATCGCCGCGCCCGACACGACCCGCTCTGACGACAGCACCCGGCTGCCGCCACCTGGCTTAGCCGCTGGAGGCTTGTCGGCATAGGTGACCGTTGCGGTGACTCGCTTGATGGTATTTTGCACACTGGCGACTTCAGCTTGGCTGTGGGCCGTGCGATCGACAATCAAGTTGCCTTGGGCATCTTTGGCATTCCACAGAGCGCCGTCTTCTAGCTCCGCAATTTGCTGATGAGCCTCCTGATTGGGAAAAATCACCACCTGTTCGTTGTCTGCCATTTCGCTGGTCTGGATCTTGAGTCCCGGCGTGTCGAGGCCATCTGCCTCGGAAGTGATCATGATGAAATTGAGCTCATTGGGCGTGAGGGTGGCCGATCGCTCTTCATCGATCTCATAGGTGATGCCGTCCACTTCGATGGTGGTGAAATCGGTGGCCGTAACCTCTACCGCGCCCGCCCCTGGCTCAAACCGCAGAGTGGTGCGATAGGCCGAGAATTCTTCCATCTCGTTATCTACCAGGCGATAGTCTTGGCTCAGCTTGGTGGTGTAAGAAGCGAAAACGTCTTCAGCCGCAAGGGTTCTAAAGATTTTGATGGAAGACAGGGCATCGTCGCCGATCTGACTCTCCTTCAGGTCGGGTACGTTTTTGACGATATCCTCAATCTCTTCTTCGCGTTTGTCTTCTGTCACCCGGTAGTTGAAATGCTTGAACAAAGTCACCCCAGTATCGGGACCTAAGCGAATGGATGAAGTGCGATCGTTGAGACCGCCGAAGTCCTTAAAGCTTTTATGTTCACCCAAAGCAACCTTCGCACTATCGGACAAAATCCAGGTTTTGCCGTGATAGGCGCGGTGCTCATACAGGGCGACTTCCCCTTGTGCTAGTTCACCCACTTGACCTTCATTTTCGGCAAATTTGATCGCCCGCACAAAAACGGCACGCTGATCTTTTTGTCGAGTCCAGCGAAAGGTGTTACCTGCAACCAGTTCTAACCATTCGTCCGCGCCCTGGTTGATCAGCGAAAACTCACCGGGGAGACTATCTGAATCATCCACAAATAGGCTAGCTGGGGCCTCCACTGCAGATAAGGTGAAAAGGGCATTGTCTTTGTCGGCACCCGGCAGTAGCTGCAGCCGAGCCTGCTGTAGATTGTAGTGAAATTTGAACAGCCCGTTTGACCACTGCTGGGGCGCGATTTGGAGATGAGTCTTACCCCGGTGTAAGAACTGGCCATTCGGCGCTTTAATAATCCACTTGCCGATAAAGGGCTCCCCGACTGTTGACCAGATCCGCACCGAGTGGGGAAAGTCACCGAGCTTGGTGAACCGGATGTCGGGAATATCGGCGTAAAGCTTTTGCGCCACATCCTTATAATCGGTGCCTTTATAGAGCGTCGCGCCCGTGTCTGGCCCGAGCCGCAGTTCTTTAAAGTGTCCAGAAAAGGGAGCCAGATCGACCACATCTTGCTTAAGCACAATAGCCGCCTCATCCGTCGCGACCAGCTCAATCTCACCCGCGCTCAAGGGCCGATTGATAGGCGGTATCAGGGATTGGACCTGGTCGGCAATCAGGGCCGTGTGATAAATGCGCAGGTCTTCGTAATGGGCGATCGGCGTGTGCCGAGTGTAATGACCCAGCTTCACATCGACAGCTCGCTTAATGTTGGCCACTCCGGTTTTGGAGGCCCCTTTTGCCACTAGGACACCATCTAGATACACCTCAATGGTGCGTCCCGCTCTTACCAGGGTGATGTGGTGCCATTTTTTATCGAACAAGTTGGGCAAGCGAGGCGTTTTGGCGAAGGCGTAGTTCTTACCTTTGCTGTTTTCATCGACTTCAAAGGTCAATCTTCTGCCTTTGTCCTCAAGTCGCAACGAAAACCAATTACCATGCCCACTTATCGAGCGAGTCCCGATAATGTCCAGATCGTTCTGGCCATCGGTGCCCATGATTTTGATGCCAAACGCCACGGTAAAGTCGCTAGTGCCGAACTGACCCACCTCAGGGCCAAACACCAGCCGCGACTCCCGAGAAGGCAATCTCATGGCAGGGCCAATTCGACCATGCCGATGCCAGACGATACTGCGATGCAAGCGACCTTCGACGCCAGCGATCGCATCGCGGGCGATCGTTCCTTTTCTTTCGTTGAATTGCCAATGATAGGTAGGCTGAATAGTCATGGGCTTTTTCCTAATGTGAGTAGTTTATGTCTGAGTCTAATTGCGCCTGAATTCAGTTTTCACAAGAATTGAAATTGCAAATTAGACGTAATTCAAACTGATTAGCGTTCTCTTGGGTGGTTTTTAGCCAATTCAAGAGTCGCGTATAGAGTTGCTTCCATTATTGAGTTGAAAATTCCGGAGAAAATCCCATAATTTTATGAGCATTTTTTTGATTTTGATAAATTGAATAAATCCGAAAAAATTGCACAGCAATAAACATCCAAATAAAGTTTCAGGATGTTTTTCAAGAGCGCTTCAGGTGAGAAAAAGCGCTCAGAAATAGATGGTTAACTGTCGTTTTATGAGCAACGCATCAGTGCCATAAAATCGCTCAAATTGAACCTATAAATAACTTTTTTGATTGCCAGCGATCGATACAAATAGCGTTCAACTTTGGGTGAGTTTTTCAGCACCTGCCGGATAGTCTTGGCCGATTGTGATGACTCGGTCTGCCATCACAGCGCCCGCATCTCTACCACAATCTTGGCAACGCCTAACGTAAACCTCCTCGAAACAATCAGTATTTATCTGTCTGATATCAATACAAGTGAGGTGCCAGTTTGGATTTAAAGAAAAGCAAATTCCCTGCAAAACCTTGGCCTGTGAAGATTGCGGCGATGGCGAGGCCAGTGGGCTGCGGGGGGCGATCGACTGGTTCAACTGTGCCGATCGCCTCGGTCATCCAGGAGCGAGATTGATCTAGCGCAAGGCGCAATTAGGTCTGGACAGTTCAGAACCCTGAAAGTCTTTTCCAGCCAGCCTTTTAATTCCGAATTCCGAACTCTGCACTCCGAATTCTGCTACAGAGGTTTTTGGCTAGAAGAAATCAGCGTTGCGAGCAGTCGCCGCTCTGGAGAGGGTTAATTCAGCTAAGACACTAAATTCGATGTCGGTCCCCCTGGACAGGCCGCAAGGATCACCACCCCGACCGCTAGCTCTGGAGAGAGCGAAAATATTGCCGCTAGCAAAAAGCCCAGCACCGGCAGCAGCACCAACTGCGCCGCCAACCTCAGTAGTACCGGCTTAGGCTCCGTCACCACCCGACGAAAGTCTGCCAGTGTTAACCCTAGCCCCATATCCAGCATGATGATAAACAGCACTAGGGGCAGAAAAACAGTCGTGAGAAAGTTAGATTCCATGACTTCGGCAGATCGAGACAGCAGCGTCAAAAGCCATATTATTACTAAGCACTAAGTATATTTACTAGCATCACGATCCCCCAGTTTCAGACCAATGTCCCTGCCCACGCGTTAACAACATTGGTCCTTGCAGCAGACTTCACCGGCTAACTTCGACCTAGCGCAGGCCACAAAGCAGATGGCGGATTGGGTGAATGTCGGAGGGAGTGTTGCAATCGCTGGACTAGCGCCTTGCCAGCCATTAGCGTTGTCCGTTTATGCGTCAAAACCCGTGGGAATACTTGAGCAAGCTTTGGTGTAGTTCATCGAAGTTACCGGTTTGCCGCCTATAACTCGGACCAAAGCCGCTGATGTACTCCACAGCCTAAAACGCTTCTAACCTCAACATGCTAAACCTTCTGACTCGTTCCCCTTTCACTCGCGGTAAAGCGCTGCTCGTCTGCGTTGGCTTAATCTCACTTATGAGCTGCTCTAAAGGCAACGTTGCGAGTCCAACCCCTGACAGCAACACCTCACAGACGGAAGCAACTACCGAAACCGTAGCGAACCCACAGGTTCAAGAAAGCGAGGCCCCTGCATCCACAGCGCCGTCTGCACAAAGCAACAGTTCAACCAGCACGCAGTCTGAGGAATCTGACAGTGATGTGTTCGTTAATCTGGTTGCTGGCAGGCAATATGCCGAGGCGCGAAATCAGCTCATGCGACAAGGCTGGATCCCGGCAAACTTGCCAGCACCTGGGCCGTATGGTGTAGAGCGTATGGCCTACGAAGCTGGCTTTACCGAGGTTTCGGCCTGTGCTGGGACGGGGCTGGGGCAGTGTCGCTTTGAGTTCAGGCATGACAGCGCCAATAAAGTCCTTTCTGTGATTACAGTCGGAGGGTCAGCGCTGGAAGTATCTGACTGGTCCATTAGCACACCTGTTGACGGTGCTCCCACGGCACCTACCAGTACCCCAGCAGAGATTGCCGCTGTACCTGCGCCAGCCGTCATCCCTGCCGCCTTTCAAGGTGAATGGAACGCTGACCCAGCCAACTGCGCTGCCAACCCGCCCACCACCGGTCGGCTGGCTGTTCAGTTGAACAAGTTGGAGTTTTGGGAGACGACGAGCGCAGTGGAGGTGGTAGAGCGGCGGAGCGATCGCGAAATCGTGGTGACGGCTGAAGCTTATAGCGAAGGCGAAACCTTTATGCAGACGAAGACATTCCGCCTGTCTGAGGATGACTGGTCGATGACTGATGTCGAGACGGGGGTGGTTTGGCGACGCTGCGTGGGTCGGCTCACCGGCGTCCCCACGGCTGCAGTCCCGGCTACCAGCAGCGCCCCAGCCGCTAATCAAACACTGGCTGAAATTCCCAGCGTATTTCGGGGCACATGGGACTCAGGTCTCGAACAATGCGGCGCACCCTACAGCGACGGTAAATTGACGATCACAGCGGATCGGTATGCGTTCTGGGAAACGACCGGCACGGTTAGTGCGGTCAATATGACAGGCGAACGCGAAATCGCGGTGACGGCTGACGTGTCTAGCGAAGGGTCGTCCTATCAGGAGACAATCACGTTCGGGGTGTCTGAAGATGCCTCACTCTTGACGTATGGCGATGGCTTTGTGAAATATCGATGCCCTAGTTAATGAGGATTGGCTTTTCTCTGCCGCTATGCACGGGGTCGCGCAATAGGTGTCCTCTCGCAAGGAGAATCTCCTTCGGTTGATGCACACAGTCAAACCGCTGGCAGTCTCCCCGGCTTTGCCGGGGAGACTGCCTATTCTTGATCATCAAGGGCAAGGGGGGACTCCCTCTGTACCCTCTACAAAGTCCGCATTGGTCTCAATATCAGCGGGGTTAAAGGTACCCACATTTCTGGCGGTCACATTTGCCTGGTCAATCACTTGAAACTGACCAGCCCCAACGCTGACGAATTCAAAGCCATCGCCGCCAGGCGTGGTAACAGTGTTGTTATCGAGTGCTAGGCAAAAGTCTGCATCAGCCGTGTGCTCAATACTCACGCCATTAGCGCCAGGGTTGGTAATCGTATTGTCGGTCACAGTCGCAGTGACGTTGGCATTGTCTTCGATTAAGTTAAGTTCAATCCCGTCATCACCGGTATTGGTGATGGTATTACCCGTCACGGTAATATCCGCCGTAGCATTTTCTTGAATGTCATTAAAGAAAACGCCCTCTTCCCCTACGTCCGAGATTTGATTGTTGAGGATGTTAACCGTGGCATTGGCATTATCTTCAATCACGTCAAATTCGATGCCTTCTCTTCCTGCCCCAAGAATGTTGTTCTCTGCGATGGTGATATTGGACACGGTATTGTTTTCAATCTCATTAAAGAGAATGCCTTCTTCATCGGCAACCGTAATCGTATTGCCGGTCACAGTAATGGTCGCATTGGCACGGTTTTCAATATTGTCAAACTCGATCCCTGTCTCACCAGTATTGATTTGATTGTTTTCAATGGTAACGGTTGCGATCGCATAGTTTTCAATGTCACCAAACTCGATGCCCTCAAAGGGTACATTGCTAATTTGATTGTTGGCGACAGTAATGGTGGCATTGGCATTGTTTTCAATATTGTCAATTTCGATGCCATCCCCCCCGGCAACCAGCGGATCCACATTTACGGCATCAATCACATTGTCTGAGACTGTAATCGTGGCGACCGCATTGCCCTCAATGTCATCAATGAAAATACTGTCCAGTTGAGCATCCGTAATTTGATTGTTGGCCACCGTGATATTGGCGATGGCGTCTTCCTCAATGAGGCCAAATTCAATGCCCGCTGCACCAATTGTGTTCAAGGTATTATTGGCGACGGCCACCGTGGCATTATCGGTGCCGTTAATGTCATCAAAGAAGATGCCATCGTCAGTTGTATTCGAGATTTGATTGCGAACAATCGTCACCGTGCCATCAATATCGGGCAGGTTAATACCGACATTGGCATTGGTAATGGTATTGTCTTCGATCTTAATCCCCTCACCATTGGCCACAATGCCATCTGCCCCAGCCGGATTAATCGCTAGGCCCGAGACCAAGGTGTTGTTGCCGATAGTTGCCGTGCCGCTGACGGTCGGTAAATTGCCGCTGCCAGATCCTGGCAATGTCACTTCCCCAAATTGAGTATTTAACAGTTGGGTCGGCCCAACTGAGCGCACTTGTACCCCATCTGGCAGGGTAAAGGCACCGCCTGCATCACCCGCCTGCACATAAATAATGTTGTCGGCGTTGGCGGTGGCAATATCAGTGGCATTGGCAATGGTATCGAGCGGCGCTTCAAAGGTACCTACTGCTGCGGCTAACCCTGTCGTCGGGTCAACATGATGGAAAACAAACGCCTGGTTCGTATCGGGGTTGATGGCAATAAGGCCAGTTTGGGAAATCGAAACATCCGTTTGGTTCTCTACCAAAACAGTATTGGTACGCGCAATGGGTTCTCCGGCTCTGGCCCACAGCCGCGCTTGTGAGTTCTCTTCCGTAGCGGATGGACGTTGCGCTGGGGCGCCTAACAACGCACTCACTGAAAAGATCGCGTTCGTGCCAAATACACCGTCATTCTGAACGCCTAGACCAACCCGCAAGTTGTTTTGAATGCGGTAGTCTAGCGAGGCCCGAACCCCTAAACTATCTTGAGAGGCTTCTCCACCCAAGTAATACACACCGCCTCGCCCCCACAAGCTGCTCCCTTCACCAAAGTCAAATAGTTCAAGGCCACCGTCGAGTGACACAGTGGTCAGGGCAGCTTGTATCTGGTCAATTTGCTGCTCATCAAACGCCAATTGATTACTGACAAACTGAGGGTTGACGACCTGGGTCTCGGTGTCAACGACCTGACGGGCATTGCTCAAAGGCAGGTTGGCATTGAAGGTTAAGTCCCAGTTCTCGCCTAGTAGCTCAGTGCCAACGCCCACCTGGGTAGCGGTAAGATCGTCCGTACTGCGAGCATCTAGCGCCGCATAAGCGCCCCATATGGTGCTGTCGTTGAGCAGGGCTCGGTAGCCAGCTTGCACGCCACCGCCAAAGTCGCCGGTGTTATCTAAACTCACCCGGCCCTCAATAAAGGTGACATTTTGCCCCGGCGTTTGAAATACCGGGAGAAAACCACCAAAGCTACCAAAGCCTGCAAAGCCAGCACCTTCGTTGTAATTGAGATTGAAGAAGGGTTGCAGACGGAGTGCCGCCGCTTCTGTCGCGATTGGGGTTGTTTCTGGGGGCGGGGACTGGGCCGTCTGGGCTTGATCAGTCTGAGTTTGAGCGATCGCATCGGCGGCAACCGGGCTGGCGATGCGCTCAGGGAGAGGCTGCGCCATTGCTTCAGCTGAAATGGCCAATATACTCGCTAAAGATAAGCAATAACTCAGACATCGCTTAATGCCTGTATTGCCAGTAGTCCGTAGCTTTTGAAACCGGTTTGAGAGACGAGATCGATCGTTAACATCCTGTGGGGGGATAATGGCGGCACCCTTGGCAGCCACCCGCTCAATTTCATCTTCACGCAAGCGTCGATTCACGGGTGGCATCAGCGCCCTGACTTCTGATGCGCTGAGGGCCGTGTGGGAAAACTGACCGACCCGATTATCAAGATGAATAGTCGACGCTCTAGAAAATGACTTAACAGCATTGCCAATCCGAGCATCGCCATTCCATAAAATGCGATGAGATTGGCCTTTGACACCACTTACGGCATCTGGGTCGATCGTCCTTTTTCTCTCATTGAATTGCCAGTGATGGGCAGGCTGAATAGTCATGGGCTTTTCCTATTGCGAGTGGTTTATGTCTTGGTTTAGTTACACCTAAATTCAGTTTTCTTGAGAATTAAAACTGCAAATTAGACGTAATCAAAGCTAATTAGCGTTCTTTTGAATAGTTTTCAGGCAATCCAAGAGTCGCGTATAGAGTTGCTTCCATCATTGACTTAAAAATTCCGGAGAAAATCCTAGAATTTTATGAGCATCTTTTTGGGATTTTAATAAATTAAATAAATCCGAAAAAATTGCACAGCAAAAAACATCCTGATAAAGATTCAGGATGTTTTCAACGAGTACTTTAGATGAGAAAAAGTGCTCAGAGGTAGATGATTGATTGTCGTTCTACGAGCAATGCGTCAGTGCCACAAAATCGCTCGAATTAAACTTGCAAATAACTTTGTTAACTGCAAGCGATCGATACAAATGGTGTTTAACTTTGGATGAGTTCGCTTTCAGCGCCTGCCAGATCGTCTTGGTCGGTTTTGATTACTCGGTATGCCATCACAGCGCCAGCATCTCTAACCGCAACCTGGGCAATGCCTCACGTGAACCTCCTCGAAACAATCAGTATTGATCGGTTTGATATCAGTACAAGTGAGATGCCGGTTTGGATTTAAAGCAAAGCAAATTCCCTGCAAAACCTTGGCCTGTGAAGATTGCGGCGATGGCGGGGCCAGTGGGCTGCGGGGGGAGATCGGCACGGTTGAACCAGTCGATCGCCTCAGTTACCCACATGCGAGACTGATCGAGAGGTTTTTGGCTAGAAAAAATCAGCGTTGCGACCAGTCGCCGCCCTGGAGAGGGTTAATACCAATTCTTCGTGATCGCGCTACAGATCGATGATCCCCCGCTATCGCCGCCCCCTTGAAAAAGGGGCTTTGGAGAATTCATATGTGTAGCTGTAATTTGCAGAACTGGTATAACTCAGCTAATGAGCCAAATCTTGGAGTTTTGCTTTGAGGTTAAGCAGGCCCTGACGCATCCGCGACTTGACCGTTCCTAAAGGAATATGCGTGTGACGGGCAATTTCGGCTTGACTCAGCCCATGATAAAAACCTAGCCATAACAAATCTCCCTGCTGGTCGGGGAGGGCTTGTAGTGCCTCTCGAACTTGGTGCGATCGCTCCCCCTGTGGTGCCCAATCCTCAGGCAGCGATAAAGCCTCCACAGACGCCTCCTGATGAGTCAACCTCTTAAGAATGCGATGTCGATTTTTGCCACTCCGTACGCGATCAATCGCGCGATGGCGCGTGACGGTACTCAAAAAACGACTGAGAGAGCCACGGTTAGGGTCATAGGTCGATTTTTGCCCGAGATTCATAAAGATTTCTTGGGTTAAGTTTTCCGCTTCGGGGCCACTGTTTAAGATGCGCCAGGCGATCGTGTACACCAGCCGCGAGTAGCGATCGTATAAGGCCGTTAATGCCGACTTATTGCCCTGTTGCAGGGCAATAACTAAGGCTGCATCGGTCTCGTTTTCCCCCTGTGGAGATTGACTTACGGGAAGTGTAGACGGCATAGGTGCACCACCCCTCAAACGTAAAATTATCTGAAATCAGGCGATTCTTTAGCGGCGATCGCCCTACTGTAGGCCGCTTAAGGCGATGGCATGTCTTGTGCGACACTCCCCTGCCTTTCGTGGAACTGCCAGTGATATGTGGGGTGAATAGTCATGATATTTTCCCTGCCGTGAAGTGCTGATACTAAAACAGAACAGCGTGCTTCAGAGCCATCTAGACCACTCAGATAGCGACGCTCATGCAATCGTTCTTAGCTTGGCTCAGCTCACTAGAGGGCACCAGTCAAGTTCACAACTTAGGCAGTCACAACTTAAAGTGGCTTCGGAGTTGTGCTCTAGAAAGCAGGCAGGATAAGGCTTGCAGGCATCTCTCTTGACTGGGGGCGATGGTCACAAATTAAGTCTTGAGTCTTTATCACAACTTAAGCGCCTTACCATAAGGCCAGTCAGACGGGTTGCGGAAAGCTGACAGCCAACCCTGAAGTCTTCATCCGATTGAATCTGTTTGAATCTCGATGGTGGAAAGGTTGAGAAGAGGGAAACGTAGACGTGGCGTCAGACTCTCCTCCCAAGGGTGGGAACGACTGCAAACGGCAGAAAGCCAGCAGGCCATTAAAGACAACGATCGCCAACCCTACACCTTGGAAGTGCTCGCTCAAATTACGGGACTGAGCATTAACACTCTGACGAAGGTGCGCTCTGGTAAGGCCCCCGTCGATCGCCAGACGATCGCCGATTATTTTGAGGCGTTTGGCCTGACGCTAACGCCGGTAGACTATGTGCGCCCAGAAGCCGTCGCCGACGATTCCCCCGCCTCAGTCGTAGAGGCTGCGATCGCCCATGTACCGATCGCCAACGGGCAAGTTGATTGGGGCGAGGCCCCCGATGTCTCGATCTTTCATGGTCGGACGGAGGAGCTAGCCACTCTGGAAACCTGGCTACAGGGCGATCGCTGTCGGCTAGTGGGGATTTTGGGCATGGGGGGCATTGGCAAAAGTGCCCTGTCGGTTAAGCTGGCCCAGCAGCTGCGGGGGGCGTTTGATTTTGTGGTCTGGCGATCGCTACGGAACGCTCCTCCGTTAGACAGCCTGCTACAGGATCTGGTGCAATTTTTATCAGATCAAACAGACTCGAAGGCGACACCCAATCGTCTCCGGCACTGGCTGCAAGCGTCTCGCTGCCTGGTGATTTTAGATAATGTCGAGACCATTCTTCAGGCCAGCGATCGGGCCGGGCAATATCGCGTCGGCTATGAGCGCTATGGCGACCTGTTCCGCCTGTTGGGGGAATCGCCGCACCAAAGCTGTGTCCTCATCACCAGTCGTGAGAAACCGGCGGAAATTGCCATATTTGAAGGGATGGAGCTGGCGGTGCGATCGCTCCAACTCCGCGGCTCTCTCAAAACGGCTTTAGGCGTCATTGAGACCAAAGATCTGGTGGGCAGCCTCCAGCAAAAACAAGAGCTTTGCGAACGCTATGGCTGTAGCCCCTTGGCGTTAAAAATTGCGGCAGGGTCGATTCAGGCTTTATTTGACAGTGAGATTGGTCCCTTTTTAGACGAGGGCGTCTTTCTCTTTAACGGCACCCAGCGCCTGCTGGATCAACAGTTTGAGCGGCTCTCGGCCCTGGAAAAAACCATCATGTATTGGTTAGCTATCAACCGTGAGTGGACCACCATTCCAGCGCTGGTGAGCGATCTGGTGCCTGCGGTTCCCCGGTCAAGACTCCTCGAAGCCCTGGAGTCATTGGGCTGGCGCTCGCTGATTGAACAACAATCTAGACACTATACCCAGCAGCCGGTCGTGATGGAATACGTCACAGAACGGCTAATTGAGCAGATGGTCACTGAAATCACCGAGCAAAAACCGGCCCGGCTGATCAGCCATGCGTTACTCAAAACGACCGCAAATGACATTGTTCAACAAACGCAATTCAACCTCATCCTCGAACCCATTGCCCAACAGCTTTTAGCCCATCTGGGCAGCGCCGCAGACATTGCGACGACGCTCACTCAGTGCCTCGACCCTTTACGCGGAAAACCGCCCGCACAATCCGGTTACGCCGGCGGTAATGCCCTCAACCTCATGCGTCAGCTCCAGATTGAGGTGACCCACTGTGACTTCTCTAATCTCACGATCTGGCAAGCCTATTTACAGGGACTCAACCTCCATCAAGCCAACTTTTCCCAGGCCCACTTTTCGCAAACGACTTTTTATGACGCCTTCGGGGGCATTCATGCCGTCGCCGTCAGTCCCGATGGCAGTCTGTTTGCCGCCGCCGGCACGAGCGGCGTGATTCAACTTTGGCAGATGGCGAACGGTGAAGAATATGGCTGCTGTCGCGGCCACGATGGCTGGATCTGGTCGATCGCCTTTAGTCCCGATGGTGAATGGCTGGTGAGCGGCAGCGCCGACCAAACGGTAAAAATTTGGGATGTCAAAACCGGCTGCTGTCTGCACACCTTGCCAGGGCACACGAATTGGGTGCGATCGGTGGTGTTTAGCCCCGATGGCCAGCTCGTGGCGAGCGGCAGTTCCGATCAGACGGTCAAACTCTGGGATTTAGAGGGCCGTTGTCTGAAAACTCTGAAGGGACATACGAATTATGTGCAAGGAGTCGCCTTTAGCCCGGATGGTCAACTGATCGCATCCGCCGGTTGGGATCAACGGCTCAACATTTGGGAGCTGGCGAGCGGTGACTGCTTGCAAAGCATAGAAGATGCGAACAGTTTTTGGTCGCTGGCGTTTAGTCCCGATGGTCAGGCGATCGCCACGGGCAGCACGGATGAAACCGTCAAGATTTGGGATGTGCAGACGGGGCAGCGCTGCCAAACCTTCACCGGCCACACCCACGCGATTCGCTCGGTGGCCTTTAGTTCTGACGGTCAGGAACTCGTGAGCGGCGGCGGTGATCAGACGATAAAGATCTGGCACGTGCCGGAGGGTCGCTGCCTCAAGACCCTGTCCGGCCACAACAATTGGATTTGGTCGATCGCCTTTAGTCCCGATGGCCGCACCCTGGTCAGCGGCGGTGAAGACCAAACGGTCAGAATTTGGCAGACTCAAACGGGACACTGTTTGAAGTCATTGACCGGCTACGCCAACGCCGTACGGGCGATCGCCTTTAGCCCCGATGGGCAAACCTTGGTCAGTGGCAGCGATGACTATGCCGTTAAGCTTTGGGATATCGCACGGGAACGGTGTCTCAAAACCTTCAGCGGCCACCAGAACTGGATTTTGTCGGTGGCTGTGCATCCGGATAACGGCCTGATCGCCAGCAGCAGTGCCGATCAAACCGTGAAAATTTGGGATATCCAGCGCCACCGCTGTGTGCGGACACTGCCGGGGCACACCAATACCGTTTGGTCCGTGGCCTTTAGCCCCAAACGTCAACTCCTCGCGAGTGGCGGCCACGACCGCACTATCCACCTCTGGGATATTCAAGACGGTCACCGGTTGGCCGTGCTAGCGCATCCCAGTCAGGTGCGATCGGTGGCCTTTAGCCCCGATGGACAAACGTTGGTGAGTGGGTCTTCTGACAAACACGTCCGGCTGTGGGAGGTCAACAGCGGTCAGTGCCTGCGGGTGCTGTCGGGGCATACCGGGATGGTGTGGACGGTTGCCTGTAGTGCCAACCCGCCCATGAGTGCCAACCCGCTCATGATTGCGAGTGGCAGTTCCGATAAGACTCTCCGCCTATGGGATGCCCAGACTGGCGACTGTCTCAAAACGTTGGAGGGGCACACAAATTGGATCTGGTCGGTGGCGTTTAGCCCGCAGGGCCATCTCCTAGCCAGTGGTAGCGCCGACAAAACCGTGAAGCTCTGGGATATTCACGATGGCCGGTGTCTGCAGACGTTGGTGGGCCATGCCAATGTGGTGCGATCGCTGGCCTTCCACCCGCAAGGCAATACCCTGGCCAGTGTCAGTGAAGATGAAACGATCAAACTCTGGGACGTTAAAACTGGTGAATGTCTCAAAACGCTGAGGGGCGATCGGCCTTATGAAGGCATGGACATCACCGGAGCCCAAGGACTCACCGATGCTCAGAAGGCGACACTAGAGGTCTTAGGTGCGATGGGGATATAAGCAACGCTTGCGTAAGTCTTGATTCTGCGTTATTGCCACCGTCTACCTCGTTCAAGTTAAACCTGATTTGAATTTAGAGGAACATGCCGCCGGAAACTTCGATTCTCTGGCCATTAATCCAGCGGCTGTCTTCAGAGAGTAAAGAGGCGATCGCGCCCCCAATATCATCGGGCACACCCACGCGGCCTAAAGCTGTTTGCGAGGCAATAAAGTCATTCATAGTTTTATTGTCACGCACTGCGCCGCCCCCAAAATCCGTTTCAATGGCACCAGGAGCAATTGTATTAACGGCGATTTGTCTTTCACCCATTTCCTTTGCCAGGTATCGGGTCAGGACCTCTATTCCCCCCTTCATTGCCCCATAGGCAGAGAATCCTGGTAGCGCGAATCTGGCCAGACCCGTTGAAATGTTGACGATTCGTCCGCCATCTTTGATCACCGAGAGAAGTTTTTGCGTGAGGAAGAAAACGCCCTTTAGCTGAATATTCATTAAGCGGTCAAAATCTTCTTCAGTCGTCTCAGTAAAGGGCTTATTGATGCCAATTCCGGCGTTGTTAATCAGAAAATCAAACTGTTCCGTTTGCCAGATATCCTGGAGTACCCGATTGACCTGTACGACAAACCCATCAAAGGTTTGGGTATCAGAGCTATCTAGCTGTAGGGCAACCGCTTTGCGGCCCATCGATTGAATTTCGGAAACCACCTTGTTAGCTTCAGCCTGACTGCTGTGATAGGTCACAATCACATCGACGCCTTTTTGGGCCAGCGTCAATGCGGTGTTTTTACCCAACCCTCGGCTTGATCCGGTGACTAGTGCGATTCTTTGAATGTTCTGTGTCATTGCCTTATCCTTTCAGCCTTTGCTTGACATGGGTTTATCGTAGGCTGGAAGAAATGGGTTCTGAATACCTAAACCTGGCAGGTTATTGCCTGATCCTCTCAAGCCAGAGGTTGACTGAGAGCCGATTTTCTATAATGAATCTGTAGGCAACGAGCTCAGTCATCGACACCCACCATGAAGACTGAAATGATTAACCACGACGCGATTGCTCGTCGCTGTGCAGAACTGGCGGCACAGGCAGCTCGGTACACAGATGGTAGGGGCAATGGAGTTCACTCAACTGCGATCGCTCAACTAGACTTCATGCGAGACGATGACTCCACGATGATCTGCAGCGTTTATGAACCAGCGCTCGCCATCATCGTTCAGGGGAAAAAGCAGATATTGCTCGGTGAGGAAACCTATCACTACGGGGTCGCTCAATATCTGGTGGTTTCCGTTGAACTGCCTGTCAGGGGATTTATCGTGGAGGCGACGCCCGACCACCCATACTTAGGCTTTTTACTGAAATTATCCCCCCGCCAACTCGCCGACCTGGTCGCCCAGATTCAACCGAGGACAGGGGCCAAAGAAAGCTCGTGTCGAGGATTATTCGTCAGCGATGTCGATCTGCCCCTGATTGATTGCGCCCTCAGGCTGACCCAGCTTTTGGATACGCCGCAGGATATTCCCTTTCTAGCGCCGATCATTATCCGCGAAATCTATTACCGTCTGCTCACGGGGGAGCAAGGCGAAGCGATTCGTCAAATTGCCACCTCTGGCAGCAACATGCAGCGTATCGCTAGCGTGATCGAACTGATCAAAACTGACTTTGTCCAATCGCTACGAGTTGAGGAGCTGGCAGAGCAAGCTAACATGTCTGCCTCATCTTTCCATCGTCATTTCAAAGCAGTTACGTCAATGAGCCCGCTGCAGTATCAAAAACAATTGCGGCTGTTAGAGGCGCGTCGCCTGATGCTAGCGGAAGATGCCGATGCGACCCAGGCCGCCTATCAGGTGGGATATGAAAGCCCCTCGCAGTTCAGCCGTGAATATTCGCGTCTGTTTGGGGCACCCCCCATCCAGGATATTCAGCAGTTACGGATCGCCTGAGTGAAATGCGATCGCTGGCCTTCCACCCGCAAGGCAACACGCTGGCCAGTGTCAGCGAAGATGAAACGATCAAACTCTGGGACGTTAAAACGGGTGAATGCTTAAAAACGCTGAGGGGCGATCGCCCCTACGAAGGCATGGACATCACCGGAGCCACGGGACTCACCGATGCTCAGAAAGCGACACTAGAGGTCTTAGGTGAGATCGGGGCATAGGGTTATCGGCGATCGCAACTTAAACGTTTTTATGTTGACCTCTCAAATCATGTGTCGTAAATGTTGCCTCGATAGTTGATGTCGTAGATAAAAATCTCGCCTGTTTCTTTGCGAATTTGGAAAATGGCGCGAATCTTACCTACCCGAATTCGAGAGAAGCCAGCGAGTGTGACTTTCTGCTTTTTTTATCGAGTTCATCGGGTGGATAAACTTGTTGTGTTTCTAAACAGGTTTTGAGGATTCCGATTTTAGCGATGATGGCTTTGCGGCTATTACCATCAACCTTTCTGAGAAATTTATCGGCTGCCTTACTGAGCTTGATCTGCATCGTCAAACCAGGCTGTAATGTCAACGAAGTCTGAATCTGGATGGGCTTGTGGAGAGAAGGAGGCTTCGATTTCAGCTTGCTCTTCGTCGTCTACGTAAGGAATGAGCAGGTCAAAAAATTTGAACCATTCTTCGCGCATCACTTCACGAACGCTCTCTTTGATTAAAGATTTCAAAGCGTTAGCGTCTAGCGAGACAGTGGGTTCCATAATCACTCCCTGCTTTTTCATAGCCAAGACGGTGCGTTCTCTCAGTATATGAGACTAAAGCAGTGCAACCCTATTTTTAGCGACTTGCTGGCTTTTGTAGGCACCGTACTCTAGCTCGGCAACAGTAATCGCGGAAATGGCAACATTGGTGGGCAGCAGTGATTTGAAGCGGTCAATCACTTCAGGAGGCTTGCGCTTGATAATGTCAATGCAGATGTTAGTGTCGAGCAGATACTTCATTCAAACAGCTTATCGCGACTGTCGAGGGGCGGGGGTTCACGAGTGTCCATGAAGTCATCGGAAAATTGCTCAAGGCTCTCGAAGAGAGACTGCCAGGGATTATCTTTGTTCAGCAGGACAATCGCATTCCCGACTTTTTTGATGTAAACCTCGGTGCCGTTGAGATGAAAGGCTGCAGGTAACACTACGATCTGCCCGTCTTCGTTCGTCAGTAGCTTGGCTGTTTCCATGATGGTTGCTCCTCAACCCGCTAACCTTAGCGTACTGTTTTTAGCCTGACTGTAGGCAGGTGTTAGCGTGGCTGCTCCCGTGAGGCGATCGCTACCCGAATAAAATGCTGCAAGAACAAAGCTACGTAATCTCTTGGGTGATGCGCCATCCAACCTAATGAAGTCATTTTGGGAGATCGCGGCGATCTCAAAGCTGCCAAAAGTCTGCAAGTCAACATTCGCGGCACGTTGAGTATCATTTTGTTAGCCAAGCAAACGGGCCATATTGCCTCTGCCAGCAACGAAATCTCAAAGCTGGTGGAATCTAGATTTCGCGTCAGCACCAAGGTTTTAGCTAAAGTGCTAGAACTGGCTGAGGAATAAGTGCGCTCGCCCCTTTAGATAAAGCGCTGTGGAGACTTGGTTAGAAATTTTAGGAGAAGTACGACCATGTATTGAAATCAGTTTATTGGCTACCTTTGTACAACTTGCATTTACATCGCGATGCAGATTTGCAGAGGGAGTTCGCCATTAATTTAGAATGACTTTCGGATCACGATAGAGATTCTAGAGGTCAAGAATCTCTAAGTTTTCCTCAATAATTGCCTCAATTTTCTGAAAACTTCAGCCAAGTTAACGGTGATTGCTCCATCTAGTAATTCAAGCTCACCAATTTTAATCATCTCTCCTAGCAATGGCTCTTGATCTTTTCCATCGCTTCGCTGAGAAAGGAGAAGGACATTCTCTGCCAATGGCTTTTGTTGAAGATTTTGTATGGTTGATTGCTGCTGCTGAATCGTTGCAGCCGCCATAACAAGTTGACTCTTAAAGTTAAGTATTTGAGCATACAAAGCCTGTGCTTCAATTTCAGAGCTATTTACATTAATCCTACTCGAAGGCAGTT
>JBCBJQ010000106.1:0-20242 GCA_038523235.1 Cyanobacteria bacterium J06626_4
GCAGTTGAACATGAAAGTTCGTTTCACCTAGTTGAGCAAACCCTAGACGTTTATAGAGGGCGATCGCGGGGTTGATTTTGAAAACTTGTAGCTCAACCGGCAGGCTTTTTTCATCAGCCTGAGAAATGATATCGACAATCACTTGAGAGCCATAGCCTTGCCTTTGAAATTCAGGGTAGATTTCGATTTTTTCGAGATAAAAGCGTTCAGGGTAAATCTTATAGATCACGACACCCACACGAATTTGATCGGTGCATATCCAGTGACCGTTCTCAGGGATAAAATTCTGGTTGAATAATTGTCTTTGTCGATTATCTTCCCAGCCAAATATCTGCTCGACGTAAGGGCCTAAAGAAACTTTATGCAAATCAAAAAGACGGTCACAATCAGTCTCGACAACGGGTAAATAGGTGAGTGAGGTGCCCATGATTTATCGCCATGAATTGAGGGCAGGTGCCAGGCAATCATCAATACTTTCCATTGTGCTACTGTCAAGAAAAATTCTCAATAGAGTTGAGGTCAGTCATGTTGAGGCCATTGACGCTTTGTCTAGGCACCGTGCTGGGCGTCTCACTGGGTAGCCTGCCCGCGATCGCCACCCCTGATACGGAGGATGCGGCAGATGACGTGGTGATTGTCGAGTCCGTGGCCTTGGGCACTAACCCCGACTTGCCCTGGTCAGAAACGGTGCAAATCAATGATCCGTTTGAGGGCAGCTTTATCGGCGTCTTTGATCGACATTCCTTTTCCGATCGCATTCTCAACACTGATGTTCACGTTGAAGTGCAAAGCCTTTGGACCCAAGACTTTATTCGGGTTTTGTCGATCGTCCGCGATCGCGACTGCTTGAGCCAACCTTCCGGCGTGATTCCCGCTCGCAGCTGCTCGGAATTCAGTAACGCTAGAAACATCACTCAACTGTTTATCAAAATTGAGGATGACGTCTTTCAACTGGCTGGCCAGGGCAGCACGTTTGTTGTTGAAGATGATTTAGCCATTGCTCTGCAAAACGCCCCCGACGCGATCATCAGCATTCGTCTGGTCAGCGAAAGTGGCGAAACCATCGATAGTGAAATCGGTGAAGGCACCGTCACCGCCTGGGAAAGCGTCTATGGTTTAGAAGCGATCGCTGAGGCCCCATAGCCTCGCCATCATCTCCCCGAACAGTCTGCGAATTATTGGGTTCAGGGTTCCAGGTTTTAGGTACAGAGGATAAGCAGAATTTGCATTGCGACGATACTTTCACTCTGGGGTTGAATTTCAGACTGTGTAAAAAGCAGAAGCCTCAATCGCCGCTGCGGTCGAAAAACCGCTGCTGAAACTCCAAGGAATTGCCTACGAATTTCATCTTTCCAGCTTCCAACAAAATCACCTGATCGGCGCGCGCTAGCACTGCGGCCCGGTGGGAGACTACCAGGCAGGTAGGGGAATGGGGGGATAGGGAGATGGGGGGATGGATGATTGCTGCATCTGGGCGGATGGGCGGGTCTTCCCTTCTCATATCAAAGAGCCGCTGCCATAAACGGTGTTCGGTCTCAACATCTAATGCGCTGGAAAGATCATCAAAGACCAAGAGTTCAGGCTGACGGAGCAGCATGCGGGCGGCGGCAGTCCGTTGCTTTTGGCCGCCCGAAAGCCGAAATCCTCGGGTGCCAACAATGGTTTCAAGGCCATCGGGCATAGCAGCAATATCTTGCTCAAAGACGGCGGTGGAGATCGCCTGCTGCAGTTTTTCAGGAGTTTCTACATCTATCCCGAGCAGCAAATTGTCCCGCAGGGAAGTGCTGAACAACTGCGGAATCTGAGGCGTATAAGCCGCCTGAGGAGGCACGAGAAAATCACCCGGTTCGGCGATTTCCTGCTCATTCCAATACAGCCGCCCGGCTTGCTGAGGCAGCAACCCCAAAAGCACTCGCAGCAGCGTGGTTTTACCCGCACCGACTGGCCCAGTAATGACGGTCAGGCTACCGCGCTGGAGCGTCAAGCTAATGTCGGTGATGCCGTTTCGACTGTCCGGATAGTGGTAAGTCAAACTATCCACCCGTAATGTCTGCAGCGGTTCAGCCGGGACTAAGGGGGGCAGCGGCGGCAGTGGGGGTTGAGTGCCGAGAACGGGTTTGAGATGCAGGGGATGGGGGTATGTGAGAGGGTGGATGGGTGGATGGGCTTCGGCGTGAGCACTCGATTCGGCTGAGCTCATCGTCGAAGCCAGCCGAACGGTGGATGAGTAAGTGGGTGGATGGGTAGGTGGGTTAGGGGCTGCTGCACTCTCGCTCTCCCACTCTCCGACAAGTCCGGCCATGCGCTCAAACGACACTTCACTTTGTTTGGTGGTAGCGACAAAGCTACCTAAGAAGCCAAGAAAATAGGTAACGAAGGATAGATAATAGACGAACAGGGCAAAGTCACCAACGGTAAGCGTCGTCTGGGTGTTGACGCTTTGGGCGATGACGAGCAAAATCAGGCCCGTGCCCAAGTTGACGATGTTTTCAAAGCCGGAGTCGAGCAGGGCGCTGAAGACTTGGTCACGCACCATTTTTTGGCGGCGGCGATCGCACCTCTCCCGCAGTTCGGCCAACATTTGCGTCTCAGCTCCGGCCACCTTGACGGCTTGGCAAGCGGTGAACATTTCGCTAACCAGACCGGTGACTTTTTGCGTGGCCTGGCGGCTATCGCGGCGATAGCGTTTGAGGCGGTGTTCGGCCTGGTGGACGAGGGCGGCGATCGCACACAACGGCAAAAATACCAGTAGCGTCAGGGTGGCATTCACGCTGAGCAGCAGGGCCACCGACGCGATCGCAAACACCCCAGCGGCCAAAATTTCGTTGGTGCTCACCACCACATCTTCAATTTGGAAGGCATCATCCCGAAAGTAGCTGAGGATCTCGCCCGGCGATGAGTTTTGACCGTTGGCTCCCCCAGTGGCTAATTCTGCTCCCGGACGCTTCAACAGTTCGGACAACAGGTTGTGGCGAATCAAGCCACTCATCAAAAACCGATGCTGAGTTTTTGTTACACGTCCGATAAAAATTGCGACTATCCTGGCCAAGCCAATTGCCAGCAGCAGCCCAATCCATACCCATGGCGACGACCGCTGAGAGGGGGGCGTCAGGCTGTCAAAAAATTCACGAATCAACAGCCCCGGCACGGCGGGCAGCCCCAGAATCAACAGCCACAGCAAAGTATCGACCCAGTAAAGACGCTGGGCATACCGGATCATTTGCCAGAGGAGGGCGTGGATGGAGGGCATTAGAGCGAATGGGTAGAAGGGTGGGTGAGTATAGGGGGGCTAGATTTCAGGCGCTGGATACTAGATTCAAAGGTTCAGGGTTCAAAATTCAAGGTTTCAGGATGCCCCCGGCACCGTTCTAAACATCCACCCATCCACTCTCTCACTCATCCACTTATTCACCCTCTCACTCGCCCACTCTCCACAAGAGCCCTAGAAGGATTTTTTTGCTTGCTCAACGGAGTTTTTAGACTCCCATTAGAATTGAGAGAGCATGCGGCAGGCTTCAGCCATGATGTCTCTTACCCTAGAACTTCAATCAGCAGATATTGACCTGAGTGATGAGCAGTTTTACCGGCTCTGTCAGGTCAACCGCGACCTGCGGCTAGAGCGCACCGCTGAAGGAAAGTTAATCATCATGCCGCCGACAGGATGGGAAACAGGCAATCGAAATTTTAGAATTGCTCAGCAGTTGGGTAACTGGGCTGATACGGATGGAACAGGGATCGGATTTGACTCTTCCACAGGGTTTCGGCTATCAAACGGGGCGATTAGATCACCTGATGCTGCTTGGGTCAACCGCGACCGGCTGGCAGCGCTAAATCCTGACCCCGATAAATTTCTTCCCCTCTGCCCTGACTTTGCGATTGAGTTGAGATCGACCAGCGACACTCTGGCTGCAGTGCAGGCCAATATGCGGGAATATCTGGAGAATAGCCTGCAGCTAGGCTGGCTGATCAATCCTCAAGATCAGCAGGTAGAGGTCTACCGCCTCAATCAGCCTGTTGAAGTACTAAATGCTCCCACAGAACTCTCGGCTGACTCAGTGCTGCCGGGCTTCACCTTAGACCTTACCAACATCTTCTAAACGTTCACTCGTCAACTCACCGATTCATCCACCGTTCGGCTGAGCGCTCACGCCGAGGCCCATCCACTGCTCATGGTGCAGGGGGAATGCGGGCGATCCGGCGAGGACGCAGTTGGGCAGGAAGCTTGTAAGCAGGTACCATGCCGTCTGCGCTATCGAGATACAGTTCGCTGGCGGTGAGCAGGTCGGCGGCACAGGCTGTAGGGTCTAGATCGCCAAAGAGGTAGGTGGGTTTGCCAGTGCCGACATAGGCAATGGTGCACGCCCGTTCGCCAATACACAAACAGGGGGTGGTCTCAATCGCCAACTCCTCTCTTCGAGGCCAGTGGTCATGCAGTTCCTGGAGCTGTTTGAGCAAGCGAGTACCCTCTGTCTCCCTGGAGGCATTCTCTTCAGCATCAGCGCCGCAGGCTTTGCAGACAACGAGAATATGCTTTGCCATACCATCAGTTCTCCTCGATCAGATACTTGAACAGGTCATCAATCACGGCGTTGGCCGCGATCGGACCACTGCCCACCCAATGGTCTCCCACTTCGTAAACGTTGCCCTGCTGCACCGCCGCTAGTTTTGACCAGAGTGGATCGGCTTTGAGTTCGGCTAGCACATCCTTGATCCGGTCGTCCCAACTGCCCACGATGATGAAGATGGCATCGGCATCGGCCTGCTCGAAAGATTCTTTAGTAATCGTGTACTGAATCGTATCACCCGCTATGGCCACAGTCTCTGCCATGTTCAAGTCCTGAGACGGGGGACGCGGTAAGGCAACATCTTCCAAAACAGTGCCGATAAAGCCCACCTTTGTATACAAGGTAATGCCGTCTGGAAAGAGTCGAACCACGGAGATGGTTGGTAATCGCCCCTCGTTCTGCGGGGGCAAATTAGCCATGATGGTTTGCTGAAAGGCTTGCGATCGCTCGTTATAAGCTGCCATCACTGCCTGGGCCTGCTCAGCGCGCCCCAAAGCGTCGGCAGTAAAGGTGAAAATCTCTTTCCACTCACCACTGTGTTCAAACGGCACCAAAACGGTGGGGGCAATCTGAGCGGCTTGGCTGTAGACACTTTGCTGTTCTTCAAGCCCCAAAATTAAGTCCGGCGCTAACTGAAGTACCCGCTCTAAGTTGGGTGCATTGTAATCGCCTATGTTAGTACTATTCGAGAGCTGTTCAGCGAGTAGAAGTTCTGTAAATGCGAGGTTGACGGTCGCAATCGGTTGCAGCCCCAGAGCAACCGCATTTTCAAAAGATACTCCGTCGAGGGTGGCAATGCGCTCAGCCTGATAGGGAACACAGGTTTCTCCCACCGCATGAGCAACGGCAAAACAATTGGTATTGATGGTCGATGGGGGGCTTTCCTCAGCGCGATCGCCCTGGAAACAGCCTGATGAAATCACGGTAACCAGCACGCCCAGCAGAAACCAAGTGAGCAGGCGAGAGGCTCTAACCCAAAGATGACCCATGACTAAAACTCGATGGAGAAAGATGCATTGACACTAAAGGGGGCTCCCACATTGACCGACGTTAAGCTTTCATAATTGGCCGATGTGAAATACTCAATATTAAACAAGTTTTCAAAGTTGAGCTGAGCCCGCCAATTATCGCGGCCATAAAATAGCGCGGCATCGGTGCGGAAGTAGCTAGGCAAGGTAAACGTGTTCTCTAAATCTCCTTGTCTATCGCCAACATAAAAGAATCCCAGTCCCGCGCCGAGACCTTCATACTCCCCCGCTTGAATTTCGTAAGTGGTCCACAGGCTAAATTGATTTTCTGGCGTATCGGCGGGTCGATTGCCGACGATATCGGTGGTGTCTTCACTCACGAAAGCATCCAGGTAAGTGTAAGCCGCTGTGATATTCCAACCGGGTAGAATCTCTCCATTCAGATTGAGCTCAATGCCGCGACTGGTCACTTCCCCCGTCTGTATCGAAAAGAGGGGATCCTCTGGGTCTGGCGTATTAACGTTTTGCCGACGAATGTCAAAGGCAGCCAATGTCAGGCTGAGCTGGTCAGAGATATCGGCTTTGGCCCCCACCTCAAATTGACGCCCCTCCTCGGGTTCAAAGAAAGAACCATCGGCATTTACCAAGGTTGCAAATGAGGGCTCAAATGAGGTGCTGTAAGAAGCGTAGAGCGATAGGGGCTGGATGGGCTGATAAACCAGACCGACTCTGGGGGTGAAGGCCTCATCTACGAGCTCAAACTCTTCTCGGGGGTCATCTTCATTTTGCGCTGTGCGGAACTGATCGACGGAGTCAAATCGTACGCCTAGCAGTAGCTTGAGCTCGGGCGTAAGGTCAATCTGGTCTTGGACGTAGGCACTCACCGTTTGTATGTTGGCTTCTCGAAAAAAGAAGGGATCGTCGCCGGAGCGCTGATTGGTATAGACCGGATCAAAGACGTTAATAGATGGGCCAGGGCCAAATTGAAAATCTTGTCCTGAGTTTTCAGAACGGTACTCTAGTCCGACCAAAAGCTGATGCTGAACAGGGCCGGTATTAAAGCGACCCTGGACTTCAGCATTGGCAAAAAATCGATCAAAGGCATCGTCTGCGAATTCTTCATCGCGCATGAGCTCTCCCGTCGTGTCATCAAACGACGTAAACGCAAAGAGCAGAGAATCGCGGATAGCGTTGTATTCCAAGTATTCAGCGTTATGGCTGATGGACCAGTTGTCACTGAAGTTATGGTTTAAGCGATAGCCAATGCTGAACTGATCTTGAGTAAACTCGTCAATTTCATCGCCTAAGAACCGGCTGCGGGGCACATCGACCGGTTCCCCCTCGCTGGTAAAGGGAATACCCTGATCGGTGGTCTCGCGATCGTAGGTATATTGTCCGTACAGGTCTAACGAAGTATTGGGGCCGATATCCCAGGCCATCACAGGTGAGATTTGAAAGCTTTCACCGTTTACCACATCACGAAAGCTGCCAAAGTTTTCGTAAGATAGGTTCAGCCGGTAGCGGACGCTTCTATCTTCATTTAAAGGCCCCGATAGATCGAGCGCGCCGCGATAGGTACTGAAGCTTCCTACTGTGGCTGAAGCTTCATAGAATGGCTCACTCAGCGGTTGTTTGGTAACCAAGTTAATAATGCCCCCTGGAGATCCTTGTCCATATAAAACGGAGGCTGGACCTTTCAAGACTTCAACTCGTTCAATGTTGTTAGTGCTTAAAGGCGCAAAAGTAAACGCTTGAATGCCATCCCGGAAAACGTCTGCCTCAAATCCTCGAATTAGAAAGCCTGGCCCAAATAATCCCGTACTCCTGTTGCCATCCTCGACAACGCCGCCAGCCGTTTCCAATGCATCCCCGAGTTCGACCACATTGCGATCTTCAAGCACTTGTTCAGGAATGACCTGAATGGATAAGGGAATATCGCTGAGAGGCGTATCGGTACCGGTGGCGGTGCTGGAATTAGATGGACTGTAGCCTTCATCATCTTCACCCGTCACCACGACCTGAATCGCGTCATCCTCGGCCCCAGCAACAGCCTCACCCAGTGTCACCGCCAAGCCCGTCGCCGTCACCTCAGCGACCGGTGGGGCATCAGTGCCGGTGATGCTGACCCGCACCTGATCTCCGGGTTCATTGGTGACACTCACCAAGGCAATGCCTGCTGCCGGTTCAAACTGCTCAAATGAGCCGCCCTCCGGCAGCGCCAGCACCGCATTGGGGATGTCGGCAATCAGGGCGTTGCCCACAATCTCTGTCGTAGGGGTGGCGAGTTCACCCTCAGCCGTTTCTAGTACGACCTGCAAACCGGCCTCCGTGGGCTCCAGGCGCACTGCGGTGATTTGCACGAGGGCAGATTCCACTTGGGCCATCCACTCGGCGACAGTGGTGGCAGGCTGCTCCGCGATTGCCGGACTCGTTTCCAGTGGCCTCGCTTGAGTTGATGCGGTTTCCGCTTCTGCCCCGGCAGGCAGTATTGGTACAGAAAGCAGGCTGGCGATCGCCAGCGTTTGCGACAGTCGATTCAGCATTCTTCCTCACACCCAGCGCGCAGCGCCCTTATTGCAACAAATTCTTGATTGAGAGCTTATCAAAGGTACTTGCTCTGAAATTGCCAGGGATGAATGCTGGGCGGAATCGTTTGAACGCTAGCCGGATTTTCTCGTCTGACGGAGATACTCACTCGGGGAAACGCCGTATTTTTTGCGGAAGGCGGCAGCAAAATAGCTGCGGTTGGCAAAGCCCACGTGACGAGCCGCTTCGGTGATGTTTACTTCACCCTCGATGAGTAACTGACGGGCTGTTTCCATCCGGTGGCTGTGTAAATAGCCAAAGGTGGTTTCGCCAAAAACCTGTCGAAAGCCTCGCTTGAGAACACAGTCGTTCAGCCCCACTTGGTGAGCCAGATTGAGCAAAGAGGGCGGGTTATCGAGCCGCTGTAGCAGAATCTTTTTCGCCCGGTGGATGCGCTCAACGTCATCTGATTTCAATGGATTCAGGACGGGTTTGGCCTCTCGTCGCTGCAACTCTTGATCGAGCAGCAGGGCCATGAGTTCCCACACTTTACTTTCTAAATAGGCTTTTTTGATGACACCCGTAAACGGGCAGTGCAACAGCTGATGCAGTGCTGTGCGCATGGCAGCGGTGGTCACGCCCAACCGTTCGTAGTAAGGCTGCTCAGTGGGCCGAAACAGGTGCTCCAGCCCCCCACCCGCTAAGTCAAAAGACTCGCCCAAAAAGGTTTTTAATACAGCGGGTGGAATATGAACATTGACCTCTAAAATCGGTTCAGCCGCCGAATCCCCGCAGGTTTCAGCCGGAGCCATGCCGCTACCGTATAGGGCGTATTGACCAGCCGCGATCGCATTCGGCTGACTACCTTTGCCCGTGAGGTAAAACACGTACTCTATGAGATGCGATCGCTCTGGTAATACCGTCACGATATCGTCGTGCAGCTGATAGTTACCAATGAATAGGTCCACCCCTTCACGGAGGTCAATCAAGCGGCAGTCGCCCTGACCTAACTGCTCTGGATAAGGCACAGCCCTATCGCAAGACTCTGTTTCATCAGACTGACTACGGCGTTGAGACTCATCGAATAAGTTCAAATAGTCATGCTGGGAGAGGGTGATGGTCATGGGGATGGGGGCGATCGCGGCGGCAAAAAGGGCGACTTTCAAGTGAGAGCTATTCTCAACTAAATCAAACTGTGGGTCAAGCGCAGAGATGGGGATGGATGCATGGGGTGGCGTTCACTCAAGGGATGACAGTTGATTGAGGTAACCTTCAAGGATGATCTCGGCAGCGATCGGGCCTCGTAGGGTGGATAGGTGAGCATCGATAAAATAGACTCGCCCCGCCTCAGTTACCGGCATTTTTTGTAAAAGCGGTACCTGATTCCAGTCTTGTTTCAGGTTGCGCCAGCCTTCCGGATTGCCCTGATCTTCAGCATCCCAGGCCACGACAAAAACGATATCAGCATCCGCTTGAGGCACCACTTCTAGAGACAGCGTGGGGGAATCGCAACTGGATGAATTTTCTAGGCTAACTAACTGAAATCCGATAGCTTCAAGTAATCGAGAAAACTCGCTGCAAGGATAGGTATAAATCTCTCCGGTGAGATTACCGGAGCTGAGTAATAAGACTCTGGGATATTCGGCAACGATCGACGATAGCTGGGTCTGCGCCTGAGCAATCGTCGTCTCATAGGTGGCTTCGACCTGCGCTAATTCTGGCTCTTTGTCTAGGGCCTGGGCCAAGATTTGAATGGAGCTTTGCCATCCCCCCGGCTCGTCATCCACCAACACCGTCGGCGCAATTTGCGAGAGCAGTTCGTAGTTGCCCTGCCAAACTTCGCCCAAAATCAAATCTGGCTGTACCTGGGTCAAGGTTTCTAGAGAGGGGCTATGGCGATCGCCTAAGTTAACCGGCTCAGTCGTCAAGCGCTGACCTAAATACGGGATTTGCGCTGGCGGATCGTCAAACTCAGGTCGCCTCAGCATCGCCTCTGACATATCGGCAGCACCGAATCCGACCGGTTCTACTCCAAGGGCTAACAGCATATCCAGAATGTAGGGACTCAGCGCGGCCACCCGCTGGGGCTGGACGCACAGCTCGGTGGTGCCCGCAGCATGTTCAATCCTCTGACAATTCCCGGACAGTGGTGCCGCCGCTGGTGGCGCGGATGGTTCCCCACAAGCGGCCACGACGATTGTGAGCAGCCCCACTAGTAGGCACAACAGAGCCCGCCACCGTTTTCTAAAAAGCCATCGCCGACGACGACGAATGAATGGTCGATAGTTCATAGATGAAACATCTGAAGGCATCAGAAAGTGACCTGATAGCTGAGATTAATCGTTCTCCCCTCCCCAGCCCGGTTGTTGCCGTCAAAAAACGGGGCAAAGTATTGCGAATAGACCGGGGAATAATCAGTATTCAGCAGGTTTTGAATGCCGAGAGTCAGCTCGCCATCGCCAAGGCTGACGCTGCTGAGGAAGTCCAGCGTGATGTAGCTATTGATGGGGGCATCATCGACACCATCATCAAAGCCGCGATCGCGATCGCCAGAATAGAGCAACTGCAAGCGATTGCGCCAGCCGGGTAGGGTTTCATTTTCCAGGTATGCCGTGATTTTGAGCGGCGGAATCACCAGGCTGTTGAGGGCGGTAAAATCACCGTCTTCATCTTCCCCTTCTAACCAAGTAACCGTGCCGCCCAATCTCCAAGCGTCGCTCGGATGCCAGTCAACGGTGGCTTCTACGCCATAGATCCGCTGCGGAGCCCGAATGGTTCGCAAGGGGCCGCCATCAACCGCTTCGAAGCTGGTGCCTAGACTCGAATAGTTAAAAAAGCCTGCTACAGATGCTTGGAGCGTGCCCCAATTTCCCCGCAGGCCAATTTCGTAGTTATCGACCTTTTGCGGCTGAGTCAAATCAATGTCGTCTTCAACCGCAAATCCGGCATCAGCAAAGCGTAGTACCCGGCCAATATCTGGCAGCGAAAAGCCTTGGGAAAAGCTGGTAAATGCCGTTAGGCCTTCAGTGAGTTCGTAGGCAAGGCCCACGTTAAAAACCACATCATCGGCATTCAAGGTGCCGCCTTCAATGGCATTCCCGTCGAAGGTGATGTAATCATCAGCATCAACTCTGAGGTTGACATAGCGAGCACCGCCACTGAATGTGAGGCGATCGGAAATGTCCCACTGAAGCTGAGCAAAAATCCCTACATCGTCCAAGGTGTAAGGTGGCACGAAATCAATTTCATCAATTTTGCGAAAGACCCGTCCCCCACTGGCGTCAAATTCTTCTGGGTCAAACACATTAAAGGTTTGGGAGCTGTCTTCTCTTACATAATCCACCCCCCACAGCAGGCTGACGGTCTCTTCTAAATTGAACGGGGTGTTGACTTGTAGTCGCCCGCCCCACTGTTGGCTGCTTCCGGGTGATTGGGTAATGAAGCCCGTAAAATCTCGATTGTCCGACGGTAGGCCACCCTCAAATTCATAGCTGCGAAAAAAGACCTGACCCTGTAGTTGACTATTCAGCAAGTCGTCGTTGAAATACTGCAAGGTGAGATTTGTCGTGGTTAATGTTGATGCTTCTGGAGCACCAATGACCTGGGTGCCTTCGGGCACCTCAAGGGCGCGCGCTTTTTGGACTCCCGGAATATCGTCAATCGCCGGATCGCTAATGTAGTCGGCATCCTGCTCTTGCTGGAAATGGTTCAGGGTGAAGTTCAGCCGCTGCAACTCGTCTAGCTCACCTCCCAGCCGCACCAACACATTAAACTCATCGGTCTCGGCGTCGGTAAAGTCGCTGGGAATGCGATCGCCATCAGCGTCATAGTAAACGCCTCGCGATCGGTACGAAATGCTGCCCAATGCACTAGCCGTCTCTGTCGTGGCGGAGATTGTGTAGCGCGCATTGTAGCCAAATCCGTCTCCTGCCAGGAATGCCTCATCTCGACCAATAGCGGCACTGCCGCCAATGTCGATGGTATGACTTAGAGGCGCTTCGTCAGGCTGACGGGTAATGATGTTAATCAAGCCCCCAGTGGCCTGAGCGCCATAAATCGCATTGGGGCCGCGTACTACTTCAATCCGCTCAATTGCTTGCGGGTCGATGGTGGTTAGGAAAGCGGGAATGGAGCCCAGATTCGTATTTTGAGGAATGCCGTCAATCAGAACGGAAATTTCTCGGCCCCGCAGGGTTTGACCAAACGTATTGGTGCGTCCTGTCGGAGCACTAAAGCCCGGTACCAGTTGGGATAAAATATCGCCCAAATCCTGATTCAGGCGGGTTTGCTCTTCAATCTCTTCACGGTCGATGACTGTGACTGAACGGGGAACATCTTGCAGTTCTTCCTCTGTGCGAGTTGCGGTAACGACGACTTGAATCGCGTCTTCGTCGATGTCGATATCGCCATCGGCATTCGCGGTGACTCCTGGCGTGATGCCCAGCATCAAATTGCCTGCCTCGGCGGTGAACTCAACTTCCGGCGGTGCATCCGTGCCGGTGACCGATACTCTAACCATGTTTGCGGACTCGTTCGTTACGCTCACCAGAGCAATTCCTGCGGTCGGGCCAAAACGCTCAAATGCCTCCCCCCCAGGCAAGTTCAGCACGGCATTGGGAATGTCTGCAATCAAGGCATTTCCAGTTGTCTCAGTCGTCGGGGTGGGTAGTTCGCCGCTATCCGTTTCCAGTACCAACTGCAAGCCCGCTTCCGTCTCTTCTACCCGTACCCCAGTAATCGCAACTTGAGCATGAGCTATTGGCGCTTCGCCACTGAGTACCGGACTGTGCGGCAGTTCGCGGTTAGGGAGTAAAGATGCCGCAGCAGTAGCATCGGGAAGTGAATCGGTTAAAACTACTGATATTGAATCGATGACTGTATCAGTAGCGGTCTCGGGCAGTGCTTCGATCGGCGCTGCCGTCCCCTCAAGTGCTGGCTCAGTGCTGGCCCAACTGGCAGGACTATTCATCAGCAGACAGCCAGACAAGCATAGCGTTAACCCACCCCAGCGTTGCCTTGTCGACAACCGACGCTCTTTAATCAATGCAGCCATTAGATTGCTTTCCCCACACCTTTTGAAATCAGTCGCAACAAGCCGTTGCTAAGAACTGTTCTCAAGAAGATACTGGAGATTTAATCGAGATGGGCAAGCGCGATCGCTCCCATCCGGATCGTTTTGCGCCCTAACTGGATTTTTGGCTCAAAAGATAAACTTTGGGATTCATCCCAAACTGCTTGCGGAAGGCAACCGCAAACCGGCTTTGATTAGCATATCCGACCGTCCGAGCTACTTCTTTCACATTCATCCGCTGCTCTGCCAACAGTTGACGGGCCACTTCCATTCGGTACTGATGCAGATAGCCAAACACTGTGGTACCAAACACTTGTCGAAATCCGCTTTTGAGCTTGTAATCGTTTAGGCTCACTTGCCGGGCCAACTCCATCAAAGAGGGAGGGTTATCGAGGTTGGCCGTCAGAATGCTTTTAGCATGATGAATGCGATCAACATCATCCAGATTGAGCGAACAAGGTGAGCCTGTGCGTTTGTCTATTTCTTTCAGCTGTTCTAATTTCAGTGCCACCAACTCTAAACACTTGCTCTCTAGATAAATTTGTTTGGTTTTACCGTGAAACGGGCAATTAAAAATTTGTTCTAGGGGCGATCGCATCGCCGGCGTAATCGTGTTTATTTCGGTCAGCCAGTTGTCGCTGTAATCTTCTAGACACCGACGAATTTCGCTGGGTAAGTCTTTCAAAGTATCGGCAATCACCTGGCTAAGACCATTTGAAGACGCCAGATGAATATCAACCTTGAGAATGGGCTCATTCGCATGGGTAACGGCAAACCAGTCGTCCGGCTCGTCACACTGGCCCCATTGGATAAAATTTTCGCCTGTGCGATATCCATGTCGATTTCCCGATAGATGGAAGCCGATTTCACCCGCGTGTGTACTTCCATCTTCAGCGCGATGGAGAACATGCACATCTTTCCGAAACTGATACTGAAACAGGGTGAGCTCAATACCAGCCCACTGAATCGACTGGATATATCCTTGGCCAAGCGATTCCGGCACAACCTGCCGAGTTTCAGAAAAGTCGGAATGATTGGATATTTCAGGAGCGGGATTTTGCTCTTGCCACAAGTGGTCGTAGTCAGCCCGTGAAAGGGTGATAGCCATAATAAAAGCTCGGCTTCAGCTTCGTTTCTAATGCAAGCTATTCTCAACTGCGCCATAGAAATAGTCAAGCTGACCGGATATCTAAATCAGCTCAGTTTAGCTGCGTAGAACTTAGGCTTGGCAAGGCGCTTCCCAAGCTCTGCAAGCGCTGTGAGCTATACTAAGGTCAACTATTCTGGGATTTCAGCTATGGTCCGAGTGGATGAAAATCCCCCCGTCGTCGGTAAAAGTAGTGATGAAAATTCCCCTGCTGTCGGTGGAATCAGCGCTGACGAAGTTGAGCTGCCTCCCACTAATTTATACAGTGATGAACCACCCTTGGAAACCGACTTCCACCGTAATCAGATTGATCTGTTAATTCGGTTGTTGAACTTCTGGTGGCAAGATCGCCACGACTTCTATATTTCCGGTAATCTCACTGTTTACTACAACAAGCAACAGCTCAAGAAAAGGGATTTTCTTGGGCCAGACGTGTTTATAGTGCTGGGTGCCGAAAAAAGAGAACGCCGCAGTTGGGCCATCTGGGAAGAAGGGGGTAAATACCCCAATGTGGTGATTGAACTGCTCTCCAACTCTACTGCTCAGGTCGATAAAGGGGCTAAGAAAACGCTG
The DNA here is from genome assembly GCA_038523235.1 of Cyanobacteria bacterium J06626_4. Classification (GTDB taxonomy): domain Bacteria; phylum Cyanobacteriota; class Cyanobacteriia; order Phormidesmidales; family Phormidesmidaceae; genus Halomicronema. Next base: position 14,851 of record JBCBJQ010000106.1, read on the forward strand.
TATCAAGACGTATGGCGGGTACCCGAATACTATTGGTTTCACCCCGAGACGATGGAATTTGCCGGATTTCGTTTGTCTAGTAGTCGATACGAGTCAATTACACCCACAAACCAAGGACGTCTAACCAGCCAACAGTTGGAGCTAGAGTTGGGTATTTATGGACAGCAATTGCGCTGGTTCACGGCAACCGGTGACTTGATTCCGTTGCCTGAAGAAGCAGAACGACAGCGGGCTGAGCAAGAACGGCAGCGGGCCGAGCAAACCCAGCAACGGCTACAGCAGTTAGAGGCTTATCTCAGATCTCAAGGAATTGATCCGGATCAACTGCCTGAGTCGTGACACATTCTCTAGGCCAATCTATCGGTCGCTCCTGCCTGCCTCAAACGAGAAAAGCGAGACTGCGGGTTGTTGATCAGAGTAGCGCGATCGCCATACTCCACCCTCTGTCCCTGCTCCAAAATTAAGATCTGATCGGCGCGCTCCACGGTCTTGAGCCGATGGGCAATGATAATGCCCGTGCGGTTCTTGAGTAACCGTTCCACGGCCTGCTCAATCAACTGTTCTGTCACTGGATCAAGGCGCGACGAGGCTTCATCCAAGATCACCAGACCGGGGTCTTTTAGAAACACGCGGGCAAACGCCAACAACTGTGCCTGCCCAGCAGACAGTCCGCCACTATCGGCTCCGAGCCGGGTGTCTAACCCCTGCGGCAACGCTTTGAGCCAGGTCGTCAGCCCGAGTTGATCCAGCGTTTGTCGAATTGCCTCATCAGGAATGTGCAAATTAAAAAACGTTAGATTGTGCCGCACCGTCGTTTGAAATAGCTGCACATCCTGAGTGACCAAGCCGACATGATGAGGCAGTTCCCGCAGGGGCACCTCCGCCAAGTTAAGGCCCCCTAACCGAATTTGCCCCTGTTGAATGTCGTATAGCCGCAATAGCAGCCGCGCGAGTGTGCTCTTGCCACTACCGGTATGGCCGAGTAGACCAAGGATGTGACCGGCAGGCAGGTGGAAAGTAAGGTTGCGAAGGGTGTAGTTGGGTAGGGGAGTGGGGAGTGGGGGAGTGGGGAGTGGGGGAGTGGGGAGTGGGGGAGCGGGGGAGTGGGGGAGTGCGTGGGTGGATAAAGCAGCAGATGTAGAGGCGGCAGTTTTGAACTTTCTAGGGCTTTGCTCTTCTCGGAGAGTATTTTGAGTTTTGAATTTTGAATTTTCTGCCTTCTGCTCTGTTCCCTGTTCCCTATCTCCTATTCCCTGTTCCCTATCTCCTCTGTTTTCTGTCTCATAACCAAACCAGACGCCATCAAACTCGACCGACAGAGGCCCGTTGGGGAGTACGGCCTGTCCGCCGGGGTGAAGCTGGCTGTGATGGCTGAGTAGATCTTGAATGCGCTGGAGGCTGGCGATCGCTTGTTGAAATTGCTCTAACTCTTCGCGAATGCGTTCGATCGGATCTTGCAGCAGCGTAGCGTAGTAAAAGAGCAAATAGACGGTGCCGATGGTGATGGCCTGACGCTGCCAAAGGTATGCACCGACAGCTAGCGCGATCGCGTTGCCGACGGTAAACAACCCCACCGTGCCGCCCCATAGCAAAGTACTCGTGAAACGAGCTTTGTGAAAGGCTGCCAGCCAGCGTCGCAGGAGCTGATAGAAGCGGTGCATCACATAGCCGACGGCCCCGTTGGCCCGAATATCTTCCAGGCCGCTCAGGTATTCGGCGATGAAGCCATAGAACTCCGCGCTGATCTGGCGATAAACCCACCAGGGCTCGACGGCTAAGGCTTGCAAACGACCGAGAATCCCTAAAGCCGCCAAGGCAAACAGGCTCAGGCTCAACCCAGCACGCCAATCTTCCACCCAGAGGATGCCTAAGACGCTGATGACCAGCAGGCCGTTGCCGACCACTTGCAAAATGAACTGCGAGAAGAACCGAGAAAGGGCATCCACATCACCATCGACGCGTTCTACCAGTTCACCGGGCGTATGGGCCTTGTGGAAGGCCAGATCTAAGTGGAGAACATGATGGGCTAAGTCTAGGCGCAGGTCGTTGGTGGCGGTCCAGGCCACCGTTTCGCTGAAATAGGTGGCGACAATTTCCAATCCTTGGCGCAGGCAAGCGATCGCGACAAATCCCAAGGCGGCCAGCGTCAATACCGATTGCGGTCCACCGACCATGACCCTATCGATGAAGTAGCGCAGAATCTGCGGGTTGAGCACCTGGAGGGCAATGCTGCTCAATAGGGCGATCGCCAACCAGGCCACTCGCCCGCGTTGAGGTTTCAGGTAGGTAATTAAAACGTCTCGATACGACTGGCCCGATGCACTCATACAGCTACCATCCTGTACGACAACCCAGTCCGTAGATTAGGCGGAAATCGTCTTCAAAAGGATTCCTAGCCGGATTTTTTTGCCCCCTAGCCGGAAAATTTGAATCACGATGCTTCATTCAACTCTCCATTGACGCCCGAGGAGCCAGGCAACCTGAGCGAGGCATTGTCTCCAGCACGATGCCGACTATGGAGCGATCAGGCTAATACTAATTCTGCAAAGTAGTGCTACAGATCGGCGATCCCTCGCTGTGGTTGCCCTCTTGTCGAAGGGGCTACACGGGTTTTGGATGTGTAGTCCAAATTCAGCCAATTGGTGTAAGCCATTGCCGAACAGAAGAGCGGCTCTTGGCCAACGTGAAGGTGAGTCAACAGCGCTCCTTCCATCATCGGTAAAGCGCTCCCCACTTCCCTTTAGCCACGCATCTTCACCTCATTCACTGATCACCCACCGTCGTTTGCACCAACAGTTGCGGAGGGCTGCAGTGGAGCTGCGGATCGGCGATTACCCTTGCCCCAAACCAAACCACGCTTGATAAATATCCTCATACTGGCCCGTTTCATACAGTCTGAGCAGCGCGGCATTAATCGCCTCGCGATAAGGACTGTCCGGCTGCAGTGCAATACCGTAGTTCAAGGATTTAAAGACATCACCCACTACTTGATATTTGCCCTGCCCTTGGTGAGAAACGAAATATTGCAACACCGGCGCATCATAGACGACGGCATCCACCGCTTGTTCGGCCTCCACCGCGACGTACAAATCTTCGAGGGTGTTGTAATTGCGAAATAGCAGATTGGTCTGCCCATCTAGAAATTCAGCGGCAGCGCTTTCGGCGACGGTGGCCACGCGCTTGCCGGGCAGATCTTCGAGACCATTGATTACCCCCTGAAGTTCTTGCACGGTAAAGGTAGTGGCAATGCTGGCCGTGAAGTAAGCAAACACAAAATAGCCCGAAAACATCCAAATCAGGCCAAAGAAACGACCGGCGGCTCGGGTGGGGACTTTGTCGCCATAGCCGACCGTCGTTACCGTCACCGCAGCCCACCAAAAGGCTTCCCAAATGCCATGCAGATACCCATCGGGAAACTCACTGTTATGGTTGCGCTCAGATAGCCAGAGGAGGTGAGCGACGATCAACAAAATGAGGATGAGAATGCCGATGCCGTAGTACAGTCGCGGCGATCGCAGCACAGCGCCGACCACCGATAGCAGTTTCCCTAGTTCGCTCTGATCGCTGGGCACCATGACCTGCAGGCCGGATTCGTAATAGGGGTAGGAAAAGTCCAGCCGGGCTTCGCGCTGAGAGGTGATGCCAATGCCAGCGATCGCCAGATCTGCCGCCCCGCGCTCGACTTCATCCAGCAGTTTGGCCACCGAGTTCACCCCCACCAATTCATAAGTGAGGTTGAGTTCGCGGGCGATCGCCTGCCAGAGGTCGATGCTAAACCCCTGATATTCGTGATCTTCATAGATCACAAAGGGTTCAAAGCGTTGGGTCACAATGCGAACCGGGTCGAGCGGCGGGGGTCCCAAGGGTGTGGCGGTGGGTTCGGCAGATGCCGAGGGCGCAATCTCGCCCGTAGCGCGGGCCGTGGCTAACCAGTCATCCACGGTCGAGCGGTTAGCCGTGATCCAGTCCTGAGCATGGCGGCGAATATCATCTTCATCTCCCTCTCGGGAAAGCATGAGGGCGTTTTGCGCGGCGATGTCAGCTAAGGGAATCGTGACCTGTTCGAGCAGCGATCGCACGGCGGGATGAGCCGCTAAAAACTCACTATTGGCCACGGCTCGGATGTCGTTGCGCGGGAATCCTAGCGTGCAGGGATCCGCCACACAGCCGGTGATGCCGGTCATGACGGTTTCACTTTCCAGGGCTTTTTGACCTGGTGGCAGACTCGCGTAAGGCACTTCGATCCACACGACATCTTCACCGGGCGGCAGCTCATTGACTGTCCAGTTCGGCGTCCAGGTGTAGAACAAGATTGACTCACCTTGCCGCAGGCGGGCGATCGCGGCTGCCATCAACGGCGCGTAGTCCCCTTGCCTGTGGTCAACAAAATCGTTCAGATCATATTCCTGCAAGTGGTAGTCGATGACTTCGGCACAGGCCCACTCCGCATTGCAGCCAATCAAATCGGCTTTGCCATTCCCGTCACCATCCAGCGCTGCGGTCACCTCGGGCCGGGCCAAGTCGGCGAGGCTCTGGATGTTAAGCCGTTCAGCCGTCGTTTTATCGACTAGATACCCCTGCAAAGCGCCATCTGGCACCTCAAACCCCACGGGTTCTACGGCTCCACCGATGTCTGGCTGCTCCAGGTAGCGATTGTGTAATGGAAACCAGCCACTCGCCCACAAATCCATTTCCCCAGCGGCGGCTTGTTCGTAAAATTGCTCATTACTAAGGGTTTTGGGCGCATTCACCGAGTATCCCAACTGAGTCAATAACTCTCGATAAACTTCCGCTTGAAACCAGCCCGTATCCCACGTGGGGCGAGCCATATTGATGGTGGTAGCGGCGTGACTACGCGGCATGCCTTGTAGGCCGCAGACCAATACCAAACCAAGTACACCCCAAAGCAGTCGGGAGATTCGGGCTGTCCAGCAGCCAGCGACAAGTTTGCGGAAGTGTCGGTTTAAGTCATTTAGAAGAGGGAGCAGCATGGGCGATCGGGGCGCTGAGGGTTGCCTTGACCATGGTAGATGGCGAGCCTCTTTAGTTCTGCTTGAATTGATGGGCTCTTGGCTGTGGGCGATCGCTAGCTGGCTAGTGGAAATAGGAAATGGGCGCCACTTGAGCAAACAAGAGATCGCCCTTCTTCTATATACAGCGAGATCGCGCTGGCCTCTGCTGATATGATTTTTTGTCTAAAAAATGTGAAAGGTTTCTCGTAATTTATCTTGATTCAGATAGGATGCAGAAAATCTCTTGTAATCGTCTCAATGCAGGTGGATATACCGAAAGCTTCTGTATATCCATTCAGATTTACATGATGTGCGGAAGCGATATCTCTGACAAGAGTGCTAGACCTATTCGGCATCAGTTCATCAAGTCAGGCCAAAAA
>JBCBJQ010000107.1:0-19800 GCA_038523235.1 Cyanobacteria bacterium J06626_4
TAAGGCCATTGATCCCGAAGGCTGGTTTGATACAGGCGATATTGGCTGGCTAGCAGACGATGGCAGCCTTATCCTGACCGGCAGAGCCAAGGATACGATCGTCCTCAGCAATGGCGAAAACATTGAGCCCCAACCGATCGAAGATGCCTGTTTACGCAGTTCATTGATCGATCAAATTGTTCTGGTTGGGCAAGATCGAAAAGCCCTGGGAGCCTTGATTGTGCCTAATCTGGAAGCCCTGCAAGCCTGGGGATTAGCGCAATCACCGCCGTTGATGATGGGGGAGAATGAAGCGATCGCACCCAACAACCTCATTATCTACAATCTCCTGCGCCAGGAACTCAACCGAGAAGTGCGCGATCGCCCCGGCTACCGTTCCCAGGATGAGATTGCTGCATTTACGCTGTTACCGGAGCCCATGACGATCGAAAATGGTTTGCTCACCCAAACGCTCAAAATTCGCCGCAATGTGGTTATGGATCGTCACTCTGAGATGATTCAGGGGTTATTTTAGCGTTACCAATTGATAGAGTTGAGGCGATCGCGCACCGGACACTATTGTCTCAATTCATGCAAGAGGTCTAATCATCCAATCCCCCCTGCCACGAGAACTTCATCAACTCTTTAACGGCGACGCCTCGTGTCTGTGATAGCACATAGACAGATCTTCCCTCACCAGGAGTCGATTATGGCCAATCGTGTGTCGGTCCGATCGTTTGCAAGCAGCCTACTGCTCGTAGCGGCAATCGGGAGTCCTACCATTGCTGCCGAGTTTACAGGAGCCCCTCTTTTTACTGAGATTGACCAGTACTCAACTCTGATTAATGACGACCCGACGGATATCTACTATCCGGTGGTCTCTGAGCCGGATACCTCCACACCGATCATCTTGATGCTTCAGGGGGCGCTGGTCGATCAAGCCGATTACAGCAATTACGCTCAGGTCGTCTCTAGCTATGGCTTTACGGTGGTTGTGCCCAATAACCTGCGATCGCTCTCTGTGCCGGGTGCGCCGCCGTTCACCGGTTTGTTTTCGGAGCAAGACCAGGTCAATCAGGTCTTAGAGTTTGCCAAGTTAGAAAATGCGGATCTGGATTCTCCTGTTGCCGGACTGCTGGATACAGACTCTTTGGGGCTGCTGGGGCATTCCTTTGGTGGTGCGGTGGGTTTAGGTTCAGTTCAGGACAACTGCTTTTTTATTCTCTGTGCTGACAGCTATAGTCTGCCTTCAGAGCTAAAAGCCGGTATCTTTTACGGAGCTAATTTTGACCCGGCCAACACGGGCGTTATTCCCCCTGTTGGTAACCAGGTGCCCACGGGCCTAATTTTTGGCACCCTGGATGGAGTTGCGTCTCCGGCCGAGACGGTAACCACGTTTGAGCAACTCCAGAACCCACCCAAAGTTCTAGTTGAGGTGGAAGGGGCCAATCACTACGGCATTACCAACTCCGATTCGTTCCGTGATCCAGTTCGACCAACGCTGGAGCAGGCGATCGCCACAGAAACGATTGGGCGCTGGAGTGGAGCCTTTTTGCGGGCTCACGTGTCAGATGATGCCGACGCTTGGGACTACGTCTACACGGGCATAGGCGACGACCGCGATGCCACGGTAAACGTCACGGCGGAGCCTGTGGCGGTACCTGAACCGTCAAGCGCGATCGGGCTGATCGCAGCAGGGGTTTTGGGTGGTGTTATGCTGCGGCGTCAAACGCTCAGGTCTCGGCACATTAGACCTCTTGCATAAATCAAATTGACAGGCCCATTTCGTAGTTGAGAATGCCTGCCAGCAGATGAAGTCGGAGTCCAAATCGTCGACGTCGATTGCGGTAGCGTTCGGCAAAGATGCGAAATCGCTGGAGACGGCGAATGCTGTGCTCCACTCGGATGTGCAACTTTGCTCGTGCCCGGTTGCTCTGCTTGTCACCTGGGGCATGGGTTGACGCGGTGGTTTCGGTGGCAACGGGCATGTGCGCCCTCGCCCAGGGTAGCGATATGGGTGGCTCTGTCAGAACATCAGCTAGCTTTTGTGGGACTATCTCGACACCGATGGCATTTTGGCACGCACCGTCGAAGATGCTGCACTCATGCTCTCGGTGATGGCCGTTGGGGACGCTGCTGATCCAATCGCGATCGCCGCCCCGTGGTCACTACCCACCTTCGATGCCACTGTCGTTGACCAGCTCACGGGTAAAGTCCGCGTAGGCTTCAGCGCCGATTTGGGTATTACGCCCGTTGATGCGGAGGTGCAAGCGATATTTAAACAGGCGATCGCCCGTTTGACGCCTCTCTGCCAACAAATCACCCCATCCCATCCCGATTGTTCAATGGCGCAACCGGCCTTCGAGACGATGCGGGCGGCGCTCCTCTGCTACAAGCAAAAGCACCACTACGAACAGCATTTCGACCAGCTCACCGACACCGTCCGGTGGAATGTCGCCCGTGGTCAAGACCTCTCTGCGACTGATTTCCTGACCGCCTCTGCCCAACGTGACCAGCTCTACCGCAACTTTCTGACCTTCTTTGAAACCCACGACATTCTGGCGATCGTCAGCGCCTGTGTGCCGCCCTTTCGCCATACTCAACCAGAGGTGTTTATGGTCAACGACACGCCCTTGCGCCACATCATCGACTACCTCACCATCACCTACACACTTTCGCTGACGGGCTGCTCCGCCCTCTCAATTCCCTGTGGCTGGACGGCGTCAGGACTGCCTGTTGGGATGCAGCTCATTGGGCCACCCCACGGCGAAGCGACCCTGCTGCAATTTGCCTACGCTCTGCAGGAAGCTCTGGGGTTTTGCCATCACTGGCCTGAAGATCGTGTTTGTAATACGCCCCGTCCAAGTTGAAGATTTGAGTTCTGAGCGCCTGTATGGCTTAGTTATCGCAGCGGAAAAATTCTGGCCGTTAAGACTCAAAAATAGTTTGTGCCTGATTTTGAACTACATCGCTCAAAAGTCATGGTTTGAATCGCCTGAGTTGTCGTTCACTCGATTTTGATGAACCCTTGCTGTACCTAGTGAGTGTTTGCCGCTTATGGGCAACTATTCGGTTATTTTTAACGGTGAAGTGCAGCGGCGGTAGATCACCTCAATTTTCACAGATATCTTCTGTTCCGTCCGCTGCCACGCAGTGTTAGGCGGTTCAGCGACTATAAGGTTGCTCTAGACTTAACCTCGGAATGATTCGATAGTGCTTCACATTGAAAGTACAGAGAGTTGCATTACGCCCAACGGCACAAGCAGCGATCAAGGCATCAATCAGGCCGACCTTATGGGACAGATGATAGGCGGTGAAATCAGACAGAGCACGGGCACAGTCAGTTTCAGTAGGCCAGACGATTGGCAAAGGAGCCACCATCTGTAGAACTTTACGAACCTGCTGCTTGTTCTGAGCGTCCTGAATCAGTTCCATCACAACAAAGCCGGGAATGCTCGGCAGTTCTGAAACGGAGGCAAACCACGCGAGTGCAGGCGCGTAACTGCGCTGGATGTCAATCATGACATCAGTATCAACCAAGTATATTCGCTATCTAAGCCTGCTGACGATGTTCGGCCTGGTCGCGCAACTTGCGTGCGTGTTCCTGACTATCCGTAATATCAGGCCGAGAACCAACTACCCCAACGTTTTCCCAGTAAGTCACGAGTTCCACCCCTGTTTTGGGAGGATTTTGGAGAAAAGGGCGGAAGGCAAGGACGCGCAGAATATACTCTGCCAATGGAAGTTGGAGTTGAGATGCCTCAGTAGACAGTTCTTGTTCCAACTCTAAAGGCAGATCTAAGGTAATGTTCATAGCCATGTTTTTCTCTGATAACCTTTTCTATGGAGCATCCTGACCACTTTCAATATTGTGCAGCCCACTTCGGAAGGGTTACCGCAGCAGCAGACATGCCCGATTGAAACTGGAAGAGAGCCTGAATGCGAGCCAGACAAGTCGGAACCGAAACCGTACAGCCCCTCAAAAAGGAGGTTTTACAGCTGGTGGTGCTCATCCCGTCCAGAGTTAATGATCTTCAGCAAGCCATGAGCCGAAGATAATGTGAAATCGTACAAGCTTCTGATTTCTTCAACTGATCCTTGTTCTACGATATTCATATAGTGTCTAATCTCCTCCTTGACTGTAGAAGCACTCTCCCAATCCATCTTCTGATGATTGATCCACATGTCTCTGAGTAGCTCAAACAGTAACCTGGCAGAGAGAATTGAAATTCTAGCTTTATCCTCATTAATGACCTCAGCTGGGTCTAGCACCCCTTGTTCATTATGGGAAACATACAGACTGTTATTTTTCAGATCATTTAATGCCTTTGCATAAGAATCCACCATCTCTATAGAAACCACAGAACTATTTAATCCTGACATGGATAAAAGCCAAATTTCGCTGTTCGTGATCTTAGCTTTGTGGTTCCGAAATCTTTTCCAAAAACTATTCCAGTCAATCTGTAAATTTGACTTCAACTTCCCATCTAGTGCCATGAGCATGACGACTTTTGATAACTCCTCACGTGCTAAATGAGAAAGTGTAAAAGCTCTAGCGTATTTTGCCGCTTGAAATAGAATTGCAGACTCCTCGGTCAAGTTATCCGCATTAGAAATCAGCTTTTCAACACTTTCTTTGATTTCTTCCTCGTTTAGCTTGTTGACAGACATTTTTCTTGAAACCAAAATTTTTTAAGATTTCTAGGATCATCTCAGAAGATCTGAAAATCAATATTTTTCCTTGGCTAATCTGAAGCTGTCAAGGATAGAATCTCCGATGTTTCACTTTAGCGATATTCTATATTCTTACCTCTCGGCATAGGCCAAAACTGTTGCCGCCTAACAACTTAATAGAGAGAAACTTTCCACCTAACACGATGGACTCCCAAAGTCATCAGGACAACTATACCGCAAGGCTTTCAATGGCTTTCAAACCCATTCTGAGATGGGCGGTTATGTGGAATAGTATTACCGTCTTCTGCAAGAACATATTTAGAGATTGGTTGCCCCGCTCCGAAAACATTCCAGTCTTAACGACCATAATTTGTTCGCTGCTAAAACTAAGCCACAATATGAAGCTGCTCTAAGCGAAGCCAAGCCTCGGGCAATTGGTCGATTAAAGTGGAACTAAACCGTAGTAATGATGTTCGCCTCGGTTTGCCCGTGCCAATACCTAAAAGATCTCACCCTCATAGCTGGTCGGACACCGATCCGGGTTTGCGCCGTACCATCGCTCGCCTGGCGCAAAGCCTAGAGCGCGATGCAATGGTTGAGCAAGTAACAACTGACGTGCAGCATCAACTGCAAGTGGATCGGGTGGTACTGTATTACTTCTATCGACAGTGGGAAGGTCAGGTCACCTTTGAAGCCTTGAGTGACCCTCGCTATTCCATCTTTGGGTCAACAGGTCCCGATGAGTGCTTTAACGATGAATATGCAGAGCTTTATCTAGCGGGACGGGTGCGGGCGATCGCGGATATCGAAGCTGACCCCATTGCTGACTGTCATCGCGACTTTCTGCGTGAGCTGCAGGTACGGGCTAATTTAGTGGTGCCGGTACTAATCCCGCAAGGTCTCTGGGGGTTGCTCGTGGCCCACCACTGTCAATCAGTGCGTCCCTGGTCAGATGCGGATATCGCGTCAATGCAGGCTGGTGCCGAGCAGCTTGCCACAGCCCCAGCCATTCGCGACGAGATGACCTAACAGGAATGGTTGCCCCGCGCCGCAAATATCCCAGCCTTAACGACCAGAATTTTTCCGAGGAGCAAAACCAGGTGTTTTCCTAAACCGATCCTTCTTCAAGGAGAGGTGCCGCAAGCGGTGAGGTATGGTCAGGCACAAAATTCCAGATCTGAATCTGGAGGCGGTTTAATTAGCGATCGCTCACCACAAAGCGAGACAGGTTCACAAACCGTTCCATTGCCAGCATCAAGATGGCGGTGACGAATACCAGAACGCCCGCGATCGACGCTGCTCGCACATCCAAATTATTTTGCACCAACGTCCACATCCGTACGGGCAGCACCTGAGTCCGCGCATCCGACACGAATAGAGAAACTGTGATGTTGTCGAAGGAGGTCAAAAACGTAATAAAGCTCCCGGCAATCACGCCCTGCCGGGCTAAGGGAAACGTCACGTGGCGAAAGGTATACCAGGAACCAGCGCCCAAACTTGCTGAGGCATCCCGAAACGACGAACTCATCTGACTGAGGCTCACCAAAATCGTTCGCACCAGGTAAGGAACCCCGACAACGATGTGGGAAATGATCAGCGTCGTCACCGACACCCGCCAACCGATGAAGTTAAAAAAGACCAGCAACGCCAAACCCACGGAGAGAGCAGGCATGGCCAGGGGAGACATGAACAAGGCTTCGAGGGACTGCGTCAAGGGGGTGCGTCGCTCACTAATGACTAGCGCTGCAGCAAACCCCAAGGCAATACAGGTCAACGTCGTCACCGTGGCGACCCAGAGACTATTCCAGGCCGCCGCCCAAAGCTCCGGCAATTCGCGCAAGGCAATGTACCACTTGATCGATAGACCAGCGGGCGGAAACTGCAAAGTTTCCCCCGAGGAGAAGGATGCAATCAAAATGATAATGGTCGGCGCGGTCAGCAACAGTAGTGCCGTGTAAGCGCCCAAGCGTAACGCGGCGTTGAAGGTGACACGACTCCAGTCCGTGGCGGACTTTTGGGGCGATCGCGCCGTGGGAGAAAGGGTCGGATTTGCCATCGCGAATACCTCAGAGACTGCACACATCGAAAACTGTGAGGGCGGCTGAACCGCCAGCGGCTTACGTGTGCGTATAGGAACGGGTCAAGCGTCCCAGGGAACTGAGCAAGACCACAACCAGCAACACCGTCACCAGCAACACAGTGGAAATGGTGGCCGCAAACGGAAAATCAAACAACGAAATCGCCTGCTGGTAGATATACATGGGCATAAACATGATGCGCCCCCCCCCAATCACCGATGGCGTAATAAAGGAGCTGACCGCCGCCGAAAAGACTAGCAAGGAACCGGAAATAATCCCCGGCAATGTCAACGGAAAGGTGATGCGCCAGAAGGTACGCCAGGACGTTCCCCCTAAGCTGGCAGAGGCCGATTCGAGATTTGGATCGAGTCGAGCCATGGAAGCAATCAGGGGCAAAATCATCAGCGGCATCTGAATCTGAGACAGCGCCGCTACCACACCATGGTGAGTCGATAACAGCCGGATCGGCTCCTCAATAATGGACAAGCTGAGCAGCGTGGAATTAATCAGCCCTTGTCGCCCCAAAATGACAATCCAGGCAAAGGTCCGCACCACGGCACTGGTCAGCAGCGGCAGCACAATCAAGAAGGTCAAAATGCTACGCCAGTTGCCAGGCCGCGTGCGGCTATGCAACAGCGCTAGGGGATAGCCCAACAAGAGGCAAACCAATGTGGTTTTCACCCCCAGCCATACGGTTTCCCACAGCACTTTGAGGTTGAACCCATCGCCAAAAAATTTGACATATTGACTCGGACTCAAACCACCCCCATCCCCACCGGGCGACAGGCTGGTGATGACCATCAGCACAATCGGGGCGAGATAAAAGGCCACTAAAAAAAGCGTCAGTGGGAGCACTAAACTCCACCCTTTTCCGGCTTTGAGGATCGCTTTGGCAGACGCCATTAGACGGTAACCTCACGGTTGAACCGCTCAATCCAATCGGGGCGACTGAGGTTGATGGTATCCCAGTCCAAGTACTGCAACTCGGCAATGAAGTCTTGAGGATCACTGCTGGAGAACAGTTCCTCAAACGGACCCGACAACTGTACGGCGCTGTTGGTGGGGCCAAAGAAGTAAGGCGGCGCGGCCAGCGTATTTTGAGCTTCCTCGCTGATGACCGTATCGATGTAAGCAGCGGCAGCTTCCACAGAGGCTTGGGGATTTTTGACAATGCTCATGGTGGCGCGGATGCCGATGGAACCGCCTTCAGGAACGGCCCAACCCATATTCAAGCCAGCCTCTCGCATGGCCAGGATGTCATTGAGATACAGCGGGGCAATGTCTACTTCGCCCTGCTGCAGCAGTGTTGCCAAAGCACCGGGACTCGGGGCAACCGCTGCCACATCCGGCAGGAGTTCTTGAATTTTCTCGAAGGCGACTTCAATATCGGCTTCACTGCCGCCGAAGCGCTTGGCCACTTCCACCATGAAAGCGGTGCCCAAGGAGCTGTTCATGGTGACGAGTCCGACCCGGCCAGCATTTTCGGGACTCCAGAGGTCTTCCCAAGCAGCGGGTGCCGATTCATATTTGTCAGCGTTGTAGCCAATGCCAATGGCGGTTACTGCCACCGTTGGCCCCCAGCCTTCTTCACCCCCCTGGAAGTCGGGGAATAGCTTGGCAAAGCTGGGGCTGAGTTCTGCCGGGAAGGGTTGTAGAATGTCTTCGCGAGGGGCCGCCCGGAACGGCCCTTCATCCAATAGGCACACGTCAAAGGGGGGATTGTCAGGCGCGGCAACGAGTTGGGCAACTTGGTCATTGGCGAGGAGGGGCACAATGGTGGCATCCACATCCTTGTTCGACTTAACCTGGCTGGCGACAACTTCCCGATGGGCTTCTTCCCAGGCACCGGGATAAGCAACGGCAATAACCGAACCGCCGACCACACTACCAGCGGCCTCATCGGTAGCTGCAGCGTCTTCCCCTTCAGTAGCGGGCTCCGTCGTGGCTTGAGGCGAGCCACAGGCTTTGAGCAACAGGCTGCTGCCGACAAATAATCCTGTGCCCAAAACAGAACGGCGGGTAATCCGGCTAATGCGACGATTCACCATGATATGAACTCTCCTAATGCAGGTTTAGAAAAAACAGTTGTGAAAGGAATGACGTCATTCCTTCAGACAACACAAAACACAGAATCAGCCGGATTACAGTCCAGCCGAATCATCTATCGGGAAAACGGAACAAGCTTCTGTGGAAGTCAACGTGAGATACAGGGGTGTCCCAGTTGGCAGGGCCGCCCCACCCACGCCGCGAGGTTGTGTCACCTTCATCTTCAAACCGCTAGCGGTGCGGACTTCGTAGATGGTGCTGGCACCCAGCGGCAAGCAAATCTCAACCGTGACCGCGATCGCTCCGGCACTGGGGTTTGGACTCAGTCGCAAATTTTCCGGACGAATGGCCACTTGCACCGAGGATTGCAGCGGCAAATCCGGGATGGTTGCCAACGCTATCTCCGTGCCGTCTTTGAGGGCGACGACACAGCCCCGACTATCCTGGTTCACTAACGTGCCTGGCATCAGGTTCGTAGTTCCCACAAACTGACTGACAAACAGGGTCGCTGGGCGATCGTAGATGGTCGTTGGCGTATCAAACTGCTGCACAATGCCATGGGACATCACGGCAATGCGATCGGCCATACTCAAGGCTTCTTCTTGGTCGTGGGTCACAAAGAGGGTCGTGATGCCCTGCTCGGTCAGCAGTCGCTTCACTTCAATCTGCATGTCCAGCCGCAAGTTTTTGTCGAGCGCACTAAACGGTTCATCCAGCAGCAAAATCTGCGGTTCCACCGCGAGGGCTCTGGCCAACGCAATGCGCTGTTGTTGTCCCCCCGACAGTTCACTGGGATAACGGCTACCCATTTGCGCTAACTGCACCAGCTCCAGCATTTCCTGAACCCGCGATCGCACTTTGCTGGTCGGTGCTTTCTGGGCCCGCAACCCATAGGCGATGTTGTCAAACACCGTCATATGGGGAAACAAGGCGTAATTCTGAAACACAATGCCGACATTGCGTTTATGTGTGGGAATATGCTCGACCCGCTGCCCGTCGATGCGGATGTGGCCGACTGTCGGCGTCAGAAACCCGGCCACCAAACGCAGTAGTGTCGTCTTACCGCACCCGCTGGGTCCCAACAAGGTCACAAACTCACCCGGTTCCACTTGCAGGTGGATTTGGTTCAACACAGTGACCTCGCCAAATCGATGGGTCACGCCCTCGATATCTAACCCATGCCCCGGTTGAACTGGGGACGAACCAGAAGACGAAAAACTATCAGGGGTAGATAGCATGGTGGAAGACTGAGCCATAGACCAAACCTAGCAGCAGTGGGCATTTGCGAGATTGTGTGTACTGTATACAGTCCCAGAAAGTAGAAAAGTGCCATAAAACACCCTTTTTCTAGAAAAAATCCAAAAATCTTTAGATTTAAATCAATCGAATCGGTTAAGACTCACACATTGACAAGCGTGTGAATTTGTGGGGTGAGATGAAGTGGCCAGCAAAAAGTCTTAAGGGCGTCAAAGTTTTCTGCCGCTACTTGCCTGAATCGTTATGGGTTGTAGGAAGTCCGCGGAATTGATCTGGCACCAATGCTGCCACTCAAAACGATTGGACTCTCTCGATTGGTTCTGCGTTAGCGAGTCTGCTCATTGATGCGGACCATCTAATCCTTGCAGGGTGCGCCAATGATAGGCGATCGCATCTCGCCGCGCCACCCATACCCGGTCATGCTGCCGAATATGCTCTAAAAATCGCTGAAGCGCCCAGATCCGACCGGGACGGCCAATGATGCGGGGATGGAGGCCCACGGTCATCATGCGGGGACAGCGTTCTCCCTCCTGATACAGCCAGTCAAAGCTATCGATTAAATAAGTGGCAAAGTCTTGAGCTAGGCGAAACGTTTCGGCATTGGTAAACCGCATATCGTTAGTGTCGAAGCTGTAGGGCAATACGAGATGTGGGTGGCCTGACACCTCGACAAAGTAGGGCAGCTCATCGTTGTAGGCGTCGGAATCGTAGAGAAATCCACCGTGTTCGATTAACAGCCGGCGGGTGTTCGGCGTGCTGGGAGACTTGGTGTGCCAACCGACTGGCGTCACGCCCGAGGCTTGAGCGATTGTCCTCACCGCTTTCGCAATGGTTTCCCGCTCTTCGTCTTCCGTCATATACACCAACGATTCCCAGCGGTAGCCGTGGCAGCACAGTTCATGTCCGCGCTGCACCGGCTCTTGGGCCATCCAGGGGGAAATTTCCACGGCGCGACCGCAAACATTCATGGTGGCTTTGACATCGTAGCGATCGAATAAGTCAAGCACGCGCCAAAACCCCACCCGCGCTCCATATTCAAAGTGCGATTCCATCGCTCGGTCGGGCACCCCTTTGGTCTCTAGAACAATTTCGTAGACCGCTTCATTCCGCTCATCCCCGGCGGAGATGGCTAACTCGGCTCCTTCCTCTAAATTCAAAACGAACGAAATCGCGACGCGGGCATTATGCGGCCACTGGGCCTGGGGCGGAGTTGGTCCATACCCCCAAAAATCGCGGGAATACTGTGCAGACATACGCGATCGCCTGATGCAAATGAGCTAACTAAACCTCATCCAGGTTCAGAACTGGAGTTTTGACATCTCGCCCGACCTCACCGCCTGCGGCACCTCTCCTTCTGAAGGAGAGGCTTAGTGACGGTCTGGTTCCTCTCCTTGGGAAGGAGAGGTTAGGTGAGGTTTTGACGGGCAAACATAATCCAGTTTTCAACTTAGACGTGGTTTAGATAGAGTCGTAGTGATGCCCATGTGGGTTTCAAGACATTGATCGGGCATTGCCATCCGGTTGCCGAATGATGGCTTAGGGAAAATTCGTGGCTTGAAAATGATCGCCATAGCCCCGAATCGCTTTTTTCTCCGGCGATCGATAGGTGAGTTGTTTGCTGGTGAGTTTGCCCAGACTCACGAGTGATTCCGCCATTTTCACCGCCGCCGCCACCGAATCGATAACGGGTACCCCGAGCCGCTCTTCCAGTTGCTTTTCTAAACCGCTCATGCCAGCACAGCCTAAGCAAATGGCTTCCGCACCATCTTCTTCAATCGCTAATTTACTCGCAGCTGCTAAGACTTCGACGGTGTGAGCGCGATCGTTTTCCGTATCCAATACCGAGAGCGATGTCGTCCGCACGGAGGCACAGCGATCGGTCATGCCAGTTTTGTGTACCGTTTTTTCCACCATATCTCGGGCACGGTGCAACGTCGTGACCACACTCCACTTGGCGGCCAGCATGTTCGCCACATAAAGACTGGCTTCAGCAATGCCGACAACGGGTTTGGCGGTGATTTCCCGCGCGGCCTCAATGCCCGGATCACCCCAGCAAGCCAAGATGAAGGCGTCTGAGTCCGCATCCAAAATGATCTGTTCCAAGATACCGGGGATTGCCAGATACTCGTCGTAAAAACCCTCGATCGAAATCGGGCCCACGTTGGGGGTAACGGTAATGATTTCGGTATGAGGGAACTTTGCCGCTTGAGCTGAAGCATCGATGTTTTGGGTCATCGGCTCACAGGTGTTGCCGTTGATGACCTTAATGCAGCAGCGGGGGGTAACGGTCATAGGAATTTCGTTGAAATCAAAGATTATAAGGGTTGCCGTCTCCAACTTAATCGAGCGACTGGGTGCGAACTGTAGGGGATTAACATAAAGGCAGTTGCGCGATCTCGAGTTGCTCATCATGGTGCAAGCCCAGCCTCAGCTCAAAACGTTTGAAGACTTCCTCCGTTACACCGAGGGCACTGACGCCTATTACGAACTCACTAACGGAGTCCTGATTGAGATGCCTCCTGAGTCATACGAAAATCTTCGTCGAGCACTCCAACTATACGATTGGCTGCGGACGTTGGTCGATAGTCAGCAAGTTTGCCCCCAGGGTTTGGCGATCGCGGTCCCCGGTCAACCGAAAAATCGCTATCCCGACCTGACGGTGCTGCGTGCTGAGCATCTTGAGCAAATGCGGGAACTCGGGCAGGCCGCGATCTCGCTTGACATGGCGCCGCCGCTGCTAGTCGTTGAGGTGGTTAGCCCCGGTGCAGAAAACCACCGCCGCGACTATTTTGAAAAACGTAATCAGTATGAATGGCGGGGTATTCCCGAATATTGGATCGTCGATCCGATACTGTCGCAAGTGACCGTTCACTGCCTCACCGCAGCAGGCTATGAGGCAGTGATTTTCACGGGAGATGAAACCGTTCAGTCACCAACTTTCCAGGAATTGGCGGTGAGTGCCGCTGACGTACTGACGGTGGGCTGATAAAGAATCCCCAGTTTCCTAAGCAGGTAAACACAATCATCTTGCAGACGGGTTTTCTCCTTACGGAGACGCGTCGCGAACGACTCCGCTCAAACCCCAAAGTTTTACTTGGCAAGCAATATAGCTGATTGAGCGGAGTCGAAATCAGTGACCGGCTTAACACTTAATTCGGCCCAGCTACTTAAGTTAAGCTTGAAGGAGCTGGCTAATTTTTGGCAAAAACCGGGGTGCTGACGACACTATGCCGCCATCTGGTGACGCAAAGCCGCCGTCGCCTGTTCATCAATGGTCATACTGGCCGGATTAATCACGACACCATAATCTCGTTTCGCCGACTCAACACTCACAAACTCATCCAGCACATCTTCCAGCACGAGGGCCGGGTCGCGCTCTAGAGGATGGCCGTAGCCGCCTCCGCAGGGACTGACTGTGCGTAAGGTATCGCCCAGCTTAGTTTTGCGGCAGGGAAACTTTGAGGGTAAATCTTCCTCCGTCTCGTTATAGGGATTGCGCACTTGTACGGCACCGGGAGTCCCGTCTTTGCCGTCGAAGATGCCCCAGGGAGCGTACTTATTTCCTTCCCCTTCCAACGACATTTGCCCCGGTGCGAGGAACTGAATATCGCGGATGGAGCCCAGGCCGCCCCGATACTTGCCCGCGCCGCTAGCGTCTTCGATCAGTTCATAGCGGGTGACTCGCAGCGGCAAATGGGCCTCAATATCTTCGATCGGGTTGTTGCGCGTATTGGCATAGAGGGTATCGACCCCGTCCATGCCGTCTTTGCCATAACGCCCCCCATAGCTGCCCTCGGTGATGTCCATATAGACCCAATAGTCTTCGTCTAGCGCCCCGCTGTAGGAAGCGACTTTGATGTTGCCAATGCCGCCGCTCACGTTTTGGGGAGCAACTTGGGTCAGGGCTTTCATCAGCGTGTCGGCCACGATGTTGCCAGGACAGCAGCGAGCAATCACCGGAGCCGGATAAATCGGGTTAGCCAAACAGCCCTTGGGGGCCACAATGTGCACCGGACGGGTAAGGCCAGAGTTTTGCGGGACGTACTCCATCAGGGCCGTGTCGAGCAGGACCGATCGCAGCGTCACGAAAATGGCAATATCCACCGTGCCGACGAAGGGCATATTGATGGGGCGATCGTCCACTTGAGGAGCGGTGCCGGTAAGGTCGATGGTCATATCACTGCCATCAATGGTGACCGTGACGGCAATTTTGAGATCCTTTTTGCTGGGGTCAGGGTCGTCCAAAAAGCCATCGATGAAGCCTTCGGCGGCGTAGGTGCCATCGGGCAAGCGCTCAATGGATTGGCGCATCATCCGCTCGGCGTACTGCATCAACTCTTCACTGGCGGCCAGTACCGTATCGAGACCATACTGATCCACCAGTTCTAGAAACCGCTGTTCGCCCACCCGGCAGGAGGCCACCTGAGCTTCGATATCCCCCACAACTACATTGGCACTGCGAATGTTTTGGCGCAGCATGCGCCAGACCTGACGATTCTTGACACCCTTTTCGTACAGCTTCACCGCTTTGAACTGTAGCCCTTCCGCAAAGGCATCTACCGCATCCACGATGCCGCAGCTTCCCGGAGACGAGGAGCCGATATCTAAATGATGGGCAGTGGTAAAGGAGTAGCCAATCAGGTCTTCGCCCTTAAAGATGGGGATGCCAATGCCAATGTCAGGGCCGTGGGACGCGCCATAGTAGGCGTGATTGTGGAGAATCACGTCACCGGGGAAGAATTCCTCACCGTCTTCGGCCATCGCCTTCAAGACGCCGCGCATGTAGCCCGGAATCGGCCCCAACTGCAACGGCGTACTGTAGGCGCATTCCGCTAGCTGCTGACAGTCGGCATCTAAAATGGCTGCGCCAAAGTCCTCGGACTCGCGGATGATGCTGGAGTAGGACATGCGAGCCAGCTTGTGACCCATTTCGAGGGCAATGCCGTTAAGGGCACCGGCGACCACTTGGGCGGTGACCGGATCAATTTTTGGCAGTTGACGGGGTTTAGGCAGAGAAACTGTCATGGCAGATTGGGAGGTGAAGGGCCGCTCTTTTGTTCTTGCTTTTATACAGGGGGGCGGTTGCTGCTGTCGTAACTTGCACTACGGGAGCGAAGAGATACTCAGACCTTGGCCATGTCCAGAGCCGGTGTTGAGCTGTAAGGAAAACTCAAATTTGCAAGCTGGACGTGGTTTAGGCCGAGATCGCACCGTCAACCATGCCCTAAACCGCGACTTCCAGCGTCTCCCGCTGTTCTGATTGCGGTTCGGTCGCTAGACGAATCCGCAAGTTACCGTTCGCTTCCACGGTGGTATGGCTGTGGGGCGGTAGCAAAACGGTGGAATCTTTTTGGAAGATCACCGCTGGGCCTTCGATCTCACCGCCGCTGGGCAGGCGATCGCGCTCAAAGAAGTTGGTGGAATATTTCTCTAGCTGGCCGTTCACGCGGAAATAGGTGACCGCCGTTTTCAACCAGGCAGCTTTGACATTGCCCTCAGCGGGCACGGGCAGACCGGCGAGCTTGGGCATGGGGCCAGTGCCGGTAACGCGTAGGGTCACTAGTTCGACCGGATTTTCAGGGAAGGCATGACCGTATTCGGCAGTGTGCAGGTCGTGGAACTGCTGCCATACGCTTTGTAACGCGGCTTCGTCCAGCTCGCCGTTGGGCACGATCTCCCGCAGTTCGTACCCCTGCCCCACATAGCGACAGTCGGCAAACCGTTGCAGCGTCATCTGGTCTGGGGTGAAACCATCGGCTCGCAGCTGCTCGATGACCTGATTTTCCAGGGCCTGCAAATCGGCGTTGAGCTTGTCCAAATGGGGGTCGGTGCTGAGGGTAAATTCGTTTTGAATGGAGTCGTGCTTCAGGTCAGTGGTGAGCAGGCCCATGGCCGAGGTGATGCCAGGATAGCGAGGCACAATGACTTCGGGGATACCCAGCGATCGCGCCACTTCCGCCGCATGGAGCGGTCCCGCCCCCCCTTGCGCCACGAGAGCGAACTGGCGCGGATCTTGACCTTTTTGAATGGTGCGGGAGCGGATGGCGTTCGCCATGTTGTTATTGACGATGGTGAGAATGCCTGCTGCGGTTTCGTACAAATCTAGGCCGACGCGATCGGCTAGGGCTTGCACCGCCGCGAAGGCTTGGTCGGGATAGATCGTCATTTCACCGCCGAGGAAATGTTCGGGGTCGAGGCGATTGAGCACGACGTTGGCATCGGTCACGGTGACTTCCGTGCCGCCTTTGTCATAGCAAACGGGGCCTGGTTCGGCTCCGGCACTGCGTGGCCCGACGCGAAACGCGCCGCCATCATCCACATAGGCGATGCTGCCGCCCCCTGCGCCAATGGTATGCACGTCAATCATCGGCACCATGACGGGATACCCCGCAATCCAGGTGTCACGGGCAGTGGCTTCGGCAAAGCCTCGCTCGGTGACAATGCCAATGTCGGTGCTGGTGCCCCCCATATCAAAGGTGATGAGGCGATCACGCTGTGACTGCTCGCCTGCCGCTGCCCCTCCAAGCACCCCAGCGGCGAGCCCTGACAGTAGCAGCGTCACGGGTTGTTCACCGGCCACTTCGGCGGTGGCCACCCCGCCGTTGGAGCGCATAATGTGGAGTTCGCCCCGCACGGCTTGTGCCTTCAAACTACGGCTGAGGTTTTGGATGTAGCGTTTCACCTTGGGGCCGACGAAGGCATTGATACAGGTGGTGGTGAACCGCTCAAACTCCCGGAACTGGGGAAAGATGCTGGCGCTGGTAGTAATGAAGGCGTCGGGGAAAAGGTCCTGAGCCAATGCGGCGACGCGGTCTTCGTGGCGGGAGTCGAAGTAGGAGTTAAGGAAGCAGATCGCGACGGACTCCACGCCAGCGGCTTTGAGTTCCAGAATGGCGGTGCGGGCAGCGTCTTCATCCAAGGGAGTGAGCACTTCACCCCGTGGATCAAGCCGTTCGGGGACGACTTTGCGATCGCGCCGCTTGACCAGAGGCCGCGCCTGCCAGGGAATGTCTTGCATGATGGAGTAGTGCTGGGGGCGCTGGTGACGACCAATGTGGACAATGTCGCGGTAGCCCTCGGTGGTGATCATGCCGGTGCGGGCACCGTCGTGGGTGAGCAGGGTGTTGGTGGCGATCGTGGTGCCGTGGAGCACGTGTTCAATGTCGCCGTAGTCGGCCTGGGCCATGGCACAAAGGGTTTGGATGCCCTGCATCATGCCGATGGAAGGATCGTCAACGGTGGTGGGAACTTTATGAATCCAGGTCTGCTGCTGGGCCACATCGGCCAAGATCAGGTCGGTAAACGTGCCGCCAATATCCACACCGATGAGTTTCATACGCTATCCCTACGTGCCAATGTTGCCTCGGATTCTAGGGAGGGACGGTGTGGGCAAAATGTTCAGGCTGTACGTTTGGGGCGATCTCAACCTGCAAATCACCCATCTAGCGGACTACGTATGAACACCCCGTCCACCCTGAGATTTAAAGACATGGACATAAATCATAGTGGTTTTCACAACAGAAACATCAGCGCGCTGATGGCCTGATTCTGCGTAGAAGCGGCGACATGTTCTTTATCCGCAAGATGCATGAGGAATGCATCAATTTCTGGAACTCTTATCTCGTTTGGATGGCGCTTGTTGTGAAACAGAATATATCGGCGGATCCACTGCACATAGGTTTGCTCGGTACGATAGAACAAGTCTCCATGCCAATCGCATCACACACTTGTTCTAACAACTTCTTGGGTCGAGGTTCAGATTGCATCAGGTAGACCCCCGTAACGATGATAAATAAACCCTAAGCAATCCAAAACCTGTAATGGAGGGCTGATTATACTGAACTCGTCTACCTAATCACTCGTATCGAGGTGTTAGGCTGACAGATTTCCACCTATACGCCCATATAGGAGTGTTATGTGGAATGCGTAAGTTCAATAAATAGTTATACTGCTCTACCCTCAGTGAGAGCGCAAGCTTCAGTTTATACGTGGTCAGTAGAATATGAAGCTTGCAGGAATGTTTGCCATGCTATTCCTAAGCTAGAGCGCCGTAAAGTCGATTTTCTCAATATCGCAGGTAAAATTATAGGGAAGCCTCATCGCACGGTGCAGATCCTGATATGCCTGATGATTCTCTGTTAAAAATGTTTCAAAAGTCCTATCAAAATACGGACTTGACTCCTTTAATTCAGCCTGAGCAATTGGCGAAGTTTTGGGTCGAATATGGGAGTACTTCATTAGAAGAGTTAGTTCAACTCGTAGAAGACAATGCATCCCGTGATGCAAAAATTATCTTTTCTGGTCATCGTGGTTGTGGCAAATCAACATTATTAGCAGAATTTGGAAGAAACCTCAGCGATCGCTATTTCGTAGCATTCTTCTCTATTGCTGAAACAATCGAAATGTCTGATGTGAACCACATCAATATTTTGTTCGCGATCGCTGTCAACTTGATGTTGAGAGCAGAACAAGAGCAAATTAGCATCTCCGAATCTATCAAAAATGCATTTTATAGATGGTTCGCGAAACGGACACAAATTGAAGTTGAAACCCCTAAAAGTGCAGAATTATCAGTAGGGTTTGACCTCTTTAAAATTATTACTGGGAAGTTAAAGACAGAGGCATCCATCCGAAATGAACTCAAACGAGAGTTTGAGAGGAATATTTCTGAGCTTGTCGCCAAGCTGAATGAGATTGCAGCATCTATTCAAGGTGCTAGCAAGAAAGAAGTCCTGGTTATAATTGATGACTTAGACAAGCTTGATCTGGCAGTCGTCAGAAGTATTTTCCAAGAACATATCAAAGCTTTATTTTTGCCAGGGTTTAGTATTGTTTATACAATTCCCATCTCTTCTTTACGAGATATTTCCCTGTCCGCAACTTTGCGGACAGAGGCTGATGACCAAATTGTGATTATGCCAGTCTCAAAGCTTTTAGCAAAAGGAGAGCGCCGTAAACTAAATCCTAATTACCAAGACGATGCTATTGAAGTTTTGTGTGAGGTTTTGCACAAACGCATTCCAAAGGAAATTTTAGAATTAGATGTCGCAAGGCAGATGGTGTTCCATAGTGGAGGCGTTTTACGAGAATTGATGCGGATTTCCAATCGATGTTGTCGAATTTGTTTAAGGAAAATTCGACGTACTCCTGAGCAGACTGACTTTAAAGTTACTACTGTTATATTAGACGAAGCAATTAAAGATCTAAGACTTGATTTTGAAACTACTTTAGGTAAAACAGATTATAAGATCCTCAAGGAAACCTACAAAAAGTTTTTGCCAGAAGATCCTAAAGAGCAAGCTTTCCTAGACTTGCTTCATGGTTTGGATGTATTAGAGTATCGCAATAGCGAAGTTTGGTACGATGTTCATCCAATTGTGATGGATTTATTGCAGCGCAAAGGATTGATCAATGCCAGCAGTTAAGTCGCTCAACTTAGGTGAGGACAATGAAAAGGCATATGATGACTTAATTGTGGCAGTAGAAGCCAGTGATGAGGTACTAAGTTTGCTGCTGGCTGTGTGCGACGAACCACAGTTGCGAGACGAAATCGTCCAACGATATGAGGCAGAACTTCAGCCAAGGATTCGTCCTTACCAAGTGGCATTATCACGGAAGGAACCGAGTTTACGCGAGGCAATTGCTGAAGTAGCGAAGAATGACTCGTATTTGCAGTCAGGTGGTAGAGCTGTGATAACTGTCACTGGGGCAGATCGTTTGTTGTCTCGCAGATTAGGTGAAGAGCGGTCAGAGAAGGAAATATTTT
>JBCBJQ010000108.1:0-19712 GCA_038523235.1 Cyanobacteria bacterium J06626_4
ATCCACGATCAAACTCAGGTGGTAGTCCTTACAGGAGAATCTGGGTATTACAACCATGCTTTAAGTAAACTAAAAATTCATAATATTTCCTTGGAGAGTCTTAAGAGGTCTATTAATCTCCTTGAAGATTGGAGAACTTTATTCGAAATCCGAAAAATCATTCGATCACACCAACCTGATTTAGTCAGCACACATTCGAGTAAAGCAGGATTATTAGGACGTATTGCGTGCCAATTGGAAGGAGTTCCCTGTTTGTTCACAGCACATGGGTGGGCATTTACCCAAGGAGTTCCTGGGGGAAAGCGATACTTGTATCGGTCTCTCGAATCGTTGGCTTCCCCTTTATCAAAACTCATTATCTGTGTCTCTGATTATGATCGGCATCTCGGCATTCAAGCCGGGATAAATCCAGATCGACTAGTTACCATTCACAACGGGATGCCTGACATCCAGCCGAAATATTGGGCAGATCCCATCGGTAAAGGCACAATTCATCTCACAATGATTGCTCGATTTGATCAGCAGAAAGACCACATAACTTTGCTGCAGGCGATTCAACAGATCGAGAATGTGCATGTCAATCTAGTAGGTGACGGGCCTAGTCTAAACAACACAAAAGCCTTAGTTGAACAACTGAATATTGAAGACAAAGTCAGTTTTTTGGGCTTTCGCTCCGATATTCCTGAGGTGTTAGCCCAGTCACAGATTTTCGCGTTAATTTCCCATTGGGAGGGCTTTCCGCGCACGATTATCGAAGCCATGAGAGCTGGCTTGCCTGTTGTGGCTAGTCAGGTGGGGGGCGTAGCCGAAGCGGTGATTGATGGTGAGACTGGCTTCTGTGTCGCCAGACAAGATGTGGCAACCCTGAGAGAACGGCTTGCTAAACTGGTGGCTGAACCAGAACTGAGAGTGCAGATGGGGCAGGCCGGTCGACGGCGGTATGAGGCGAACTTTACGTTTCAAAGAATGTATGACCAGACTTGTCAGGTTTATGAGCGAGTTTTAGCTCGCGAGGGCAAGTTGTGATGCCGAAGCCGGTGCCAATAGTCATGACGGGGGCAACTGGTCTGATGGGGCAGATGCTCGTCAAAAAGTTGAGGCAGTCAGCTCCAGATACCGCGCTGACTTGCATTACGAGATCGCCTACTCAACATTCTGTGTTGCAAGCCGTGAACCCAAATCTTACTTTTATCTCCGGAGATACGGCTCTACTAGAGACTTGGCAATACATTTTTGGGCAACATGCACCTGACACCCTCATCCATTTGGTTCAGCTCAGACAGATTTCAACAATTCTGACCGCTTTGGAACAGGTACACTCTTTACCCAGGCTTATTGTTATTGGAACAACGGGCGTTTATTCACGCTATAACGTCTATTCTCAAGAATATAAAAAGGCAGAAGTGGCTTTGAGCCAGTATCGCGGCTCTTCTTGTTTGCTCAGACCCACGATGATTTATGGGTCACATCGCGATAAGAATTTGCATAAGCTGATCAAATTTTGCGATCGCTATGGTTTTTTCCCTGTTTTTGGTTCTGGCAAGTGTTTGCTGCAGCCAGTCCATGCTGACGACTTAGCCCGAGCACTCCTCGCGGTGTTTCTTAATCCTGAAATTCAGGGAACCTATGATCTGTCTGGGGGGACGGTTGTTTCATTTCTAGAACTTTTGGCATTGGTCGAAAAGCTGTTGGGAAAATCTGTTCGCCTGCTAAAAATTCCCTATGGTTTGGGCGTTTGGTCAGCGACGATCGCCGAGCGCCTGTTAGGAACCCGCTCGCCAATTCGCAAGGAACAAATCTTGCGCCTTCAGGAGGACAAAGCATATTCCCATGCTGCGGCCACTGCCGACTTTGGTTATGCGCCTCGCTCGTTAGAAGATGGACTAACTCAAGAGATTGCCCTGTTGAGAGCAGAAGGAATTCTTTAAACTAATGGGCCTAGAAATACTTGCCCTGGCTATCGTGAGTTTCGTCATTGCCCTCGGACTGACTGGCTGGCTGAAGCAGTATTTCGGCCAAGCTCTACTTGATCTCCCTAACGATCGCAGCTCCCACACCCAACCGACACCTCGGGGCGGGGGCTTGGGATTTTGCCTGGCTTTTGCGATCACGAGCTTATTGGGTTGGGGACTGTCATCTGTCTGGCCAGCGACGGCTCTCAATCTCCTTCCTAATCCGCTCTGTATCGTATTGGTATTGCTGCCGCTGGCAATTGTGGGGCTGTTGGACGACCGCTTCACCCTGTCGGCTAAGGTGCGCTATGCCGTGCAGTTGAGTGCAGCGGCGATCGCCCTTTTGAGTTTTGGCGCGTTTTCGCTCACTGGGTTGCCGGAAACTCTGTGGGTAACGCTGCTAATGGGCAGTGTCACGCTGATTGGCTTCACGGCGCTGGTGAACTTCTACAACTTTATGGATGGGTTGGATGGGCTGGTGGCCAGTGTGACGGCCCTTCAGTTAGGGTTTCTGGCGCTGTATCTACAGCAGCCGATTTGGTGGCTGCTGGTGGCAGCCCTGCTGGGCTTTTTATGGTGGAACTGGTCGCCCGCTAAAATTTTTATGGGGGATGTGGGCAGTACAGTGCTCGGTGCCAGCGTGGCGATCGCCCTGATTGTGCCAACCGCTGACCCCAGTTTGAATGTCGCGGCTCTAGCGATTACTCTGCCCCTCACTGCCGACGCAATTTACACATTGACACGCCGCTTGCTGAAGGGCGAAAACATCTTTCAGGCCCACCGCACGCATCTCTATCAGCGGTTGCAGCAGTCGGGGTGGAATCATGGCCGAGTGACGATCGCCTATGGCCTGTGGACGGTACTGCTGGCAGTACTGATCGGGGAGTGGGATGGTGTCGGTAGTCTGTTGGGACTCGGCATCAGCGGCTTAATCATCATTGCAGGTGAATATTATTTGAACGCCCGGCTTAAGACGACTAGCCCCAGTCAGTCCTGATGGCTGCTGACCAACTCTATCTGGCTGCCAGCTAATTGCTCCGGTGCTACAAGTCGTTATCCCCGAGGCCTTTTTGTCGCTTAAGCCCCCCCTGGGCTAATCCTGTAGGGGTTTCCAGGTAACTCATATTACTTAGCTTTCGGCTTCCATAATGGTGGCGGAGATCGCCCTTTTCTATCGGCTTAAGTACTGTAGACAACCGGTCGGGTAGGCTTCCAGCCTGCCTCCATAACCAGCTTTTTCAAGGGTTGCGGGGTGTTCAGGACGACCAGGATGGCCATCGAACAAGAGCGCACCGAGGCAGCGATATCAGAGCTGCATTGTCAAACCCCTACAAGGTTAGCCCCTTGGGAGACGAGCTCAGGGGGCATCGAGGGTGATGTGTCATCAAGATCGCCGTTGTTGAGAGAGGCAAACGGTTCCTGGTCTGAACACTGCGATGCTGCCAAATGTAATCCTGGATACCGGCCCTGGGGGATCATCAATGCCTATTATTGAGTCAATCTTTAGCTGGCATAAAGACTTCTGAGCTTTAGCGTGGGGCTTTTTACTATGG
The DNA here is from genome assembly GCA_038523235.1 of Cyanobacteria bacterium J06626_4. Lineage (GTDB taxonomy): Bacteria > Cyanobacteriota > Cyanobacteriia > Phormidesmidales > Phormidesmidaceae > Halomicronema. Next base: position 3,506 of record JBCBJQ010000108.1, read on the forward strand.
GGCTTAGAGAACGCAAGGGTCGTGGTGATGTCGATCCAGTGGATGGCAGCGCTAACGCCGGAGTGCCCATACTGTCCCCATAGGAGCCTCGCATGGTTGAAGATTATCAACCTTCTTCAGAGCAAACGCTTGATCGCGATTGCATGACGCTGTCACGGCACGTGCTGCAGCAGTTGCAAAGCTTTGGCCCCGATGCTCAAGACCTCAGCGCTTTGATGAACCGCATTGCCCTAGCGGGCAAGCTGATCGCTCGCCATCTTTCGCGAGCAGGCTTGGTCGCCGATACGCTGGGATTTACCGGGCGCACGAACGTGCAGGGCGAAGACGTCAAGAAAATGGACGTGTTTGCCAACGATGTCTTCATTTCGGTCTTTAAGCAGAGCGGCCTGGTCTGTCGGCTGGCTTCAGAAGAAATGGAGAAGCCCTACTACATTCCAGAAAACTGTCCGATTGGTCGCTACACGCTGCTGTATGACCCAATTGATGGCTCTTCAAATGTGGACATCAATTTGAACGTGGGGTCGATTTTTGCGATTCGCCGGCAGACCGGGGATGACCTGGATCGATCAGCGGCAGATCTGCTGACCCATGGCCGGGATCAGCTGGCAGCGGGCTATATTCTGTACGGGCCGACGACGGTGCTGGTGTATTCCATCGGTCATGGCGTGCATTTCTTCACGCTAGATCCGAGTTTGGGGGAGTTCATTCTGACTGCTGAAAACATTCAACTGCCCGCGCATGGGTCTAACTACAGCGTGAACGAGGGCAACTTTTGGCAATGGGAAGAGTCGATTCGCGACTTTACGCGCTACGTCCATCGCCATGAGGGCTATTCCTCCCGCTACAGCGGAGCGCTGGTAGGCGATTTTCATCGGATTTTGTTGCAGGGGGGCGTGTTTCTGTATCCTGGCACAGTGAAAAATCCCCACGGTAAGCTGCGGCTGCTGTATGAGACGGCCCCGCTAGCCTTTTTGGCAGAGCAGGCGGGCGGGCGAGCAAGCACGGGCACCCAAAGACTATTGGATGTGGTACCGACAGAACTGCATCAGCGGACGCCGGTGGTGATCGGCAGCGCTGATGATGTGGCTCTGGTGGAATCGTTTATTCAAGAACGCCTGCGAGAACAGGAAGCGATCGCGGCCCCTTCGTGATGGTGAGGGCGATTGAAGGTTCAGTCTTGAGGAGGCTGGCCCGGTGATCCCCAAGCGATCGCGACTGAGCGCTCACCGATGCTCTGGCACCGTAAACCGCCGGTAGGTCAAAGACTCCCGATCGCTGAAGGGGCGATTTAACCAGCCTCTAAGTTCGCTTTCCGACTGCTGCTACACCACTCTTTCGATTAGCCTTGAGTCCATTTACCCCACTCGCAAAGCCCTATGGTTAGTCTGCTAGAAAATCCGCTACGCGTTGGCCTGCAACAGGATCGCATCCCCGATCCCCAAATTTTGGTGATTTTTGGCGCTTCGGGTGATTTGACCCAGCGCAAGCTGGTGCCCGCTCTGTATCAGATGAAGCTCGATCGCCGCTTGCCGCCCGAACTAACGATTGTCGGCGTGGCACGACGCGAGTGGAGCCACGATTTCTTTCGTGAGCACATGCGCGAAGGAGTCGAGCAGTTTGGCGGCGGCTTGGGGAATGAAGCCGTCTGGAACAACTTTGCCGATGGCCTGTATTACTGTCCGGCCAATATCGACAAGCCTGAGGACTATCAACGACTCAAGGCGTTTTTGGCTGAACTAGACGAAAGTCGAGGAACTCGGGGTAATCGTGTTTTTTACCTCTCGGTGGCCCCGCGCTTTTTTGGGGAAGCGGCGCGGCAGTTAGGGGCTGCAGATATGCTTGCTGAGCCGGACAAGCAGCGCTTGGTGATTGAAAAGCCCTTTGGTAAAGATATTGGCTCAGCGCGGGTGCTGAACCGCGTCGTGCAGGACGTCTGCAAAGAAGAGCAGGTTTATCGCATCGATCATTACCTCGGTAAAGAAACGGTGCAGAACTTGATGGTGTTCCGCTTTGCTAACGCCATTTTTGAGCCCTTGTGGAACCGGCAGTTCGTTGATCATGTGCAGATCACCGTGGCCGAAACAGTGGGCCTAGAAGGTCGGGCGGGCTACTACGAAACCGCCGGAGCGCTGCGAGACATGGTGCAAAACCACCTGATGCAGCTATTTTGCCTGACGGCAATGGAAGCCCCCAACTCACTGGATGCCGACAGCATTCGCAGTGAAAAGGTCAAGGTGCTGCAGGCGACCCACCTGGCAGACTTGGAAGATTTGTCGAAATGTGCGGTACGGGGCCAGTACGCCCCCGGCTGGATGAACAACGAACAGGTGCCCAGCTATCGCTCGGAAGATGGCGCTAGCGAAGAGTCGACCACGCCGACCTACGCAGCACTGAAGCTGATGATTGATAACTGGCGCTGGAAGGGCGTGCCGTTCTACATGCGGACAGGCAAGCGCATGCCGAAAAAAGTGTCGGAAATCTCGATTCACTTTAAAGAGGTGCCATTCATGATGTTTCAATCGGCGGCAAAGCAGTTGAACCACAACGTGCTGGCGCTGCGCATTCAGCCTAATGAGGGCATCTCGATGCGCTTTGAGGTGAAAACACCGGGCAACTCCCTGCGGACGCGATCGGTGGCGATGGATTTTCGCTACGATGCGGCGTTTGGTAAACCCAGCACCGAAGCCTATGGCCGCCTGCTGGTGGACTGCATGTTGGGCGATCAGACCTTGTTCACCCGAGGTGATGAAGTGGAAGCCTCTTGGCGGATGCTGACGCCCCTGCTGGAAGTATGGGATGCTCCAGCAGACCCGCAGGTGATTCCGCTTTATGAGGCCGGCACGTGGGGGCCCGTGGAGGCAGAACTGCTGCTGAACTGTGATCACCGGCGCTGGCGACGACTCTAGGATGCCTTGTCCTACGTCTTGCGGTTAGCGGAGGAATTAAGCTCCCAGATTAAAATGGACGACTCCATTCAAAATTCCCAGCTGGGAACTGGCTCAATTCTGTCTGTTTGGACACAACCGGATGCGCCGCCACTGTAGGAACTAGGGATAGAAACCCGATGATATCGACTGAATCCTGTCTAGATCAGGCCAGACCCTAGCATCATCCTTAAGTTCCCGTGGATTTTAGTGAAGTTCGATAGCATAGACACGATGCCCGAACTGTTGTTGGATTCTGCCCTTAAATTCCGAGAGCTACTATGATCACAACTCCCGTTGTTGCGCTACAAAAACCGAAGGATATTTCCATTGAGGAAATTGATGCCGAGCTGCGGAATATCTGGCGGAGTCAAGACTCTGGCACGACGGCTCCGGTAGCGACCCGAGCTAGCACGTTTAGCATTGTGGTGTATGAACCAGAGGAGTTTCAACAACTCTTGGCGGCACTCGCCTTCTACAAAGGCGACATCGACGGTCAGCATGGTTCCAAAACTCGGGACGCTATTCGTCAGGCGCAGATGGCCTACGATTTGCGGGTGACGGGACGAGTCGATGAGCCCACGTTGACGCGTTTGCGAGCCGAGTATGATGCCCTCTCGCCGGCCCAAAAAGCCTTTTCGAATCCCGATTTGCGCGGCTTTAACCTGAGTGAGGCGATCACGGCCCAAAATCCCTGTCGGGTAATCACCCTCTGCCCTACTTTGGGCGACGACACCGGCGTGACGGCACAGGTTTCGGCCTATTGCCCCGTGCAAAAGCGTAACGCCACCAACCTGATTTGCTGCGAATACATTACCCTGCGCGGCACAAAGGCAGCTCTGGAGCGCGTGTCGGGGATTGTTTCTTCTTTGCTGATTGGCGACTTGCCGAAGTTTGTCTGGTGGAAGGCCACCCCCAATCCCGAGCAGGCCTTGTTTAACCAACTGTCAGAAACCAGTAACTGCTTGATTGTCGATTCCAGCTACTTCAGTGAGGTGGAATCAGAGCTGAACAAAATTCAAGAAATTACCGAATCAGGCAAGTACATTGCTGACCTCAATTGGCACCGGCTGTTTCCCTGGCAAGAGCTGACGGCGGAGGCCTTTGACCCGCCCGAACGGCGAGATTCGCTGACCGAGGTAGATCATGTCAGCATCGACCATGAACCGGGGAATTCGGCTCAGGCCCTGATGTTTTTAGGCTGGCTGGCCAGTCGGCTGGATTGGACGCCGATGCGCTACGTCGAAGAGGGCGGCGACTATGCGATTCGTAAGGTGTACTTTCAAAGCAGCTATGGCAGCCGAGAAATTGAGGCGGAGCTGGCGTCGATTCCGGTGGCCGATGTGGGCGAGGTGATTGGTGATCTTGTCGGCATTCGCCTCACCTCCGACAATCAAACTGCTGACTGCTGCACGATTCTCTGCTCCGAAACCACCGGCTGCATGCGCATGGAAGCGGGCGGCGGCGCTCAGGCCTGCCGCGTCGAAGAAGTGACGGCCATTTCGGATCAGCGAGCTGACCTGATTTTGGGCCAACAGCTGCAGCGTTGGGGGGAAGACATTCTCTATCAAGAGAGTCTGGCGATGGCTGACCAAATTCTGCGGCTGTGTCCGTGATCGCGCCTGGCGTCAGTCCGTGGTTAAAGTCATCCAGATGCGACCGGAAACAGAGAGTAGGTTTGGCAACGCTGGGGTGCGATCGCGCTCCAGGCTGCTGGGCTAGCGTTTGGCCGTCACTGGTCGGGACCAAAGTTCAGACCCCCTGGCAACTTCGAAATGGGGCTCGCGTCGGACTCCCTGGCCGAAACGCAGGCTGAGTGCAGTCGAAGCAAGCCTTCTCGCCAGAGATAGTCGATATTCCGGGCGTAGATGCCGGTTGAACCTCTGATTGAGCCCTTCTGTCGGGCTGCTAGAGCTGGCCTGAGCAGAGCCTTAACGGCTGGCAAAGACGGCTACTTTTAGTGAAAATAAAGCCATCTCAAATAGTGGAGTCTCATGTTTGGCACATTTCAGCAAACGACGCTTCGGATTGAAGTCAACGCACCGGTTGAGGCCATCCGCGACAGCTTGCTACAGCCCCGTCAGTTTAAGCAGTGGCTTTGGCCTCAAACGTTTTCAGCAGGGCTGCCTGACGTGTTAGAAAAAGAGACGACTTTTACTGGTTATGTGGGGCCAATCAAAGTGCAACACCGCGTCGCTGATCTATCCGCTCAGCACGTTTGTTTGCTGCTGTGGGAGGGGATCGATGGCTTCCACGAATGGCGTTGGGGCGATGAATGGGTACAGTCGCGGATTGAGGGTATTTCACTCCTGCCGGTTAATTTGGCCCAGAGCCTCAATTTATTCCGACTGAAGCGGTTTCTGGAAGAGTCTTGAAACACGATAAAAGGCCATAATCGTCGTGAGCCCCTTCAGGTGAACGCGGTTGGCGAGCCTAACGGTACAGTGTGCTAGCGATCGCCTTGATGGGTTTAAGAATCGTGCTCCCTTGGCAGTAATTCTTGGACAGCTCTAACAATCATTTCAGGTTGATCGATCCAAACAAAATGTCCGCTCTGATCGGCTTTGATCTGAGTATGGTGGGTAGATAATTTAGCAAGTTCATCATGCATGCGATCTCTCAGTCGATTAGCCGCTTTCAATGGCATCAACAACGTAAAAAATGAGGGCAGAAAAAATGACTTTGCCTTGACCGTTATTATGGGCAGATCTCCCAGGTTGTCAGCCTGCCGCATTTGTCGTCCGCTTTTATCTAGACCTGAGATTTCTTGAGCCATCGTTATCCAGTGTTTAGGACGGCTACAAGATCGCTTGACGGCTCTACGAGTCCTGCAAGAAAACTGGCGCAACCCTGGTTTTAATACTTCGAACATCCCGATCTTTTGCAGCAAGCGGATGATGCCTAATAGCGCTCCTAAAACAGACATGACAAAGCCTGAGGCAAAAAAGAGCTGCAGACTGCGTAGAACAATGGGCATTTTTAGCATGCCTGTTTCGTGTAGCCCATCCACCAATATCAAGCCCACAACTTTGTGGGGATAACAATGGGCATAGAGACGAGTGTTATAGCTCCCAAAAGAATCTCCTAGCAAAATATAGGGCGGCTCGATTTTGGCAGCGACGAGTAAAGTCTCCAATTCATCGACAATGTGCTGACTGGTGCGCGAGTGTTCATTTACGGTCGCTCCAGCCATAGCCAGCGCGACCGTAAATGAACACTCGCGATAGTTTTGCCAGCTGCTCAATTAGAAAATAGCCCTCAATTCCTCCCAGACTATGATCTAAAACAATGGTGGGGCTGCCACTGCCGGCTACAACATAGTGTAGAGAATATTCCCCGATATCTACTTTTTGACCGGGCATAGGCTGACGATCTTCTTGCCAGCAAGCGATGGCTTGATAAAGGGTCAGCCCTAGCAACACCAACCACCGCACCAAAACAAATGACATAAAAACTCAGCCAAGCTGTTGCAAACAACTTATACAAGGTCAGTTGTGACATGGATGCAACCCGTGTCACAACTGACGGATGACTGAGTGTATTTTATAGGCCGATTTGCCCGAAATAAACGCCAGGTGTTCTAAAAGCGCCCCCGCGTGGATATCTTGGACACTAGCTGTGGTGACGTTTATGAGCCACACACATGAGCGACAGCGCTGCCTTGGGGGAGTTGGGGTTGATGCCAGACAGCCGCTGAGCAACGCGGTATTTGAGCGCTGGGCGATCGCGGTGACCTTGAAACAGAGCGGCCCCGAGGGTATGGCTGTGGGGGTAGACGTGAGTGACAAATCCCAGCGGCTCTAAAATCGAGTGATAAAACTCAATGGTGAGGCCATCGCCGGGGAGGTGGTGCGCTTCGGTGGCCAAAGCACACTGCTGCTCTACGGCTGAGGCGTGTCCCCCGCGCTTGAGCAGTCGATAGATCGGCAAACGCAGTTCCCACAGGGCTCGAGCGATGCCGGTGAAGTGCCATGCTGTTTTCTGTAAATCGTGGTCGCACACCAAAATGCCCCCTGGTTTTACCAGACGGGCTGCTTCTTGCAGGGCGGCGACCATGTCATCGCAATGGTGCAGCGTCGCATTGACCACTACGACATCGGCAATTGCTGAACGCAAGGGCAGATCTTGGGCGTCCGCCAAGAGGGGCTGGTATCCGAGGCGCTCAGCCATCTTCAACCCCCCTAAACTGACATCGACCCCAATCAACAGCTCCGGCTTGCCCCCGATCGCGGCAAAGATGTTACCCGGCCCGCAGCCGATATCAACCACGACCTTGTCGTCCCAATTGCCGACGGCACTCCGCCAGCGCTCAATAAACGCATCGTTGCGATGGCAGGCTTCTAAGTAAGAATTGGCCCATTGGGCATGGCCAAAATATTCAGCATTGGCCCCAAGGGCAAGGGTTAAATTTTGGGCGGCGATTGGCGTGCAGAGCACCCCATCTGCCTGATTGACAGCAGTGGTGTGCTTTAAGTAATGCGCGATCGCCGGTTTATATTTTTGAAGCATAGTTGGCCAGTTGGTCTAATAGTTCGATCAAATAGGAAATTCATGGCAGCTGCGACTCACGGAAAACGGGTTGAAGTCTGGTGTCAATGCCAAGGAACAGAGCGACAAATGCTGCGTCAAAATCATTAAGTCGTCATCGTTGGTATAACTGGCTGAACCTCGGCTAGAGGCTCTAGCTGGTTGAGATGTGAGGCGCGGGTTGGCCTGGCCTCAACGGCTTTGGTTGTTAATCGATGACGCGCCCTAGTCAAGAAGCAGAGTTTTGTCGTCAAGCCTTGGCCAGTTGACGTTAACTGATCAGGCCGACAAGCGATTGGTCTGAAGCTTGTCGGCCGATCTAGGCATAACGGATTTGAAAAATCAGGCGGTTCTGTTGGCGAGGTGGTAGCAACTTATGAAAGCAGGCCGGATCTTGCATGAAGCCAAACCCAGCTTTGCCTTCAATGAGCATCTCGTTCTCTGGGCCGTAATAGTCGAGCAAGACCTGATCAGGGGTGCGCCCTGACCAAGGAGCAAACAACGTATGCAACGGCTTCTTGTTGTGCGATCGCGCGATCATGACATGGGCACCCGTTTGCACATCCATATCAGTGATGTAGAAATAAGCTGACATAAAGTTATAGCCAGCGACATCGTAGTGATAGCTCAAGGGCAAAAATCGATTCTTTTGCTCTTGGTCATTGAGGTCTGAGACAAACGTCCAGGTGAGATGGCGAGTCACCTGGGTGGGCCAATACTGCAAATAGTCATGGGCAATACTCAACAAAACCGGGTCTTGAGCAATGCGCTCGATGGCCGGACAGTTGCTCGGATTTTTGACCAGCCCCCGCAGCACCGAGCGCCCCGTGGGCAACTGACCATTTTTGACGTCATGCAAAAAAAACTCATCGTCGCTGCCTGGCTCGTACAGCAAGTTTTGACAGGCAAAGTCGTGGATTTCCTGGACCATCGTGGCCGGCAGTTCAAACCCGAACGTCACGCTCTTATCTCTCAGAGCATCGCCCGCAACAGTCGGTGAAATGTCGGGAAAAACCGAACTTTCTCGCGGTTGTAAGCGGGTTCTATAAAGACTGCCGTTGGTCTGCTGACGCTTCTTTTGAAAAAAGCTGTAGGTTTTGCGGATCGTATTAAAACGACCCACCGTATGGTGCAGATCGCGTCTTTTGAGACGGGCTGAAAGGCGATTCCAGGCGACACTCAAATTCATATCAAGACTTCCTGATTGCGTATAGCTACTGACGCCAAACACTTAGCAATTCGCCAGTGTTAGGTGTTTATCCGGAAAACTCGCGAAACTCAGTATATATACGGAGCTGGTGGATTTGTTTTCAGCGACTAGAGGGGAGTAAAACTAGCGATGGGGCAGATACCCAACTTTCTGCCTGGGAATTTAAGGAGCAGCTCGATTTTAATGCTTGAGTCTTGATATCCAAAGGCGCAGTCGCGACTGCAATAATTTTGGTAGATGACATCGTAAGAATTTGCAAGCACCGCTGCTATAGACGTTTGCTGAGAAATAAATGTTCCATCTATAGATCGGGAGAGCCTGAATAACAGCGGTGTTGCCTGGAGTGAGGTAAGAATGCTTAGTGGCTTTAGGTAGTATCAACAACTACACGGGCTTGGGTGAACGGCCATTACTGTTAATCCACCATATGTTGATTGAGGCAATCGATCGCCGTATCAATACCGGTGGCAGCGGTCTGAATGTGAGCGTCCTGTAGGCCTTTGTCTAAACAGTGTTCGAGATAGCCAAGTTCAATGACTAACCGTTTGACAACTTCTCTAAGGCGGCGTTGATGAAAGGCTTGATTGACGAGAGTAGAGGGAGCAGGTTTCATGGCAAACTCCGATGCTGGGGTGATTACACTGTATTGATAGCACCCCCAAAAATGTTGCAACAAGCCCCAGATATGCAACGTTGGGGCTGTTGCAAAGGCTCTGTAGGTGAGCGTGAGACGGTTGGTCTCACGCTGTGGCAGTTTTGAAATACCGGCTATGGGCTGATTGCCACTGAGCACGCACAATCAGCTCGGCGAATGGCGTAATTGACAGAATGGTTTTGACTTCCGTCAGATGCGTAGGGGGCATATCGCCAGCAGCTAGGCCAGGAGATTGAAACAGACTAAGCAAGCCAGGCAAACAACGATGCCGGTGAGCAGTGCAATGCGACCGCGCAGGGCCATGATTTCTTTCGCTTGCTTTTCCACAATGGGCGGTAGCGTCTTGCGCACTGGGGCGACATCAATCAGTTTGGAGTCATCCTGCTCGATCAGCAGAGAGCGATCGCCAAACTGGACTTGGGTAAATAGCCAGTTAGTGACGAGTTGCGGGCAGTTCCGTTTGAACCACCGCCAGGCAAAGAGACGGAATACGGGCTTGCTCACATGGGCCATGCGCTTGAGCGGGCCGCGCAAAATTTTGGTGCTTACTTTTTGATTGATCAGCCGCACCGAGCCAACTTCATACAGACTGTCGAGAATCGCTTTGACAGTCGCCTGCTCACGCTCAGCCATATTTTTGACCAGCAGGTGAGTTTCTTGCATCAGCTGAAACTGCGCTTGGTCTTCTTCGCTAAGGGCGAGCTGACGTCGAGGTTGAGAGTCCTGCATGGGAATGGCGGGGGTAGATCGTCACATAGGGGAGCGGATTAATTAGCTGCTAATCATTCGTCAGCCTGGAACCGGTTTACCTGCAATCTTGGCTAAATCCTACCAAACTTCTCGATTTTAAGCGTTTTTGTCGATACAGAAGGCAACTGCCGTGCTCACTGTCAAGGGGTGGCCCTCAAGAGACGGCCTTTTCTTTATACCGGGCTAAGGGGAACTGCCGTCAGCCCTTCAAGATAGAGATAGGCGCAAAAATTACCAGTCAGAGGATAGAAAGATCTGCTGGCAGCCGATCAGGATGAATACATTGATGTTGTTTGGATAAAGCGTTGGGATCTGGCGACTGTGCATCTGTAGATCCTGTTGACCTGTAGACCTAGACGGGAAGTCTACAGGCGGGGAATCTGATGAACAGGAATAGACTCAAGCGCATGAATACTCGTCCTTTACGCCATCTTGCTGTCGCTTACGCCAAATTTGCGACTGTCGGGCTATTGCTAGCGGTGGCCGTTGGCTGTGGTGCTAATCAAAGCGAACCCGAAGCGGATGTGTCAGTCGCTCCGGCCTCGACGACTGAGACCGCAACAACTGAGACCGCAAACGACGCGAGCGATGCTACCGCCACTGAGCCGGCAGCGGCCTCTAGTAATCCGCCCGCCGCACCCGCTCAGGCTGCCCCCCCGCAAGGCGAGCCGGGTTATATCGGCTACCCATTGATGGGGGAAACGGCAGCCGGGGAGCCGATCTATTACATTTCCAGCGAACTGATTGATTGTCCTGACGCCGGGTGTGTCAGCATCAGCTTCTTACAGGTAGATGCCGCTGATGCTGACCAGACAATGGATGGCCAAGCGGTGGGCAATTGTACGACCGAAACGCTATCAGAAGTCATGCTAGACGGAGACTTGGTGGCTTACGAGATGGCGTCGCTAGATGCGGGGATGGCCGCCCTGCTCAATACGGCCTGTCAGGCAAATCGACCGGGCGAGCCGGGTGCCAGCACAGCGGCAACGGTGGCCCCAACGGTGCCGGCGGGTTTAGAAGAGGGCATGCCTTATGGAGAGGTGCGATCGCGCTTAATCGATGCCGGCTGGGTCGCCAAAACCACGCGCATGGATCACTACACCGGCCTTGAGCAAGACATGTACGACCGAGGGTATACGGAAATTCGGGGGTGTTCAGGTACTGGTCTATGCCGCTTTGAGTTTAACTCCAGCGACTCCAGCGCTTTAGCTGACAGCGAAGCCTTGATCGTCATCACATCTTTTGCCGATTCAGATTTCCTCTTTGAGGAAGATCCCGTCTTTGGGGCCGCCAATATTGGACCGACTTATTGATTGAGCGTGAGCTTTTTGCCGGGTCATTATTGCTGACGCCGATCTCGTGCCAGTGAGACACCTCTGTCTCTGCTGGGAAACCGCGACTCTAGGCCATGACCCCGCTGGAGCAATCGCCACAGACACTCCTGCCAACGCTAAAGGTATCAAACATGACACTTAATGTATTCAGTTCCCTCGTGCTAGCCACCCTGCTGATCGGCTGTAGTAATGCCGCCAATACCGCTCCCTCCGCCCTGACGGCGGCTGCCGATGCGCCTACCGACTCAGCGGCTGACAGTACGGCTGCCGCGGCTGAGCCGATCGCCACAGACTCCGACTCAGTGGCACAAACTCAGTCCCCGAGCCTAGCGGCAGCCGCTCAACCTGAATCCGCTGACCTTAGCGCGAGCCAATCCCCCACCCAGCCAGTAGCCGTTGCCCAACCCAACGCACCTGCGGCTGAAACTGATGTCGAAATCGCTGACTCATCCTCAGCGCTGATCGGCTACACCAGCATCTGTGAGGAAGGCCCGTGCAGTCAGTTTTACCACACGACCCCGACCCTAATGGGTCAATCGGGCGTTGAACAGTTGTTCACAGTTGACCTGGTGTCTGAATCGAGTACTGGAGAACGGCTATCAGGGCCAGCGCCGACGCAGGTCATGTGCTCTACAGAGCGACCCATGGTGATCAAGGAAATCGATGCAGAATACGTGATTTTTCATATGGCTCCTCACCAAATCACCTCCGATGAAGATATGAACGTTACCTCACTTTATTGGAGTGTTTGTCACGACACTCAAGCCGATGCGCTTTCCCCTGATGAAATGACGCAGCAGGCGAGAACTTTAGGCTACTCGCTCGATCGCACTTTTAATGTGGTTTACACCCCCTTCTTTGAACCCTTTGAAGGCTAAAAGCGTGACTGAAGAATCGGCTCCCGGTTTTAGGGGGACGAGGTTGAAAGCGGGGATGGGGCGGAGAGGGTCAGCAGACTGTCGGTCAGAATTGGGTGGTCGTTGGGGCCGGTCAACGTCAGCAAGGTTTGCCCATCGGCTGAGAGAAAGGAAATGTTGGCGATCGCCAGCTGATAGACCGGATTGGCGTAGGTGTATAGCAGGGCAGTATGACCGGCGAATTCGATCGGTTCATAGTCGGGGCTGTAATAATCAAGCCAGGGGCGTTTGGTGCGCACAAGCTCAATGAGGTCGGTTTGAAGGGTCGCACCAGGATGAATCTCTAGCGCCACATAGGGCGGCACTGCGCCATATTCGCCAGCGCGCACGAGGCACTGGATAAAGGCAAAGCTATTGGGGTCATGAAAGGTGATGTGGCCGCTACTGCGCAGCATGGAGCGATAGTTGCTGGGGATGGTGAGGGTGAGGTCAAACTCGTTAATGTCAAAGGCTTTGAGTTCGGGGCTGGCTGGGGTAGGGCGAGCGGCCTGGCAGGTACGGGCGATCGCGGCGCGGGGCGTGAGGGCGATCGCGGTGCCGAGCAATAGCCCAAGTGCGGGGAGAGTATGACCAAATTTGAGCATCTCGCTGAGTCCTGTGTAGATCGCGGGGCGTAGAGCTGACTGACGTTAGCGGGCCAGCTGTCTACATCACTATTCCACAACTGTAGAGCGTCTCAGGAACCGGCTCAATGACTGTGCCGAGGTGAGATCAGGTAGGCACTAGGGCACGTCATTATAATATGGACGCTTAAAACTCTGAGGAGCGGCCTAACTGCGCCTGTTTCCACTCAAACCGCTAGGCCGACCCAGCCTGAAGCACCCGGTTTCTGGGAACAGGTCAATCGTCTTCAGCAAGTTTTGCATAGCAACCGGGTGCTGGGGCAGGTTATTTCTTGGCAGCCTCTTACTGATAGCCGTGCTGGGCTAAGAAGTCTAAGGAAACGTCAGCGGCGGGATTCGCAGAGTGGGGGGCCAGATTGAGAAACTTTTCGGCATATTTGCCCAGCACATCACCTTCCAAATTGACAGCCTGCTGCGGCTGCAGATGTTGCAGATTCGTTTCGCTGTAGGTAACGGGGATGACGGCCACCGTAAACCAGTCGCCACTGGCGCTACAGTCTGCCACGGTGAGACTAATGCCGTTAACGGCAATGCTGCCTTTCGACACGATGTAGCGGGCTACTGCGGGGGCCGCGACGGCAAACCGTAGCTCCCATGAGGTGGCGGTGGCGATCGCGCTGGTCAAACTACCAAATCCATCCACGTGACCGGTGACGAAGTGTCCGCCAATTTTGCTGCCCACCCGCAGCGAGCTTTCTAAATTGACGATGGCCCCATCGGGCTGCTCGCCCAGGGTCGATCGCATTAATGTTTCCGGTGAGGCGGTGGCGATGAAGCCATTGCTTAGCGCGGTTTCAACTGTGAGGCAGACGCCATCGACCGCGATGCTGTCACCCACAGCCATATCGTGCAACAGGCGATCTCCCGTGACAGTAGGACATTCGATCTTGATGTGGTTAGTATCCAGCCGCGTCAGGCTTCCTAGGGATTGGATGAGGCCCGTAAACACAATCTTTTACCCAAAATATTCCCGCGATCGCCCCCCATCCGGTGGGAGATGAGGGCATACTTAAAGACGATACCGAACTTTCTCTCTGCTAACATTTATCTTCTTTAGTGCTCGATGGCCTTTTAACGGCAAATTCACTCATATTTTCTAGAGAAGCTGTCTGCTCCCATCAGCTTTTGCCGTCACATTGTTGAGCAAAAAAATCAGTAAAGCGAGAGATTGAACAGTTGCAGTTGTCGCCGTCACCTAAAATCACAGCTAAACCGTGGAGTTCCCCCACTGCTTAACCCGTACCGTCAGATGTAGAGGCCAAGCTCATGATTGAGATGAAAGTCGCTGGTATTGCGCTTGATGCGATTTCTCGCAATCCGGTTGTGCTCTTGCGAGACACTGAAGATCGTCGCGCCCTGCCGATTTATATCGGTCAAGACCAAGCCAAGTCAATTGTTAGCGCCCTCGAAAATCAACAGACGCCGCGACCCCTCACCCATGACCTGTTTGTCAATCTGATGGACGACTGGGACATGACGTTAGAGCGGATCGTCATTCACGCACTGAAGGACAATACGTTTTTTGCATTATTGACGCTCAGCGCGGGCGAAACTCGAAAGGAACTCGATGCTCGCCCCAGCGACGCGATCGCGATCGCCCTACGCATGGATGCACCAATTTGGGTGATGGAGGAAGTGATTGCGGATGCCTCAATCCCGGTTGATCAGGCGGCAGATGAGGCAGAAAAGCAGGCCTTTCGCGAATTTATCTCGAACCTCAGCCCTTCCGATTTCACGCAGCAAGGTGAGATCAGCAACGATACGTTTGAGCAATAAGCGATCGCTCGGCGTGGCTGCTCATGAGTATGATTGGGACGAGAGACTGTTCTGTGCGCTCTGTCTCCAGGCTACTCCTCACAACGATTTCAATGAGCGCCCTTGCCAGGATGTAACCTCACTGCCTGTGGCACCTCTCCTTATCAAGGAGAGGTTTATGCTAGGTGCCTGGTTACTTCCCTAAGCCTTGGCCAAAGAGAAGAAGAGGCTAGAAGAGGTGCTTCATTCTCTCAAAGCTTGGACTCACGCTCTCTTTGCAAGTTGACCCATGCAATATCGCCAATTTGGCAAAACGGGCCTGTCGCTATCGGTGTTTTCGTTGGGGACGATGCGATCGCTGGCGGACTATGCCACCTTTCACGCGACGGTGATCGCGGCCCTAGACGCGGGCATTAATCACATTGAGACGGCACGGGGGTATGGACAGAGTGAGGTGCTGTTGGGGCAAGTGCTGCAGACCTTAGGTTCAAGGGTGCGATCGCAGATCACCATAACGACCAAAATTCCCCCGACGCCCGACGCTGCGACGATGGCTGCTCAGCTAGAGGAATCGCTCAGTCGTCTGCAGGTGGAGGTGATCGACTGTTTGGCTATTCACGGCATCAATACGCCGGAGCATTTGGCCTGGGTGCAAGCGCCCGATGGCGGCATGGCGGCAGTCAAGGCGGCACAAGCGGCAGGACGGGTACGCCATATTGGCTTTTCGACTCATGGCTCGCAGGCAGTGATTGAAGCGGCGATCGCGTCGAGGCAGTTTGCTTTCGTAAATTTGCACTACTACTGGTCTTTTCCCCATCATCAGGCTGTGGTGCAGCAGGCCCATGAGCAGGGAATGGGCATTTTTATCATTTCTCCGGCAGACAAAGGGGGACTGCTTTACACCCCACCGGAGCGGCTGCGGCAGCTCTGTGAACCCTTGGAGCCGCTACATCTGACCTATCGCTGGTTGTTGAGTCAGCCCGCGATCACGACGTTGAGCGTTGGCCCCGCTCATGCCGGTGAACTGGCGCTGCCGCTAGCGGTGAGCGATCGCACCGGTCCGCTGACCTCGGAGGAAACGGCGGCGTTGCAGCGATTAACAGAGGCGGCACAGGACACCCTGGGAACGGAGCAGTGCCATCAATGCTATGCCTGTCTACCCTGCCCAGAAGACATCAACATTCCCGAAGTGCTGCGACTGCGTAATTTGGCGATCGCCTATGACATGACGGACTACGGCCAGTATCGCTACCGCATGTTTGAAAATGCCGGGCACTGGTTTCCGGGACGAAAGGGCGATCGCTGCACTGATTGTGGTGACTGTCTGCCGCGCTGCCCGAGTGAATTAGCGATTCCGCAGCTACTGCGAGATGCGCATCAGCGCTTGAATGGGCCGGAGCGGCGGCGGTTGTGGGGTTAGGGGGGTGGAGGGTGGAGAGTGGTGTGAGAGGGGGTGGAGGGTAAGAACGCAGCAGGACAGCAAGGGAGTGGGGGAGCAGAGGAGCAAGGGGG
>JBCBJQ010000109.1:0-19623 GCA_038523235.1 Cyanobacteria bacterium J06626_4
AAGTTATCAACAGCATATTTAAATGCAGCGAGCTTTCCATCTATAAATAGAGGCAAAGCATTCTAGAACACACTCCTGCTGCAGAGGTAATTAGAAGCTCTGACAAAAAACGGCAGGCTGTTAACAGCTCGCCATCAGAAATATCAGCACACATCAATTGTTTCGGGTACTGTCCCGGCAGAAGTCGCCCTATACCTAGATTGCTAACGACTTCAAACCCTGAACCTTGCACTCTGAACCTGACACCCTGAATCTCGTTCCTAGATGAATGGTCGTGCGCCCTTTACTGAGCTGGAGAAATCCGCCGGTAGCGAGCCTGGGTCATGAGATGAATGCCGTAAGCCACCAACCCTAACGCGATGATGCCCATTAAGACTGCGCCAAACGGTTGCTGCTGAATCGCCTGCAGGGCCCCCTCCGTCGTCTTCGCTTGGCTCGGGTCAGACGCTCGAGCCGCCTGCACAAAGAAATAGCCCACAATCGTGGTGACAATTCCTTTCGCAATCAATCCGAAGCGACCAATGCGCACGGCCCAAGCTTCTTCCGTCGAACTCATCTCATGCGTCTTCAGCTTGCGACGAAACTTAGTTTTGATCCCGCGATAGATACAGTACAAACCGTATCCCGCCGATGCTGCGCCGATCAGGCCAACCAGCCATTGACCAAAGGGCTGAGAGAGCAAGGTCGCCGTTTGCTCACTGCTGGAGCTACCCCCACCACCACTGCTGGAAGTCGCGCCGCTGCTGAACACAATGCGAAAAGCCGCCAACGCCAACGTGCCGTAAATCACGCCGCTGACAGCGTAAGAGAGACGTCGCCCTGCCGCGCCCAGGCCCTCTTCGTCATGCTCGGGGTCGTAGATCGTTTGCACAAACCGCCAGATCACATATCCCAGCAGGCCCACCGCAACTAAAAACAGCAGCACCTTGCCAAAGGGCTGACTCGCGATCGTTTGAAAGGCTCCCTTTGAGCCGCTGACCTTACCCCCCCAATTAAAGGCCGCTTGAAAGGCCAGGATTCCGACTAGGGCATATACCACCCCTTTGGCGGCGTAGCCAAACCGCGCTAATCGCTCAATCCAGGCGGCGGTTTCGTGCTGAATTACAGCCTTGCTGACTCGTTTTTGCGTATCCATTTCTACCTCTGATCAAATATTCAAATGGGCCGTTGCTAAATTGCCAGATTCTCAACGAATTCCTGAACCAACGCTTTGGGCTTCTGATAAAACAGGGCAATGCCAAACGCGAGGGCACCAATGCGGCCCATAAACATCAGGGCAATCACAATCCCAGATTGGCCAAACCTGTTGAGGCTGATGGGTCAAGATTGACGATATGAGCTGCGATATCAGTACAGCTTTTGCTTCTAAAAATTTTGAGTCAGAATGCAGCAGCAGCAGTCAGCAATTCCTTCGGGAAGTGGCTGCCTTGCAGAACTGATGGGTCTGCCAGATGGCGATTACAGTAAGCTGGAATGTCCCAACCGATAACGCTTGGCGATAGAAAGACTAGATATATTTTCTACCGCTGGAATCTTAGTCGGAAAAGTATAGAAAGGGTGGAGGCCGATTCCGCGACCTCCACCAAGATCACTCACAGTTCAGGAAAAAGAGGCCAGACTTGACGCCTAGGCAGGAGTCTTAAGGGTGTTGTCGCGATCGCCACTGGACTGCAGCGCTTCACCTTCAACAAAGGAACGCAGCATCCAGGCCATGTCTTCGTGCTGCTGCATGAGCCCGGTAAAAAAGTCTGCGGTACCCTCGTCTTTGTAATCTTCTGCCGATTGCTCAATCGCTGTCCGCAGGTTGCGGATAACTTGCTCATGGTCAGTGACCAAACGAGAGACCATTTCGTTAGCACTGGGTAGATCGCCAGCATGCTCACGAATGGTGGCATGCTTCAAAAATCCCTCAGCCGTACCGAGGGGATATCCCCCCAACATCCGAGCCCGCTCAGCGATTTCGTCAATGCTGATGGTTAGGGCTTCGTAGTGCTCTTCCCAGAGGGTATGCAGACTTCTAAACTGAGGCCCCACGACATCCCAGTGGTACTTTTTAGTCTTGATGAGCAGGAGATAAGCGTCAGCCAATGCCTGATTGAGGAGGTTAACTACACCCTGGCGTTGCTTGTCAGAAAGACCGATATTAATTGCCATTGAATTTTGTTTGATTTGGACGTCAATAAGGTTAGTTATATAAGTTTTATTAGCGTGACCTCATCTACCCCGTGAGATAACTCGTCGTCGCGGCAACCTAGGCTTAAGCAAGAGATTGAGCCGATATCCACCTCCGGCCAGATGTCTGGCAACAAGGCTCAACGTATTATGAGGGCGATTGTCAACCGATAAATTTACCAGTTTAATGAGTAGCTCTTTTCCCTTGACGGGGCCAGAATTAGTGGATTGCGCGAAAGCAAACGCCGGTGCCGGCGCGAGCATGGCCGCCGAACGATGTGGCTATGGCCAAGATGTTGCGGCCTTTCAGTCGGCCCTTAAGTCAGCCTGTGCAGAAATGGCTGTCGATATTGAGAGCCTGGCTGATCTCGTGACGCCCCAGCAGCAAGTCATGGTGCAAGGGGGAAAGTCCATCGCTCCTGAGACCTGTTCAGACCTTTGATTTCTCAGCTCGACTCAAGGAAGCAGCCCTTTCAATGTCCTGATATATGACCGCCATTCTGATTGCAATTGGCTTACTCAGTTTGACGTTAGTGTCTGCTCTTGGGGGGTATCTATACCTCAGCGGCCATTTTCGGCGGCAGCTGAATTATGGGGTAGTAGGACTCAAGTCAGACTCGCCTCGTTTTGTCTCTACGATCGCGAGCTTTTCTGATTCGTTGGCGACCCAGGGCACTGCTACTCATTTCTGGTCAAATATTGAAGAAATTCAGGCCGCGCGGTTAGCGCTGATGGCGAGCGCTCAGCACAGCATTCAGTTTGAGACCTTTACCATGACGCCGGGGCGGCGGGCCAATGACTTTGCCGCTGTATTGCAGCAAAAAGCCTCAGAAGGGGTTGTCATTGAGGTGTTGGCCGATAGCTACGGAGCCCAACAGTTGCCGGCTAGCTATTGGCGATCGCTCACCAACGCAGGGGTCGATGTCCGGTTCTTCAACCCTTTTTCGGCCCGAGCCCCGCTGGACTATTTGCGGCGCAATCATCGCAAGCTCTTAATTGTTGATCAGGCCGTGGCGATGATCGGCGGCGCTGGCATTGCCGATCGCTGGGATGGCAAGGATTCTAGTCACACTGGCGTGCCCTGGTGTGACTTTGAGGTGGCATGGCGAGGTGAGGTGGTCGGGTTACTCACCGGATTCTTTTGGCAACATTGGCTTGATGCCGGTGGTCAAGTCGATCTGGCACGCTATCAGCTGCCGCGCTCTGCTGCTACTGAGCCGATTCCCATCATTATTACTCCGGGCGATGATCCCTCGATGGGTGACTCGCCCATTCGGAGCCTGTTTCAGCTCTGCATCACGGCGGCTACGACCCGCCTGTGGATTGCCAGCCCCTACCTTTTGCCCGACGATGCCACTTGCCAAAAGCTCATCGCCCTTAAGCAGGGTGGCGTTGATGTGCGCATTCTGACGATGGGGCCAAAAGCTGACAAATTTTATGTATATTGCGTCTCCCGCGAGCGATATCCGGCTCTGTTAAAAGCGGGCATCAAAATCCACGAATATCAGCCCAGTATGATGCATGGCAAAGTGGTGCTGATTGACGACCTCTGGGTCAGTTTGGGAAGCGCTAATTTAGATCCTCGCAGCTTTTTTCATAATGATGAACTCAATATCTGCACCAATGCAGCCGACTTGCTAAGCGGGATTGAAGCTTTCTTTAAAGCCGGCTTTGCCCAAAGTCAGCTAGTTCAATTGCCAGAGTGGCAGCAGCGATCGCTCAAAGAACAGGCTCTGGGCAAAGCCGGAAATTTCTTTTATTGGCAGCTTTGAGGCTTAAATCTGGTGCCACTTCTTGATGATTGCTAGATGGTATAGCAGAAGCGATTATCTTAAAAGTCAAGCATCAGCCGTCTGAAAAAACGCACTGACTCTGTCATCGTGCCAAGGAGTGTTATCTCGCATCATGGCATGGAGGCAAGTCAGTAGCTTTCGCATACAGGCGACGATCGCCACTTTCTTTAACTTCCCTTTGTCTCGCAGGTGCTGATAGTAAGCCCGCAAGGGCGGGTTGTATCGAATCGCGACCTAAAGTAAGCGGCGAATCTCCGCGCGTCCGCCCCAGATGCGTCGCTTGCCCGAATAATGGCCACTATCGCGGTTGAACGGGGCGACGCCCACCAGAGCTGCAATCCTGGTTGACTAACTTTTGTCAGTCAACCAGGGTGCTTGGTCATGTTACCTGTGGCGTTTCTTGAGCCAACATCCCTACTCAGCGATGCTCAATTGCCGAAGCTGGATTTTTTTACAAATGCCTTCCACCGCTAGCGTCAGCGACTTCATCAGTTCTGACCCGGCACGGTAGTCGGCAGAGGCTAAGTTGCTGACCCGCTCTCCTTGACTGGGCTGATAGTGGTCAGCCCATTGTTGCGCTGAGCCTTCGGTATAGACGCCGATCGCGGTGCCGCCTTCGCGGTTCAGCATGGCAAAACAGGGAATATCGGAGTTGCCATCCCCGACGTAGATCACTTGGGGCAACGGAATCGCTAGCTCTGCCGGGGGCACATCTTCGTAGACAAAGAGAATGTCGTCTCGGCTTTCATCGTCGCGCACCCCTTTGGCAATGTAGTAGAGGTAGCGAGGTTTAGCTGGATGGTCAAGTGATCGCTTCAAGAACTCGATTTCCCCCGACTCCGAATAGTGAAACTCTGGCCCCCACATAGCTTTGAAGCAGTCAGCAATTGGGCTGCTGCGGGCCATTTCAACAAATCCACTTGTGATGAGATAAAATTCCACCTCAACTTGGGGGGCGATCGCCGTTGCCGCTGCTTGCAGACGATGGAACATGTCAGTCACCCCAGCAAAGGGCTGCAGTGACTGCCCAAACTCACGGATGGTCTCTCGGGTGATCTTCTCACTCGGGTTTGAACGGCTTTTTGAATAGTTGATAAAACTGTAGAATCGGGCGGAAATCGGGTCCCAACCGTCAGCTTTCAGCGGATCGTAGACCTGCTGACGAAACTCGGCCGCATCCATACCCAGATATTTGATGAACCCATCGTAGGTGCTCGGCACTAACGTGTCATCAAAATCAAACGCGACGGCAATTTTTTCTGCTGTAGGATGAGTCGCCTTAACCATAAGAATATGTGTATTTTCTACGATGCCAGTCTAGTCAAGAAAAAAGGCGAAAAAAACATCCTCAAGGTAGAGGACATAAAAGCTGGGCTTCAGCGATTCTACGGATAGCTATCACTATGAACCATGCTAGAAGTTCTCAAGTCCACAGTTAAGCCGCTGCTGCTCGACGAAAAGGTTTTAGAGGCCGCCTACTCGATTTATCTGACAGCGCCGCGCACCAACGCGCCAGCCATTAGTCTCAGACAGCTGTCGCGGGCGACGGGCAAATCGCCGCTCAACTGTCGCAACGCGATCGTTGAGGCGAATAGTCTGGGCCGGTTCCCCGATTGTGAACTGCATCCCTAAACTGTCAGCAGCCCGACCTAACACCAGTGCGGGTTAAGCCAAACCCTGTTTCTTTCTCCTCTGGGGAGGGGCTAAAGGGGTGGGTCAAATCCTGAAGGAGGGGACGTAACGATAGAGGGGGATGAACTCGACACCCGAGTCGGTGAGAACCTTCCCCCCCGAAGCGTCGGAAGGATGGACAATCAGTTGCATTGAACGGCAAAGTCGTGACTGGATAGCAGCCAGTGCTGGACGCAAGGGTGCTCAGTTGTTTAGCTGGGCAGTGGGCAGAGCCCAGTGACGGGATACGGTGGTTTACGGATGGTGAGCGGCGCTATGGCAAGGAATTGTGGCAACTGGGCAGTGTCGATCTGCCCAACCGCACTACCTCAGAGGCCTATCCTTACCGCAAGGGATGGCGCGAGGGATTGGAAATCGCCATCAAAATCAAGGGTTCTCAGGGAACTCGACGAGTTGAGTGGCTTCAGCAAGAGCATCCCTTGACAGCGATTAGCCCTCAGGCAGAAGTCCATGCCCATCATGTTGAGGCATTCAACAGCGCCTTGAGACGTCGGGCAACGGCTGATCGAAGGCGTCAGAACCACTATGCTAAGCATGCCAAAGCACTGCAGCGGGCCTGAAATGTCCAGCGGCTAATCCACAACTGGGTGCGGCCTCATTGGAGTTTAGGTCGGCGGACAACGCCATCTATGGCGATGGGATTCATTCAGAGGCCGTTGCAGATCTCCGAAATACTCTTATCTAGAGGCTTTGAATGTCTCACCCTTTAACCAGACAGTGCCCACGATCTGAGACTTGCGCGGTCGAATTTGGCTTTGCCCCTTTAGTTTCCAGTATGGAAAGACTGACGTTAGTGCACCTCGGCCAGGGGAAGGGACTAGGGGCACATGCGTCAGTTCTATGAGTAACTCACTTCTAGTCAAGTAAAAGCAAATGTAATGCCTTTTCTACAGTGAACGACTTTTGATAAAGTGCGATTTATTGCTTCTGGAATGCAGTCTAAGCGCAAAGAATTGCCTCCAAAAGCCACTGAGCAGCCCTGTTCAATAAGCTGAAGCGGATGTGTTTAAAGTAGCTCAGAAGGTGTTTGAGATTTTATGGTTTGGATCAGCATAAAAAAGGCGACACCGAAGTGTCGCCAGGCCAACCGTTCAAAATTAGGCTTTAGAATTGTGGCAAGATTTAGCGAGCTTCTGTTCCCTGATTGGGGTCACCAGCAACGTCAGTATTCTTGTTGCCAGGGGCTTCGGGTGCAGCGCCATCGTTCACATCGCTAGTTCGAGCATCAGTGCCGGTACGGCGCTGTTCAGGGTCGATGGGCGTGTCTTGACCACCGGTAAATGTGCTGTCTGAATTCTTCTTAGTCATAAGATCCCTCCTAAAGGCGTTCGTCAAACTCAAAGGTCATTTTTAACCAGTGATGAAAGCGTAACTTTTCTGACTTACAGCGGCACCTAGCTTAGGGTTGATATCTCTAGATATAGTCAACGAGAGCCCGTTTCAAGTAGGGATACACAAATAAATAATGCTGTAGGGTGCTGTCAGACGCAGCCGTAACGCACAACTCTATAAGGCTTTAAGTCAATATCGGAAACTGCATTTCGGGGCGAGAAGAGCGATTGAAATCAGGCCACAGTTCGAATCAGACAATCATTTTATACGCTCAAAATCACGCAGTCGCTTAAAGGAGCTGGCCTCTTATATCGATGAAGATTCAGGATAGTTACTGATCATATAAGCCCCCCTGGCCTCTCAAAAAGTCCATCAAAAAGTTTGGCCTTAGTATCATCAACTAGCTCGCAGTAGAATCTTCCTGTTGACTGATCAACTGAGAATTACACTTATTACTTCAGGACGATGTCAGTACCCTGCACATCCTGGCAATATTATTTCAATTTGCGAATAGAGGAACTCTTTCATGAGTAATTCCAAGATTAAAAAAGATAGCTTTGATCCTAATTTAATTCCAGCTGAAACGGCAGCTCGCATCGAGCGTGAGCAAGAGAGTTACAAGCAGGTCAAAGAAGAGCCCCAAGGTGACATCAACACGACCGGTGGGTTCACAGTTGATCAAGAAGGGCTCGCCAATAACTACGCGATCGAGCCTGAAATGTACGTGAATGAGCCCGGTGATCTGAGATATGAGCAAGCGGCCAATGTCGAGCGCCGGATAGCCGAACGCGAAGCAGTCAACCAGACTGACGAAGATGGCAACCTGACGATGGAATCTGATCAGCGCGGCAAAGGCGTCGGTATTATTTAGAAAGTCCCAGAACTCTGTGAGCAGTGATCATTAGCCAGTGAGCTTTGATCACAAATAGTCTCCCCGAACCAAGAAGAGCATGAACCACTAATCTGTGCTTCATGCTTTTTTGTCGGCCTCCAAACATCAGTAGTTTTCTGATTATCAGAACTCAGAAAGGAAAGGCCTATTCGCAACTCCTCCTGTTTAAGATTCTGGCAAAATTAGCGGCAAAATCACCGTAAAGGTAGACCCTTGATCGACTTCAGAAACTAGTTCGATTTGCCCTGCCATCAGATTGACAATACTGCGAACAATGGCTAAGCCTAATCCAGTGCCCGCGATCGCTCGGGTTTGCGAACTAGAGCGAGCGTATGGATCAAAAATCTGCGATCGGGCGTCTTCTTCAATGCCAATCCCAGTATCCGTCACCTCGATTTCCCAAAATGCGGCATCCCTCTGGCGACAAACGACTCGGATACTCCCCTCTTCGGTATAACGAATCGCATTACCCACTAAGTTAGTGACCAACTGCTGCACTCGCAGGCGATCGGTCATCGCCAAAGGCGGCGCCTGGGCAACATCGATCGATAGTTCCAGGTTTTTTTCAGTCGCCAAGGGGTCTAAACCATCTTCAATAATTTCCTGAATTAAGCTCCCGACTAACGTTGGGGTAGGATTAAGCGTGATTTGGCCTTGGTTATAGCGGGATATTTCCAGCGTGTCGTTAATAATTTGCAAGAGCTTGCGCCCATTTCTCAAGACTCGCTCAATCTGATCGAGATTTGTCGTTGTATCTCTTTCATTAAGCTTTTTGCGCTGTTTTTGAAGCAATACACTGGAGTGGCCAATGATCGAGTTGAGTGGTGTTTTAAGTTCATGGGCCATGTAGGATAAATTGTCTTTATGAACTTGAATGAGGCGAGTCAGCTCTTGGTTGGTCAAAGTCAGCTGCCCCTGCATCTGCCTTAACTCAATCAAACGAGATTCGATATAGCTCTCCATACTGGCGGTAATCACTTCATCGAAAACCTGATCAATTAGCCGGACAGATTCTAAGACTTCTTTGGCAGAGCCCGACAGTAAGTCAGGTTCAAGGACGAGTAAAACGACTTGGCGAAGGATACGGTACTCCCTCACGATCTCAGCCGTGTCGTAGCCTTGCTCAGCTCGAACAGTGCCGTGATGTAGGCTTTTATTTTCTAACTCTTCTTCATCACTGGGCAACCGAGGTGAAAGGAGCCCCGCCAACGCCTCAAGCACCTTCGGTAGACTATTTCTGACGGACTCATAAGCCAGCTTTTTAGCACTTTCAATTTCTGAGTCTTGATAGACCGCTTCGATCCATCTTCGAGTGATAATTTCGACGTTATCTTCTAAAGCTCGACCGAGGTCGTTCATATTGCTGTGCCACTTTGAGCGAGGAATATTGCCGCTTAATTAACAGGCCAAAATCCTAATGGAGATGAAGGCCGAGCAATGATACTTTCGATGGGCGATGCTAACGCCATAAGCGTAGCCCGGCCCTCAGGCGATCGCGCCTGGGCAATGGTTAGAGGCTTTGCTCACTGTAGGGCAGAATGAGGACTTTAAGCATTTTGTCAGTAAATTTAGGGGCTCAGCCGATCACGGCGAAAACTGCCATAATGCGTTCGAACCAGGTCAGATGGTGAAAACCACCGGAAAGCGATGTCCTACCCTAGGACAAATGTTTGCCAGCCGCATCTATCTTACGGGGTATCACTGTCAACATTTACCCGCCGGTGATGAAAGTGAGGGGATAGCGACGGTGACTCGATCTGTGCGAACAAGTCGGTCGATTAGCCTAAGCGTAAACTAATGTACACAACTAAGAAAGTGATGTCTGCATAACTAGCTCAGAGTGCCTCATCTCAACTTTCTAGGCTGAATAAAACGCCGCTATCGGTTACTTTTGATTTTTTCGCCCACAGCGCCAAGAGCCGACTACTTGTCAAAGTAATCGGCTCTTTGGTAACTCAATCTCTTTAAACTAGCTTTAGTTAAAAGCTGCTGCTGCCAGAGTAAGGGCTCTTTGGGGACGACCGCTCTACAATTCAGACTGAGCCGAGTCGGCATTCAGTTCCCAGCGCTGTTCATCCCGCTGATCTAGCTTTTCTTTGGTGGCGATCGCTTCTGCCTCGGCCAGCTCAACACCTACTTGCTGACCTAAGCTATCCGCATTGTCTCTTTCTGGTAAGGGGTTGGCATTGCCAGCAACTGCACCCTTGCCGTCGTAAGCAGAATTTTTACCGTGAGTCATCCTTTGCATCCTAACTAAAACTTGCACTGCATTAACAATGACTTTATGCCGTTTGTCTGATCAATTCATCCCGCAAATGGCATAAATATGTGCCCTTCAACCGATGGTGCTGAGGCCGTGTTTTCATTTGGGTAGCAGTACAGCGCTGTCAGCTTAATCAGACTTGATCCAGCAGTTTCACCTCCTGCAGGCAAAACATAAAACTCCTCACCCAGATAGAGGACTCTAAGTTTGTGAAAGCATAGTCTGGGGAGGCATTGTTTGTCGGGATGACTGTTTGAGGGTAGGACTGGGCGCTGATGACTTCAGCGTGAGATTAGGGTTCTATTCAATTTAATCATTCGTATGGGCAGCGCTTGTTAATTGCTATCTTCCGATTGCTATGGTGTCTTGGATTACTAACTGGCTCGAGTCTCTGGGCTATTTGGGTGTATTTGCGTTCATGGTGTTGGAGCATGTTTTTCCGCCTGTTCCTTCAGCGCTGGTAATGCCAATGTCTGGGTTCATCAGCAGCCGCAGTTCTGAAATGTCAATTGCTTGGGTTGTTGTTGCTGGCTCACTAGGCTCGCTCGTCGGCACCCTGTTTTGGTATTACCTGGGGCGACGGATTAGTCGCGAGCAATTGCTGCAGCTGGCCGCTAAATATGGCAAGTGGCTAATGTTGAAACCGCAAGATATCGAGAAAGCGATTGACTTTTTTCAGCGCAAAGGAGGCAACTGGGTAGTTGGCTTAGGGCAGGTTGTGCCTGGGGTTCGTACCTATGTTGCGGTGCCCGCAGGTTTGGCCAAAATGCACCTAATACCTTACCTGATTTATTCAGCGATCGGCACCGTGATTTGGACCGCATCATTAGCGATCGCGGGCTACGTCTTAGGCAATCGATTTGAAGCAGTGAGTGCATTTATCGCTCCCATCAGCAAAGGGGTTTTGCTGGCTTTAGGATGCGCTGCTGTGGGTTGGGTGGTTTATCGCTGGCGGCGGCGTCCCCCTTCAGCCTAGCGAACCAGCCGTTAGTCTGAGCTGGGGGTTAGAAGCCTTTGGGAGAGTCAGCCCCCAAGAAACTGAGGTAAAAGAAGACGCGTGAAATACAGTCAGTGGCTGACCCTCATTATCTTAGTGATTTGCCTGTATGTATCCTGGCAAATTCGCACCATTTTGCTACTCGCGTTTGCGGCAGTCGTATTTGCCGTGGTTTTAAACCGGGCGGTCAGTTTTGTGCAACGTTGGGTGTCGGCTCGCAAGGTTGCTGTGCTGCTCGTTCTCCTAGGTGGATTAATTGTCTTTGGGACATTTGGCATGCTCATTGTGCCCCCCTTTGGCCGACAGCTGAAAGAACTGATCGAACTCTCACCACAGATAGTTTATCGCCTGCAAATATGGCTGCAAAACCGCATCATTGAAAATTCTGACTTACCAGACGATTTTCAACTAGTTGAATCACTGTACAACCAGTTGAATAACTTTGATCTAAGGCTGCTTGTAAATCGTTTCTTTTTAGTTTTTTCGAATACCCTTTCCCTTACGGTCAATGTCTTGTTGGTGCTGGTGGTGATGCTCATGATGCTGCTAAACCCACAGCCCTATCGGCGACTCTTTAAGGTTATCTTTCCGTCTTCGATGCGTCGCACGGTGGATCAGGTTTTGGATCACTGTGAAGACGCGATCGCCGGCTGGTTTATCGGCATTACCTTCAATATGGTGGTCATTGCAGTCATGAGCATGATCGGGCTATGGCTTTTGGGAGTGCCCTTAGTGTTAGCGAACGGTCTGCTGGCAGGGCTTTTAGCGTTTATCCCCAATATTGGCCCGGTGGTGAGTGTGATTCCCCCCGTGGCGATCGCCCTGCTCGAAGCCCCTTGGAAAGAGATCGCAGTGATCGGCCTTTATATTTTGATTCAGCAGATCGAAAGCAATCTCCTCACTCCTTTCGTCATGAAGCAGCAGGTAGATCTGCTGCCGGCCATCACGCTCCTTGCCCAAGTCGTTTTCTCGCTCTTCTTTGGCTTTTTAGGGTTACTCTTAGCATTGCCCCTAGCCCTGACTCTGCAACAGTGGCTGAACGAGTTTTGGGTCAAGCGATATGCCGAAGCCCACTGAATCGCCTCCGACCAGCTCAGCGTCATCAGCCGATAAAATTCATCCGGGTGTAATTTGCCAGGAGCGCGGCTCTACCGGTCTATCAGCCATTCCTTAGCCCGGTCTTGGATGCGGCCACTAATTGCAAATGCTTCACTTGGTTCGATCACTAATGCCCACAACCCGCCAATTCATCGCATTTGCCACCCAGCAAATTACCCAGATTCAACACTGGGTACATCAGTTGTTCACCACCGTCTGGATGCAGCGGCTAATCCGGTTTGGACATGCTGCCAAGGGAGTCTTGTACGGGGCGATCGGGCTGATTTCGATGCGGTCCGTCATCTACGATAGCGAGTCGGCAGGGGGCAGCGAAGCGGTGATGGCCGCCCTCGACGATCGCGCCGTGGGCAATGGGGTGCTGCTCTTGTTAGGCATCGGCCTGATCGGATATGCGTTTTGGCGATTTGTGCAGGTGCTGGTTGATCCTGAGCATGCCGATCAGCCGATGACCCTGCAGCGGATCGCGCAGCGCTGCGGCTATGCCTGTAGCGGTTTAACCTATTTGGGGGTGGGCTATAGCGCCGAACGTTTGGCCATTGGCCTGACGGTCGATTTTGACGACACCGCCGAAGAGATTGCCGAAACCCTGTTTGAAGTGCCGATTGGGGCATGGGTCTTGTTTGCCAGCGGGGTGGGCGTGATGGGCATCGGGCTCATTTACGTCTACGGGGCCTACTCCGGCAGCTTTATTAGCAACTTTCAAACCAAGCTTTATTCGGCGGCCAAGCGCTTGACAGTTTTTATGGGCAAGTTGGGATACACCGCCAGAGGAGTCAGTTTTGTCTTGATTGGCGCGTATTTAATTAAGGCGGCTTACTTTTTGGATGACGAAGCAGCAGGTGGTTTGGGCCAAGTGCTCGATCGCTTAGACGATGTGCGCTTTGGCAAAATTTGGCTGACCGCGATCGCCTTTGGCTTTTTTGCCTACGCGATTTATATGCTTATGGCCGCTTTGTACCGCAAGTTCCCGACCCTCAACCACAAACCGTGAACCTTGACCCCGAGCTGTCGCTAATCGTGCACGTATTTATGGCTGGGTTTAGCACTGCCAAACCCAGCCATCAGGACAGCTATTCGGGGCAACTCCGTTAACTAGAGGTGAGGCCGCCAGCAACGTCTAGCAGTGCCCCTGTCACAAAGCTGCTGTCTTGAGCAGCCATATAGACGTAGGCCGGTGCCAATTCTTCCGGTTGAGCGGCTCGGTTCATTGCGACATCGGTATCAAAGTTCCCCACCTTTTCCTCAGGCATAGTCGCTGGAATATTGGGAGTCCATACGGGGCCAGGAACCACAGCGTTTACGCGAATTTCCCGTTCGGCTAGATTCAAAGCGAGGGATTTAGTGAAGGTGTGCACGGCCCCTTTGCTAGCGGCGTAATCCACCAACATGCCTTTGCCGACTTTGCCGACAATGCTGCCGGTGTTGATGATGACGTCACCCGCTTTGAGATGAGGCAGGGCCGCTTTGACCATATAAAAGTAACCAAAGACATTCGTTTCCATCGTCCGCCGAAACTGCTCTGGGGAGATGTCCTCAAATTTCTTTTGAGTCATCTGGTAAGCGGCGTTGTTGACCAAAATGTTGAGCTGGCCCAGTTCATCGACGGTTTTATTGACTGCCGCCTGACAGGCATCAAACTCACGCACGTCAAATTTAAGGGCTAAGCATTTACGACCGAGTGCCGTCACTTTGTTGTAAGTGATTTCGGCATCGCTATCGTTCTCGTTATAGAGAATGGCGACATCAGCCCCTTCCATGGCATAGGCGATCGCAACGGCCCGACCAATGCCCGAGTCCCCACCGGTAATCAGGGCGACTTTACCCTGGAGCTTGTTAGCAGGCTGATAGTTAGACAAATCACTATCGGGCGCGGGGACCATATCTGACTGTTTCGCCGGATATTCGAGCTGCTGAGCCGGAATTTCATCCGGGGTAGGACGGCGTTCTTGAGTTTGCATAATCTTTCCGTAAATGAACTGTTGAAGATGCGAGGGCAGTAGCGGCTAGCCAGACGATCGACGGCAAAGGGATTCGGTTCAAGGAATCAAGGCGTTCTGCGGCGCTTTCAATCCAGGAACTGCGATCAAACATGGCTAACGCATTAATCGCGAGAGACGCTAGTTTTTGCCCACGGTTAGCCGGCGGGGGATACGGCCTACAGGCTAATACTGGCCACCGAGCCGCCATCGACCCGATAGTTTGCCCCCACCACAAAGCTCGATAGTTGAGAGCAGAGGAACGTAATCACAGCCGCAACTTCCTGCGCTTTGCCCCGGCGCTGCAGTTCTAAATGCGGGCGTTTTTCTTTGAGGAAGGTGGCGATCGCGTCATCAAAACTCATCCCCAGTTTGTCCGCCCGCTGCTCCATCATGGCGTCGGTCATCGGGGTTGCGATAAAGGCGGGTGAGACCGAGTTCACCAGCACCCCATCCTGGGCATAGGCTTTGGAAAGATTCTTGGCAAAATTCAACAGGCCCGCTTTGGCGGCACAGTAGGGCATCTCGTCGGTGTAGGGCTGCACAGCATCTTCTGAAGTCACTAGCACGACCCGGCCCCAACCAGACTTTTGCATGATAGGAATAAAGGTGCGGCACACCCGGACGGCACCCATCAGATCAACCTCGATCGCTTCCTGCCAGTCGTCATCACTAATTTCCAGAAAGTCGCCAGTCGCCCCGGTAATGCCCGCACAGTTGACCACCATATTCACCGTGCCGTAGTGTTCCACAATCTGGTCACGAGCGGCTTCAACTTCATACAGGTGGCGGAGATCAGCCTTCACCGCCAAGGCCTCGCCCACTGTGCTGACCTCTTCTACGGTTGCTTGCAGCTGTTCAGTTGTTTTGTCGAGCAGGGCAATTTTCACCCCTTCATCGGCTAACAGTTTCGCCGTGGCGCGACCCATGCCTGAGTCACCGCCGGTAATCAGCGCGACCTTGCCTTTAATTCCGAGTTCCATACCGTTACCTCACCATACCGATTTAAGTTAATGAACGGTGACCGGCAATTGCTCTACCGTTGTGTAGAAGCTGGGCTAGCCCCGAGAAAGATTTGCGAGCAGAAGGCCAGACAGAGCGCCAGCGCATTCGCTATCGCCGCCCCGATGGCGTGATCATTGCAGCCCCCAAGTGCCCGCTGCTTCCAGCAACCGGCTTAGGTTTGAGGCACCCAAACCGAGACTGACCTGGCTTCGCACCGAAATTCGGCCCAGCCTTCCGCATTCGTCGTGATGGAGTCAGGCACGTGTTCGGTAATGTCGATGTATGTCTGATTAGGCTGTCCTGTTTCCATCCACTTAAAGCCGCGATCGCCATTGCTTAAAAGCACCGCCATACCCCCCGGCTGGTCGGCATCGCCTAACCGAGTCCAGCCGATAGTTTGAGGATGATCGAGATAGTCGTATTGCTCACCATAGGCGGAGGTTTGCCGGACGTGTAAAAACTTGTCGATCAGCCATTGATGACTGTCGAGCCAGATTTCGTACTCGTTGCCGTTGTTACCGACATCGGTATAGTGCGCCCCATAATAATCGGCATAAAAAATGCAGGGGTAGCCATCTTGGCGCAGCAAGATCAGCGCATAAGCCAATGGCTTAAACCACGGTTCGACCACTGACTCTAAGGCTTGCAGCGGTTGCGAATCGTGGTTGTCAACCAGCGTCACCGCTAAGGCTGGCTGCTGCTGGACTAAAGTATTGTCAAAAATTTGTCGTAGGTCGTAGTCGCCCCCGGCCTTGCTGGCTTGCCTAAAGTTGTAGTGCAGCGGCGCATCAAACAGATGCACATCCCCGCCCGTGACATCAATGAAGTGATGGAGCGCTTCAATCTCGTAGGACCAATACTCCCCCACAGCAAACAGGCGCTTGCCTGACTCGCGGCGACAGTGATTGAGCCATTGTGGAAAAAAGCCTGCTTTGACATGCTTCACAGCGTCAAAACGAAAGCCATCAACATCGGTGGTGTCAACGTACCAGGTGCCCCAGTCGTTCAGCGCCGTGCGCACCTCCTCTGATTCCATGTCGAGGTCACAGCCCATAAGGTAGTCAAAGGCTCCCTTTTCCAGATCAACGTTGTCATCAAACGACTTGTCTTGCAGCAGATAAACCGCGTTGAAGTCAGGGTCGTGTTCGTTGTAATCCACCGCGTCAAAATGCCACCAATGCCATTCCATGTCGCTGTATTTGCGATCGCGCCCGGCAAATTTAAAGTGCGTCCACACTTTGGCAGTTCGCGGTTCGCCAATGGCCTCTCCGCGATTGTCGGGATTGAAAGGGGTGGCCTCAACTTCTTCCGGTGCGTCGCCGCCCAGCATGTGGTTAAACACCACGTCGGCATACACGCGGATGCCAGCATTTTGAGCCTGTTTGACCGCGTTCAAATATTCATCTTTGGTGCCGTACTTGGTGCGGATGCTACTCTTTTGATCAAACTCTCCTAAGTCATAAAGATCGTAAACGCCATACCCGACATCCAGACCGCCGCCAGTACCTTTGTAAGCCGGAGGCAGCCACAGCGAAGTCACACCCTTCTGAGCTAGCTCTCTAGCATTCTCAGTCAACTCATTCCACAAAGTGCCGTCGGATGATGTGTACCAGTGAAAGTACTGCATCATCACGCCATTCAGTTCAGACATGCTTCAAAAGTCTCCGCCGTTTACAGGCACAACTAGATTAAAGTGACAGACGATTCAGCAAATTTCGCCCTGCTTGAGATAGATCTCGTGAATTCATTCAGTGAAGCATCTTGAACACTCAGCCAAAGGCCTGAAGGCGATATTTCAGGACAGTTCAAAACCGACTTAGCTACGCTTTCTATGTCTTGAGATAGATGCTTTCAACCACCTTTGATAGATGTTTCTCTGCGCTCATTCAGGCAATCTTACTACTGTAGATAAATTGAAAGTTCAGGTATGCGTTCGTTTACTTATACGTCTTTGATGGAAATACAAGCCGCTAGTGCTCCTTATTTTTCTAGCATTGCAGTTATTGGCATTGTTGGCTTCATTGCAGCAGTTGGGATTGGCTCCATTTCCTGGTACAACTCTAAGCGCCCTGCTGGTTGGGAAAACAAAGAGCGTCCAGACATTGTCCCCAATGTAGATAAATAGCGTCGACCATCAATTTGTCATTTCGAACCTATCTGACAACAGATTGAGACTCAATATTATTCTAAAGGCATTCGATTCTTAATGAATTGGGTGCTTTTTTATAGGTCAATTAAAGTCAACTTATCCATAAGTATTTGTATGCAAAAAGAGAGATGCTAAGCCAGCAATTTTCTTGTCTAATGAGAGTGCTGTTTTGCTGATTGAGGTGAACTAATGCTCAGGTATACACTGCTCTTTTTCGTTATTGCTATTATCGCTGCCGTGTTTGGCTTTAGCGGTATCGCGGCGGGGGCTGCGAGTATCGCCCAGGTTTTATTCTTTATTTTCTTGGCGTTGTTTGCGGTATCGCTCGTAATGCGTTTGCTCAAGACGGCCTAAGCCCGCCAAAACTCGAAAGCCTCCCGAAAAATATTTTTTGGGAGGCTTTGCGGTATCTGAAAAATTCTCTGCCGAGAAGCTAACTAGCCCTTACAGATCTTCTAGCGGAAACTCTTGGTGAAGCTGCTTACAAGCATCGCGCAACAGGCCATTCTCGATGGTGCATTGTTTGGGCGATCGCTGAAAGACTTCCTCACAGGGAATATCAATCATGTTGGGATTGCCATCGGTAAAGTCAGCTGCTCCCACGCCGTAGACAATGTGCTGTATCCCTGCCCACAGGCAAGTCGCGGCACACATGGCGCAGGGCTCACAGGTTGAATACAGCGTGTAAGCGCCCGACGGAGCAGCATTACCGAATCGTTTAGCGAGCTGACGAATTGCATTGACTTCAGCATGGCAGACCGGATCTTGATCCGTTTGTACCGTATTGCCAGCCTGTTCAATGACTTCGCCCTCTTGAACAATCACTGCGCCAAAGGGGGTTTGACTTTTGCGAGCTTCCTCAATGGCGAGACGCATAAATGCTTCTGAGTTCATAAACCGATTTATCCTCTTTCAAATAAAAATCCGCAAAAAAAAGAGGCGTAATACTCGCCTCTTTTTTGAATTGAATGCAAAAGCAACTAGTCAATCGCTTGCTTGACTTGATCTTTCACATCTTCTTTACCGTGCTGAGCGCTAGCCTCTACTTGCTTGGCTTTACCTTCAGCTTCGTCAGAAGTGTTGCCCGTCAAATCGCCAACAGTCTCTTGGACTTTACCTTCAACGTTTTTAGCCGTTGCTTCTACTCTATCTTCGATACCCATAATCACTGAGTCCTCTGAAAATCGTCTACTCTTCCACAATAAAAAGAAACTGGATTGATGCCCTCCGCCGGAAGGGGGATCTGGCCCTGGATTGATTTACTTCGAAATGGCGATTACTTGGTGATGCTAAGGATAGAAATCCGCAAATGGGCTCATATTGGGGACTTCCTCGATAATCTGCGGCGAGGGAGAAACTCTATAGGAGAATAACTAACCGCAGGCGATTTCTTTAGCTTTTAAGTTCGCCAGCAAACATCTACCTCAATCAAATATTTGCTGGCGAAACGCGCTATTTCTACTTTTAGCGCTGCTACGCGATTGACTAGATGCGGAAGAATTACCGCAGCGACTACTGAGGGGAAATGCTAAAGAGTTCTTCGGCAGAAGTGGGGTGAATCGCGACAATTTTGGCGAGTTCTTGTCGAGCAATGCCCTGCTTTAAGGCCGGTAGCAACCCTTGGATGATTTCTGGCGCTTGGTCACCGGCCAAATGCACGCCTACCACCTGTTGGGTCTGACGATTAAACACCCATTTGATGACGGATGCGGGTGGGTCGGTCATCAAACTGTACTTGAGGGGAGTAAAGGTTTGCGAGACGGTTTCTACTGCGTCATCCCCCAACTGCTCCCGCGCCTCGGGTTCAGACCAGCCCACGGTAGCGAGGGGCGGCATACCAAACACTGCCGAGGGAATCCAGCGATAGTCCATACGGGTGGCCTGCTGACAGATCGTTTGGGCCACGGCCTGACCTTCGGCGATCGCCACGGGCGTGAGCGGCAGGCGGCCCACACAATCGCCCACCGCATAGATTGACGGTTGTGAGGTTTGCCCATACTCATCCACCACGATTTTGCCATCCTCCACCTTGACCCCAGCAGCTTCTAGATTGAGCGGAGAAAGTTTGGGCGATCGCCCCACTGCTAGCAGCACGGCATCCGTTGTGACAGTTTGGCTTGACTGATCCGGCCCCGATAGAGATAAGCGATACTGTTCGCCTTGACGTTCGATCTCCTTGCCCGTCATGGCGGCGATGAATTCGACACCCAGGCGCGTCAATCCGCTTTGGGCA
>JBCBJQ010000110.1:0-19153 GCA_038523235.1 Cyanobacteria bacterium J06626_4
ATCATCCAGATGAAACCATAAAGGTTCACTTTATTCAAAATAATAGCCAGAATTTTTTTCATCCTATATTTATTCTACAAGTTGTCAGAACTGCGAATCTTATATTTGGCTTTCAATCTGAGCAGCAAATTGCTGTCCTTGGCAGAGCTACAACTGCACTAATGGGAGTTGCGATTGTTTTTCTCACATACAAAATTTCTGAGCAGCAATTGCCAAGGCGATATGCTTTAGGAGCCGCCTTGCTAACAGCTGTGGCCCCAGGTACGGTGATTCATAGTCACTATCTCAAGGAGGATATTGCGCTTACTTTTGGGGTATTGCTCTCATTTCTCAGTTTCTTTGCTTTAAGCGAAAGAATCAGATTGATGGCCACAGAAGTTGATCCGAAAAAAGGAAAGTATTTATTCATTGAAAATATCCCCTGGCAACAGGTAATCCTGTTTGGAGCGGCACTCGGTTTGACATTTGCGGCTAAATATAAGTCTGGTATTTTACTCCCACTGTATTTCGCAACGCCGCTGTATGTATTGGGCTTAAGAAAGCTAGCTTATTTTAAGTGCTTGTTCTGGTCATTTTTAATTTCCCTATTTACATTTCTGGTGATTAACTTTCCTATATTGCTCAGCCCAAAAACATTTGTGAGGGGCTTTAGGTATGAGTTGGATCATGCTCTGACGGGGCATAACGGAATCAAAGTTTATCCCTTAGAACACTTTTTCTCGTTTCATCTAAGGAACAGTATTGTTCCATCTCTGACGATCCTTCCTGTAATTTTAGCGCTTGGATTTCTACTTTACTGTATCGTTAAGTGGGCACGTATAAATTGGAGAATCCGATTTTTAGTGTGCTATGTGGTTTTCTTCTATTTTATTTTGGAGGCTTCTCCACTCAAACCTTTTCCTAACTTTATGCGCTACATGGTGCCGATTATTCCAATGCTTGCACTCTTTTGTATGCAAGCATTGGATTCTGTGATGACGGTGCTACCAAGGCGAGCTCGCTCTTTGTGTTCTTTCGCACTACTTTCTTTGATTATTATTTTTCCGCTAGTAGAAAGCGTGAAGTTTGACTATTACATCAATAAAGATACACGAGGCGAAGTAGAGAGCGTGCTGGCTGAGAAGGCAGGGAATGCACTCATGGAAGCCTATGTCGACCCCTTTGCTCACCCGGCAGATTTTTCTAGGCTGCCAGATTTGGCTGCGGAGGTGCAAAACGCAGATGTCTGTACGTTAGTAGCCAGTAGCTTTATGTATGATCGTTATTTATTCGGCGGAACTCTCAAGAACCAAGAGCCGGATATTTATGTCAAGTATCAGCAATATCTTGATTTTTTTGAATATCCCTACACTGAAATCCGTCCCGCATATAAGAGCATTGCCTTCAGTAACCCGACGCTTAGAGTGATTGACTTGTGTGAGTAGAGAATACCGGTTTCCAGTAACTGGTCTCCCGATGCAATCACTGGAAATGCAGGGAATTTAAAGGGTAGAGATTTTAGATTTGTCGTCCTCTTTCCGAGAAGCGCTATAAGCTTATAAAGCGCTTTATCGCTCTCAGAGATTGATGCTCGTGAGGGTCAATTGTCTCCTTCTATTGACGCTGCTTGCAAAGCAATCTGCTCTAAACAGGCGATCGCATCTGTGGCGCGATCGCAGGGGACAAACAAGTGGTCATGAAAGTAGGCCGACACCACGTTGCCACTGATGCCTTCTGCGGCTAGGGCTTGGGTCACCGTCGCGAGTAGCCCGACCGCAGCCAAACTTGAGTGGACTTTCAGCGTAATCTGCCGACACCGATAGTGGTAAGGCAGGTGAGCGCGATCTGCTTCGGCCTGCGGCAAAATCAATGTTGTGCCTTCCTGTTCAGAGAACTGGCAAACGTACGATAGGCCCTGAGGTAAAGCTACCTCAGGGCCTATCGTACAAAAAACAAACATTGTTGGCTGCAGTTCAGGTTGCAGGGTTGCCAACAGTGTTTCAAGGTTAGATTCACCGACCGGAGGATTCATGATGACGAATGAGAAGGCTCGTGTCTTGTCGGAGAACAGCACCTGTCATAAAATCTCAAGCGCTGAACCGCGATCATCAACAAAATCAATATTTGGCCAGGTTGATGCCTGCTTCACGCGCCATAGCATTGATACCCTTTTTCTCCAGGGTTTTGATGGCTTTTGTCGATAGGCGGAGCTTGACGTAGCGGTTGCCCTGAGGCCACCAAACGCGCTTTGACTGGAGGTTAGCCTCTTGCAATCGCTTGGTGCGACGGTGAGAGTGAGAAATCGCAAAGGCATTGTTGGCCTTTTTGCCAGTTAAATCACAATGGCGAGGCATGAGGTTCTCCGAGACGTTCAAGTTTGATCACGATTTCTGATTGTAAGCCAAATCCCTCTCAAATGGTGGGGATTCACGCTAAAAGTCGTCACTATTTGTCAGTAAGGTGGCTGGCAGTGGCTGCCACCTTCCGCAATTCGGACAACGGGGACAGGATTCGCGATCGCGTAACGTCAATAACTTACTTCTGATCAGACTCGGTTTTCTATTTGGTCTGCGCTTTGCGGGTGGGATTGCTGCGCCGCTCTAGCCACAGCAGTAGCGCATTAATGGCAAAGGCTAAGATCGCGACAGTGATTGAACCAGCCCAAATCTTGTCAATGCGGTTCGTTTGAATACCGTCAAACAGCAGCTGGCCGAGGCCACCGGCATTGAACTTGGCGCCAATAGTCGCGATCGCGATCGCCACGACTGCCGCAATGCGGACACCAGCCACAAACACCGGTAACACTAGCGGCACCTGTATCCACCACCACCGTTGCCACGGACTCATGCCCATGCCTCGTGAGGCTTCTAACACGGCGGGATCAATGCTCGACAACCCGACCGTGAGGTTACGCACCAAAATCACCTGGGTATAGAGCACCATCGCCACAATGACTGATGTGGCGTTTAACCCAAACACCGGCACCAGAAAAATAATCAGGGCCAAACTCGGAATAGTGTAAATCACGCCGAGGGTGCCCATCACCGGCACTGATAGCCAACGATAGCGGGTAATCAGCAGGGCAATGGGTACGGCCACTGCGATCGCAATGATCAGCGTGATGCTCGTCATTTGCAGGTGCTGCCAAAGCAGCCAGCCGACTTCGCTGGGATTGTTGAGCAGATACCCCACTAGCGATTAGCCTCGGCGGCGTAACTGCGAATATGTTCTAACGTCAGTAGTCCCACTGGCTTATCTTGATCCACGACTGACAGTTCGGGGGCACCGGTTTTCAAAATTAGCGACAGGGCATCGCGCAAGTTATCGACAGCATTGACCGTCGGCTTACTACCGTTGTGATAGTTATCCGGCAGTGCCATCATGGCGGAGTTGACGCTCAACAGGCCCAACTGACGCACCATATCATCGGCACCCAACAGCTCATGCACAAAGGGATCGGCTGGCTGGGTTAGTAAATTAAAGGGCGTATCAAACTGTACGATCTGACCGGCATTCATCACTAAAATGCGATCGCCCAGCCGCAGTGCCTCATCAACATCGTGGGAAACAAACAAAATCGTCTTTTGCAGTTGCTGCTGCAGCCGCAGAATCTCAGTCTGCAGCGCCGTCCGCGTAATCGCATCGATCGCGCCAAAGGGTTCGTCCATCAGCATATAGGCCGGATCGCCCGCCAGGGCACGGGCAATGCCGACACGCTGCTGCTGCCCGCCCGAGAGCTGGGCGGGATAGCGATCGCGATATTCTGTCGGTGGTAACTTTACCAGCTGCAGCAGTTCGTCAACTCGCGCCTGAATACGTGGGTTGGGCCATTTCAACAGCTTGGGCACCACCGCCACGTTATCGGCCACGGTCATATGCGGAAACAGCCCTGATTGCTGGATCACATAGCCAATTTTTTGACGCAGTTTAGTGGGCTTGAGGCGCTTGATATCTTGGCCATCAATATAGATGCGCCCGGATGTGGGCTCATAAAGCCGGTTCACCATTTTGAGCAGCGTCGTCTTGCCGCAGCCCGAGGGGCCTAAAATCACCACCAGTTCCCCAGAAGCGACTTCGCAGCTGACTTGATTCACCGCCGGTCGAGACATCCCAGAAAACTCCAGGGTGACTTGATCAAATTGAATGCTGCCCATAGCGTTGCAAGATAAATGAGAAATTCGGAACAGGGAATGCGATCGCCGGTGTGCATTAGCCCACACTGGCTGGGCAAGCAGATGGCAAGTGGTCTCAGCGCTGTGCTCTCAGTGGCGTGGGCTACTCTGCCGCGTCTTCCTGCAGCCAACCATATTCCACCAAAAAGTCTTGGGCAACTTCATCGGGTTCGCGCGCTTCACCAGTCACCTGATAGTTGAGAGACTGCATGACTTCGTCCGTAATCACGGGAGACAAATCGTCTAAGATCCCTTGAACTTCTGGCATCGTATCCAGCAGTTCTTGGCGGACCACTGGGGCGACTTGATAAGGCGGAAAGAGTTGCTGATCGTCCTCTAAAATCACGAGGTCAAAGGCGCTAATCTCACCATCGGTGCCAAAGGCGACGGCAACGTCAGCTTCGCCATCGACCAATCCCTGATACCGCAGACCGGGGTCAACGGCCTTATAGCTGGCTAACTCAAAATTTCCGTAGGCGGCCTTCAATCCCGGCAAGCCATCTTCTCTAACTTCAAACTCCGGCGGCCCAATTAACACTAAATCGCTGGCCTGTTCAGCAAAATCAGAAATAGTTGTAATCCCCAGCTCTTGGGACTGCTCTTGGGTCATGGCCAAGGCCTGGGTGTTATTCATCGGTGCCGGGGCCAGCCAAACCAAGTTGAAGCGCTCTTTGTACTCACTAGAGACTGTTTCGAACACAGCTTCTGGGTCGCTATCGGCCGGTGCTTTGAGCACCGTCAGCAAGCCAGTGCCCGTATATTCGGGATACAGGTCAATTTCGCCGCTTTCGAGGGCAGCTTGGGCGACCGGTGTACCGCCCAAGTTGAGCTTACGTTCGACCTGGTAGCCAGCATCTTCGAGCACCAGTGCGTAGATCTCGCCCAAAATGAGCTGCTCGGTAAAGTCTTTAGAGCCAATGCGAATAACCTCTCCCCCGCCCGTACTCCCCGCGCAGGCGACGGCGATCAAGGCCGCACTGACCAATAAAGCAGTAGAAGAAAGCCATCGGCGCAAACTTTTCATGGGTAGGCTCTTAACGGGTTGAAAAGGCTAGAGAGATACGACTTTGAGGATAACATTCAGCCACCGGTAGCCATTGAGTCAACCGATGGAGTTTTTTCGAATATTTCGAGCAGAAGACATGAGGAATGACAGTCAGGGAGTAAGGAGACAAGAGAGCAGGATTCCGGTTATGGGGTTGAGAATTGGCTTGGGTGCGGGGGGGAGCTAGAGGGCCCAAATGGTCTTGTGATGGATGAGGGGAAATTTATGGGGTGCGCGATTCGGCAGGCGGAGTAATGCCGCGCCGCACCAGTCCGGCATCTAGCGTTTGCAAAAACTCAAACTCTTGGGCTGGCAGGGGCCGATCGCCCGGTGGATGATCGGAAGTCAGAAAATCAAAAGCGGCTTTCAAATCAGTTGGCCCCATATCGATAGGAGCCTCTAGATGGCAGGGAATGACGCGCTCAAACTGCCATTGGGTCACGGCCTCGACCCAGGTTTTGACGGTGGCGCGATCGCGATTAAAGATCAGGGTTTGCAATACGGGGGCGACAAAGGGGCGACCGCCACCGTGCAGCGCCTCAAAGGATGCTGGCCAGTCCGCTGCCCAGCAAAAAGGATAGAGCCCGAAGTAGGCCTGGCGTGATCGATCCGGCGC
This sequence comes from Cyanobacteria bacterium J06626_4, assembly GCA_038523235.1. Lineage (GTDB taxonomy): Bacteria > Cyanobacteriota > Cyanobacteriia > Phormidesmidales > Phormidesmidaceae > Halomicronema. The sequence continues at coordinate 5,813 of JBCBJQ010000110.1, forward strand.
GTTTTTGGCGTCCTTGAAGGCTTGAGTGAGGGTCGGGACGTCTAACGCACTGGGCTGAAAGAAAAAGGCGAAGAGAGCAATGCGATGCCACCCCCGCTGCCGGTTTTCGGGCGTGTCGATTAGGGGCTCATCAGCGCGATCACGGGCGTGAAACAGTAGCGGATAAGGGTCGAGATCGAGCACGGCGGGGGGCGTAAACGGCACCGATACGAGCGTATCGGTGAGTAGCAGAGTACGGGTATCACGGTGGAACAACGCCACTTCCACAAACGGGCCTAGCCCCAACTTGATCGGGCCTAACGTCATCCAATCAAACTGGTCGGCAAAGGGGAGATGCATACCCTCAGACAATACCTGGGTTCGTTTGCGGGGCAGGCCGAGCCAGCTTAATGGCAGGTCAAGGGGAAAGCTCCATTGGTGAGGCGCAACGTAGATGTGAGCTTGGGGAAAGCGCCGGGCAAACGGGCCGACAAACACTTTGTGTTCGATGCCCGTGGTGGTGGACTGAATGATGTATCGCACCGGCCCGTACTGCGCTTCGAGCGCTCGCACCTGCCGAATACACTCTGGTGTCGGGGCAACGGGGGAGTACACCAGCAGTCCAGACGGTTGCAGCCTTACGATCGTCATGCGAATGGGCACCACGACGTAAAAGATGCCCTGATATTGATCAAAGGTCCAAATCGTCTCTTTGACGACTTCTTGCATCAGGGTGGGGCGTTGGCCATAGGGATACAGCGGCACCACTGGCCAAAATGGCCAGGCCCACGCTGCGCGATCGCTCCGCCTGGCGACAGTGGTGTCTGAAGGTGATGTTTGCCTCGCCATAGTGCCTAAATTTGCCTTGCCCCTTTTGAATTGTAGAGATCTCTGGGCATCCGGTTTCTCCCAGAATCTCCGGTGAGGTGGGTGATCAGTGGGACGGCCCCCACCGACATTTGACAGGATGATGACGCTTTTGCCCGCTGACTCCAGCGCCACCGTGGATAAACGAGGGCCATTTGTCACCCCTCATGGTGGATCGCTGGGCAGGGTTAAATCGCCAAATCCCTTCGCCTGCAGTAGCCGCTTACGGCGTTGTCGAGCTAAGGCCTGGAGGTCAACGTTGAGATCGGTCTCATCGACAATTTCACCCGTCAGCTCTTCTAAAACATCCTCTAATGTCACAACGCCTGAGACGCCGCCGTATTCATCTACTACGACAGCAATATGTTCCTGATTGGTTTGAAAGGCCTGCAGCAGTTTGTCGGCGCGCTCCGTTTCGGCGATGAATCGCACTGGTCGCTGCAGAGTACTGATCGGGTGTTCCCCTTGGTTTTGAATCAGCGCTGTCAGCAAGTCATCTTTTAGAGCAATGCCTTGAATGCGGTCAATATCTTCTTCTACTAGGAGAATGCGGCTGTGCTGAGAGGCGATGATATCGTCTTTGAGATTGGCGATCGCCGCTTGCGCGGGTAAGTACGTCAGCTCGACCCGGGGGGTCATAATGTGGGCCGCCTCGATATCATTGAGGCGAAAAACGCGACGAATCATCTCGGCCTCATCTTGTTCGATGATGCCTTCTTGATAGCCAATGGAGGCGAGCAGCTTGATCTCGGTTTCGTTGGTAATAGGCTGACGGCCTTTGCGCGTAAAGGGGGCGGTGACGCGTTCTAGCAATACCACGAGCGGCGTCATTGCCCAAGTCACGCCCTGAGTCGGCATCGCCATGATTAAGGCGATGGGTTGGGCATGCTGCTCCGCGAGGGTTTTGGGCAGAATTTCAGCGAAGACGATGACAAGAAAGGTGAGGATGCCCGAGAATACGCCCAGCAGGGCATCGCCAAAAACATCCGCTGCCACGCTGCCGATGACGATGCTGCCCACGATATTAAATAGGTTGTTGAGAATGACGATCGTGGCAATGGGACGATTGATCCGTTGGCGGATGGCTAACAGGGCCAAAGCTCGGGGATTACCTGATTGCGCCAGCTGCCGCGCCTTGAGAATTGACACCGATAAGAGGGCGGTTTCGGTGCCGGAGCAGAGGGCCGACCCAATCAACATAATGAGTACGGCGATCGCGAGTTTCAACATCCTTCTCTAAAGTGAACCGTTTTTGAGGGGACACCGCTGTTATGATCCTGCTAATTCAACTGTACGCTGCAATCGTCTGTGTTTGACCCCATGACTGTTCCTGTGTTGGATGTTCGTCACCTGTCTGTGCAATTCAAAACCGATAGCGGCCTGATTCGTGCCGTTGATGATGTTTCTTTTCAAGTGCCTCGGGGCCAAACCCTGGGCATTGTGGGTGAATCAGGCTCAGGCAAATCGGTGACGGCGCTGACCGTGATGGATCTGGTGCCGAGCCCACCGGGCGAAATTACGGCGGGCGAGATTTATTTTTGTGCTGAGGACGGGGTGCCGGCCGTTAATTTGCGCTCAGTTACGCCACAAACGCTGCAAAAGCTGCGGGGCGAGCAAATCTCGATGATTTTTCAGGAGCCGATGAGTTCCCTCAATCCGGTCTATACCTGTGGGTTTCAGCTGGTGGAGGCAATTTTGCAGCACCAGACCATTACTAAAGAGGCGGCAACGCAGCAGGCGATCTCGCGACTGCAAGAGGTGAAACTGCTCGACAGTGATGCTGAGTTGATGGCAGAAATCACCGCCGCCTCTCCGGGTTGGGATGATCGGCAAGTCGCCGAGGCCGTGCAGCGCCGCAAGCAGGAAATACTCAATCGCTATCCCCACGAACTTTCGGGCGGACAACTGCAGCGGGTGATGATTGCTATGGCGATCGCCTGCGACCCGACGCTGCTGATTGCCGACGAACCCACTACTGCATTGGATGTCACGGTGCAGGCGCGCATCCTCGATCTGCTGCGCGAATTGCGCGATCGGCGAGGCATGGGCATGGTTTTTATCACCCATGACCTCGGCATCATTGCCGAAATTGCCGATCATGTTGCCGTCATGTATCAAGGCCAAATCGTTGAATCTGGCCCGGTTTGGGATATTTTTGCCAATCCTCAGCATCCCTACACCAAGGGACTCCTCGCCTGTCGGCCCTCGCCCACGCAGCGCCTACGTCAGCTGCCTACGGTAGCCGATTTTATGGAAGTGGTGCCGACGACCAATGGCGCGGTGCAAATTCGCGAGCGGCTGCATGATCAAGCGGAATTGGCCGCCTTTCAAACAACCGTTTCAGCCGCAGAATCGGCCGCCCGGCTGCAGGTCATTGAGCAGCAGGGGCCACTACTGCAGGTCGAAAATTTGCGCGTGGGCTATCCGGTTCGCGGGGTCTTTGGCAATACTCAGCGTCGTGTGATGGCGGTGAATGATGTTTCTTTTGCGGTGTATCAAGGCGAAACCTTTGGCCTGGTGGGCGAATCGGGCTGTGGCAAAACCACCCTGGGCCGAGCCCTATTGCAGCTGGTGCCGGCGATGGGCGGTCATATCTGGTTTGATGGTCAAGACGCGCTGGCAGCGCGCGGCGCGGCGCTGAAAAAGCTGCGGCGAGAAATGCAGTACATTTTCCAGGATCCCTTTAGTGCTCTCGATCCGCGGATGAGTGTGGGGGCGGCGATCGCTGAGCCGCTGCGCATTCACAAGGTGGCCCGCAGTCGTCGCAACCAACAGGAGCGAGTCGCCTATCTGTTAGAACGGGTGGGGCTTGACCCGGGCTGTATCAAGCGCTTTCCCCATGAATTTTCGGGCGGACAGCGGCAGCGCATCTGCATTGCCCGCGCACTGGCGTTAAATCCTCAGTTCATCATTTGCGATGAGTCGGTATCGGCGCTGGATGTCTCGGTGCAGGCTCAAGTGCTGAATCTGCTGAAAGAACTCCAGGCAGAGTTCAAGCTAACCTACATCTTTATTTCCCATGATCTGGCCGTGGTGAAATTCATGAGCGATCGCATCATGGTGATGAATCAAGGTCAGCTGGAAGAGTTGGGGCCTGCCGACCAGGTTTATAACGAACCGCAGCAGCCCTATACTCAGCGCTTGATTGAGGCGATTCCGGTCGGTAACCTGGAGCGGATTCAAGAATTACAAGCGGCTCGGAAAGGTGCGATCGCCCGCTAAAGCCGCAAAGGCGTGAAGCCCTCCAAGAGATTAAAGTCTAGAGCGTGAATGGGTCGTGTGCTGTGCGACCGAAGGCTGCTATCAATGGAGGGGAATCCCCTTTAAACGGTTTGGCGACTGCAACAGCAGCCACTGTTCCTGCCCCCAAGCTGTCATCGTCGTTAAGGCCTGCGGTTGACAGGTTTCCAGTATTTTTTACACAATGAAGTTGGCAGGGAGTGCTTAATCTGCTGATCCATGTTCAAGCAAGCTAAAGACGGGACTAATCTCGTTGTTCATAGCTTCAAAAGTTGAAATCGGGAGTCTTTGCCCGCTCAAAGCGGCTGAAGCCGAGTTCCGACTTCCTCAACCTGCTCAAATTCTCCCTGAAAATCTTTGCTGATTTCACCAATGGGCTGGTAATTGAGCGCACCTAAGTGAGGTGTCGCTTGACTACGGTGTTCATGGCTTCAAGACGGGCGTACTGGCTGTCAATTCTCCTGGATTCTCGTCGGCATCGTGATGTCTCGCCCACCCCATGTTCCCTCAAACAGCCTGAACTTCTCGGATTGCTTACGCAGTATCGTAGCGTCCGAAAGTGAGCGCTTTTTCAATAATTTGTTGATCAGCATCGTCGTGCACGCGGCTGATGGTCGGGTTGCCTACTGCAATGAGGCTGCTCAAAGCCTGTTTGGCCCCATTACTGAATCGCCCATTGCTCCAAACAATTGGGTGTACTGGAGCCAGCTCTACCTTGTCGGCACCGAGACGCCCTATCCCCCGGCGCGGCTCCCAGCAACCCAGGCACTGCAAGGGCAATCAGTCTGCCTCCAGGATGTCGAATTGCATCGAGACGATGGCCACATCCGGTTGCAGGCGAATGCTCTGCCGGTTCGTAACGAACAGGGGCAGATCACTCATGTGATTGTCGCCTTTGAAGACATAACGGACAGGGCACAACCAACTGTCGAGATCCAGGCTCCTGACTCTAAGAGTCTGGAACATCAGGCCATGCAGAGCGAGGCGATTCTCAGAGCCATTCCTGATCTGATCGTGCGGCTAGGCCGAGACGGTCGCTTCATCAGTCGGGTGCGCAATAATCCTGACATCGATATTTTGCTCCCCGGTGATGAGCCGATTGGGTGTCCCCTGGAAGACTACCTGTCGGCAACTGCCGCTGCTCAGCATCTGGACTACATTCAAAAAGCGCTCGACGATCGCACGGTACAGATGTTTGAACAAGTGCTATCTGTGCAGGGGCGGACACAGTACGAGGAAGTCCGCATCGTCCCCTGTGGGCCGGATGAAGTGCTGGAAATTATTCGGGATATTAGCGATCGCAAACTGCTTGAGCAATCGCTGCGGCAGCAAGAAGAGCAGCACCGCCGCATCATCGAAGCCCTGCCTGATTTGATGTTTCGAGTTACGTGCGATGGCTATCGGTCAAGTTACGTGCGCACCAACGCCACGATTGACTATATTGCTGATGACTATGATCCGATCGGGCAGCATCTGTCTGAGCATATGCCCGCCGAGGTGGCGCAGCAGCAGCTTGAGAAAATCCGTTTAGTCGCGACCACCGGTCAGATGCAGGTGTTTGAGCAGCAGCTCAGGGTTAATGGCCGAGTCCAGCACGAAGAAGTGCGGATCATTCCCTACAGTGCGGAGGAAGTGCTTTTTATCGTGCGCAACATCACCGATCGCAAAGCCACTGAGCTGGCGCTACAGCAGAGTGAGGCCGAAAACCGTGCTATTGTCGCAGCGATGCCCGATTTAATGTTTCGACTCCATCGCGATGGCACCTTTTTGGGGTATTGCAAAAGTGGCAAGACTCACGATCTTTTAGAGAATGTGGCCGATCCCGTGGGGCATAATATTTTCGATTTTGCCGATACTTATCTGCATCAGAAGACCCACATTGAACGCAAAATGCAAGTCGTCAGCCAAGTGTTGGCCACAGGTGAAATGCAGGTGTATGAGCAGCAGACTTCCGTCAATGGCGACATTCAATACGAAGAGGTGAGAGTCGTCCCGAGCGGTGAGGATGAGGCGCTGCTGCTGATTCAAAACATTAGCGATCGCAAGGTAGCCGAACAGGCGCTGCAGCAAAATGAAGCGCAAAAAGCGGCCATCTTGAAGGCGATTCCTGATTTGATGTTTCACATGCGTCAGGATGGTCTGATCCTCAACTATTTGAGCGGCGCTAATTTTGCTGATCTGTGTGCCCCTGGGAGCCAGCAGATTGGGCACAACCTCAAGGAGTATGCCACCACCGATGCCTTGAAGCAGCACATCAACCAAAAAATGCAGGCCATGCAGCAGGCTTTAAGTACCGGCGAGGTGCAGCTTTATGAGCAGACCATCGATATCGGTGGGGTGCCGCAGTATGAAGAGGTGCGAGTGGTTCCCGTTACGGCTGACGAAGTTTTGGTCATGGTGCGAGATATTAGTGAGCGCCGCCGCATAGAACTCGAACTACGTTCAGCCAATGAGCGATTAGCCGAGCTTTCCCTGACAGATTCCCTCACTACCTTGGCCAATCGCCGCCGCCTCGACGAGCACCTGGACCGCGAATGGCAGCGTTCTAGCCGCGAACAGCAGCCCCTCTCCTTTATTCTCTTTGATTTAGATTTTTTCAAACAGTTCAATGACGCCTACGGGCATCAAGCGGGCGACGATTGCTTATATCAGGTGGCCCAGGCGGCGTTAGCGGCGGTCAATCGCGCCGCCGATCTGGTCGCTCGGTATGGAGGGGAAGAGTTTGCGGTGATTTTAGCCAATACAGAGCTAAAGGGGGCTTACACCATTGCCCAGCGTATCCGCGACAACATTGTGCAGCTCAACCTGCCCCATGCCTCTTCTCCGGTTCACACTGTGGTCACTGCCAGTCTGGGTGTCAGTGCGATCGTGCCCTCACCTGAGACGTTGCCTAACGTGTTAATTCGTCAAGCTGATCAGGCGCTCTATTCGGCCAAACAGGCGGGCCGCAACAATTGTCAGTGTTTTATCAGTCGTTAGCGGCGAGGGGACGCTTTAGAAGGTGTCCTTCAGTGGGCGCGATCGCTAAGCACAAAGTCAATACTTTTGGCACAGGGATTGAGAGATCTTTATGAGACTTTTAATAACGGCCATCGTCACTACAATCGCGCTATCAACTTCGGTATATGCCGATCCTGAACTCCCTGCGGTCAGAAAGATCCGGTTTGATTTAGACCAGCTTGATGAGGCCGGGCTGTACGGCTTAGATGATGGCAAGCGATCGCTGAGTTATGAATTTTGTGTGCCCAATGATTTGCACACAATTCGGACGGTGCAAGACATTGACCCAACGGTCATTATTTACCTACAGTCGCCGGGACGCATTGGTTGCAGTCCGTTGGAAGTGTTGGCGATTGGTGAAACCTACCAGCCCAACTACCGTGACGTGTTGACTACCCTGGCGAGTCTAGACGCCATTGAAAGCATTGAACAGTTTTGGGGTGAGTAGCGGTCGGGCAGCGTCTTTTCTCAGTGATCGGACTCCTGATGCAATCTTGGCAATGCCGGGGAGCTGAGGAGTAGGGGAGCCGAGGGGCCGGCCAGATTTGTAGATTTATCTCAGAGAATCGGTATAAAGACCGCTAGGATAAACGGGCCACGACTCTTCCCCTTGCTACCATGCTGTCTGACTATGCCACCTGTTTAGGGACGGTGCGAGCCCAACATCCTCTGGTTCATAATATTACAAACTACGTGGTGATGAATCTGACGGCTAATGCTCTGCTCGCCGTGGGGGCATCGCCCGTTATGGCCCACGCGATCGCCGAAGTCGAAGAGATGGTGGGCTTGGCCCAAGCGTTAGTGATCAACATTGGCACCCTCAGCGACGACTGGATTGTCGCCATGCAAAAGGCGGTGACCCGCGCCCGCGATCGGGGGGTTCCCTATATTCTTGATCCGGTAGGCGCGGGCGCGACTCAACTACGCACGCGCACCGCTCAACAACTGCTGGCGATCGCCCCACCCGCCGTGATTCGTGGTAACGCTTCCGAGATTTGTGCGGTGGCCCAGGCGACGGTCAAAACGCGCGGAGTTGACAGCACCCTCGCTGTTGAGGAAGCCCTAGACGCGGCCCGTAACCTCGCGCAGCAATTCGGCACGACAGTGGTGATTAGCGGCCCAGTTGATCACATCATCAGTGCTGAACAGTGGGTCGAAGTGCAGAATGGCGATCGCATCATGGCCCAGGTCACGGGTATGGGCTGCACCGCGACCGCGCTGATGGGGGCATTTGTTGGCGCGACGGGAGCGGCCTCGCCGTTGACTGCTGCGGTGGCGACGATGGCGACCATGGGCGTCGCTGGAGAGCTGGCTCATCAGCAGGCGCAGGGACCCGGTACGTTTGTGCCTCATTTTATCGATGCCCTAGCCAACTTGACGCCAGCTGATTTAGTGGCTCAGGCGCGCCTCGTGCCGCACAAATCGTAGCTGCCATTACACCCCTAATCGTCGCCAAGCTTTTATGATCGGTGGATGTTTTGGGAAGGCGTATGGCCTCCAGTGAGGATTCGGCGATGACGATGACAGAGCAGGGGATCGATCCGCGGCAACTGCTAGTGGCGGCAGATCTAAAGCGTTTGAATGAACGTTCCAACGTGAAAGGCTTGAGCCAGCTGGCCGCTCATTTGACCGTAATGGGCCTCAGCGGCTATTGGTGGGCTACCCAGCGAGAACACTGGGCGATCGCCCTGCCGGCTTTGATCCTCTACGGCTTCAGTTTGGCCACTATGTTTGCTGCTGTGCATGAATGTGTCCATCGCTCCGCCTTCGCCAGTAATCGCCTCAATGATAGTGTGGGCTGGCTGGCGGGCGTGCTTTCGGGCTACAACAGTACGTTTTATCGTCGCTATCACAAATGGCACCACCGCTATACCAAAGTGCTGGGCAAAGATCCCGAGTTAGAAGACCTAATTCCCGCTACCTGGACAGAGTATCTCTGGGTGATGACTGGTATTCCTTGGTGGATCGGCAAGATTAAGGGACATTGGCAGGTCGCGACGGGACAGTTTGAAAATATGCCCTACTTGCCTGAGACGGCCTATCAGGAAGTGCAGCGATCAACTTGGTTACAGTTGGCCATCTATGGCGGCGCGATCGCCCTCTCGATCGCCGTCGGCCAGCCTTGGTTTTTGCTTTACTGGGTCCTGCCCCTGGCGATTGGTCAGCCGCTGCTGCGCTTCATCCTAATTGCTGAACATACCGGTTGCCCTGATGGGGATAATCCCCTGACGAACACGCGCACCACCCTCACCACTTGGCCGATCAGGCTGATGATGTGGAATATGCCCTTCCACGCGGAACATCATCTCTACCCATCTATCCCCTTTCACCAGCTGGCAGCCGCTCACGATGAGCTTTCCTTGCACTTTGCCTATGTGGCACCGGGCTATGTGGCGGTGAATCGTGCTGTTGTGGCCGACTTCGAGCCAGCGGCTTCATGAGCACATCTGCCCAATCATTCACGCTGCAGAATTTTGAGCTCCAGTGTGGTGTCACTTTGTCAGAAGCCACATTGGTGTATCAGACCTACGGGGAGCTGGCGGGCGATCGCGCCAACGTCATTTTGTATCCCACGTCCTACGGGGCACAGCATTCAGATATTGACTGGCTGATTGGCGCAGACCGTATTCTCGATCCAACCCGCTACTGCATCGTCATGCCAAACCAGTTCGGCAACGGTCTTTCTACCTCACCCAGCAACGACTCGAAATGCAGCCTGGCGGAAGATGGCTTCTGGTTCACCCACTATGACAATATTCGTGCCCAAGCACAGATGCTGCGCCAGGTCTTCGGGGTGGAAAAACTGGCGCTGGTCTATGGCTGGTCGATGGGGGCACAGCAGGCTTACTACTGGGGCACACATTATCCTGACCAGGTGGAGCGGATCGCGGCGATCTGCGGCACGGCAAAAACCACTGACCACAACAAGATTTTTCTCTGGAGCTTGCGAGCGGCCCTCACCGCCGACCCCATGTGGAACGGTCATGGCTTTGATGGCGTGCCCGATCGCGGCTACCGCGCCTATGCTCGCATTTATGCCAGTTGGGCCGCCTCGCAAGCCTATTACCAAGAACAGCTCTATCGACAATTTGGCTATGACTCGCTGGAGGACTATCTATTGCGCGGCTGGGAAGCGGGCTATCGCCGGCGCGACCCCCATAACCTGATCGCGATGATTGACACCTGGCTCCGGTGTGACGTTGGCAATACGCCCGTTTTTCAAGGCGATTACACCAAAGCGCTCAGTACGATTCAGGCGCAGACGTTGGTGATGCCTGCAGCCACGGATCTCTATTTCACGCCCGCAGACTGTGCCGCTGAAGCCGACCTGATTGCCAGTGCTGAATATCTTGCCATTCCTTCCATTTGGGGCCACCGTGCCGGTAACCCCTATCAAAACCCTGAAAATGAAGCGTTTATTCGACAGGCGATCGCGGCACTGTTGCAGCCCTAGGTGTAGATTCAATCAGTGCTGACGTGTCGCGATTGCTTGAGCCAGTAGAGAATTTGGCAGCGTGACTGACTGGGGTGGAGCAGCGGTCAGTTCAAGTGCCTCAACCACTGCCATCAGCTTAGCGTGTTGTCTTGGGCGCGATCGCTTCAAATTGCTATACCCTCAACCGCATTCGAGCCGTGAGCTTGGTAATGTCGGCTACTAACAGGGTTGACGTCTCGCTAGAAGATTGGGCTGCCTTGACCTTGTTTTTCCAGCCCCAACCTTTTCATCCCTACCCCTATGACTCAGGCCCTCTCTGATCTGGCGCGCGATCGCGGTATCCACTATTTCCTCATCTCCTTTACCGATCTGTTTGGTGTGCAGCGAGCCAAATTAGTGCCAGCGCCAAGCATTGATACGATGGCGGTCAACGGGGCGGGCTTTGCTGGATTTGCCGCCTGGCTCGATATGACGCCTGCTGATCCAGATATCCTCGCGATTCCCGACCCCAACAGCCTGTTTCAACTGCCCTGGCAGCCCGATGTCGCCTGGATGCCCGCTGATCTTTATGGTGTAGACGGTGAACCGCTCGCCCAAACGCCGCGCCTAGTGCTGAAGCGGGTGCTGGCTCAGGCTGAGGAGTTGGGCTATCAGGTGTGTACGGGGGTGGAATGCGAATATTTTTTGCTGAATGCGGATGGCAGCGGTATTGCCGACAGTCGCGATCGTCAGGCCAAGCCCTGCTACGACCAGCAAGCCCTGATGCGGCAGTATGAGCTGATTCGCGAAATCTGCGATGGCATGTTAGCGCTGGGCTGGGGGCCGTATCAAAACGATCACGAAGATGCCAACGGTCAGTTTGAGATGAACTGGACCTTTGACAACGCCTTGGTGACTGCCGATCGCCAAGCCTTTTTTCAATACATGGTCAAAACCATTGCCGAACGGCATGGGCTGCAGGCTACCTTCAAACCCAAGCCGTTTCCGCATCTGACGGGGAATGGCTGTCACATGCATCTCTCAATTTGGGATCGCGATCGCCAGTCCAATCTATTCCTCGATGATGAGGGAGAGCTGGGATTGTCGGCTCTGGGATACCAGTTTATTGGCGGCCTGCTGCATTCTGGCCCCGCTGTCTGTGCCTTTTCGAATCCGGCGGTGAACTCTTACCGTCGCATCAATGCCCCGGTCACGACGTCAGGGGCGACGTGGTCACCCAATACGCTGAGCTATAGCGGCAACAATCGCACCCATATGATCCGCATTCCCGAAGCGGGGCGCTTTGAGTTGCGGCTGGGGGACGGTGCGGCGAATCCCTACCTCCTCCCCGCTGCTGTCATCGCTGCTGGATTAGACGGCATCGCGACCAAACGCGATCCGGGGCCGCGCTACGACAACAATGCCTATACTGAGCCGCTGCCGCTAGGCACGGTTAAAGCGCTGCCCCAGAGCCTGCTTGATGCCCTGAAGCAGCTAGAGCAAAATACCGTCCTCCCCGCAAGTATGGGGTCGGATTTCACGACGTCTTATCTGAAGCTGCAGCATCAGGCTTGGGCCGAGCACATTGCTCAGATGGCCGACTAAACTTGAGTTGAGGAGCATTCCACGCGCACCGTGATTTCGAAAGACCAGATGATGCCGTTGCTCATAGAAGCGTGTCCGTCCTTTCGGCTGAGCCTGGACGAGCATCGCCAGTATTATGGCGAGGAGATTACTTACGCTGTGCTCGGAGACTTCGCGCGTCACTTGCTCCAGCTTCATTATCAGCCTCAGACCGATGTATTCTCGGCAGTAGCACAGGTCATTGAGCGTTTTTATGTCGAGGGTGACCCCTACGTTCAAGAGGCAGCCACGATCGGTTTGCTTGAGGGGATTCAGAACGTCTGGGGCAACAACGATACTGATCCTGAGTTGTTCGTTCCATATTTGCTGCCCGTGAGTGCTCAATGGTGGCGGAGTCTAAACGATTTCTGGAGCGGTAAGAGTAAGTTTGTTGGAGAAGGACTATGACACCTGACTATTTACTGCCGTGAACGGTGGCGGGTGGTCGGGTGAAATCTCAGAATCCAGCCAGTCGCAGATAATCCTTCCGCTATGTATGGTGGAGAGAGACGTTCTACCCCAGCCATGCTGCAAATTACGAAACGCACCGTCATTCCCCTGAGTGAAATCGAACTCAGCGCCGTGCGATCGCAGGGGGCCGGTGGCCAAAACGTCAACAAAGTTGCGACCGCAATTCACCTGCGGTTTGACATCAACGCCTCGTCGCTATCGCCCTTGTATAAGGAACGGTTGCTCAAGCTTAGTGACAGCCGTATCACCAAAGACGGCATCATCATTATCAAAGCGCAGCAGTACCGCACCCAAGAGCAAAACCGGGAAGATGCACTCAAGCGCCTGCAACAGTTACTCAAAAGCGTCACCGTCACTCCCAAAAAGCGTAAGCCCACAAAGCCCTCTAAAAGTGCTAATCGTAAGCGGCTTGATCGCAAGGCCAAACGCAGCCAAACCAAGGCCCTGCGCGGCAACGTCCGAGATTAGCTGGGGCTAAGTGACTGAGCAGATGCAATCAGCTTTTGAAATTGGCCGGACAACTATGTTCCGTTGCATGCGCTTGTCATACATCAATCTCCCAATCCTAAAAATCAAGCGTGTACAACACAACTAAAGAGTCCGATCAGGCTTCCAGATTTAGTGATTGCAACTGCTAGTCTTGGGCAAACACAACCGCCATTATAAAGATCAATACCTCTTCTTTTAATATCCTCTAAAGTATCAATACCTATAGATACAAATACGGGACTTTGCAAGTTTACTTG
>JBCBJQ010000111.1:0-19135 GCA_038523235.1 Cyanobacteria bacterium J06626_4
CAGAAAATTCGTTCAGTCGTTTATTCAAGTAATGATAGAAAGCAAAGATTATTTTCAGTCCCGCAAGCAAGTTTTGGAATGGCTTGACGATCAAAAGTTGAGTTGAAATAGTTGAAACTCACAGACGATCTGAGAATTACTAGCAAAGCCGAATATTTGCGATATTGGCAACCACTCGTTTTTGCCATGTGCCATTGGCACATGGCAGAATCCCATAAGACCAATGGTTTCAGCGATTGACCAGGCCTGGTACTGTCACAGCTATCGATAACGAGAGAATGCGGGTTTAGGGCGTGTGCCAGTTGGCAGATTTAAGCCGTTTTTAGGCCAATAGGTTGAGCTGCCCGTTTCGCTCAGCCTTGAGCCGCTTCTTTAAAGCCATTTGAGACAGGTCATATCGGCAGTGACAGGGAGCACACCACGCTCTGAGATTGGCGCGATCGCAGTTCTCAGGCCGGTGATCAAGATGAGCGACCGTCAGCACCCAGCGCGTAGGATGCTCCAAATACTCTCTAACCACCGGGCACTCAGACAGGCGATTAGTTTGAATGCGCTCCATGAACTCGAACATCTCTTCATCTGGTCGCTTGCACTCGCGGCCACAGGCTTCGCACTGCCAGTTAGCAGCGGTCTTAACTTCGCTGGCGATCGCTTCCCAGTCACGGGGGTATAGAGAACGATTCCAGGGCATGAGGTTAGCTCCTTAAAACTCAGGGACAGTGATCGTGCGGGTGCGGCCCAAGTAGTGCTTGTGAATCACGGCGATGCTGACCCGGCAAAGGTATGAGACCTCAGCGACGTCCATACCGGCCCGCAGCGCTTCCGTGATGAACGTGTGCCGGGCGTGGTACTGAGGCAGGTAGAACGCCACATACCCCCGATCTCGCAAGCTGATGACGGTGGGCCGCCAATGCTTTGTCTGAAAGTTGTGATAGTCGAAGCGCCCGCCCATCGGGCCGGGAAACACAAAATCATTGCGATCGCCGCCGGTGGGATGCTGCAGCCGCAAAAACTGCTGTAGTCGCGGGTTGCAGGGAAACCGGGTGATTTTGCCGTTCTTGGTGCCCTGTGCCTCCTGCATGTCCACCGGAAACGCCTCCATGATGAGGATTTCCCGATAGTCGCTGGCCACATGCTCCCACCGCAGCGCGGCGGCTTCTTCCGGTCTGGCTCCGGTGAGGAACAGGAACCTCACCCAGGCCAAACCGGGTAGGTAGGTTTTAGCAAACTCCTGAATAATCACGTCGCGCTCGGGAATGGTAAACGCCACCCAGGCCCGATCTGATTGCCGAGGTTTACGGATTTGGCTAGAAACGCCCTCGAACGGGTTCTTTTCGAGAATGTCTGAGTTCATCGCCCATTTCGTACAAGCGTTGAATTGGACAAGGGTGCGGCGGCTGACTTCGTGGCTGTAGTTGGCTAGGAGCCAGTCGCGAATGGCGATCGCGTCTCCCAGGTCGGGGGCTTCAGTGGAGAGCTTGATTAATCGGCGCTCGATGGCGCGGTAGTCGCGTTTGATGGTCGAGGGGGCAAGCTGGCCAGCCCGGAATGCGGTGTACTTTGACCAAAGCTCAAGCAGTGATGCGAGACTGATCGATCTCTTGTTGCTGGGCATCGGTGAGGGCGTTCTTTTGGATGAGCTGAATCTCGGCGCGGTTTTTGGTTTGGGTGACGACCCAATCGGGGCTCCAAAGCACATAGGTATCGGGGCCAGTGGCAGGGGAGTTCCACTCGATGACGTAGGCTTTTTTGTACATGAGGGCACCGGTGATAATCTCCACCAGGTCACCAAACCCAATTAGCTCAGCATCCATTGAGGTATTCAATGATTCGTCAGTTAACGATAGATGCTTCTCTTGACTTCCGGTACTCTTAGGAAATGGTCGGGCTAGGTCGTCCGGTTGTCCCGACTCGTTCAAACCCCGGTCAGCAGTGGGGGATTTTTCGCTTTTTTCGAGAGGTTGTCCAGGGGGTTGGTCGGGGGGTTGTCCCTGAGGTTGTCCACCTTGCTCTATAGGGCTTACACCCTTATCTGGACAACCTGGACAATCTACATAGCTAAACTTAGGATTCTTCCAAACTCGCACCCTACGACCGTGGACGACCTCTCTGCCCGACCCCCAACCACTCCCCTTGAGTAGGTTGGTTACCCGCATCTCTGATCGCTTGTCCATCTGGTGAAGTTCGAGCTTGAGGACATTTGTCAAGAGTTCTGCAACGGTAACTTTACGCTTCTCAGTGCAGTAGGCAAAGATGACATCTTCCCACGGGTCAGAAGAGGTGTAATTGCTCGCATCCGCACTGGCGACTTGACGCATCTCATCGGGCAGCACCCACTTCTCACCCCCTTTGAAGGCATGAACCGCCGCCGCCCAAATGCGATCGCGTTCAGTGGCGAGCTGGTCAAGGGGGATTTGCGCGTGAACGATGGGAATCACCCAGTAGCGCCGGTTGCCGGTGGGGTCAGCCAGAAACTCGGTTTCATTGGTGCTGCCGACGATGATGGAAGGGCGCTGCATCTCTAAGATGTCGCGGCCATAGGGGGGCCGTACCTGGTCGGCCTGCGTCGTGATGAATGCCTTCACCGCGCTGATGTCCTTGCGTTTGAAGATGGCCTCTAACTCTGCCCACTCCACAAACCAGGACTGATGCAGTTTCAGCCGCTCATCTTTGTCGCTGGCATTGGTCACGGTGTCATCGAACCAGGGTTCTGACGCAAGCACCTTCCAGAACGTTGACTTGCCGCACCCCTGCAGCCCCTGCAGGATGCAAACCGTATCGACTTTGCAACCCGGCGTCAGCGCTCGCGCCACGGCACTGATCAGCGTTTTGCGGAGAAAGGTCTTATGCAGCGCTTCATCGGTGCCAAAGTAGGTCTCTGCCAATGAATCGAGCAGCGCTTCATCTGCCGGGTACTGTTGGGCGCAATCGTTCAGATACTCAGCCACAGGGCTAAAGCTCTGCTGTTGAGCCAGATACATCGCGATTTGGGCACAGTCTTCAGTCGGGAGCTGGATGTTATAGGCGATCGCCAACTGCAGCCGCAAAGTCATCAGTTCCACGGTCACACCATCTAACTCGATTTTTCCTTTGAGAGCGTTCCACCGCAGCCGCCCCTTTAGCCGCTTGGCCACCATTTCATAACGCCGGGCGAGCGTGCAGGTTTCCCCGTCATTGGGTTCGGCGTTGGCCTCGGCCTCGGCCTTCCACTCTTCAATCGTTTTGGCGATCGCAATGCGATCGCTCACGTTCACGCCATGGGCGATCGCGTCATCAATCCCTTTAAAGCGGTTGTCCCACTCCACCACTTCGACGACACATCCTTTCGAGGCGAGCAGCCGCCCCAGGTTGTGCAGCGCGTGACGCACTTCCCGTTTCTCAACGATGTCACGGTCAAACATCAACAGGAACTTACGGCCATAGGTGCAAAAGGCTTCTAACTCCGGTCGCAGTCGGCCCAGCTTGGCCCCAGTGGCCACGCCGGGGATGCTAATCGCGGGAATTTCCGTTGATAGCAGTGCCCCTGCCTTTTTGGCCCCCTCGCAGATAGCGATCGCCTGGTGCACGTTCTCTTTAACGTCTTGCCAGTAGCTGTATTGCGGCATCTCTAAAAACAGCGGTGAGATGGCCTGTTTGCTGGGGCTGTAGTATTTCAGCGCCTTGCCGGTCTCAGGGTTTTTGGGCGGCTCATCCGGCTTGAACTGCACGCCATTCATGATGCGTTCGCCGGTGAGGGGGTGGACGCCAGCGACGGCCCAGCCGGGTACCAACTGCCTCGAATGCTTCCACTTTTTCTTAGTGTTGCGGTTAAGGATTTGGTCAACCTCTAACGGGTCTTCAATCGTCCACACGTTGCGCTCGATGATTTCAGCAGCAACCTGCGACGCTTCCCATTCCTCGCGGTGTCTCGTGTGTAGCTCGGTCATGGTCATCTCTCAATCGGGTCAAAAAAAGGGGCGATCGCCAGTGAGCGATCGCCCTGGTTAATTAGGCTGGCCAACTAGACGGAACCATTCCTTCTGTCGGGCTTAAGTACCAGCTTTGTTTGGGTCTCGACTGGGCGGCACGTCGCTCAAGCTGATAGAGCTGCTGCATCGTGGCGTCAGCAGTGGCGAAGCTTGGGAAGCTGCCGACGACTCTGTGATCGGCAATCCGAGCAATGTGAATCCTAAAGTTTCCCTGGCCGTCGCCGTCTGCCCAGTCGGTGATGGTGTAGCAATAAGCGTTGCCAGGATGCTGTGGGTCTAGGTGCCAGTGGTGTAGGCCCAATGCTGAGAACGGGTCTTTGGGGGCCGCATTAGCGGCAATATCGCGAATGTCTTCCATAGAGTTGTAGGTGAATGAAGGATAAGGAAACCGGAGGCGATCGCCCCCGGTTTTTGTTTGTGTCACTCATAGACATGCGTAAATGCATCTCGCTGAGAGAATGGAATATCCCCGAGGCTGCTTCCTACGGCGTCGCCTCGGGGATGTTGTACACACGCAACATTTGCGTGCTATCGTAAGGGTAACACGCAAATGTTGCGCGCAACGGATGCGTGTAATGAATTCAAAGAGACCTAGCTTTGTGAAAAGACGGAAAGCTGCAGGCCTTACTCAACAACAACTCGCGAATATGGCGCGTGTTGCTGTTCGGACTATTCAAGGGTGGGAGTCAGGGGATTACATTCCCGCTTTGACACCCTTGCAATTTTGGCTGCTGTGTAGAGCTCTCAAATGTTCTGCTGAAGACTTGGCGCGTGATTTCTTCCCTGAGGAGTTTGAATCAGACGGGGAGTTCGCCGCTGACGTGCCGGGCGATTTAGCCCCCAATTAAAAGCCCCAGTGCAGACGCTATCTACACCGGGGCTGTGTTGTTGCTACTTGAGAATCAATCATGACCATGTTACCCACGACCACGATCGACGATGCCCAGACCACAGAGATAAAACGCAACGTCCATCAAGTGATGCTCGCGGCGGCTTATCGCCAGCAGCTAAGCACAATGAAACAGGGCATCTTCAACTCTCTGCCCGTCGCAGAGCAGGAGATTTCTCAGGCCATTGATCTGCTAGATGAAGCGGGTCTACTGCTCACCGCCTATATCGAACTCGAAGGCAATGACCTGATCGAGGCTGTGGGTATCAACGCCGCTTAACCCCTCTCAATGTTTAGCCCCACCGGAACAGCTTGGACGGCATCCGGTGGGGTGTCCCCGTTTAAAGGACAGATTAATCATGCCCGATTGCGCAAAATCTAAGCAAACCCGCTACACCGACGGTGATGGCAACGTCTATGAGGTGTTCTGGCTCGAAGGCGAGCTGGTCTTTGAGAACGGCATCCGTAACATGGAGAGCTGGACACGCACGCCCCCTGGTTGGGTGCTCCATGACAACGGCTATTGCACCTGGGAGAGTGAACCGCCGCCCCGTCCCTGGTTAAACACGGAGCCCCAACCCCACACCAATATCGAAGCGATCGCCCCCCAACCACCGGCGACCACTCAGCCCAATATTGCCGGGGGCAGTGTGGCCGGGGCCGGTGATGGCGGCGGAGCACTGCTCATTTTGTTGGGCATTATTGGGGCCGCTGGTTATGCCTTTTATCAGCAGAAGTTTGGCAAGACTGATGAACAAATTATGGCTGATGGTTATCACCCGATGAGTGATGCTCCCGCGTTGCCCACCGCCTACACCGATGAACATTTAGATCATGTTTATGGGCGCGGGCCGTATCCACAGTACCAGGGCATCACGGAGCCGAGTCCGTGGGGGCCAGTCACGCCACCTCCACCACCTCCACCACCAGGCTCCACCTACGTTCCACCGGTGGAGCCCACCGATTTTTCCACCGGTGGAATGGGTGGTGGAGCGGTACCGGTGGAGCCCAAACAGGCGTTTGAGCAGCAGTGGCTTCCGGCCCCCGTTCAAGGTTACTTATTGACTGAAGAGAGCCTCATTCCTATCAACAGTCAAGCGAAATGCATCGTGAGAGATGCCATGCGAGCGGGCATTTCTAGAAACTTCTTGCTGAACCATGTTTTTAAGGTTTCTAAGAATACTAGAAAGCACGATTTATTGAATCAATTGATTGCTTCCGTTGAGCAGGAGCGAGGCTATGAGTAAGAAAAGAAACCGAACTGGGGCTGGTCGCACCACGGCAGACGGGCGAGTCCGCATCCCTCAGCCTCCAGCGCAACGCATCTCGAAAGGGCGCGTGCAGCTCATCAAGACCGTGGCCGTCATCGCTGCCGTGGCCCTGACTGCTTACGATGCCTTCGTCAGCTATCAGGGGTTTGGGGCGCTGGCCCTACCCAAACATGCCCCCCTGGTGCTGGCCTTGCTCATCTTGGTGGTGCAGTTGGCCAGCGGTGCCATTCAGCAGCTCGGCATGAATCCCTTTCGCGGCGTTGGGGGGTCTGGCTTTATGGATTTCATCTGGACTTGGGTGCTGGCCAGCGTCTACGTCATCGACGTGGGCAGCAACGCGATCGCCTTTGGTCTTGGGCAATATCTCTCGTTTTGGGCCGTCATTCGTAACCCGGATAACTTGGGCATGGCCGGAGTGATTCTGATGCTGTCGGCACTGCTCACCTTTGGTGATGAGATTCTGTTGCGCCTGGTCGATCGGCTCACGGTGGGGGCACGAGCGAATGATGCCAGCGCCGACAAGTCCAACATCGACACCCGCGCTTATCACCGTTATCTCAAGGGCTATGAGCAACGGGCCATCACCCAAGCTGATCGGGCTGGCCAGAGTGCCACCGTTGACTTTGATTGGCTGCAGCAAGGGGGCACTGATGTTTAGAAAGGTGATTTATGCTTCGCTCGATACTCCTCACCCTTTACCAGATGCCCGCGCGAGCGTGGCAATATGGCCAGTGTCGGCCCTACGAAGCGATTGTTTACGGCCTGGTGCTGGCCGCGCTGGCGATGGTATCTAAGCTGCTATTAGCCTTGCTGGCCTGCGTCGTCGTGGCCAGTGGCATCAAGTCAGCCCTCTCAGTGAGCCGGTTACGATAGAAACAGCGACAGGAACCCCCATGACCGACCAAACCATTGACGCCCGTCTCTCTCGCCTCGAAAACCTCATGGTTACCGCTGGCGACATGATGCTTCAAACCTCAGAGCTATCACGCCGCAATGCCGAGCAGATTGACCGCAATGCTGAGCAGATTCTGCGGTTAGAACGCACCATGGCTGATTTGACATTGCGATCGGCTAGCGATCGCGTCGAATTTGAAGAATGGCGTCGCACCACCCAAGCCGCTCTCGAAAAGATTGACCGCGTGCTTGACTACCTTATGCAGCGCGACGGCCAGTAAGCTTGCTCACCGCTCCATGACAGCCGCCCTGCCACACCGGGGCGGTTTTTTATGCTGAGTCTGCAGCATGATTGTGGTTCAGCGCTTGCTTTAAGCTTGCCACCTCGTTCTGTAGCCCTTGAATGGCTCCTACCAAATAGGGCAGCAGCGCCGAGATGTTGATTTGGGCCATATCTTCCGGCGTTGGCTGGATCACAAAGTTCTCATCGATGCCCTGTAGGTTTTGGGCGCTAAACCCGAGTTCAACGTGGCCATCATCGACCAGGGTGGAGGCTTCTGGGTTCCAATCGAACTCAATGAGCTTTACCTGCATCAAAGAATCTAGACAGGCTTTTAAGTTGTCTCCTGAGTTCCTTAATTGAATATTTTTCTTCATCCGTTCATCAGATGAAGTGGTAGTGATATAAACCCAAGTGTTATCGACTCTGACGGCAAAATAGGGGTTAGTCCAGTGAAAAAAACGTGACCGCGTATCACAGGTTAAAACGTGATGGCCATAGCTGTTATTCGTATCGGCATAAACAAACAGCCGAAGGATGCCTCCCTCGTTTTGCCAGAGTGCGATCGTGTGGTTGTGGCTAGTGGCAGCAAACCCACTATGACCGTGATTAAGGCCCGCATAAGTTTGCGGCAGGTTAACCAGCAGGGCATTAAAGTCCTGTTGCAAGGCTTGAAACTCATCATTAGGCGCGGCGTTAAGGTTTTCTACATCAACGAATCGAATGGGGTTAGAAACAGTCATAAATCCTAAGTGAAACGACTAATGAAACCTTAAATAAACGTGCCGGTGAACTCTTTGGGTTCCTCATCAACCCACAACGGCACCACCCCGTTAATGTCTCGATAAGCCCTGCCATCCTCATCAATCAGCGATGAGCCATCCGGGTCAAACCGTCTGATTAAAAGCTTCATACGGAAAGGATACATGCGGGTAACCCGCTTTTTTAGCCGGATATCTCTGTCCTTTTCCTGACTGATTGATAGCCTGACAATTTCAGCGGTTGATAGTTCGAGTAAATCTTTCAGCTTGTCTTCCGCTTCCGCCCCGGTTGCCCCATAGACCGCCATCTGCCGCCCGCCGGTTAACATTGCCGTGGCTCGCCATTCCCCCCAGTTGTAGGCGCGAGTAGCCCGCTTAATCGTTGCCCAACTAAGCGTTTGTTTTAACTCTGGGATTGAATAAGACGAGATTTTGGCAGGCGTCCCATTCGGTAGGTTATACCCCCTACCCTCAATTTCCTTAAAGATGATCGTCGCTTTGCGGCGGTGCGGCTTAGCTCTCATATAATCATCAATCGGCTGGCCGACCCACTCACCTAAATCGCGCTGGCCTAACACTCTAGTATTCGTGATTATTTGCTGGGTTTGCTGTTTTACTTCCGTCTCTGTTCCCTCGATATAGTATTTTTCATTGCGTTCTCTCTGGTCAGGAATAATCGTGACAGCTCTAGAAGTTGTGCTGCCAGCCCGTTGATTTTGCATCCGATACTGTTGATAAGCCGTGTCTAGTTCACTGGCAATAATGAAGCCGCCCTCGATGAAGCTTTCGGCAAATTCCTCGACGGCATTCTCTACAAAGATACGAATCTTGTCACTATCAATATTTTCAATCGCCCCCTCGACTGAACTATTAAAGCTGAACGTTGCCGCGCCTTCCGTGCCCCATGTGCCCTTTATCCACTTGGCAATATCCTCGCCAAAAAAGCCCGTCAACCGGCCTAACGGAACTCGTTTTACTAGCCCTCTAAAGTTTTTGTAATTTGTCAGCAATTCGTTGCTAAGAGTGACTTCAAAACTGCGCTGAATGCTTTGACGAAAATAGCTCTGCAATTCGTCGATTGCTTCGCCGGTAGTGGCAGCGGTGATTGTCTTGGCCAGTGCTGCGCCCCCAATGACCGGCACGCCCAAACCCACGCCATAGCCGATTCCAATGGTTGTAAGCCAGCCGACGCTAGCGCCGATGGCGCTGCCCCAAGCCGCGAACACCGATAGGTTGTTATTGGCGATCAGCTGGTCGATTTCAGCATCGGTCTGATTCCAGTCAAAGGCAGCTAGCCGCACGCCCTGAGAGACCAGCCAGCCCCACGCTTGGGTGAAATTTATTCGAGCTAACCCCCATTGAATAAAGCTTTTAGCGCCGCCAACTAAGAAACCGGCTAATGCTCTCGCCCCGTCGATGAATAGCCCTAAAGCGCCCCCCCGACCCGTTTCGACATCGCTAAAAGAAAGGTCAGTGTTTAAGACGCGCTCACCGTTGCTGGTGAGCGTTTCCCGCACGGCCCGGCTAGCCAATTCCTTTAACTTAATTTCAATCGGCATAACTCACGGCCTAAAGAACATCGTCCAGTCGTTCATGCAGATCCTCGATAATCTCTGGCTCAGAGGCTTGATCACGGTTAAACCGGCTGGTTTCTCGATTCATTCGTTTTAGCCATTCCCGCCATTCTTCTTTGTTGGGAATGGCTAGCGCTTCATCCTCGATCATCGATTCGATAGTGTCTAGTAAGCGACCTTGACCATTGCCGCCGACAAAGAACGTTTCCTTGATGATGCCCGCTGCAAATAGCAATTTCTCATTGATTTGTGCTTGAGACTCTTTCGATTCATCGGTAGGCGTCGCAATAATCACCTCTGTTTCCTGCAGTAATCCCTGCAAATTATTTAACTGCTCAACATTAAAATTAGAGGGATATCTTTGCTCTCTCAGGTTGACAGGAAAACCGAGATAACTGGTGTTACATTTCGCATAAGCTTGCCCAATCAGCGCGGCATTCTTAGCGGCAATGACTTCAGGAATCAGCCGCAATAACATTTCAATTTCTAAATCTGCTTTGAACTCAGCTTGATAAGCCAGCCCAAATATTTCGGCTATTCCCTCAGCAATATTCGGTATTTTTAACTCTTGTTCCTGATTCCCCTTTTTCGTCGGGTCGCCATCTTCAATCTTAATCGAGATAGGAAACTGCCCGATAGTAGCGTCGAGGTTTCTCGCTAACCATTCCCACAATTGCGCATGATTTTCTAATTCAAGTGTCTCCTCATCTTCTTGAATTAATAACGCGGGTGTAGTGACTGGGAACTCCTCAGTTCCTAGCTTTGAAGCAATTAATTCAAGTAGTTCTAGTGTTTCCTCGCAACAGCCCATATCATCCTCTGGTGGTGGTTGTGGTGCCTGAATATCGTCATAACAGCCCGGCCCTTGCTGGATGCCATAAAAATATCTGTTATTCTCTGGCACGCCTTCAAAATCTTCTGATCGGGCCAGTTGTGCATTAACAATTGATAGCCCTTCCTCTCTAGCCTCTCTAATGTTCCTGTCAGCGCAAGGAATATCGACCCAAGCAACGCGAGATGTGTAGCCCCCTCCGGTGGTTATTTTGACTTTCCCGTGAGCGCCTGGAGCGCTAAAGTTTCTAGTCTCAAAACTGTAGTATTGCTCAGCTTCTATTCGATATTCAGTCACACTGTTTTCGATGACTTCGCCTAAATTGCTTTGCCAGGTGAAATTGCCGCCTGAATTAATGCTTGCCCCTGGCAACTGTGCAGCGGCGTTTCCTAGTATTTGCCAGCCTTGCCCCCTATCCTCACGAGCGAATCGATTGGGTTGTGGTCTGCCGGTATCAAAGATGGTTTTAATCGCATGTAATTGACCCGGCATTTTAGTTTGAGTGGTGCCAGGATGAGCGGCTTGAATACCGGCCCAAGCTTCGGAGCTAACAGGCGACGGGTTGCCAAATAACCCAAAGTTTTCATACTCCATCCGATTACTAACTAGAAGCTCGCTATAGACCCCCACAACGCGATAGTGATTAGGCGGTGCCACTGGCGGCATGTTGTAGGGCGCTTTCACATCCGGGTTATCAGCCGGTGGATTCATCTCCGGTTCCGGTTCCCGACAATTTTCGTAGCGATAACACACCGTTAATGGTGGCCCAGGCACGCCTAGAAAATAGGTGTTAAAGGTGGCGCAAGACTCACACCGACCCAACGATATCGAGACGTTGGCATCGAGTAGGGTGCGGAATGCAGCGGGGTTAATCGGACTCTGGCCCGTGCATTGGGGCGAGTTAGCCCATTCCGCGCAATTGTTGGGGTTTAACGGGGTGGTGCCGTTCCAATACCAGCCGCTATTACCAATCGGCGTCACCGAGGGGTTTAGCTGCTGGTTAGGGCCGAAGTTAGCCTCACGAATCAGCGGGTTAATGAGTTCTAGACGCCTTTCAGCCCGATTCACTGCCCGGTCTAACTGCCGCAGCTTTTTAGACCCGGTTTCCATCATTTCATAGGGGTTTGTGGGCAAATGATTGCGAGCTTTTCTCGCCCTATTTCCTACCCGTGGAACCTTTCTAAGCATCGATGTTGACTACCTAATTGCTAACGGAACATATTGCCCGGTCTTTTTTTCACCAGTAAGGTATCGGTCATTAATCGCCGTTCATGACTGGATAGGCAATATAAAACATACTCAAAACGCCCCATTGCCCATAACGGTTCCACTTCATAAAGAACCGTGTCCCTCGGTGCTTCATCAGTCAGATTGAGCATTCTTAATCCCTTTATCTTGATGGCTGAGACTACTATCTTGATGGCTGAGACTACATAAATTCAGAGATGGCCAGCTTAGTATTAGCCCCCTGACTAATCGCTGAAATGGCCCCTTTGTAAAGGTTTGTAGTGTTGATGGTGAAGCTGCCGCCATAGGGCAAAAGCATAATGCCGTCACCGGCAATCGCCACTGGCTGATAGCTCAACGTGACCTCATGGGTCTGACTCAGGTTGGTGATCGTCAGCCCTTTCCGGATATTGCTGGCTTGCAAAATCAGCTCGCTACTGTCATCCACATCTAAGCTGAAATGCCGCGATTGCGTGATTAAACTGCCCTCGCTGGGGAGTCCGGTGACTTCTTCTCGCGCTGAGCCAAAAATAATCAGCCGGTCTGAGCCCTGCAAGAGTCCGTAACCCACATCAATGATTTTCACGGCTAGCTGAGCATCGCTGGCCACGGCAAACGCGGGCTGAGTCGTCAAATAACTCATCATGTCCGTCACGTAAAACGGACGCCGGTTCAACAGACTGAAATTAAAGAGCGGTAGCCAATCTTGATAGGTGGTTCTCATCAGTAATTGCAGCTCAAAGCGCTGTGAGCCGTATTCCATATCCCGGATACGGGTGCTCTTTTGGGCATTGGTGGCACCCAGGGGAATATCAGGAATCGTGCTTTCATTGAGCGAGGTAATGTCAATCTTGACCCGTAAGTCTGTGACAAACCCTAAAAACTTCAATGATGATGCCCTGTCAAAAGGATTGACGTAGGCAGAATCATAAATGATATGAAGCTCATCAGTGTTCTGTGGATTGATTTCACGGAGTATCTGAGTGGTTCGGTTGAAGGTTTCCTGCATTGCTTGCTGTGTATAGTTCCTAAGACTTATAAAAAAGCGAGAACCCATAGGGTACTAAGTAGCATTAGAGCCCATCACACCACGTTATCAAACCTCACATTCCGGGGTAACTTTAGAGCGGTTGAGATAACTTATCGAGGCAAACAATGGCTGATTTAACTCTGACTGAACTCGCTGCCCAGTTACCGACAGGAACGCTGGCTGAAACCGCTGACGACGTAACCATCTCACTCAAGACACTGACGGGTGAAGCTGCGGTGCAGTTAGCCGATGAAGTGTTAGCGGAAGTCGTGACAAAACTGCTGACGGGCGCGGCCAGTGCTCAAGTGGATCACAATGCTGTCGAGGGCGCTGAACCCATTGCCAGCTATCCCCAGCCCAACTTTGGTAACCCGGTCGCTCAAAACGACGGCTCGTTTACGGCCCGTCGCACTCACACGATCGCGGTCGCTATCCCCCTCGACGTCGATGAAGCGGTGGCTGTCTAAACCCTGGTCAATGTCCATTCGTGGGGTTTAGGTGTGCCCTAGCGGCCCCTAGCCCCGATCTGCTCATCCATTCAGAGAGGTTACACAGTGGGAAAATATGACAGTCGAGACCTGGTAGCGGTGCAGCCGTTCAACGGGTCAAGCATTCTTTATGGCTTCAGAACCAACGTTGATCAGGGTGATCGCGGCATCTTGGGGCATGTGGCCGTTAACAACACCGACCAGAATGGCCTCGTCATCGGCGCAAACAGCCCCAAACCGGCGCGGGCGATGCGGAAGCGGGCTAGCGGTACAACCAGCAGCTTTATTGACTTCGGGGCGATTGCAGCGGCGCGGGCGGCGGGCTGGACGGTGGGGCAAGGCAAGATCCGGCGGGGTGGCACCACACCGCGCGGTCGGGTGGTCTACGTCACCTACAAGGGGTTTAACTACGCTTGGGTGATTCCGAACGATACCTATGCCAATTTGGGCGGCGACGCGGCAGCGCTAGGGCTCCGGGAGTCAACGGCGAATGATATCGATCTGGTCTTTGGGGCTGATAGCCCTAAGCCACCGAGGGCGTTTCGGACGATTGGCGCGGGGGACGATACCAACGTCATTTCGACGTTTTACGATCCGTCCGGCAACTTGCCCGCCGGTTGGGGGGGCGTCTCTCAAGGTATTGATACGTCTCGACCGCAAACCTAGGAGCTAAACCGATGAGTGAAGGTGGCCGCCTAATTCTGCCCGATAATCCCCTGTATGCCCTGACCCTAAACGGCACGCTGCCCCCCGATTGGGGATCGAGAGCCGATGAGCTTGGCCACTTTCCCAACTTCGTTTGTGATGCTGGAACCGGCTTGATGCGGCCCGCCAGTCATGCCGAAATGCTCGATTACGTTCACGGTGGGGAGTATGACGAGCGCTTGGAAAACATGGACGATTACGATATCGAAGTGGTGGAGCTGTAGCGATGGTTTGGGCCGCTGTGGGTAATGTGCTCGCCAACCGCGATCGCTGGGTCACTGTTGGGGTGATTCAGAGCAATACCCTGTTGCTGGATTATGCCTTCCAGTCCGGCGTTCCAGACCGCGCCATCGTGGGCTATCTCAGAGAACGATTTGCTGATGATATGGTCAGCCTCCGTTGGCATCGCCTCTATCCCAAGGTGACCGCGAAGGAGGTTTTGGTGCTGCCTGCAAATCCTGATTTCAGAGAGACGATTTATCAATCGAGAGAGATTGAAATCGTTAAGGGTAGTAATTCCTATTCGTGGTCTTTAGCCGTTTTTCAGTGGCTATAAGGAAATGTATCTAACTAACATGCCGATTGTCTGGCTCGCGTTCGCGGTGGTCGTCTGGGCGCTCTACTGTGCGGCTTGGTTTCGCATTTTGCAAAAGGCTCAGTTCGGCGCGGTGTGGTTTGTGGCGGCGTTTGTGCCTGTGGTGATATCGCCCTTCTTCCAGCCGCTGATCATCGCCCCGATCGCCATCCTGGCGTTAGTGCCGTGGCCCTGCAACAAACCCCGGTCAGTAAACATTAGGCGATAGCGACTGCCAAAACCCTTTGTCCAAATCATCAAGGGCAACCATGAATGACCTTTCTCTCCTGCTCGGTATTGTTTTAGGGATGATGTCTCTGTTCACTGGCGTTTTTGGGGCGATCGCTTGGTATCGCTCTAACGTCCGCAAAGCCTATGCGGCGGAGCGAGACTTCAATCACCTGAAGAACAACTACAGGCAATTGGCTGAGAGCGTGAACAACCTGTATCGGTTCTCTGACGATGCCAAGGATGAGGTGATGCGTGAGCTAACCTACATTCGGGCGGCAATTGAAAAGCCAGAAAGTTAATACTAGAAACTCTCGTGTCGGCGGTTCAAGCCCACCTCACAGGATTGTTTCAGCCTCTATGATTGATTCAGAGTATAGGAGAGACTCAGCTCCCTGGATGAAGTCAGTCATGCTAGAAAGTGCTATCGGCGGCATTGCCGTGCCACTCTTTGAACAACTCTGGAAAGCCGGTGGCTATGTTGCAAAACAGACCAGTCAAGCTCGCCAGAACGTCAAGGACGTAGAGGCAGTTCTTACCGCATCCCAGAACTATCAACAGAAATACGAAAATAATCACGGACAGGTAAAGGTAATGCCAGGGCTCATGAAGGAGCCCGTACCCCTGGACTCCATTTACACCGCTGTTAAATTTCTCGATGAGTGCGACATTCGCCAATTCGACGGTCCCGATGAATTGGAGCAGCTTTATCGTAACCAGGGGGAACGACGTTTTCAAACTGCTGAGCAACGTCACGATGGCATCACGATTGCCAAAGAAAAGCAGTATCTGATGGTCCTCGGCGGTCCCGGTGTTGGCAAAAGTACCTTTCTCAGAAAGCTTGGCTTAGAAGCCCTGAAAGGACAACAAGGACAGCTCAAGGGTGAGCAAATCCCAATTTTTATCGAACTCAAAACCTTTAGAGGCGACACCATCGATCTCACCGCCGTCATCGCCAATCAGTTTGCCATCCATGGTTTTCCTGACGCCCAAGCATTTACAGACCTTTCCCTCGCTCAAGGTAAGCTGCTAATTCTGCTCGATGGTCTCGATGAAGTCCCCACCAACAATGTGAATCAGGTGATTGAACACATTGAAGACTTTGCCATCCAACATGACAAAAATACCTTTATTGCTTCCTGCCGTACTGCCGCCTATCGCAGTAGTTTCCAGCAGTTCTCTGATGTCACCATTGCCGACTTTGATGATGAGCAAATACAGCAATTTATCGAGCGCTGGTTTAACTCGAAGCTAGACCAAGAAGCGGATACCGCGAACGAGTATTGGCAACTGCTCCAACAACCCGCAAATGAAGCTGCGAAGGAACTTGCCCAAACCCCGCTATTGCTCACATTTCTGTGTTTGATTTACGAGAGAGAACAAACGCTACCCAACCGACGCAGTACCCTCTATGGCAGCGCCCTTAATATCCTCCTTAGTGAATGGTCAGCTCAAAAGCGGCTGCCTAAAATGTCTGTCTATAAAGACTTTCATCCAGAGCTAGAGAAAGAACTACTCAGTGAAATCGCCTACAACAGCTTTAAGGAAGACCGCCTATTCTTTTCAAAATCAGAGATTACTGACCGCATCACCACCTTCCTAGCAGACGTCCTGGATGCTCCAGAATCTTTAGATGGTCCCGCCGTTCTCAATGCGATTGAAGTTCAGCAAGGCATCCTGGTCGAGCGCGCCACCGATACCTACTCGTTCTCCCATCTCACCCTGCAGGAATACCTCACAGCCCTATACATCGTTAACAATCAACGGGTTTCAGAGTTAGTCAGCCAGCACCTCACGGACCAGCGCTGGCGCGAAGTTTTCTTACTGGTAATTGGCCTAATGGGACGACGAGGCCATGAACTCCTTGAAGCCATTGATAAGCAGGCTCGAACAGATATCAGTACGCAATCCAAACCAAAAGCTTTAGTCCAATGGGCAAACCGAATTACCCAAGGAGATACCCCCGAGTATGAGAGGTATGAGAAGGTTGCGATCGCCATCGCCATCGCCATCGACAGCCACAGCTTAGGCTTCAGAAGAGTCATAGTCAATTCCCTCGGCAGAAGCCGCTACCGCAGAAGAGACTTCGCCCGCGCGATCGCCATCAACCACGCTCGCGCCATCGACCGCGTCATCGCCAGCGCCATCGACCGCGTCATCGACAGCGCCATCGCCCGCGCCATCGCCAGCGCCCGCGCCATCGACATCGCCCGCGCCATCGACAGCGACATCGACAGCGACATCGCCCGCGCCATCGACAGCGCCATTGAATCTGCTATTTATTTGAACAAAGCCAAAATCTTCAACACGCTAGCATTCCAGGAGTTACCCAAGCAGCTCAAACTTCTTAAGAATAAAATGCCTCAACCATCAGCACCAGACGCACAATGGCGCAGCTATGCCGATGAACTAGAAGCAACCTACTTCAATGCCTTGGAACTGACCGTCGAGGATATCTCACTATCAAAAGACGAATGGAAATGCTTAAGCGATTACCTCCATGCCAACGAAATCTTGCTTTGCTGCCAACTGTCATCTATCGGTATTTCACGCCAAGCCTGGGAATCACTCAAAGAACGGTTGCTGACAGTTAGCTAATGTCCTGCCTCTCTCTCGTTCTCCTCACAAGACTTAACCACTTTGGCTACGATCACCCCCTAAGCCAACCTCACCGTTTTCCTTGAAGCTGTGAAATGGGACATTTCAAAACTACAACCGTATGATTCGGAGTGTAGGACTGAAAATCCTCGTGTCGGCGGTTCAAGCCCGCCTCCTGGCATACGTTTCAGCCACACCCCCCGTTAGTTTGTACTAATGGTTCCTCAAAGAATAGCTTCCTTGTTTCTGAAATTCGCTCGATTGTTTCCATAGCGAGTAGCTGTTCTGGGGCATGAGGTCTCAATAAAGCGGGTAAACCGTTCCACCTAAATACCCATCGAAAGATGTGATTAAAAGTCATCGAAAGCCTTGTAATGAAGTTGTTTCGATGACTTTGACACTCCATTATGTTAGGTGGAATGATTCTCTCTAATAAGTAGTTGTGCGGCTTCGTTCGATCGGTTAGGAAGTAATTTGAGATTTCTCTGTCAGAGTTCTAAAATTCAGCAGTTGTGAGATGTCGGTTAGAGTTGAGTGCTGAAGGAAGGGTCGGAAAATGATGCTGACGCATTACCATCACGAAGATGATGCTCCTTTTCAAACCTTGTCCGCTTTGTCGAATGAAGACGCTTTGAACGTGATTTCTAAACTCAGCGATCGTGCTGGATTGGTTTATCGCAGATTCAGAGAGCCTGAGCAATATTTGAAACAGCGGCGAGAAGCCGAAAGTTGGGTGAGGCAATCCTTCATCAACAAAGGAGGGAAACCCGTCTCAGCCTATCCTCACTACCTTGTTGTGGAACGAGCGACGTGGATCGAAGAAGGGTACAACGGGCACAGTCGGGCAATTCAGTTTCCCGTCTCAGCTTTTCAGCCTGAACAAGTCAGCTTCACCTATCCGGATAGCATGATCAGTTATTGGTTGCAGAGCCAGTCAGACCAAGTCTTCTATCGTTCTGAGTATCACGGACAGGTGTTCGTGCTGAATGAAGTTTGCAAGCTGATCGAGTCATTTGGTGTTCCTGGTGAAGAGTGGCGGACAGAGGTAGCACGAAGATACGATTTGTTCATTGAGGCTCAGGTATGGACAAGTATTGCATAGTCGTCGATTGCAGCCGCACAACAACCCGATTGGAGCGGACTTATGAGTCTTTTCGTGTCTATCGTTGTGGCTGGTCTGCTGCCGCTCAATCGGAACGTTACCTAACCAGAATATTTGCTCGACCGCCAGCTACTCTTCTTCAGATTTTGGATTTTGCAGCGCGTTGAGTTGCTCGCGAAACTTGGCTTCTAACTCTTCAGCCGCCGCTGTGGGGTTCTCCATTTGAGAGATGAGCAGAGCGATCGCCAGCCCGATTTTCTCTGGGTCTGCGTTCTGCCCTAGCTCGATTGAGAGTGAAATTTTGTTGGTCATTGGATTTGATTCCTTAGATTGTTTGCAGGTTGAGCAACTACGCAACGGAAAATGGCTGCTTTTGGGGTTTTTCGATAATCAATTGGGGATGAGAGTTACGCAAATCTACCTACGTGAAGAGAATATTGTAATTTGAATAACGAAATGTATGAGTATCAACTCTCTGGCTGAACTGGAAAAACTAGAATCGAAAATAGAATCATTTCTTAGGAATCTCCCACTTGGAGATATCCTGAATTCTCTACATATATCAAAAAAAAGTTCCTACGAACTGCGACCTTTCATAATTGGAGGAGCCGCCTTATTCGCCATCAGATTTTGCTCTCCCAGCAAAACATCTAAATTAATAAAAAATCATGATATTCGGAATCTAATTAATATTTCTCATGACTATTACTTGGC
>JBCBJQ010000112.1:0-18903 GCA_038523235.1 Cyanobacteria bacterium J06626_4
TCATCAGGGGAACGGCTGGTGATGCAGCCTTGTGAACCCCTCTAGAATACGGCAATAAATTTAATTTCCAAAGTACTAAGGGATACGCCTGAAAATAAAGTACCCGCGAAACGAGTTTCGACTCCGCTCAACTCTCGGGGCTCGTAGAGTTTGCTAAGTAGAACCTATCGACTCAAAACGAAACGGCGTGAGTCAGGGGTCAGCGTCAATCAATCGCTATAAAGAGGAACCGCCCAGAAGAAAATCTGGGCGGAGTGTGGTGTGAGGAGTGAACGGAAACTTTCGTCTCCGATACACCTTATTGTAATTGTGACAGTTGTCATTCCGCCACTGGTACCCTTGTCAAAGTTAATGTTTCTTTTGATTAAAAGATAAAACTCTCTGAAACTGACCCATAGAGGCAGTTGCCGCTTTCGCAAATCAGTCATGAAACCATGACAATCCTTCTGATCGCAACCATTGCTGTAGAGATGAAACCGGAGTCCGGTACCACTGCACCTCATCAGGTGCCTAGTATTCACACCTCACGGCCGCTGGCTGAAACTGATCAGTCCTAAGTCCCCTGGTTTTTAGCCCCACCACCCAAATCCTATTTGCCCATACCGAGCTGTTGAGCTTTTTGATAAACCTTGCCCTCAGTCAAGAGTGAAGGGGCGACAACCACCTCTACCTGCTGCATTTCTTTCAGGTTTTTAGCACCTAACGTGCCCATGCTGGTTTGCAGTGCACCTAACAGGTTATGAGTGCCGTCATCGAGCTGGGCCGGACCTCTCAAAATTTGCTCTAGCGTGCCGGTACTACCAACGCGAATACGTGTGCCGCGCGGCAACACGGGGCTCGGAGTCGCCATGCCCCAGTGATAGCCACGACCAGGGGCTTCTTTTGCCCGCGCGATCGGCGACCCAATCATCACGGCATCTGCACCGACAGCGATGCATTTACAAATGTCGCCGCCGGTCACGATGCCGCCATCGGCAATCACTGGTACGTATTTGCCAGTTTCTTGTTGATAGTCGTCACGGGCAGCAGCACAGTCAGCCACGGCAGTCGCCTGAGGCACGCCCACGCCCAAAACCCCGCGCGAGGTACAGGCGGCTCCCGGGCCAATGCCTACCAGCACACCGGCAGCACCGGCTTTCATTAAATTGAGGGCCACTTCGTAGGTGACGCAATTGCCCAACACCACAGGAATGGGCATATCACGACAAAATTGGACCAAATCTAGCGGTTCAATCGATTGCGGCGACAGGTGGGCAGTTGACACCACGGTAGCCTGCACAAACATCAGATCAGCGCCGGCGGCGGCGATCGCTTCACCGTATTTAGCAGCGCCTGCCGGGGTTGAACTCACCGCAGCAATCCCCCCTTGCGCCTTAATGGCTTGAATTCGCTGCTCAATCAGTTCAGGACGAATGGGGGTGGCATAGAGCTTCTGCATCAGCGTGACAAAATCTTCTTTGCCCACGGCCGCAATCTGATCGAGGATGGGTTCAGGGTCGTCGTAGCGGGTTTGGATGCCTTCGAGATTGAGAACTCCCAAGGCCCCATACTTTGACAGCTGAGCCGCAATATCGACATTGACGACGCCGTCCATAGCGCTAGCAATGATCGGAATCTCGCGCGTAATGCCGCCAATTTCCCACCGGGTATCGGCCAGTTGCGGATCCAAGGTGCGATTTCCGGGCACCAGTGCAATTTCATCAAACCCGTAGGCTCTACGGACCGTTTTTCCCCGACCTAATGCAATATCCACGGCTCTCTCCAACCCAAAAACCATTCAGACAGGCTAACATTTTGTCGCGTGACTCGGGCTATGATCATTGCCCGAGCGCTTCCTCCCAGCGGCACAGTGCCCTTAGGGTGGATGGCAGACAGCTCGGTCACTACCGACATTGATTTATCGGGGCGGCAGCTGCGACCTCTCGGTGAGGGTGAGCCGGGCGACTGGACAGACCTCCTTATAAAAAAGAGACGGTTTTTGAGGAAGCCGCCTTTAAATCGATTGGCGCGATCGCTAAGAAAAGCTGTATTTCCTCAACTTGTGGGCGGGAGGGTCGAGTCAGCCTTTAATCTAAGTAACGAACGATAGTGGGGCGATGCCCGCTGCAGACCCCGAACAGATGACCTGGCTCAGAGCAGGGAGTGATTCGAGGGTGCAATTACGTCTCATGACCTCTCATAAGGAGCCCGCTCGGTGAATCTGTCTTCTTTAGGATTTTTTCGGAGCTTACGGAGTAAGAATCGACAATTTGCCGTCATTGGGCTCGGGCGGTTTGGCCGGGCTGTCTGCGCTACGCTGAATAGCCTAGGCTATGAAGTATTGGCCATTGACAACCAAGAGCAGCCCGTGACGCAGGCGTTAAAGGACGAAATTGCCGCCCATGCGGTGCAGTTGGATTCAACCCAGCGGCTCGCCTTAGAAGAAGCGGGCATTCCTGACTTTGACACGGTGATCGTGGCGATCGGCAACTATGTTGAAGAAAGCGTCATCACCACACTCAATGTCAAAGAGCTGGGAGTGAATTATGTGGTGTCAAAAGCATCGAGTGAAATTCATGGCAAGGTGCTCGACCGGGTCGGAGCAGATCTGGTCGTGTTTCCAGAGCATGAGATGGGGTGTAACCTGGCGCGGGCGATTACTCGACCCGGCATTTTAGACCGATTTGAGCTAGACCCTGACAACAGCATCGTTGAGCTACGGGTACCCGCTGAGTTCAATCAAAAGACGATCGCTGAGTTAGACCTCAGAAACAAGTACGGGGTCACCCTGCTAGCGTTGACGCAACCCGAAAACACGGAGAAGTTTGAGGTTAACCCCAGCCCGATCACTCAATTGCAGACGGGTGCCGTCATGGTCGTTATCGGCAACAATCGCGGCCTCGAAAGATTACCGCTTGAAGAATAGGAGATCACGCTTGCGAATTATTGGCCTGATTAGCGGCACCTCGGTGGATGGCGTAGATAGCGTGATTGCCGACATTGAGGGCAAGGGATATGACTTAACCGTCACGGTGCTCGGGGGACAAACCGTGGCTTATCAACCCACCCTACGCCAGCAAATTTTAGACGTCTGTGGGGGAGCCCGCCTCTCTCTGGCGGATTTAGCGACTCTCGATGATGCGATCGCCCACAGCTTTTCCCAAGCCGCCCAAACCTTGATGGCGGCTCATGGCCCGGCTGACCTGATCGCGTCCCACGGGCAGACGGTATTTCATCGCCCTTCCAGAACCACCGGCGAACTAGCGGCAACATCGTCGCTCGGCTATAGCGTGCAGCTGGGGCGGGGAGCGCTGATTGCGACGTTAGCGCAATGCCCGACCGTAAGCGATTTTCGTCAAGCTGATATCGCCGCTGGGGGCGAGGGTGCCCCTCTCGTACCACCGGTCGATCTGGCCCTCTTGAGCCACCCGACACGCACGCGCTGTGTGCAAAACCTGGGCGGCATTGGCAATGTGGCGCTGCTGCCACCCCGGAGGGCGATCGCCCCGGCTCAATCGCCCCAAGTCTTGGGATGGGATACCGGCCCCGGCAATAGCCTGCTAGATCTAGCGATCGAGCATTTTTCGCAGGGGCGGCAAACCTACGACCACAATGGCACCTGGGCAGCTCAAGGCACGCCTTTTGAACCCCTGGTGGCACAGTGGTTAGACCACCCGTACTTTGCCCAACAGCCCCCCAAGTCAACTGGCCGCGAACTGTTTGGCCCGGACTTTTTAGAGCAGTGTTTAGAGGATGCTGCCACGCGATCGCTAGCGCCCGCCGATGTCTTAGCCACTCTGACGGAGCTGACAGCGGTCTCGATCGCCCATAGCTACCGCACTTTTCTCCCCGCTTTACCCGATGAGGTACTGCTGTGCGGGGGCGGCAGTCATAATGCCTATCTGGTTGAGCGGCTGCAGCGGCAGTTGCCTCAAGTACTGATTCAATCGACCACTGCGGTGGGCGTTCCGGCCGATCTCAAAGAAGCCTTAGCGTTTGCCGTGTTGGGCTATTGGCGACAGCAGCAGTTTCCGGGTAACTTGCCCAGTGTGACGGGAGCACAACAAGCGGTTCCCCTGGGCACTGTGGCTGCGCCAATCGCCCTTGAAGTGTAATCGCAGCGGGGCAATGGAGGCTCCCCCACAGCGCGCTAGCGAGGCCAGGATAGGCGGGAGGGAATGGCGTCTACAGGCAACCACAGATGCCCCCGGCAAGCGAAGCCGCTTGTTTAGGTGGTTAAGCTACACTGATAGCCGCTAAGATTTTGGGCAGGCTGATCGGTGGTTAAGTGACCCAATCACACAGCGATCGCTGTGTGCAGCCAACAACAGTATTAGGAAACTGCGGGTGAACCACACATTTTTAATCGAGCCCGGTCGCTGGAAGCTCCAGGGCAATTGGTTAGAGCGTGATAAACCGCCGATGGCCATTCGGGGTGGCATTTTGATCGCATGGGGCCGGGGCAACTGGTTCACCATGGTGATGAAGTGGACGTTTCCCAATGATAATCATGACGAAATCGCCCTACAGTATAAGGGTCGTCTCGCCGGTGGCGAGCGTCAATATACCTTTGTGCTGCAGCACAGCGAGTTGGGCCGCGTCGAAGGTGAGGGATGGGTAACGCCCGCCTCAGTGGTGCAAAGATATTGGTGCCTCGGCGATCGCCAGCGGCGCACCGGGTTTGAAACCCTCTACCAGCTAGATTCGGGCCACTATCATCTCTCTAGCGGCATCATGGCCGGGCACTACCTCACCACCGCGATCGAAGCCACGCTAGAACGGCAGCCATAGATACCGGCTTCTCCCTCCTGGGTATCTTTAGCTGGACGTCAATCGGGCTGCATCCCTCGCCGGACGTGACATCGTTGCCAGCAGTCAGCTTCAACGGCAGGCGCTAAACATGACTAGAATACGATCACGATCAGAGCGTTAGGGATCAGCCGCATTCTCCGGCCAACTGCGTCCCTTTGCTTGCTGAGTACCGGCTCTACCTCGCATAATGGGCTCTGGACTGGGCCGTCATGGGTGGCTCACTTAACCGTTCAAGGTTAGGTCCAGATCGCCAATCAAAAAACAGAAGGATGCTGTGGCAGCTTCTGACTCGTCTAGCGTTATCTTCATGTCAGACCCCAATCTCGGCCAAAAACTTGCCAATCGCTACGAGTTAATGGAACTCGTTGGCCAGGGTGCTATGGGGAAGGTGTATCGGGCAGAAGATACCCTGCTGGGCGGCGTGATCGTGGCCGTCAAGTTTCTCTCTCAAACCTTGCTCACGGGCAAAATGCGCGATCGCTTCGTGCAAGAAGCCACTACCTGCGCTCAGCTGGGCCAAAACAGCATTCATGTGGTGCGAGTCACCGACTATGGCGTCAACGACGAAGATATTCCGTTCTACGTGATGGAATATCTGCAGGGCGACAGTTTAAGTATCCTGATTGGTCATAAAGCTCTTCCGATTCCGCGATTTCTCAGCATCATTCGACAAGTGTGTCTGGGCCTCAAGTCGGCCCATGATGGCATTCGCATTCGCGGCTATGATCGACCGGTTTCGATTATTCACCGCGACATCAAACCGAGCAATATTCTCGTCACCCAAGACCCCACCCTAGGCGAACTCACTAAAATTCTGGATTTTGGCATTGCCAAGCTGATGCAGGCTGATACCGAGCAAACCAGCTCATTTATGGGCACGTTGGCCTACGCCTCACCCGAACAGATGGAGGGCAAGGAGCTAGACAACCGCTCTGACATCTATAGTCTCGGCATTTTGATGTATCAAATGCTAACCGGTACGCTGCCCTTACGGGCCGCCAACCACACCTTTGGTGGCTGGTATAAGGTGCATCACACGGCACCGCCCCGACCCATCTCTGACATTGAGCCCAACCCCAACGTGCCAAAACTGTTGGAGCAGCTCGTCATGAGCTGTTTAGAAAAGCAGGCAGAAAATCGTCCCCAAAATATTGTGGAGATTCTGCAGGCGCTGGAGCCGTTAGAACAGCGTTATGGCACCGGATTTCGGATGGGGCAGCGCATCAGCGCCACCTTGTCTCGGGTGCCGATCGCGCCGGAACCCAAGAAAAAATCGTTTGACACCCCTTCCGAGCGCCTATCAGCCACCGAAAATGCTGTTCGACGGCACGTTTCATGGCCAGCCAATAAACCCATCGCCGAGATTGTTTTTCCGCACATTTTGCCCACTAACACGGGGCCACTGGCGACTCTGTGGGTAATGTTACCCGAGAGCGAAATCGCCAAACGGCTACAGGGAACTCGCTACAACACCTTTATCTGCACCATGTCTCCCCACCCCATGGTGCTCTGGCTGACGGTTTTATATAGTCCTAAACATGGCCCCCGCTGGCTACCGTGCTATATCGACCTCAAAACTCAGACCGGGCAAGAAATGGTCTTTCAACTGGGCAAGAATGGCGTTTACAAGGTGCTGTTTTTTGCAACCCAAGCCCCTCGGGAATGTGCCCACGTCGTCTCTTGCACGATCGCCGAACCCCAGCAAAAGCTCCTTCAGTCATGGGTGATGTCGGCTCGCACTCAACTTTCGGTGGCGAGCCCTGCGGTCAGCAAGCAAATGCTGAAGGACGAACTCAACAACAACATGAAAGAAAAGGTTTTGCAGCAGCTAGAGGCGTTGTATCTTGACACCGACTCGTGAACCGGCGCAGGCGCAGCTGATGACAGTCTGTCTTTAGCCCAATAATGGACGCTGGTTTAAAGCAAGGGACTAGCGCTGAGCGATTACTTCTCTTTGGGGAAATACAGCACTGGATGCCAACTCTGGCGCAGCAGTTCTCGTGTGAGGCTAGGCACCGACCAGCGCAACAGCCCCCCAATACCGCGGGAGGAGGTGGCGATCGCGCCAATATCGTATTGGTCAGCCGCCCGCAGAATTTCTTCCAGGGGATCACCCTCTTTAACAAAAGTCTCAACGTTGACGTTTAACTCTCGCAGCGTGTCAGCGGCTTTGTGCAACTTTTCTCGAGCGTCTTGCAACGGGTTGTCGCCCCGGAGTTCGCGACGAATATTGTCATCAATTACCCAAAGCAGCCAGTACTGGTGATTTTCAGGCGGGGGATTTTTCTGTACCTGCGCCTTTAACACCTCTAAAAATTCCGTAGACCCGGTAGTGCCATCATAGGGAATCAACAAATAATGCAAAAGGTTGCGGGAGCGAATGGCCAGCTCTTCGGTGGTGTAGGTCGAAACCATCTGAGGGCGCATGATCATCATGGGCACCGGCGTGCGCTCCACCAGCTTCATCGTGGTGCTGCCAAAGAGTTTCTCTGAGATCACATTGCGGGTCGGCGTCCCTAAAAAGACCACCTCACAACCGGATGACTCAATCTGCTGCAAAATATTGTCACTGGGGCGACCACAGGTCACGCTGATTTTGGTCTCAGTGCCGGCAGGAACCGTTTGAATGGTTTGCTCTAGCCGAGCCCTAGCGACCTGCATGCCATCTTCATCAACTTTAGGAACGCTGCGATCAGTTTGCACCGCCACATTATGAAAAAAAGTAATCTCAGTAATACCGCCTTCAGCCAAACTAGGAATCGTGCAGCCTAAGCGGTACAAACCATCTTCAAAATCAGTACTAATCAGAACTTTGCGAAACATATGCTTTGGCTTTCTGGATCAGGTTAGCGTCCCTATCATGATGCATTTACCTAGCTGCAGCAATCTGATGTGACGGACAGCAACATCCTGAATAATCGTTCTCTAGAGCCTTAAGCAACCCTTAATGAGTTTCGTAGATTTTCAATCATAACT
Organism: Cyanobacteria bacterium J06626_4; assembly: GCA_038523235.1. GTDB lineage: Bacteria > Cyanobacteriota > Cyanobacteriia > Phormidesmidales > Phormidesmidaceae > Halomicronema. The sequence continues at coordinate 7,768 of JBCBJQ010000112.1, forward strand.
AGATGAATAAACAAGGCTGACGGACATCGCAACTAAATATCGCACTAACCCTCATTGCTGCCTATCGAGAATCGTAACCGTGTCAGTTGAAAGGTAAACGCCCCAGCGCCCCCAGCTCAATTCGGTAAGAACTCAGCAAGAGAAGGAGGTCGTCCCCTTTGTAGCCTCAGCTAATGCCCTAGGCCGCTGAAGAATCGATGCCCCACTCATGCTTGATGAAGTGTTTGTACATCGTTTCACGCATCATCATCTGTTCATAGAGCTTGACCAAGAACTCTTGGGCTTGCTCTCGACTCATTTTGTCGACCTGGGTTTCAAAGGAGCGGAGGCTAAATTGCTGCTCCAAGGTGAGCCGTGAAGGTTCAGTCATGACTAAATCATCCAACTTGAGAAACAACACCTGCAAAGAATCATTCACAGATTAACCAGCAGGTTATCTCTGTTCTTCCCTCCGCAGGGAGAACTCTCCACAGGTGACTAGGAATATCTTACAAAATGTAAAAAAGATTTGACAAGTAGGCTACTTTTTTGCAGCGAATGATAAATACGTTACAGTTTGAACCCTGTGCCCAGCCGTCTACGATCGCTGCGCACATCACAGCTGACGCTCTGTTTTGAGCATTTGCCGGTAAGCCAACCATCCGGCTAAAACCATGCAGCCAGCAAAAATGGCCAAAAAGCCCAGATGAGGCGCGATCGCGGCCCACTCAGCATCCCCCGACAACACCCCCTCTAACGACAGAATCATGTGATAAATGGGGTTATATTGCGCGAGGGATAAGAGCGTCTCAGGAAACAGGCTGACGGGCAGAAAGGCCCCACCCAGCAGCAGCAGCGGGATGCCGAACACGGCCACCAGGGCATTCACATCTTCGGTGCGGCGGGCAAATTGGGTACCCAGCAAAAAGCCTAGGCCGACATAGGCCGCAACGCTGAGCAAAATGACGACGAGCGCTAGCGGCAGCGAGCCGACAAACTCCCCCCCAGTACTCACCACGATCGCCCACACGAGAAGCGTTTGCACTAAGGCAATACCGCAGTGGGCGACGAAAATTCCCAGAAAATAAGAAATCCCGCTGAGCGGTGACAAAAACAGTCGTTTGAGGGTTTGCTGCTCTCGCTCAGCTACCACGGTCGCTACGCTACCGCCTAAACAGCTAAAAAATAACGCAGCGCCGACCAGGGTGGGAGGAGCGGCCTGCTGATACGCGGCTGACGTCGTAAGTTGAGCCCGCTCGGCGAGGATGAGGCTATTCATCACCAGCATCAAGATCGGAAAAATCATCCAAAAGATCAAACTGCGTCGCCGCCGCAACAATTCACTCAAGATGCGCTGGGCGATCGCGAGGGTTTCGCGCATAACTTTGGTAATCATCAGGCTCTCGCTATGAGTGAGCAATTCCAGCGGCACAATTTCAGGGAATTTAGCCAGCCTTTAGTATGCGACAAGATGTTCCTTCAAAGTCGTGATTGATCAAAGGATGGCCAGGGTTCAATCACGATTGCTCGCAGAGACAGAGCCATTGGAGAAGTTAAGGCCCTGGCTTATCCGGACTGGTCGTACCGCAGACAGCCACAGGGTGCTCAGCCCATTGCCAAATTCACCATCAACTAAAGCTGATACCCTTGAGTCATTTGCCCTTTATAAAGCCATGCCCCCCCTCGACGCTGCCACCCGAGAATCGCTCCAAAACGCTCTCTATGCCTATGTGCAAACCTATGGTGGAGAATCGATTGCCGAGGTGCGGGCGATCGCCGGGTCGCTGCTGGCCGTCAAAGAAACAGCCGGCGACCTCATCGCGGCGGGGCTGGAAATTGAAACCTGGGTCGATGAGATTGTGCAAGATTTTGATCTGAGCACCGTGGCCGATCGCCTCCAGGATGAAGGGGCGCGATCGCTGGCCGCGCAGGCTCAACACTGGCGCGAAACGGTCGAGGCCAAAGCCCAAGCCACCCTAGATGCGTACATTCAAAAATATGTGCCCGAGCTTGACACCCAACAACTGCACGGGCTCGTCGCCACCATTTTGCCCGTGGTCGAAGATGCCAAAATATCGCGTGACGAAGCACACCGTCTCATTCATGACGTCAGCGCCCAGCTTGATTGGCAAGCCGCCCTAGAGCGCGTGGTCGCTCCCCAATGGGCGTTGCTGGCGGAGAAAACGATGCAGTGCGTGATCAACCGCGATGTCGAAGCCTCGGTCACCGAAGTAATGAACGCCTATGTCTACAACTTTCAGCCCACGGCAGTGGAAATTGGCGAAGGGCTGGTAGAACAAGCTGTGCAAGCGGTCACAAATAGCAAACTGGCCCTCGATTTAGATTTGGAGCTGAGTGCCGAGACTCAAAAGCTGCTGGTCAAACAGGTGGTCTTCAAGCTGAATTTGATGGCAGCTGGCCCCTCCCCTTCTAAAACTGCAGTAGCAATGGCCCAGCAGCTCAATGACGAGGTTGTGCGCTATCGACGAGAACACGGACTCGACCCGGCTAGCACCCTGCCAACGACCACCCGCACCGATGACACCAGCAATAGCTCCCCACTGGGGGGTGAAATCAGCGTCGGGATCGAACTGCAGAGCCGCGCCGCTGCTGCAGAAGATTTGCCGGAAACGTCAGCTTGAAGCGGGCTAACGCTTGAAAAATTGATTGAACTTAATAAAAAAGCCTTGGCCGCGGCAGAACGGGACGATCTTTTCATCTGTTTTAGGTTCTCAGGGGTTGTCACTTGCGGGGGCAGTAGGTTCCAGCCTCCTAAAATGCAGCAAACCCCTGACAGCCAGACGGCTTTAGAGATCCACAGAGCATCGACAGCGAGGCTAAGAGATTTTTTGTCTTTTGTTCTTATTCAATATCTTGGCAAATATAAAATTACTTAGAAGGCTGTATCTAGCATTGAGCCAGGTTAGAAGCTCTTCAGCACTATTCAGGTGACTTCAAAGCTGTATTTCCTTGTTTTAGGCATGTAGTTATGTTTTGAGGCGCTTTCCTTGTTCAGGCTCTGTGCCCATAATGCTAACCAAGCCGAAAACCCTCGCTGTTTCAACGCGGCGAGTTTATCTATTTTGCAATCGTTGCGGCTGACTCAGTTTGCTCATCACTCAGACCGCAACCCCTTCCTGATTTGAAAAGAACCCTTTGGAGCGATCGCTTGTGAAACTCTCCGTCTACGGCAAAGGTGGCATTGGTAAGTCCACCACCAGTTGTAATATCTCTGTCGCCCTAGCTCGGCGGGGCAAGAAAGTCCTGCAGATTGGGTGTGACCCCAAGCACGACAGCACCTTCACCCTGACGGGCTTCCTCATTCCCACCATTATCGACACGCTCAAAGACAAAAGCTTTCACTACGAAGACGTCTGGTCTGAAGACGTCATTTACAAGGGCTACGGCGGCGTCGATTGCGTCGAAGCGGGTGGTCCCCCGGCGGGCGCTGGGTGTGGCGGTTACGTCGTGGGTGAAACCGTCAAACTGCTTAAAGAACTCAACGCCTTTGATGAATATGACGTGATTCTGTTTGACGTGCTGGGGGATGTCGTCTGCGGCGGCTTTGCCGCGCCGCTCAACTACTCCGACTACTGCATGATCGTGACGGATAACGGCTTTGACGCCCTCTTTGCGGCCAACCGCATTGCCGCCTCCGTGCGCGAAAAAGCTCGCACTCACTCCCTGCGTCTAGCGGGGCTCATTGGCAACCGCACCTCCAAACGTGACCTCATCGACAAATATATTGAGTCCGTCCCGATGCCGGTGCTCGAGATTTTGCCGCTGATCGAAGACATTCGCGTCTCGCGCGTTAAGGGTAAAACCATTTTTGAAATGGCTGAGACCGATCCTTCTCTGAAGCCGGTGACGCAGTATTACCTCAATATTGCGGATCAGATCTTAGCCCAGCCCGAAGGCGTGATCCCCAGCGAAACGAAGGATCGCGATCTCTTTGCGCTACTGTCAGATTTCTACCTGAACCCGCCCGAAGATGCGCCTAAAGCAGAATCTGAGCTGGATCTGATGATGGTGTGATGCTCTCAGAGTGCGGCGCGGCGATCGCAACCCAGCCCATTAACTGGGATTTGCACGCGATCGCTGAGCAGCTAAATTCGCCATCAAAGAATTTTCCCTTCCCCATGAGTCCCGAGAAACCGTAACGTTGCTGCGATATTCCCTCTCTGTTTTGATGAATTTCATCTATCATGAGGCGTCTAAAAGCAACGGATTGAGGCAAAGCGATGGCCTTCTTCGAAAATTTCGTATCGGTTATTCGCCAAAAGTGGTTGGACTACGTGCAATCAAACCAAGAATGGCTGGAATTGCAAATGCGGATGACCTCAGTGAGAACCCCCGATGGCGGTCGGCGGCCATCATCGTTACTCATTTTGGGGGTTGTCAATGCCCTGGAACCCAAGTTAGGCAACCTGATGGTGCCTTTCTATCAGCTCAACTCTGACGAGGATGCCCTAGTCGAAGTCTTGGGCCTGAACTTTGATCCAGAAATGGTCTTGAACAATACCAATCTGCCCACCACCTTAGAAGCCGAAAACGAAGAAGCGAAAATGCTGACGAATTCAAACGATTTGTAAGCCCCTGTAGCAAGGCTGTGGCCTGTGAGCTCTTCACTGCGATCGCTTTGCTACCTTCGCTTTCGAGTCTGGACTGATGGGGTTCTTGCCATAAAAGCTCGTTCATAAGGAGTTACCGATGACCCTGGCTCAACCCCAAACGCAAAATATAGAATTTGACTGTGACACGGGCAATTACCATACCTTTTGCCCCATCAGCTGTGTCGCCTGGCTATACCAAAAAATTGAAGACAGCTTTTTCCTCGTCATCGGCACTAAGACCTGCGGCTACTTTTTGCAAAACGCCATGGGTGTCATGATTTTTGCCGAGCCCCGCTACGCCATGGCTGAACTTGAGGAAGCTGACATTTCTGCTCAGCTCAACGACTATGCCGAACTCCGAAGACTCTGTGAGCAGATTAAGCGCGATCGCAATCCGTCGGTCATCGTTTTTATCGGCACCTGCACCACCGAGATCATCAAAATGGATCTCGAAGGCTTAGCGCCTAAGCTCGAAGGCGAAATTGGGATTCCCATCGTCGTGGCCCGCGCCAATGGCCTTGACTACGCCTTTACCCAAGGAGAAGACACCGTCCTCGCGGCCATGGTGCAGCGCTGTCCCACCAGTGCCGATATCGCCACAACTCCACAAGCTGAAGCAGAACGCGGCGGCATTCAAAAACTCTTGAGCTTTGGTCGCAAAAAAGAAGAGACCACCACCGCTGAAGCCACGGTTTATCAAGATCATCCCAACCTGGTCATTTTTGGGTCAGTGCCTGATCCGATCGTGACCCAGATGAATCTGGAGCTGAAGAAACAGGGGATCAAAGTCGGCGGCTGGCTGCCCGCTAAAACCTACACAGAGCTGCCGGTGCTCGATGAAGGTGACTACGTCGTTGGCATCAACCCCTTTCTCTCGCGGACGGCCACGGGCCTGATGCGCCGCCGCAAGTGTAAGCTCATCGGTGCACCTTTCCCCATCGGCCCTGATGGCACACGCGCCTGGGTTGAAAAAATTTGCTCGGTCTTCGGCATTGAGCCCCAAGGGCTCGAAGAGCGGGAAGCGAAGATTTGGGAATCGCTGGAAGACTATCTGGCGATCGTGCGCGGTAAATCGGTCTACTTTATGGGCGACAACCTGCTCGAAATTTCTCTGGCGCGCTTTCTCGTCCGCTGCGGCATGACCGTTCCGGAAATCGGCATCCCCTATATGGACAAGCGCTATCAGGCGGCTGAGCTAGCGCTGCTCCAAAAGACCTGCCACGACATGGGCGCACCGTTGCCCAAAATCACTGAGAAGCCTGATAACTACAAGCAACTGCAGCGCATTGAAGCCATTCAGCCTGACTTGGTGATTACCGGCATGGCCCACGCTAACCCGCTAGAGGCCCGCGGAATCAACACCAAATGGTCGGTGGAATTCACCTTTGCCCAAATTCACGGATTTGGCAATGCTCGCGACATTCTCGAACTGGTTACTCGGCCTCTCCGTCGTAACAGCAGCCTCCGTGACCTCGGTTGGGACAAGCTCGTTCAAGAAGAAACTACCGGGGTGCACTAATCCTCAATGCCGAGCTTGACTCAAAAATCCTGCTCCCCGTCCTTAAGCTCTTGATCGAACTTTGAGGATGGGGAGCAGTTTTATGTATGGTTTTGGTCGTCGTATGATGTAGCAGAAGTCGGAATGCAGAAGTCGGAAGTCGGAGTTGAAAAGCCTGTCAGATAATGGTTTCAGGCATCTGGAGTGACCGAATCAAACTGCGGCATGCTATTCAGGGGTTTCGTGATTGAACGCTGGATGCACGTTTGGCAATGCTGGGGCACCTCAACAGACAGTCGTTTACCGAGAACACACTAAAGTGGACGATCGCGTGGCGTCTCAAGTGTATTCTTCCTCAATGCCGCTCTGCGATGGCAGCACTCGGAGAGCGTTCTCAATGTCATGATTCAGCCAATCCCCAGTGATCCCTCATTCAAGCCCATTCTCCACAGTCCCAGTCTTACCTTAAGCTCGTGAAATCCGTGAGCAGTCAGGTAGCGATCCCCGTAGGGTTGCTATGAGTATCAGCAAATCTATCACTCAATACAACAGCAAAGACACTGTTGAGGCGTTGCTTGATTGCCCCCAGCCACCTAAGTTGCTTAACACGACTCCCGGCCAAGTCAACAGCTGAGAGCATCAGGATGACGGCACAGAGATTGCCAGTCTATCGAAAGATGATGTGAGTGCCTGCGCCTCGGCGCTGACCGGGGAAATCGCCCCCGCTCCCACCACCCTGAGCAGCGAGGCCCTGAAACGTACAGCTCAACACAACAAAACTAGCTAGGCCAACCAGTCGCAAGAACTTGACAGAATGAGTTCTAAAGCTTTCTTTCTGAAAACGTGAAAGCATTTTTGATGCACCTCGAATCTGAAGGTCAACCAATCGACTCTGAATCAAGAGTCGATTGAAGTTTGATGAAGGGTAGGGTTTTTTAATACCAAGAGTATTATCAGGAAGAGTTACCAAACTTTCCTCAGGAAAATTCAGTAATTACTTCAGGTATCTCAGAACGCGAGTGCTTGGCGCGGCTCAGCCCCTCTAAAACCTTAGATCACTTTTGCAAAGCCTGTCTGACGCGATTGAGCATCGCTTCATCAGGAATGAACCGTTCCTGATAACTGCGTTCCCAGATGGTGCTCCCAGGCGAGTTTCTGAGAAGGTTGATACGCTTAGCCACTGCCGCCTTGTAACTTGCCACAAATGAAGATAGCAAACGGGGTTTGTTACCCAGCCCACCATAATTGCTGGCGACAAAAGATTCACGAATATTGATGATTCCCTCTAGCCGATTCGGCAAGAGTAGCCATCGATCAATACTCAGCGTCGGATGAGCTTGAACCGCCCGCAACCACTCATCACTGGCAATCTGGCCAATTTCGTTGAGTTCGAAACCACTGCCCTCTTCTTTCCCAAAGAGCGGTTCATGATCATGAACGTAGAGCTTAATAAGGTAAGAAGCAATTTCAGCAATTGCTGGCACAGCAACGGGCCTTTTCTCAATAACCTTGGGAGAATTTTGTTTCAAAGGACTTCTCAAAATTAAGTTCTCACTGTCGCCCATTGCCCTCAGAGTACCCAAAGATGTTTGGGAAAAATCCTGAAGCAATGACGCGCTATTCCCTGCATTGGAAGCGACCTTTGACGGCTCACGCTGTAGCAACACATCGTCGCGATTAAAGGGCTTCACGCTATAGACTCTTTTATAGTTAGTATTGTCCCTTGACCGACAAGGAACCGCTTACGTAATTCTCATGAAAATATGCCGTTAGCGGTGACAAAGTTTTTAGCGTCCATCAGATAAAACCTTAACCATTGATGAAGATCGAGATCTTCATCCACCAGCATTGAGCAACCAGCAGCCTTAGTGTCTTAGGAAAGAGTTGCCTAAGCGGTAAAGGGCCACCGTAAATGCCAGGAAGTGAAGCCGGCGTCGCAATATTGGACTATCAAGTCTGAGATTTGTGAGGTGATGCTCTAGATCTGTGGATACTCCTTCTGAAGCTATTACCTTCAAAGCAAGCTGGCAGCCTTGGCCATAGATCTCGAACATCACCCAAGCAGCGAGCGACACTTACCGGAATGTTGTTGAGTCTCATCCCAAACGAGAATATCGGTCGTAGTACACATCGCCCTGTAACGCATGGACGCTGAGAGAAGCACCCTGTAGCCCATATTCTGGCTCGACCGTAGGGTTACACTGTATTTTGATTAACCGACTGACCGCTAGGATAGGGAGAACTTGTTTAGTGGTAAAAATTGCTTCGATCACCTTGAGCGATGACTTGGAGCCTAAACGTTTCTTGCACGAGCGGCTGGGTGCGCAGGAATATGGGGTTGTGAACATAGCGATGTCAGAAATTGTGGCCTTCGCGATGAAAAATGGGGGCAGTCGAGAAATTCGCGATTCCCAAGGATTGATAGGGCTGGCATTGACAACGGTGGAAGAGGCTAGGCAGCACAGTCAGACTGAGGATGATGGGGCCCTGACTCATTGGTTAATCCAAAGTTTCCCAAAGTAGCGATCGCACACCATGTATCCCACCCCAAAGGAGCGGTTCGAAGACTTTACCCGCCATCATCCAGAAAATAAGCTGGAGCTAATTGACGGCAAGTTAGTTGTGGGCAATTCCCTAGCTGGCAGCAGTCTGCTGTTGCGGCAAATATTGCAGGGCTGGGGGGCCGAGGCGGCGATCGCGCTGGCACCCGTTGAAACGTGGCTGTCAGCCTTGGTTACCGGATATGGGTGGAACACTCCAGTCGGCGAATCAGTGGATGAGATGCTCACGTTGCTGGAATTGCCGGCCAGAGGAGTTGAGTTTACAACCGAAGATTTATCGGCAGGGAGCGCCGAAACAACCTGGTCCCACCATCGCATTCGCCAAAATTTAACCATGGGTCTGTTTCGGTTAGATGAGACTGTGGGTGGACAATCCCTGGGGCGCGACTTTGTCATGCGCCTGGGCAATGATGGATTCACACCGGATTTGGTGTTCTTTAAGGGCGCTGGCTTGAACCAACTCTATAGCTACTTTGTCAGTGGCCCAGCCGAACTGGTGATTGAAGTATTGATGCCGGGGCATGAAGCGAGCGAGCGCGAGCAGAAGTATCAGTCCTACCAAGCGGCTGGAGTCCCGGAATATTGGCTGGTTAATCCAGCAGCAGAACAGGTGGAATTTTATCGGCTCATTGATGGGTGCTACCAGCGACAACCTTTGGCAGCAGACGGTGTTTACCGCCCTAGCAGCGTTCCAGGGTTGGCGTTCTGTCCGGCGATGCTCTGGCAAGATGAGGATGCCGATCCCATCGACGCTAGCCTTTGGGTAGTCGAGCAGCCTGTCGAGAACTGGCAACGGCCCGCATCAGAGGTCGGTCCCAAGTGGGGGTCACTGCTGTTTATCCCCAACATTCAGCTAGAGGCTGTGCCGATTAGTTTTAAGGAATTCATTAGTTGGGCACCCCGAGCCAAATTTGAGTTTATCGAGGGGAAGCCCTTGATCGAATCGACGCCGGGGACGCGGAATGTGTTGGCGATGCTACTCATGACGTTGGGGCTGGCCAGTGTGGTGAAGCTCTTGCCGCCTCAAGCTTGGCTGCAAGGACTGCGGCAGCGATTGGCACGGGAACGTCACGATGCCGAACGAAAGGCGGCTTGGTGGGCGATCGCGCGTCAAGCAGCTGAAACCCTCCAAACTGATTTTGGGGTCGGACGCTTGGGGGTAATTGGTGATCTGGCGATGCCGCAGCCCTTAAATTACTGGTCGGGCATCACGTTGGTCTATTGGGAGAAGCTGGAGAGTTCTTGGCAAGCCTATGATGCCCTACGCGACATTGACCCCGAGCGCCACATTGTTGATTTACGCCAGGTGGATGAACGTTGGCTGACGGCGGATCAGCTCTGGCAGATTGAGCGTCATCTGGTAGAGCTGTGACGGTTTGCCAGTTGCGATCGCTTCATGCATCAAGCTCGCGGCAAATACTTCATCAATAGAGGATAGCGATCGCGAAGCTTTTGTGCTGGCACTGAGTAATGTGGCTGAAGCCCAAGCAATGGTGCGGACTACTGCCCACAATGCTACCCGTGTTCATAAGGAGAACCTAGCTGAGACAAAACAAATCGATGGTCTCAGTGTGGAGACGCTTAAGACTTGGGCTGAAGTGAGAACAAAGGGCTGACGATTGAGCAATACATCTAGAACGACGTCACAATCTAATAAGACTCGCTTCAAGCGTATTTCTCCTCTAGATAATCGATGTAGGTGTCTTGCGGATCTTCTGAAGTGGTTGGGAGGATACCGATGAGGCTCTGAGTCCAGGGATGAAGCTGGGCGATCGCGGCCTCAATTTCGGGTTCTGCTGAACATTGTTGGTTCGTGGCAGTGGTCGCGGGTTGAGTCTCTTGCTGAATGGAAGCCAGTAAGGTTTGCACCAGTCGCCACCGATCAGCAATGGGCAACTGAATCACTTGGGTTTGAAGCTCTTGAGGTGTCATGGGAGGTGAACCTGAAGGAACTAATCAAATTCTAACGGCCTATCCGTCAAAGAATTTCAGATTAGCGATCGCTCTCGCAAAATCAACCAGAGCGTTGGCTTAGCCGCCTTTATAGAGCATCGCCGTGCCCCTGACAAACTATTGAGCCAAACTCGTCTCTCATCACTACGTAGTCTGGCAGGATGAGCACATGGGAAAAGCAAGACAAACGCTTAAGCAGGTTTTGAAGGAGTACGGCATCAATCAGTACAGCCTGTCGGTCGAAATGGACGTGGAACGCAACAATGTCCATCGCTGGGTGAATGAGAAGCGTGACCCCACTGCTGAGACGGTAGTAGAAATCGTTCGAGCACTGAAAAAGCTGAAACCTGAAGCTTCGAAAGCTTTTATAGAATGCTACCTCGGTGATGAAATTGAGAATGTTTAAGACTGAATGCAAGTAGAATAATGAAAACGTTATCTCTAGATCAATCAACCGAAGTGCACTCCTGAGATCATCTTTAGCTGGTTGGCGAAATTATTCTTCCGTCAAATCTCATGTATTCATAAGGCT
>JBCBJQ010000113.1:0-18836 GCA_038523235.1 Cyanobacteria bacterium J06626_4
GAAAGTGGAATGCCAGCTATGTACGCAAACAAAGAAGCTTATTTGACATTGGCAAAATCTTTCCTGAAAATGGCTCTTTGCGAGTATTCAAATGGGTTTCATCTTCATTTAAGACAAGATTTCGATGGAGACGAACGAGAGATTATACGTTGCTACTTGATAGATTAGCGAGGTCGCCCAACTACTGCGCGTCTTTGAAGTTGAACAGAAAAGGCGCACTATCTTGCTCATCGCCGCCCATGACTAACACCTTCGGCATCTGAGCACCGCCTGCCTTCCACGCTTGAATCGCTTCCTTTTGCAACACCAGCTGTCCGCCCTCGGCCTTTAACGTTTCCGCTAGCAAGCGCTGCGCTTCCGCCTTACCCTGGGCTCGATTAATATCCGCCTGGGCCTGTTGCTCAGCTTCTTGAGCAACATAGATCGCTCGCTTGGCGCTCTGTTCTGCGATTTGCTTTTCTTCGACTGCGCGGGCAAATTCTGGTGAAAAGTCCAAATCAACCACGCTCGTGTCTAGCACCAGAATGCCGTACTTTTCGAGTCGTTCACTGAGAGCCTCATCAAAATCTCGCTTGAGTTCGTTCCTTTTGGTGATGGCTTCTTCTACCGTGCGGCGGGCGGCGGCAATCTTAAACGATTCCTGCGTTTGCGGGGCAATGATTTTAGACACGATATTGGCGAGTGTGCCTTGAGTGCGGCGAATATCCACAACGTTTAGCGGATCAAGGCGAAAGTTAATCGCAAACCGAGCTGACAGATCCTGCAGATCCTCCGTCGAACTTTGTGCAGGCACTTCAAACTTTTGCACCGTCACATCGTAAATATCAACGATAGAAACCAGTGGCGGTTTGACGTGAATGCCCTCTAGCAAAACGCCGTCTCTCGCTTTGCCCAAAACGCTGAGCACCCCAGCCTGGCCGGGATTGATCACCACAAAGCTATTCAATGCTACAAACAACACAAAGGCAAGCAGAATAACCGGTGTGAGGAGCGCATTGCTAGGAGGAGAGGCGTTTTTCAAAATCTGAATCCCGATTATAGGTTGATTAAAACAATAAGCTGCTGCGGTGCTAGCCAAGGCCAGCCGCCTTGATCGTACAGGCAGAGGCGACATGAGCAGACCCATCCTCAATATTCTTATCCCACCAAACTGAGGAGATTAAGCTGGGGCGAGCGCCCCTACTCAATCGCAATTCTCAACACCTATAGTTTTCTGGTAGGGCTTGACTCACAGCCATCTGAACCGGCTCTACAGTCTTGCACTTAGCACCTTTAATCCAGCTCAAACTCCTGCTGCCAGGCATCATCTTTGGCCCAGGGTTTTTGGTCAGACTTCTTGAGCACAAAGTTCTCAACCACGAGATAGTCCATCTCAGTGCGCATGAAGCAGCGATAGGCATCTTCGGGGGTGCAGACAATCGGTTCGCCCCGCACGTTAAAGGAGGTATTGACCAGCAGCGCACAGCCCGTTTTTTGTTCAAACCGACTGATGAGGTCATAGTAGCGGCGGTTGCTTTCTCCGTGCACCGTTTGAATGCGGGCGGAATAGTCGACATGGGTGACAGCCGGAATTGTCGATCGCGGTACATTCAGTTTTTCAATGCCAAAGAGCTGCTGCTGCTCCGCCGTCATGGGAATCTGCAGCTCCGTCTGTACCGGGGCGACAAACAGCATGTAGGGGCTGGCGCGATCGATTTGAAAATAGTCGGAGACCCGCTCAGCCAAAACCGACGGCGCAAACGGTCGAAAGGACTCGCGATATTTGACCTTCAAATTCATGACGGACTGCATCTTGGCGCTGCGGGGGTCGCCAATGATCGAGCGATTGCCCAGGGCGCGGGGGCCAAACTCCATGCGGCCTTGAAACCAGCCCACGACATTTTCCTGCGCTAAAATTTCGGCGACTTGGGTCAGCAGGGCCTCGTCGTCGAGTTGCTGATAGGTCGCTCCCAACGCGTCGAGTGATCGCTGAATCGCCGGGGGGCTAAAGCTCGGCCCTAAATAAGCACCCTGCATGCTGTCGGAGAGTGAGACCGGGCGAGGGCGATCGCAATATTGATGCCAGATCGCCAGCGCGGCTCCCAAGGCTCCCCCGGCATCCCCCGCTGCTGGCTGAATCCAGATGTTTTTAAACGGCCCTTCTCGCAAGAGCCGACCGTTGGCCACACAGTTCAACGCGACGCCCCCCGCCAGACAGAGGTTCTCCGCACCGGTTTCCCGTTGCACCGTCTGGGCCAGGCGCAGCACGATGGTTTCCACCACGGCCTGTACCGAGGCCGCCAAATCCATTTCGCGCTGGGTAATGTCGCTTTCGGCCTGACGCGGGGGGCCACCAAACAGCTCATCAAACTTGCGGTTGGTCATGGTGAGCCCGACCGCATAGTTGAAGTAAGACAGATTCAAGCGAAAGGTGCCGTCTGGCTTCAAATCCACCAGGTTTTGCAGAATCAAGTCCTGATAGATCGGTTCACCATAGGGCGCTAGCCCCATCAGTTTGTATTCGCCCGAGTTGACTTTGAACCCAGCGTAGTAGGTAAAGGCAGAGTAGAGCAGGCCTAATGAATGGGGAAAGTTGATCTCCCATTGGGGGATGAGTTGGTTGCCCTGACCGAGCCACAGCGACGTCGTGGCCCACTCGCCCACAGCATCTAAACACAACACTGCCGCTTGCTCAAAGGGGCTAGGAAAAAAGGCCGATGCCGCATGGGACTGATGATGCTCAGTAAAGAGCAGCTGCGGGAGCTGCGATCGCTCGCATTGCCCGAGCTCACGCAGTTCTCTTTTGAGAATCGATTTGAGATACAGCTTTTCTTTGAGCCAAACCGGCATTGCTACCAAAAACGATTTGAACCCGCGAGGCGCGTAAGCCAGATAGGTCTCGAGCAGTCGTTCAAAGGTGATGAGGGGCTTTTCGTAAAAGACGACGGTATCAATATCGGTCAAAGCGAGCCCGGCGGCTTGCAGACAGTAGGTAATGGCCTGGGCCGGAAATCTAGCATCGTGCTTTTTGCGCGAAAATCGCTCTTCTTGGGCGGCGGCGACGATGGTGCCATCAATCACCAGAGCAGCGGCGCTGTCGTGATAAAAAGCGGAAATGCCGAGAATTCTCATGGTGCGTGATAGGCGGCGTTAACAAGGCGATGGTGGGCAGAGTGACCGGGCAGAGAGGACGTCAGAGGAACGATCGGCTCACATGCTCCACCTGGTGAGTCGAACTGCTGGCTAAAGGTTGGCCAGGCAAGATCGCAACTGAGCAATTGCCCCAACCTTGAGCATCCTTAAGGTGAAGGTCACCGGATGAAGCTCAGACTCTTTGACAAGGAATACATGCAGGCCATTCTAACCTCAAGCAGGAGCCAGGATGAAGCGATTACCTGAGGTCATCACCGGTTTCACCGGTCTCTCTTCGCAGTAGATAGTCCAGTATGCGGTCATGCCGTTCACTCGCAGCGGTTAGGCTATCAACTCGCTGTGTCAGGGCTTGAATATCAACGGCGTTACGTTGCGCCACGTTGGAGGCTTGCAGCAGGAGTTCTCCGGCGCTCGCTAAAACGTCTTCTAGGTGACGAATTCTGGGTTCCCAATCTCGCTCACGCGGGGCGCTGGTCATCTTATGCAAGCCACTACGGAATGCATCCATTATAAAAGCGAGGTCCGGCTTCCTAAGGGCATGCCCCCAAGACCGCTTGCCCCTTAGGAAGCCTTTGTTTGCAAAGCCCCACAGGCCACCACGGCACCGACTGTCACGAGAGCCCAAATAGACGTTGCTTCGGGAACGGCTGCCGTGGCTGACGAACCCGGGATGGGAGCCGCATCGTCGTTGTCTTGAGCAAAGGTCAGCGCGATATCTGCAGTCGTCACGCCGGGCACGCCGATCACGATGCTACCGGGCGAGTTACTCAGGCCAGCGCGGAACGATGCACCGGCTAATAACGACGAATTCAAAAAGAGGGTGTTGTCAGTCACCGCCGGAGAAGTATTCCGACTACCCGAACTGGAAAAAGCAAAATCAGTGAGCGTGCCGCCTGAAACAGTCCAACTGTTGATTAGGGGATTGCCGACATACTCACCCAAGCCAAACCCGGCAGTATTGCTCGTAATTTCTACGCTGGTTGCGGCTGAAGTCCCTTCGTCTGATAGCCCGCGAATCAATCCCTCTACGGTGCCACTACCGTTTAGCTCGTTTTCGAATTGGAATCTGAAGTCAACGGCGGCGGCAGACCCCGCAAAGCCAACACCCAAGGCGATCGCACTGGCCCATACGCACATCGTTTGCCGGAACATTGCAACTTTCCCGTAGAGATCATGAAGGTGTACTCAATGGCTCCTTGATGCCATCACTGGCCTAGCTTTCAAAGGCGATCGCCGCAAGTTCAAGAGCAATCCTACAGAGCTTACTTTACTAAATCTTCAAAAGGAATTCAGTAATGCCTCTGTAGTCAGAAGCTATTCAAGGAACTAGCCAATAATACTTCTATCCCGAGGCCTCATCACACGACAGAGAGCACCGGTGATTTTTCAGCACTAGCTGCTCAGCGCAAAAGGCAGCTCAGGCTGCAATCGCCTCTTAGGGAAAGGCTTCATTCTGCTGTTACAGCGTCTCACTAGCACCGCCTGGCAGGAGTCTTTCGACGCTTGGACGGGCCACCCATCTTGAACCCTAAGGAACAAGGATTATATAAATTCCACAATTTGGCCTGAGGCACAGTGGGATCACATTTCCCCTCCTGGGAGGGGCAGCGGGGTGGGT
This sequence comes from Cyanobacteria bacterium J06626_4, assembly GCA_038523235.1. Taxonomy (GTDB): domain Bacteria; phylum Cyanobacteriota; class Cyanobacteriia; order Phormidesmidales; family Phormidesmidaceae; genus Halomicronema. Next base: position 4,751 of record JBCBJQ010000113.1, read on the forward strand.
TGACCATGAGTGCTGGGGATCAAAACCACCCCGCCTACGGCACCCCTCCCGAGAGGGGAGAAACTGACACATTATTAAATTTCCGATCCTAAGCCTTGCATCCTAAACCCAGGCCATCATGAATCGCTCAATATCTTTGCGTCAACGCTACTCGGCGATCGTCCCATCAATCAAGTTGGCATGGGCTCTTCCTAAGATCTTCTTTTTCTTTTGCTCTAATGATGGCGTCCACTTAGATGATCTCATCTTTAAGACCAATGACTACCCTTCTACAACGTCAAGACAAAAACTTGTGGGAGAGCTTCTGTAATTGGATCACCAGTACCGAAAACCGCCTCTATATTGGCTGGTTCGGTGTTTTGATGATTCCGCTGCTAGGAGTTTCTACCACCGTCTTTGTCCTTGCCTTTATTGCGGCTCCCCCGGTCGATATTGATGGCATCCGGGAACCGCTGTCTGGCTCATTGCTGTATGGCAACAACATCATTACAGCGGCAGTTGTGCCCTCATCTAATGCGATCGGCCTCCATTTTTATCCAATTTGGGAAGCAGCCACCCTGGATGAGTGGCTCTATAACGGCGGCCCGTACCAGATGATCGCCTTCCATTACATTCCGGCATTACTCTGCTATATGGGCCGTGAATGGGAACTGAGCTATCGCTTAGGCATGCGTCCTTGGATTTGTGTCGCCTATTCTGCGCCGGTGGCGGCAACGACCTCAGTATTTCTGATTTATCCCATCGGCCAAGGTAGCTTTTCTGACGGCCTACCCATGGGCATTAGCGGCACCTTCAATTTTATGTTTGTCTTCCAGGCGGAACATAATATCTTGATGCATCCGTTTCATATGCTGGGGGTCGCGGGAGTGCTCGGCGGTTCTTTGTTCTGTGCCATGCATGGGTCTTTGGTGACCTCAAGTCTGATTCGAGAGACGACCGAAAATCAGTCTCAAAATGATGGCTATAAGTTTGGCCAAGAGGAAGAAACTTACAACATTCTGGCGGCACACGGCTATTTTGGTCGCTTGATTTTCCAATATGCCAGCTTTAACAACTCTCGCTGGCTGCACTTTTTCCTAGCTGCCTGGCCAGTTGTTTGTATCTGGTTTGTGGCGCTGGGCATTAGCACGATGGCATTTAACCTTAATGGCTTTAACTTTAATCACTCGATTCTGGACTCTCAAGGTCGAGTGCTGCCGAGCTGGGCTGATGTGGTTAATCGAGCCAATTTAGGTTTTGAGGTTTTGCATGAGCGTAATGCCCATAATTTTCCTCTAGATTTGGCTAGCGCACCGGCTATTCCAGTTGCCTATCAGGTGTCTGAAATGCAGGCTTAATCTCGTTTTTGACTATTAAACGCGTCAAGCATACAGCGCTTTCTCTTCAGAAAAGCGCTGTTTTTTTGTTGCTAAGATTCTTCAAACAGTCGTCTTGACTCGCTAATTGCGCCTACGGACATGTTGACGCTTTGCGTCTCCCCCTGAAGAACCCGGTGTCTGGGAACCGATCAACAGTCTGCGACAAGTTTTTATATAGAAACTGACGGTATTTCTTGGAATGCTCCTAGGGCACATAACGCTTTGTAGAAAGCCTATCTATTGAATGCGTATAGCCTTTCGGGCATTGCTACGCTCAGCGATAAGTAATAAGTGGGTAGCCCTAATTATCGTAGGGTGTGTCACGCCAGGCGATGACGCACCAAAACCAATCCAGACGGTGCGTTGGGCGATCGCCACAATACCCCTTACAACATCTAATTAGGACTGGCTACTTACCAATTCTGCAATAGCGCTACAGATCGCAGATTCCCTACTATTGCTGCCCCTATGCCCACAGAACTTTGGAGGGTGGGGCGATCGCCAACAAGAAACACAGGTGATCGCTCTGCCATGCCCAAGCATGCGTTTAATCATGGGTGCACTGTTGGTGCAATTGCCATTACAGGTGGGTGGCTTGGTGGTGATCAGGCCCATGAAAAAGCCCTCTTGACGAGGGCTGAGGTGTTCGCTCTAACAACGTTTAATAAAAGGTCTCGCTGGGCTGACTAGAGCCACGCATCGAGGCGTCGGGGCCGGAGGGCTATATTCACGCACCGCTGGCGCAGACTACAGTGACAAATTTAAGAATCGGGTTCATGCTCAGTCAAACTATCAGGAAAAGTTAAAAAAGCCCTCCTGAAGAGGGCCATGTTGTTTGCACTAACAACGTTTAACGAGTTTGTCGCTAGGACTGCTGAGCAGAAGTCTGCCGACTCTGAGACGGGTTACCCACCGTGAACCCTAAACCGTGAACCCCAAACCGTGAATCTTAAATCACAGTCTGAGATATTGACGCCACCTGCAACTAGCCCCAACGCTGTACGAGCAAGCGAATGGAGCCATCTTCGCGCTGCTGCTGCTCAGCCACTTCAAACCCTTGCTGCGCCGTCTCCTGGAGGACGGTGTGGTAGGCGTAGCGCTGGGTAATGAGCTGCAAAAACCCATCCACCGATAGGGGCTGTTGCCAGAACTGTAAATCTGACACCAGGGCATATTCCTGACCATTCCAGGCAAAGCCGATATCGTGCTGATTGGTCTGTGCAATCACGAGATCGACGCTGCAGGTTTGACCCTGATAGCCTCTAACCTGGGCGGGGCCAGGCTGCCATTCGATATCTAGATCCGTTAGGGCTAACTGTAGGACTTTCAGATTGCGCAGGCGAGTTTTGATGTGACTAAAGTGGGACATGGTGAACCTTGCAAAACGACAGACTTTTGGGTGCCGCTCAGGAGGGCACTATTCTCGGTCGATGGGATAGGTTTTGTAAGAATAAATCCCAAAAGCCAGACAGCCAATGAGCAGCACAATGAGCGCTGAAACAATGCCACTAGCAGTAGAGCTAAAGTCACCTTCTCCGTAAGCTAAATAGAAAAAATTAGGCATTTTTACCTCCATGAACAGATAAGGAATCGCTGAAGTAATTTCCTGACGGGGGTTAATCCAAGTCAAATACTGGCGTCACGTCAAAATCATTTAACAGGATGGTGCCGTTATAGAGCTGCAGAATAATTATGATAAAAACGAGTAACGACACAAGGAGCGCTCCCATGATGGGCGCAGTGCCCCAGCCTGGGGTGACCCGACCAGCCTCGGAATTAAAGGCTCTCAGCGCATATTGTAAAGGAGCTGTTTTTTTGGAAACGTATTTTTGCTGCATGGATAATCTCTCGGTTCAGGAATGGTCATTTTGCGATCGTTGACGATACCGTTTAGGCAACGTTATTGGGGCAGTTTCTTAGATAGTTGATGATTTTGAAAAGCTGATGGTTTTAGAAGCTGTTGAAAGCGATTAAGGGCACTGCACCCGCATCACATACTGGGCACAGAAACCATTTTTGCCGGGGCTTGGCACTGCCAAACCCCGGCGATTGGGGCGGCTATTTTTAAGCAATCGTTGGGCTGACCAGTCCGGCAATCGGGACAGAATGCGACATCCTGTCCCGATGCGGTGGCAAACCCCTCAAATCGTTGTCGTGGGAGTTTGCCGCGAGGTGGGGTCGCCCACCTTGCTGAAGTAGCCCCACTCCACCTGTTCTTCGTTCAGATCTGGATCGATGCCCGAGAAGACATCCTGGAACAGCGCTCGCAGCCCATGCCAGATATGGCCAAAGAACCAGACCAGGGCAAAGCAGGCATGGAAAAAGGCGAAGAAGCCGCGATTGCTGGTACGGATGGCACCGTCGGAGTTGTACACAGTGCGGTCAAACTCAAAGGGTTCGCCCAACTGCGCCTTACGCGCATATTCTTTGACCTTTTGCGGCTCCTTAAAGGTCTGCCCGTCGAGCTGACCACCGAAAAAGCTGACGGTGACGCCCGTTTTTTCAAACCCGTATTTGGCCTCCGATCGCCGGAACGGAATATCAGCCCGGACGATACCTTCGCGATCAGTCAATATCACTGGGAAGTTTTCAAAGAAGTTGGGCATGCGCCTGACCTCTAGCTCCCGACCTTCTTTATCTTTAAAGACCGGATGGCCGAGCCAGCCAGTCGCGAGGCCATCGCCATCGACCATGCGACCCACGCGGAACAGACCGCCTTTGGCCGGGCTATTGCCGACATAGTCGTAGAAGGCGAGCTTTTGCGGAATGGCCGACCAGGCGGCCTCTAGACTTTGACCGGCCGCTTCGGCAGCGTGGACTCGGCGATCGATTTCTTCGTGAAAGTAGCCCTTGTCCCACTGATAGCGGGTTGGCCCCCACAGCTCAATCGGGTTAGTCGCGGTGCCATACCACATGGTGCCGGCGGCGATAAAGCCCGCACCAAAGAAGACCGCCAGACCACTGGCCAGAGCCCCTTCGATATTCCCCATGCGGAGGGCTTTATAGAGGTATTCGGGCGGCCGCACCAGGATATGGAACAACCCGCCAATAATGGCCACAATGCCTGCTGCAATGTGGTGGGCCACCACGCCGCCGGGATTTTGCGGATTAAATCCGGCGGCTCCCCATTCGGGGGCAACGCTTTGCATATGGCCCGTCAGCCCATAGGGATCAGAGACCCACATGCCCGGGCCAAAGACCCCGGTTAAGTGGAAGGCCCCAAAACCAAAACACAGCAGCCCCGCCAGTAATAAATGAATGCCGAAGACTTTAGGCAAGTCGATGATGGGCTCATCGGTTTTGGGATCGAAAAATGTCGCAACATCCCAGTAAACCCAGTGCCAGCAGGCGGCGAGGAATTCTAGGCCAGAGAAGACAATGTGGGCGATCGCGACGGTTTCAAACGTCCAAAAGCCGGGGTCGGTGAAGGTCTCGCCGGTGACGCTCCAACCCTGCCAAGAGTTGGTGACGCCGAGGCGAGCCACAAAGGGCATCAAAAAGCACCCTTGTCGCCACATGGGATTGAGGATCGGGTCAGTGGGATCAAAGCGGGCTAGCTCAAAGAGCAGCATGGAGCCAGCGAATCCGGCGCAGAGGGCGTTGTGCATAAGATGCACCGCCAGCAATCGGCCTGGATCGTTGAGGACAGAGGTGTGAACGCGGTACCAAGGCAGTCCCATTAGGGTCTTCTCCTTGTATTAGGGTGGACATTCGGAAGGGGGTCGGAGGGGCGAGGCCAGCCCGATATGCAGGGGCGAGGCATTCTCGAAGTAACTGACTGGTTTTGACCCAGATATCTAATCGAGAATGCCTCGCCCGTACGGCTAGCGTAGGCTGGGGTCGATCGGTGGCATCGACAGCACCGGCTCGTTCTCGCGATCGAGGCCGGTTTCAAAGCCAGCCGCCGTGGCGCGGGCGCGACCCGCGTGCCAGAGGTGCCCGACGAGGAAAAAGAAGGCAAAGATAAAGTGAGCCGTGGCCAACCAAGTTCGAGGTGAAACAAAGTTAAAGGCATTTGTTTCAGTGGCCAGCCCCGCGACGGAGTTAATAGAACCCAGCGGTGCATGAGTCATATACTCGGCCGCGCGGCGCAGTTGCCAGGGCTGAATATCGTGCTTGATTTTCTCGAGGTCGAGGCCGTTGGTACCCCGGAGCGGCTCTAGCCAGGGGGCGCGAGCATCCCAAAAGCGCATCGTTTCACCGCCAAAGATGATTTCGCCGGTGGGCGATCGCTGCAGATATTTGCCGAGCCCGGTCGGTCCCTGGGCCGAGGCCACATCGGCTCCCAACCCTTGATCGCGGGCCAAAAACACTAAAGATTGCGCCTGCGAGGCCTCGGGAATGGTGGGGCCATAGAACACGCTGGGATAAGCCGTATTGTTAAACCAGATAAAGGCGGTAGCAATAAAGGCTTGACCAGCGACGTTACCCAAACTCTGAGAGAGATAGGTCTCGCCCGTCCAAGGAAAGAGGTTGTAGGTCCAGCGGAGAGGCGGCACGAGAATGTGCCAAATGCCGCCAATGACCAGCAGGCTGCCAATCCAAATATGACCGCCAATGACATCCTCTAAGTTATTGACGCTGACAATCCAACCGCTACCGCCGGTCGGCAGGCGCAGCAGATAGCCAAAAATGACGCGGGGATCGAGGGTGGGGCTCGTAATCAGCCGCACGTCACCGCCGCCCGGTGCCCAGGGGTCATACAGACCGCCCCAAAACATCGCTTTGCAGACAAACAGCAGCGCAAAGATCCCCAGCATGAGGATATGAAAACCGAGAATTTGGGCCACTTTCGCCCGATCAGTCCAGTCAAACTCGAAAAAGCCCGAGAGCTTTTCGGGGCCTTGGATGGCATGATAAATGCCCCCAGCACCCAACACGGCAGAGCCGATCAGGTGAGCGACGCCAATGGCGAAAAAGGGAAAGATGTCGGTGACTGCCCCGCCTTGACCGACCCCAAAGCCCAGGGTCGCAATGTGGGGCATGAGAATGCAGCCTTGCTCATACATGGGCTGCGACAGGTTGTAATGGGAGACCTCAAAGAGCAGCATGCCGCCCGCCCAAAAGGCAATTAGGCCGGCGTGGGCGATATGCGCCCCGAGAAATCGCCCCGTCAGCTCAGAGGTAATAAATCGGGCATTACCGGCCCACCAGGCAAAACCGCTGGATTCTTCGTCGTAGCCAGCACTGGCGGGGGCAAAGATCGAGCCTTCCTCCACCAGCGGCTGACTCGACGGGGCCACACTCGGTATCGTTTCGATGGGTATTTCCATCAGGGGTTAACCTCCTCAAAAACATCGGATTCGGTAGGGATGCGATCGGTGGAGACGCGGCGCGTGGGTGTGGTCAGGTTCGACGGGCGGTTAGATTGCGCCTCCACCGCGTAAACCACGTCCAAATTGAAAGCTGGAGTTGTGCGGGCTGGGGAGAACCTCACCTAACCTCTCCTTCTAAAGGAGAGGAAACAGAGTCTAGCTAAGCCTCTCCTTTAGTAAGGAGAGGTGCCGCAGGCGGTGAGGTAGCACCAGATGCCAAAACTCCACTTCTGCATCTGGATGAGGTTGAGAATCTATGGGCAGTGGGTTATTCACTGAAGCCCCGAGGCAGCACCTCTTCGGGGAAGACAAACTTCTTGGCGGGCTGATCCATCTCTGCCATCCAGGCCCGCACCCCTTCATTGAGCAAGACATTCTTGGTGTAGAAAGTCTCATATTCGGGGTCTTGCGCGGCGCGGCGCTCCTGACTAACAAAGTCATAGGCCCGCAAGTTGAACGACAAACCCACCATGCCAATGGCGCTCATCCACAGTCCGGTGACCGGCACAAACAGCATGAAAAAGTGCAGCCAGCGCTTGTTGGAAAAGGCAATGCCAAAAATTTGTGACCAAAAGCGATTGGCGGTCACCATGGAATAGGTCTCTTCGGCCTGGGTCGTGGCGAAGCCTTTGAAGGTGTTTTTGCCCGTTGAGTCTTTGAACAGGGTGTTTTGGACGGTGGCCCCGTGAATGGCACAGAGCAGGGCTGCCCCCAACACACCTGTGACCCCCATCATGTGAAAGGGATTGAGCGTGTAGTTGTGAAACCCTTGGAAAAACAGTAAAAATCGGAAAATAGCGGTGACGCCAAAGCTGGGCGCAAAAAACCAGCTCGATTGACCCAAGGGATACATCAGAAACGTGGCGACAAACACGGCGATGGGTGCCGAAAAGGCGATCGCGTTATAGGGACGAATGCCGATCAGGCGAGCCACTTCGATTTGCCGCAGCATAAAGCCGATCAGGGCAAAGGCCCCGTGAAAGGCGGTGAAATTCCACAGGCCGCCGATTTGACACCAACGCACAAAGTCACCGTTGGCCTCCGGCCCCCACAGCAGTAAGAGCGAATGCCCCATGCTTTCGGCGGGGGTGGAGACGGCAACGGTCAAAAAGTTGCAGCCTTCGATATAAGAGCTGACTAAGCCGTGGCTATACCAAGAAGTGACAAAAGTGGTGCCGGTAAACCAGGCACCGATCGCCATGTAAGCGCAAGGAAACAGCAGTAGCCCTGACCAGCCCAGAAACACGAAGCGATCGCGCTTTAGCCAGTCATCGAGCTCAATTACCCAGCTTCGAGCTGGTTTTTGGGCTCCCATTGAAATTGTCATGGATACGTTCCTCGTCTATCTAAATAGGTTTGGTTAAAGGCCACTCAGCGGCCGGTCTCACCCCCGTGCCATGGCCCCTAGGCCACGGAATCGCTTTCGCCGGGGCCATCGTTCATGAAATAAGGCGTGCCGGGGAGCGCCAGTTCTTGAATGATTTCGTCAAAGTAGGGAATGATCGCGGCAGCATCGGTGGCGTCGAGCTGGGCGATCGCCTCCGCCTTCAGACAGCGCATGTACTGCAAGATGTTGGTTAGGGGAATGCCGACGTTGGTGTACAACTCCTTCATGCCCACGAGACCAATTTCTCGCAAGGGGCGATCGTCGCCCGCCAGCAGGCAATAGCTAATCAAGCGCACGTACCACCCCATATCCCGCTTGGCGGCTGAGGTTTTACGACGGTTGCCGCTGTTGCTCGGCGTGCGGGGGCAAATGCGCCAAAACTGACGCGTGCCTCGCTCGACAATGGTTTCGGCCTTTTGCTCTAGGGTTTTGGCGAGCCGCACGCGCTCGGTGCCCGTTTTACAAAAGGTGCGAATCGTGCGCAGCTCGCCGGGGGTGGGATAACGCTGCTCTTCGTCGGCGTTAAGAATGACCTGTTTGACAATGCTCATGATTCTTCGGTTTCAGAAAGGGCGGTTTCAGCAACGGAGTAGATCCGCAGACCCCCGAACCAGCCGATATGAATGCGGTAGTCCAAGGGGTTACGGCTGCGGTGCAAGGGCTGCAGCCGGGTCTGCGGGGCTTCGACGTCCGGCTCAATGACAGACAAAGGCGCGGCGGGATGGGAATGAATGTGCATGATCTTGCGGGAATAGAGGTCGAATGCAGGGGCGAGGCAGGCTCGAAAAACGGACTGGGTTTGACCCAGATATGGAACCGAGCTGGCCTCGCCCGTACGGGAGCAATAAGGGAGCGAGCAGGCCTCGCCCAGATGGAGAAAGGCCAGTATAAAGATCTCGTTGGCAGAGAATTGAGGGCCTCGCGAGGCAGCTCATTTAGGCTGGATTGGTAGCAGTTTCTGGCTCCGAAGTAGTCGCGGCTACGTCGCCGTTGTTGACAGAACTGGGCGGCGGGTCTGGGGGGACGGCGGCCGGCGGTGGCGGCGGCGGGGGTGCTTGAACAGCGACAGCGGCAGCCGCAGCAACCGGCTCTGGACTGGCCGCAACCGTCCCTGCGCTTTGGTGACGGCCATTGTGGTGAGGCGCGGCGTAACCCTGGGCGATCGCGGTCTTGGCATAGGTTTGCATCCATTCCCCCGCGATCGCCGGATTTTCTCGGGGTTTGAACCAGCCGCTGGGCCCTTGAGGCGAGCGCTGGGCATAGCCCTGCGGCGTCAGGTAGCGCTCGTAGGGCACGATCGTTTCACCAAAGACTGCCAGGTATTCGGCACTGTCGATCAGCTCATCGACCAAGGCATAAAAGCCTTGGCGGGCGCAGAGGTCGTAGTACCGGGCCATTTCGCGGCGATCGCGGGTCGGGCGACCCAGCAAGCGCCGGTGAATGTATTCGATCGCCTTGGTGATATAGAGCGTTTCCCAAGCGAGCTGGCGGAAGGGCCGCGATTTGGCCAACTGCCGCACAAATTCTCGCAGCGTAATATTGCCTGCCTTTAGTTGGGTTTCAGCCGTCTGCTGCCGCTGGCCAGCCCACACGGCTCGACCAAAGACCTGACGATAGGTCGCCTGAATCACTGCCTCGGGCGAGTGGTGGGTCAGACTAAAGCTGGTTTGGCGGGGCGACTCGCCCGAAGTGCTGCCGTTCAGTCCGTTCGGGGAGACGACCGCTTCCCACTGCAGCCGCTGATGATCGATGGCACCGGGAGCGCGACCGAGGTGGGCGGCCTGGCGATCGACCAGGCCATTGCCCACCCCGTTGCTGATCAAAATCCGACGGCTGTCTTCGCTAAAGTGCGCCGGCTGCGGCTGCGGATCGCGCGTTTCCTGCGGGAAGATGGCGCCAAACTGAATCTCCAGCGGATCGTTGCCCGCCCCATAGGGATGCTGATTCGGCAGCGGTTGCTGATAGCTGCCAAAGGTCGTGACAAACTGCGGCACCTTGCGCACCGGCGCACTGTATTTCAACAGATCGAGTTGAGGACCCCAGTTGCGGCATTCCTGAGCCTCTCGCCCCAAACCGCGCAGGTAAGGTACAGTCTCTTCGCCAAAGTAGTCGGCATATTCTTGCGAGTCGATAAAGGCATCCACCAAGGCCGGAAACCCGCCATCAGAGATGACGTCAAAGTACGTCTGAAACTCTTCTAGGCAGCTCAGCCCGCGACCCAGAAAGTGACGACAGGCCAGCTCAATACTGCGGCTGATGCTGTAGGGCTCGTAGTAAAGTTGCCGATACAGGCGCGATTTGCCCAACTGTCGAATGAACTCCTTCATCGTCCCTAAGTCGCTTTTGACCTGGGAGACGGGCGCTGCCAGCAGGGTGCCGTGGGTTTGGGTGACATCCCGCTCAAACACTTGGCGGCAGGCCGCTCGCACCACGTCATCTTTTTCGATGTCGGGCAAATCGGCTTTCATCACCCAGTGGGGCTGCAGGCTGGCACTATCGCGGTAGCTTTGGGGTAAGGGCAACCCCGCATGATGTTTAGAAACCCCCAGTCGCAACTGCGGATTGGGTTTCTCGACCTCATAGTCCTCAATTAAGACATCAAAGTAGCGCCCCACCAGCGCGGCGGCTTGTCCCTTTTTGGGAAAATAGGTCAGCGCTTTCCACTGCATTTCGCGCAGGGCAACGACGGTGGCCAGGGTGACATCTTCAGGAATCACGCCCCGCAGGCCGCGCGTATTAACGCTAATAATGCTGGTATCGCCCGCCACGATCGCATAGGTGATGTAGCGTAAAAACCAGCTCAGGTCGCGCAGCGATCGCTTCATGCGTACCGGGCCGTAACGACCGATGTCGATCGTGCGAAAACGGCTGGGCGCAGCGGGTTTACCGCCCGCAATCAGCCCTTGAAACCATTCCAGCAGCGGGTTTGACTCGTCGATCAAACGCGGGCGATCGCGATTGCTGGCTCGCTCTTTTTGCTGCCGGGTCACCGCCGAGAGATAGTCTTCAGCAATGAAGTAGTCAGAGCCCGGCAGGCCTAATGACTCCTCGGGCAGCTCTAAATAGGCCATCGAGTTGCCGCCCACAAAGATGCGGTTGGCCCCCGCTGCCACGATGCGTTCAGCGTGCTTGGTCAGGGTTTGGGCAATAGCGAGTCGCTTCATCCCAGCACCAAAAAAAGCTAAGAGTTCTTGGCCTTCACCCCGGCTTAAATAGCGATCGCGCTGCATCGCTTCAGTGATGACGGCGGTCGGCACCGTGTGATACTGCTGGGGATGAACTACTGGACTGCCCCCGTTAATCCGATCAGTCATGGTGTGTTCTAAACTCCGAATTAAAAATGTTGCTGAGAGAAACCAGATTTCTGATGAGGCCCGGTTGAGTCGCGGGTTTGATCAAAAATCCTGACGGTGAACCCTGACTCGCATTAGCGTCTGAGCCCTTCAATCAAGTAGTCAAAATAGGGCGCGACTTCTGCCGCATCATCAATGCTCAACAGGCTGAGGGCTACTTCTTTGAGACAGCCCATGCATTCCGCCACATTGTTGAGAGGAATTTCGAGCGAGGTGTACATTTCCTTGACCCCGCGCACCCCACTGGCCTGCAGCGGGTCAATGTCGCCCACGACGACAGCATAGGAAATCAGGCGCAGAAACCAGCCCTGATCACGCAGACACGAAGCCTGAAACCGGGGATTATCGCTATTACTGGGCGTCAGGGGGCAGCGTTGCCAAAATCGCTGACTGCCTTGTTCCACAATGAGTTGAACGTTGCTAGTCAAGACGGAGGCAATGCGGAGGCGCTGTTTGCCAGCGTCAAAAAAGTGACTAATGGCCTCCAGTTCTCCCCGACTGAGATATCGCGCTTCGCGATCGGCATTGGCGATCGCTTGGGTAATGATGCTCATGGCAAATCCTATTGTTATCAGGTTTTGAGTCAGAGGTATCGCCGTCGCCAGGGCCGTTAAGACCAGACGGCAAGTTACTCGAATAGAGGGATGATGCGAGGAGACTGAGCCGCCAGGGCTCAAGCGATGAGGAGGCTCAGAAGAAGGCTAATACCGGCCAGAGAGGGAGAGCTCACAGACCGGCATCAACCATCAAAGTCAGGCGGGGAGCGCGATCGCTTTAAGAGGGAGAGCTCTCAAACCGGCCGGGGTAATCGACCTGCGCCAACAGCAATGAGGTGACGAAGCCCAGGACTTCATGAACGCCTCACTTTGATCACCGGCCCCCTCACGAGACTGTTTGCCGAGCTGACTGACCCCATACAGTCAGTCTCTAGCTCAACCCTGAACAGATATGGTCGAAATAGACGCCCATCTCTTGACCGGCCTCGGCGCCCAGCATTTCACTGGCGACCTCTTTCATGGACTGCACCGCTCGCACCGTCGCCCCAACGGGAACGCCCAAGGAGTTATAGGTTTCTTTCAAACCGTTGAGCACGCGCTCATTCAAAATGGACGGATCGCCTGCCAGCATGGCGTAGGTGGCATAACGCAAGAAATAGTCCATATCGCGAATGCAGGCCGCATAGCGGCGGCAGGTGTACATGTTGCCGCCCGGAGCCGTGATATCGGTATACAGCAAGGCTTTCGCAACTGTTTTGGTGACGATTTTGGAGGCATTGGCGCTCACCGACATGGCCGCGCGGGCGCGCAGATCACCACTGCGAAAATAGCTCTGCAGGTTATCTAACGAGCTATCGTCTAAATATTTGCCCTGCATGTCAGAAGTATTAATCAGGGTCGTAATAGCGTCTTGCATTAAAGATCTCCTTAGGTATTCAGAAAAAGGTTTGAGAGAGTGGCAGAGAGCAAAAGGTAGAAGGTCAGAGGTGCAAGGTGCAGGGTAAACGGTGCAGGGTAAACAGCTATGATTTAGCTCCCTGAACTCGAAGTCCTGAACCCAAAACCCATTCCCCAACTTGAAAGCAGCAGTTCGTTCTCGATGAAAGAGTGACAGTTCAACTCAAAACTGAGAACGCCTACGACAATGAATGAATAATCAAATCGAAGTAGGGAGCCACCTCTTGGGCATCGTCGTCACTCATGACGGCCATCGCTTCCTCTTTGAGGCAGCGCATGCATTCGGCAATATTGCGAATGGGAATTTCTAAGTTGTTGTACATTTCCTTAATGCCGACGGTGCCGATTTCTTCTAGGGGGCGCTCACTGCCCGCCAGAATGGAATAAGCAATCAGGCGCACATACCAACCTTGATCACGCTGGCAGGAATTGGTCTTGCGATCGACGCCACTATTACTCGGGGTATTAGGACAACGCTCCCAAAACTTTTTGCTGCCGTTCTGCACGATGCGCTGTTCATTTTCGGCTAGCGCCTTAGCAATCCGAATCCGCTGTTCTCCGGTTTTTGCGAAGTCTTGAAAAATTCTCAGCTCTTTAGGGGCAGGATAACGGGCCTCACTATCGGCACTCAGAATCAGTTCCGTGACTAAGCTCATGACTAGATTTCTCCTAATTTAACGCTGCATGAAAGATTCATATCAAGCAACAGCTTGAATTATCTTGCTCCTAGAGGTTTGAGATCTTTTCTTGAGTAAATTTTTGAAAATTCCATTCGAGAAATTTTAGTAATCAAATTGTTATCCAAAGCCAGCTTGCCTCTGATGAGAGGATACTTTGAGTGCTGGATGCTTCTCGCTGAAGACGGCTTCAACGGGAGCCAAATCTATTTCACAGCAGTCACTCAGAGAGTTGACAACTGATTAAGATCGGGCCCATAGAAGATGAACTTCACTCAAAGGGTCATCAAGAAAATTCAGCAGAGATGACCAGCATCTCGACTCAAAACTCTTGACGTCTCTTCATTGATGAATACAGATAAGATTCCACTTGATCTAGAATCAGCTGCCTTGGCCTCTTTGAAAAGACTTCATCTTTTACTAGGTTTGAAAGGAGAATAAGCAAAAAAAATGAAGAACTTATGAACAGATCAAAATCGCTTAAAGAAACTTTTCGATAGGTCTCATCGAATGGGGCCTTCACCAGTTCTTTAGATCTTTCT
>JBCBJQ010000114.1:0-18395 GCA_038523235.1 Cyanobacteria bacterium J06626_4
ATCAAACTTGCTTTTTAATCAGTAAATATACGCAAAACTAATATAATGATTTCAAGAAAAATACATTATTCAGGGTTCTTACGTACTTAAGTCACTTTACGGGATATCCCTTGATTCCTCAGAAACCTGAGTGATTATCCCCGAATCCCCACGCAGACTCAGTGGGTATCGAAATTTTAATAGGTTTAGTCTCAGGAACTTTGTAAGAATAGTATTATTTAATACGTTGTTATCTATAGGGCTTCCGGACGAGACACATATATTTTGGAGGATATGCGGACTTTTTGAACAGCAGAGCTCAAAAGTCTAGTGAAATATGAAGGCTAGAAATCCCGGTGATTCCAGTGCCTAGCAACAGAGTGATTCCATTGAGAGTGTTCCAAAAAATTGTCAATCAGGCCTGATTGACGCCAGCCTGGTGAAGGGATAATCCTTACCTTGCTTTGCCCATCTCAGTGACAGCGAAAACAGCTAATCGCCCCCTGATGGACAAATGCGTCCCCATCTCTATGGGGGTATTTGACCCTGTTGCTCACTTGCAACGGGCTCTCGTTCAATGTGTGAAACTGCGCTGCACCCATACGAGAAAATCGGGGCTACAGACATCTGTTTGGTTTTACTCCGGGCGTTACTGCATTAAGAGATAAACCTTGCTGGAATTTGAATCTGGGGAACAGTCAGTCGGACTGTTCCCCATTTTTGTCGACTACTCAGCGAAGCTGATTCGCACCGGTGGCAGATCGCGCATCCCTCAGCCAAAGCCTAGGAGACACAAATGGTCGGTAAAGTCGTCTCTCAGTTCTGAAAGCATTGCCCTAAGCGGCGTTTCCTATCCTGTCAGAATCAGGTTATTCTCTTAATCAATCAAGGCTGGGGGCAGTTCTTAGGGCTGTCGTCGCGTGTGCCTGCCAGAGGTGCGGCCAGCGGGGGACTCGTCTATAGATCACACCAGCCGACCGTTTTGTCCGATCGCCGGGCCCTCCGACTTTTAGGTCTAGTCAATTTTCAGGATTAATGTAGCCCGATGATGCAGCACGAAATTCCAACCCTCGACCGCCAAGGCTTGAGAAGATTTGGCTTACTCACTGGGGCGATTATTGCTGTCCTCTTTGGGCTGCTGCTGCCCTGGCTGCGGGGGCACAGCTTTTCGCAATGGGCGCTGTTGATCGCGGCCATTCTGGCGGTGTGGGCGATCGCGGCCCCCTCAACGTTAAATCCGGTTTATCGCGTTTGGATGCGCATTGGCTTAGTGCTTGGCTTCATTAATACCCGCATTACTTTAGGGGTCATTTTTTATGCGTTAATGTGGCCGATGGGGATGATGATGCGATGGGTTGGCTACGATCCCCTTCATCGGCAGCGGTTAGCCAACGCCGAAACCTATCGCACGGCGAGCCAAGCCCGCCTCAAAAAAAGCATGGAGAATCCCTATTAATGTTTGAAACCGCGATCGATTTCCTCAAAGATCTCTGGGGCTTTTTACGAGAGCGCAAAAAGTATTGGCTCGCACCGTTGATTATCACCCTCGTGCTCATTGGGGTGTTAATCGTCTTTACCCAGGGGTCTGCGATCGCGCCATTTATCTATACACTGTTTTAGCGCTGCCCAGATTTGAGCAGTGATGACGTGTTAAGGAGCCCGGTATGAAATCAGGCTGGTTAAAGCTGTTGTTCATTAACATGGGCTTGACGCTGGGAATCCTCTTTGGCCTTAACTTTTTGATCGCCCTGGTGGACTTTGTGGTCTCGATGGCTGATGCGGCCTTGAGTGGGACTGCCGGTGTGGAAGTTGATCCTCGGGCCAGCCTCCGCAATTACTCAGACAACCCCGATCTGGCGCTACAGCATTTTCAAGAATTTGAAGCCCTTGAAACGGAATATCAGTCTTTTGTGGCCTGGTCGCGCCAGCCCTTTGCAGGACCAACCATCACCATTAACGAGGTGGGAGATCGCGTTCACACGGGCGCTCCTGCAGTCACGCAGTCAGACTCCGACGTGTATTTCTTTGGCGGGTCAACGGTCTGGGGCACCGGCGTTTTGGATGATCAAACCATTCCGGCTTACTTTCAAGACCTCTCTCAATTAGCTACCACCAACAAAGGGGAAACTGCCTATGTGAGTCGGCAATCCCTCAACAGTTTCATCAATTTATTGGCCAGCAATCCCAACCTTGACACAGTCGTGTTTTACGAAGGGGTGAATGATGTGCAATATCACTGTCGGGCTGATATTGGCGCCTTTGATCATGCGCGCACGACTCGGTTTCAGCAGGCGATCGCGGCCGATTCTGAGGAGACAGCTGACCGACTGCTATCACCAACGGCCAAGTTTTTGTCCTACTTAGACGTCCTATTTTTGCGAGAAATTAGGCGCGTTGCGGTGGATATCGGTGAAGCGTTTGCCCCCGAGCGTGAGGCTGAAAGAATTGACAAATCATTAATCTGTGATGATTCCCCCGAGCTGGCCGAGCAAGTCGCCCAAAGCCTGCTGCTGCACTGGGAAACCGCTCATCAAATTGCCCAAGCCAGAGGGGTGCAGTTAATTGCCGTCTTACAACCCGTCTCCTACCTTGATGATTCGCCGGTCGATCATCTTGAACTCGATGCCGAACTCGGCAAGCAGTACGAGGCCGTCTATCCGATTGTGCAGCAACTAATCGCAGTATCAGACCAACCCTGGATTTGGGACTACACAGACGTTTTTGACTCTCAGGAATATGTCTATATTGACTTCTGCCATCTGTCTGGCAACGGCAATCGGCTCGTAGCAGAAAGACTCCACCGCGATTTACAGCAGTTTGTGCCGCCCTCTTAAATGAGTCCGCTATTCTAGAATGCCCTAGTCGAACAGCTCACACTGGCCGTGATGGCGGAGTAGATGGTCGCAGAGCACGAGTGCCACCATGGCTTCCATCATGGGGACGGCGCGAGGCAGCACGCAGGGGTCGTGACGACCTTTGGCGGCGAGTACGGTCTCTTCTCCGGCATTCGTCACGGTGTTTTGCTCCTTACGAATGGTGGCAGTCGGTTTAAATGCGGCGCGAATGACAATGTTTTCGCCATTGCTGATGCCGCCTTGGGTGCCGCCCGACCGATTGGTGCGAGTGCGCCAGTTCCCTTCGTCGTCGGTATAAAATTCGTCGTTATGCTGACTGCCGGTTAACAGCGTGCCCGCAAAGCCAGACCCCAGTTCAAAGCCTTTGCTCGCCGGCAGCGACATCACACCCTTGGCGAGGTCGGCTTCCAACTTGTCGAACACCGGTGCGCCTAACCCCTTGGGAACATTACGGGCGACGCATTCCACCACGCCGCCGATGGAGTCGCCCTGATCGCGAATCGCTTCGATGCGATCAATCATGCGCTGGGCCGCTTCTGGCTCGGGACAACGCACAATATTGCTCTCGACTTGCGCCAGGGTGACCGAATCGGGTTCAACCACACATTCAATATCCTGAATGCGTTTGACGTAACCAATGATTTCAACGCCAGCGTATTGCTTGAGAATCTTTTTGGCGATCGCCCCAGCCGCCACGCGACCAATGGTTTCTCGCGCCGATGAGCGACCGCCCCCCTGGTAATTGCGAAAGCCATATTTGCTGTCATAGGTGGCATCGGCATGGGAGGGCCGATAGGTGGTCGCCATCTCACTGTAATCTTGCGGGCGAGTATCTTTGTTGCGCACCCAAATGGCAATCGGTGTTCCAAGCGTTTTGCCCTGAAAGACACCGGACATAATTTCGCACCGGTCCGCTTCTTTGCGCGGAGTGGTGATTTTGCTTTGGCCCGGACGGCGGCGATCAAGTTCCACCTGAATTTCGTCAACGGAAATTTCAATTTGTGGCGGGCAGCCATCAATCACCACCCCAACGGCGCCGCCGTGGGATTCGCCAAAGGTGGTAATGCGAAACAGATGACCAAACGTGTTACCCATAAAAGCCTGAAGTGCAGCGGTATTTTCCCATCCTAGTACAGCGTGATGGCAGTTGGGATGTGGCAGCCGCCACTGGTCAGAATGGCTCAGAGAAGTTAGTTCCGCCGTGCTTGCCGCCAGGCTTTCAAAGCTAAATAGCCGTGCAAAATCCACTGTTCCCAGCGGGGGCGATGCTTGCAGTAGTAGTAGCGCTGGCTGCGACGATATTCGGCCGCCATCGGGCCGGCGGCCTGCGCCACCGAGTAGCCGCCGATATGAATCACCGTCACGGCAGGCGTGTAGAGGATTTTGTAACCCAATGCTCTGACCCGCTGACAGAGGTCTGATTCCTCGAAGTACATAAAGAAAGCTTCGTCAAACCCGCCGACCTGCTCAAACAGCGATCGCCGCATCAGCATCGCTGCGCCCACAACAATATCCACAACTTGATCGTGGTCATACTGGGCCGCGAGGGCAGAGCGGTTAGCGGGAATACGATACTGCTTGACCTGCTGCAGGGTACGCCACTCGCCCCATAGGCCAATTTCATGGGCGATCGAGAGTTGAAAGCTGCCGTCGGGGTTGAGCAATCGCGGCCCGACTATCCCCACTTGGGCATCTGACGTGAGTTGGGCCACCAGCGTTGGCAAAATGTTCCCAGTCACAAGCGTATCGGAGTTGAGCAGCAGCAGATATTCGCCTCGCGCCTGCCTCGCGCCAACATTGTTAGCGGTGCCAAAACCACAGTTTTTCGACTGCCGTAGTAGGTTGACCTGGGGAAACTTCTGGGCAATCAGTTCAGGACTGCCGTCTTGAGAGTCGTTATCCACCACGATGACTTCGATCGCCGTCGGGGATAGGTGGCAAAAAATCGAGGCGAGACAGTCAACAATGACCCCGAAGCCGTTGTAGTTGACAATGATGATCGAGACCTGGGGCTGACTCATTGAGCGCGCGAGTTAGTAAAAGCCTGAACACAAGTCCGTTTAACCCTTTGCAGATCAAAAATGAACTTGTTGAGCCAGAGCCTCAGCGTAATGCCTTGGGAACCGTAGCCCGTGCGATAGCTGCGCCAGCCCAGTTGGAGAATAGCCGCGCCAAAGTCGAGGCGCTGTTCGGCAAAGGGGTTGAGCGGTTGGGCAACAGCGGAGGGATAAAACCGTTGAAAAAAGGCGGTGCTCAAGTCACGGTGAATGCAATAGCTTTTGAGGGTCAACCGGCCTTTTTTGGCCAGCCACAGCACCAGCTCTTTGCGAATGGTGCCTGCATACTGTTCGGCCCCAATCACATTGCGACCATGCTGCCGATACTGCATCAAGGGCTCGCGCAGATGCACGATGGTGCCCTGCTGGGCGGCGACTAGGGCGATCCAGTGGTCGTGATACCAGTGGTCCGTCTGCCCCTGCGGGGGAAAGGGCAAGATGTGAGCGATGAGCGATCGCCGCAGCAGCATCGTGCAGCCGGTCACCGTATTGCGCAGCAGCAGCAGTTCGGGCGTCAACTGCTCGGGCTGGCGCTGTTCGTACTGCCAGACGGAATCATGAAGTGGGTTGCCATCCGTATCAATGAGCCCCAAATCAGAATGAACGAGTAGCGCATCGTGGGCTTCTATTGCCGCTAGCAGCTTACTAAGTTTATTGGCATGCCAAACATCGTCCTGATCGGCAAAGGCCAGATGGGTGATGGTCGGGTCTGAGTCGAAATATTGCACCCCGTATTCAAAGTTGTGATACGAGCCTAGATTTTGGGATTGCTCATGGTAGATAAAGCGCGCATCGTCTTCAACCACGGTGGCGATATACTGCCTAATCTCAGGCGTAGAGCCATCATCGGTGACCAGACACAGCCAATCAGCAAAGTCCTGATGCTTGATGGAATCAACTTGAGCGGCAAAGTGGGCGCGATCGCAATTGTAGGTGGCTAACACAATTCCCACGCGAAAGGGCTGATGGCTGTGAGAGCTAGACATCGCGGCGCGTTTGCCCTGAAGTTAATAGTGGGTGCCGGTTTTGCGGTGGTGTACCGCCGTTTTGGCATCGGGCAGCAAGACTTCGCCCTCGCTGATGGTGGCATAAACAATCCAGTGGTCACCGCATTCCATCCGATTAGCCACTTCGCACTCTAAGTAGGCGATCGCATCCTGCAAGACAGGACAGCCATTTTCACCCGGTTTCGTTTCGACCCCCTCAAAACGATCTTCCCCCGGCCCAAAGGGCTTGAGGAAATGCTTCATCGGCCCGAGATGCTGCCCTTCGGGCAAAATGTTGAGCACAAAGTCACTGCCCGGATAAAGCAGGGACTCGATCGCGCGGTCTTTCGCGACGGCTACGGTAAAGCCGGGCGGTGTAAACGTGACCTGCGACACCCACGACGCCAGCATGGCGCTACTGGCATCGCCCTTGCGCGTGGTGACCACACAGAGCGACCCCACGATTCGACCCACGGCCTGCTCTACCGAGGTCGCGGGGGTGCGCGGGGCTTTGGCCCGTTTGACCTTTTTCAGGGCTTGAGCGTAGTCAGTGCCGACTTCTTCGCAGTATTGCAGGGTTGACTCAGTGGGCTTGAACTTGACTCGAATGGGATCAAAGGCCAGGCTGTAGCCGCCATCTTTGAGCTTGTTTTCTAGCAGGTCAATCGCTTCACCGCTCCAGCCAAAGGAGCCAAAGACCCCCGCCAGCTGGGTTTTAGAAGCCGTCGAGAGAATGATGCCCAACGCCGTCTGAATCTGCGTCGGCGCATGGCCGCCTAAGGTCGGTGAGCCAATTAAAAAGCCTGCCGATTTTTCAATCGCTGACTTGATGTCGTCAGGGTCGGCTTGCTCGGCGTTGATCGATTCGACTGCGACCCCGGCTTTGGTAATCCCCCGCGCCAGGGTTTGCGCGATCGTGGCCGTGTTGCCATAGGCCGAGGCATACACCAGTGCGACCGACAGGGCTTTGCCCTTTTGCTGCTGGCTCCAATCTTGATAAGCCTGTAGCAGTTCGTGGGTGTGATAGCGCACCACCGGCCCATGCACGGGAGCAAACATGCGGATATTCAGGCCCCTGAGTTTGTCTAAGGCGACGCCGACCTGCCGACTGTTGGGGGCCATCAAACAGTCAAAATAGTAGCGCCGGTCTTCTAACAGGGCGGACCAGTTAAGGTCATACACAGCATTGTCACAGCGATGCAGACCAAAAAATTTGTTGCTAAAGAGCACCTGCGTGTACTCGTCATAGGTCCACAGCCCTTCGGGCCAGCGCGGGGTGGGAACGGGCAAAAAGCGCAAGCGATGGCCCTGGCCCAAGTCAATTTCCGCTTCCCCCCCTTTGACGACCTGAATTTTGGGCGACGCGCCTTCCAGCAGATCTTCTAATGCTTTAGCCGCTGGGTTTGAGCACACCAGAGTAACGTCTGGTGCTTTATCGAGCAGGACTTTGAGCGTCGCGACCCGGTTCGGGTTGATGTGCCCCAGCACGATGTAATCCAACGCGGCCGGATCAATTTGTTGCGCCAGTGTAGTGATGAAGCGATCAGTAAACGACTGGCCGGGAAAGTCCAGCAGTGCCGCGCGATCGCCCCGAATCAGATAGCTGTTAGAGGTGGTGCCCCGCTCCAGAGCGTACTCAATCTCAAACCGCAGGCGTTCCCAACTGCGCGATCGCATCACTTCGGTATCGGCCGCGATCGTCAGAGTTTGCACATCACGCGATTGAGGAGTCATGGTCTTAAAGGGTTCCAGTGTCAAAATATGAGCGGGAGCAGGCTGTTTCCATCATAGAGTTTGAGGAGGGCAGTCTGTAGATGCTCGTTGGGCAGCCATCGGTTGATCAGGGCTGGCACTAGCAGATCGAACAGACCATCCTGGCAAACCGGCGGCGATCGCGCCCCCGCCCTCGGCCCCAGCGGTCTGCGATCAGGGATTACTCACAATCGCGACTGGCGATCGTGCCGTCGGGCATCACCGTGTCACAGAATAACGCCATGCTCCGATTCACCCCTCGTAAGTTGGCGTCCTTCAGATTAGCCCCTTTTAAGTTAGCCGTTCCCAGCTTGGCCGATACCAGCACTGCCCCTTCGAGATCGGCCCCAGACAAATCAGCATCCAGTAAGTTGGCTTGAGACAGCTCCGCTTTGGTCAGGTCAGCACCGGAAAAGTTGGCTTTGGATAACTGCGCTCCATTGAGGTTAGCCCCGTGCAGCGTGGCCCCACTCAGATTAATGCCATCCATAAACGCCAAAATCAAGTTGGCATTGCTCAGGTCAGCCCCGCTGAGGTTGGCATCGGTGAGGGTAGCAATCTTGAGGTTTGAGCCTCGCAGGTCACGTCCACTTAAATCAGCTTCATCGAGAATGCAGACCGGACATTCTTTAGTGTCTAGCAGCAAATCCACGTCTGACTGAATTGCGGCCCAACTCGGTTGAGACAACCCTAACCACAACAGCACGGTGAGACAGGGGACAAGGAAGAAGTGTTTCATGCCAACTTTTACTGGATTGCAATAACGATTACATTGTCCCACCCAGACGAAACATCTGATACAGTTCTGCCAGATATTGGCCAACCCTTTGGGTTTGGGTGCGTTTTTTGCCCTCATTTGACGCCTCGTGAACGAACAGAGTTCACCTGATCGCACTTGAGGGATGAGAGCGATCGCAGCGACTAAGCCGGTTTTCGACGAGTAACTTGCCCAATACCCATCGCAGTCAAAGCAATTCTCTCGGTCGTGAACTTTTTGCCGATCAGTGCGTCAATGCCTTTTATCCTCGTCTTAGTCTTGGACAGGATTTACGCAATAGAATCGCGCCTGGGTGCCCCTGCCGCCAAGTTTGGGGGAGGTCAGATGCCAAGCCCCCTATATTTAGGAGGCTCAAGGGGCCGATACGTAAGTCTTAGATGGGACTGACCGCAGGATTCTGCAACCGAGTTTCGAATATTGTTGGGAGGCTACCGATGTTCCTTAAAACGATGAGTTTCGTACCCTTACTGTTAGCACCTCTGATGCCTTTGGCTGTACCGACGATCGCCGCGGCCCAGCGCACGGCTCAGGCCCGATCAGCCGTCCAGATTCCAGTAGTAACTCAGTCTGACGAAACGCTCTATTTCAATCCCGACACGACCTATTCGCTACCGCTAGTAGTGGAATCAGCGGTGAACGTCAATGGTCGTAATTTGCCGGCGGGTACAGTGATTCAAGGTCGGTTAGAACCGGTGGAAGGAGGCTTGCGCTACGTGACCACGGGCATCGAAGCGGGGGGCCTGACTGAGCCCCTGGCGGCGACCTCCGTGGTGCTCACAGATATTAAAGACCCGCGCGAAACCTCCACTGGGTCAATTGCCGGCGATGCGGCCATTGGTGCGGCTGGCGGTGCGGTCATTGGCGCCGTGCTCGGCGATGGTATCAGCCTGCTGGAAATTCTCGGCGGAGCCGCTACCGGCGTCGTTGTGGGGAACGTCACGGCCCAGCGGGTGGTCATACTTGAACCCAATCAACCGGTGATCTTACAGACCCAATAGCGGCTCGAAAAGGGTGCGTAAACGTCCGCACAAGGCAGCTTCGGCTAGCGGGAGGATTGCCGCTTACGAAGATAAATGGGCACCACTGACAACAGCCCGAGAAAGCCGACAGCGAGGGTTAAGGGCCAGAGCCCTTGACCCCGAATGGCATCCAGACCGGCCAGGCCAATCCAAGTGTAGGCGACAGTGCCAGGGGCGATGCCGACCAGCGTGCCCACCGAGTAGGCACCCACGGGTACCGATGTCAGGCCAAACAAAAAGTTGACCAGATTGAAGGGCGACAGCGGCGCAAACCGCACCGCCAACACACAGTTAAAGGAATGGGTATCCATCACCTGGTCGAGGTTGCGGTAGACCGGATGCTTAGCAAACCGATCACGAAACCAATCCTGCAGCAGATATCGCGCCACCCAAAAAGCCGCGATCGCCCCGCCGGTTGCCCCCATGAGTGACCACAGTGACCCCCACCACAGCCCAAATTTAGCGCCGCCCACTAAAACCAAAAACGTGCCTGGAATGCCCACCATCGTGGCAAAGACGTGAGCCGTCAAGAAGACCGGCACCGTCCAAGGGCCTAGATTACATAGCGCTGTCAGTAGCGCTTGAGGATTGAACAGAAGTGAAAGATGACGGGAAAAGACAACCAGAGTTAAGACCAGCAACACTAACAACCAAAAATAACCCTTACGAAACACTGAACTCATGGCTGAATAACGGGTTTAAAGAATAGGTTGCTGGCGCGACACACATCTGAACCGGAGGCTCATTCTGTAGTTAAGGCAGTGGGTCAGTCAGCCCTAAATAGCTGTAGATGATGCGTCGAGGATACGACTCAGGGCTAGTTTAGCAAAGCCTCTACGGCATCATCACCGCAAGAGGGTTGAGTGCTCCCCAGACTCAGCCCCTCACCATCAGAGCAAATCTAGTAAGGCTTGGTAGAAGTCTCTCTATTCCTTGGGACTGTCATCCATCTTGAACCCTGAATCGTGAACCCCGATCATCGCGAGCAGTGAGTATATTTGCGCCGCACTCTACTAGCTACCGCCATGTTAACGCTGTTTTATAGCGGCATTTTCCGGTTTAAAAATCGCTCAAACTCTTGAATAGGTACAGGTCTAGAAAAAAGCCATCCCTGTCCATAGTTGACCCCATGACTGAGCAAAAACAGACGTTGTTCCTCTGTTTCAATGCCCTCAGCCACCATTTTGAGATCTAGCTTCAAACCGAGCTCAATAATGCTTTCTA
Source organism: Cyanobacteria bacterium J06626_4 (assembly GCA_038523235.1). Classification (GTDB taxonomy): domain Bacteria; phylum Cyanobacteriota; class Cyanobacteriia; order Phormidesmidales; family Phormidesmidaceae; genus Halomicronema. The sequence goes on from JBCBJQ010000114.1 coordinate 10,651, forward strand.
AAATATGAGTAATCTGCAAATCTTTATTGATCGCCGATATATAAAACTGGTCGATCTTTAGAATATCGATCTCCATTTGATGAAGATAACTCAAGCTAGAATAGCCCTTGCCAAAGTCATCGAGAGCAACGCGACTGCCCAAAGTGCGTAGACGAGCCAGAATATCGGTAGTGGTCGTACCTGGCCGGATGGCGGCAGCAGTTTCAGTGACTTCGAAGACAAACCGATGAGGCGTACAGGGATCTAACGACTGTAGCCAAGCTATGACGGCATCAATGTTGCCAGAATTCAGCTGAGCGGGAGAAAGATTGATAGACGTGTAGAGGCCTGAAAATTTTTGATATAGCGGGGCCTGTTCGTGAGCAACTTGTTTAATTACCCAAGCTCCAATTTTATTGATCAAGCCGGTCTTTTCGGCAATGGGAATAAACAAACTGGGTGGGAGAATACCCTGCTCTGGATGATACCAACGAAGAAGCGCTTCAGACCCAATACAATCTTCAGTTTGCAGATCAAGAATCGGTTGATAGTGCACCACTAATTCTTGATGTTCTAAACCAATTGACAGCTCGCGATCTAATCCTTCAGATTGCTTTACCATCCGTGTGGTTAAAATAAATATGATGCCGCTACATAATGCGGCGACGGGGCAACCGAGAAACAGCATACGCTGCCATCCGGCGAGCGCCCAATCTTTGGAAATTTCGGCAATGACCAGCACTTCAGCATTTTGTGAAATCTGAGAAACTTGAATTCGATTCGCCTTCTGATCAAGATTGATCGTGCCCAACGTCGGCAAATTGCCTTGGCCTGCTAACACCTGACCGTTGCGGATATTGACATAGGCGAGAAAGCCATCGGTTCCCAAGGCAGAAGACTGAGATGCGCCCCAGGGTGCCGTTAAGATCACCGGATTAACGAGGGCATTCACTTCCCCGAGTCCCTCAGTAGGCAAACTCAGAATAATGGATTCTTCTCCCATGACAATGGTTCGCTCTCGTCCCACAATTTGTAGTGCAGAAGTGCGAGCATCGGAGCGATGTTCCAGATCGATCAATTCAGGTGGGCTCACGACACCGAGGCTAGTTAAGACCAAAAAACCTTGCTCATTAACAATCCCAATTTCTCGAAATAAAGGATTTTCATAAACGATTCTCTCCAGGCTTTCTTCAGCCTTAGGATCGTTTAGATCAATCGTATTAGAAACATCAAGCAGAATTTCATTGCCAGTTTTCAAGACCGTATCAATGCGGCGGACGCCCTCATCAACAGTGACTTCGAGTGAGATTCTGGCACTGTTCACATATTCGTAGTAGGAGATGCCGAGGAATAAGGTAGGCGGAATCAGGCTGGCCCCTAAAATCCATCCTAAAAACGGAAGATATCTCCTTAAACGACCTCTCATATCTCCATAACCTGAATACTGAGTCATACAAATCAAACAGCAGTTTTGTATGACATTAAGGCGAACTACTATGAGCTTTGCCGCGATCGCGCCTTATTCCTTCTGCCAAGGCAAAGTGTACCCGATCAAAGTCCTCGCGTTCCCATGCCGCTGCCGGCGCGTCAGGCAACCCTGGGTTAGGCTCGCGAGCTTATTGGGAGGGCGCGAGCGGCATCAAACCTATCCACAGCGCTAGGGCATGATTTTGATGAGGGGGGGCCTTTCCCATAATTCCCTCTGTCCTCTCTCTTCAAGCCACTATGTCCCCTTAAGGCAGGTACCCAAGCTCCTCTGTTTGCAGCATGTCCAGTGCCTCATCCACCGTACTCACGCCCCAATCAGTCAACCTCCGACTGGCAACTTCATCCATTGGAAAATAGCCGCCCTCATTGTTATAGATTGTCGTCACTGGAAACGGCTCACTCCCGGTTGGCCCCATACCCGTGATGTAGTCAGCAATCACCACCACGACTTCATAGCCCTGGTACAGCCAAAATGAAACTGCCTGGGTTTCCCACAACAGCCAGGAATCACTATCCAGATTGGCAGGCAACTGCTCCAGCAGTGTCCCATCCGGCAACATCAGGTAAATGGCTAAATCATTGACGGCAATGCTGGGTTCTGAAACTGCTTCTGTGAGGACAAAGGCCACCTCGCCAATATCATGCAGGTTGACCCAAAAGCTCTGATCAGGATTAATCTGGCGTTCTGCGGCGGGCAGATTACGCTCTACCCAGCCGAGTTCGGCGGGGGTGAGCAGCCGCGACGCACTCAGTTCAAGGACTGCAGCCGTAGCTGGTGAGGTAGCAGTCGCGGGAGGCGCTATTTGAACAGGGGCAGTTGTCGGCTCTGGGGCAACTGGAGCCACCTCAGCCGGGGCAACTTCGGCGTTAGTGCTTTCAGCCGTCGCAGCTTCCAGTTCAGAAACCTCAGCCGGGGACGTTTCGGCAGTGGGTGAGGAGCCGCCACAGCTCATAAGCAGACAGGTTGTCCCCACTAAAGTAAAAGTGCGCCAGGGGCATAAGGCAGAGGGACGGGGCATCGATGGCAGCCTCAAGTTTGGGTAAGAAAAAAGGTGAAATCAGAAAACCTTCATCTCTGGATAATCAAAAGGGTGCCCAAAGTTGAGTTTGCAGGCTTGACATAGCGCCGTTTCCGCTTGGATGGGTTATTTTGCCCCCCGACTCGACTGACAGCGGCAATAGATTGATGCCCCCCGGTTTTTGAAGCCTAACGCCTGTTTTTGAAGAGGGATTGAGTTTTCCGCTAAACAAAACTCTCATTAGCATTTTTAAACGCTCCTGGTCTGAATTAATTGCTGGCCAAACTTGTGGAATTTATTCACTTTTTGGTGGCTTAAACCATCCTAGATACCGCCATAATTCTCCTGAAGTGGGAAATGCACGTATCCGTTGTGACTCATCAAGAAAACGGACGGACAGACGAGCAAACAGAGGTTCAGGCCGAGCGGTGAGCGCGGGCTTGGCTCAAAACCTGGCTGGCGATCGCGGGCACTGGTCTGGTCACTGGGGGCAGCCTCGGCTAGCTGGGCTGGCGCGAACTGCAGAGCGCTTTCCCGCAGCCATCAGCGAAGAACTCAGTGAGGCTCTCGGTCGCCCCATTCACCTCGGTGAACTGCAGCGGTTTGGGCTGACAGGATTGCGCTTTGGCGAAACCATCTTGCCCCCCACCGCCGATGATTTCACCTGGGCTCGGGTAGAAGCCACCGATATTTCGCTTAATCCGCTAGATCTGCTGTTGCGGCGCACCTTTCGACCGAATTTGTTGCTCATCCATCCCGAAGTGGCCATTAAGCAACGGTTCGATCGCACCTGGTTGTTAAACCCACCCGACTCTTCGGTGGAAAACGAAGGTAAAATTCGCACTGAAATCGGCAGTATTCGGGTGCGCAACGCCGACATTATTGTGGGACCAGTCTTGCGCCAAGCAATTGTGCAAGCCCCGCCAGGGTTTTCGAGCGCTCAGCTGATTGTGCTCGAAAACGTCAACCAGAGCGTCCGGTTCCACGGCGAAAGGAATCACCTGGTGTCGATCAATCTCGGCGGGCGGCTGAAAAATGGCACCTTCCGCCTACGGGGCACAGGCGACATTGAGACGGGCAAGACAAATCTCACCCTCTATGGCAGAAAGCTGTGGATCGATACGATTAACCTTGGATCCCGATCGCGGCTTCGACCCCTACATTGATCTGATGTTTGCTGGTGACTTTCCGCTGCAGCGTCAATATGATCTGCCCACCGCTAATGATTTTGCGATCGGCAACAATTCCGAAATCCCTGACCTCGATCCCTTGGCAGGGCTGACTCTCTTTGATGAAATTGCGATCGAAGCGCGGATTGAGGGCCATATCAGTGAAGGCGTCAATAGATTGACGCTGACCAGTTCACCGGCCTATTCCCAAGACCGTTTACTCAGCATGTTGACCGGCGGCTACCTGGCAGATTTGCCAGAGGGCTCCCGTCGCTAGCGACGGGAGCCAATCTGAGTCTTTGCCTTCTTTACGGAGCAGCAAGATGCCCTCAGCATTCGTCGCCTGCGACTAGGAGCGTCCACCACTTTACCTGGTGACAACGGTGGCCTGTTTGGCGTCGGGGGGGGGGGTGAGCGCGGGCCTTACCGACAACTTCTCAGCCGAACTGGTGCAAATTATCAACCGCACCCAGCCCTATCAGCTCAACCTGCAATATCGGCTCAATAATGAACTGGGGATCGGCGGCTCCACGGATTTCTCCGATGAAAGCCGCCTCTTTATGCAGTACCGCATCAATTTTTAGACTCGATTGTAGAACAGAGGACGTCGAGATCAACCGATACAATAGGCTTTTGCTGAGCACGATCGCCCCTATGGAAGTTATTCCCGCCATTGACCTGCTAACGGGTCGCTGTGTTCGCCTTTATCAGGGCGACTACGAACAATCTCAGGTCTTTGATGAAAATCCCGTTGAGGTCGCCCGGCGGTGGGCTGAATCCGGGGCCACACGTCTGCACCTAGTCGATTTAGATGGTGCTAAAGCGGGCCAGCCCGAAAATTGGCAGGCGATCGCCGCCATCGCCGCTGCTGTTAACGTGCCGATCGAGGTGGGGGGCGGTCTGCGCGATCGTGATCGGGTAGCAGCCCTGTTTGACCTGGGAGTGCAGTACGCCATTCTGGGCACCGCTGCGGTTGAAAATCCTGATCTAGTCAGCACTCTCAGCACCGAATTTCCCGGACAAATAATAGTGGGGATCGATGCCCGCGATGGCAAGGTCGCCACACGCGGCTGGCTCGAAACCTCAGCCGTCGAGGCGATCGCTTTGGCCCAAGACATGGCACAACGGGGAGCAGCCGCCATTATCTACACCGACATCAAACGCGACGGCACCCTCAAAGGCCCCAACCTAGAAGCGCTGCGGGCGATCGCTGAAGCAACAACCGTACCCATCATCGCTTCCGGTGGCGTCAGCTCCGTCACCGACCTGCTCAGCCTGCTGACGTTAGAAAGACTCGGCGTCAACGGCGTCATTGTCGGCAAAGCGCTCTACACCGGCGACATCATTCTGAAAGAAGCCCTCCGCGCTGTCGGCCCCGGTCGCTGGCAAGATGTACCCACCGATATCGGCCCTTCCTTTGCTTAAAGGCCAAAACCTGAAGCGAACAATTGGCCTACACCGCCAGCCGCATTTTGGTCAAGTCAATTAAAAACCGGAGCGGAAATTGACTTTCCGATCCGGTCAAGGGTAAACAACCTAACGAACGCATCAAGTCGCCGGCCAGCTAGCTATTACCTTGCTGAGCTTTCATGGTTTCAATTTCCTGACGGAGCGTTGACAGCTCCTGAGTCAGCGCGTCTAACTCAGCCTGCATCGAGGCATCGGCCACCGGACTAGCATAGGTATCAACCGTCGCTTCCGACGCGGGGGTCGGCGCAAACGGATTTGGCATTTGCCCCATCTGACTCATGACTGAATCTACGACCGTCCTCGCTTCTTGCTCAGTGACGGCCCCTTTGGCTTCGAGTTCTTGAGCCAGGACATCAAAATCAGTGATGCTCCCAAACTTCTCTTGAGAAGCTTGGGGATCGCGAAAGGCATCCACTAAAGATGCCGTAGCGCCAAGGGTGACGCGAAAACCTTTTTGAATTGTTTCAGTCAGCGTCTCTGGATTCATAAGAAACCGTTGAACCTCTTTAATCTGTTCACGGATGGCGTTTCAACAGGTCGATTCTAGCGTGGGACGGCAAGGGAAGCTGATACTTACGAGCGCTTCAGCCGCTGAGCAGAGAATCTTTAATTAGCCGGGCAACTGACCCCGGAATTCGAGAGCACGGCTCCAGCAATGGGCGAATCCACCTGATAGCCAGTTGAAATAGCGGCCAGCCCTGATCCACGAATTATGATTATTGATGTATTGAGATTTTATTTATAAGTTCTCGATAAGGTGAGATATCTTCAAGCGCGCTAATTACAATCAAGGAATAATCCCTGAAAAAGAAGGCTTTCAGCCGACGAAAGAAAATTAAGCTGCCAGCAAGACAGTACATTCAAACTATAAATTCTGTCTTCTTTCAATGAATGATCACCGATTTTTTCGGGTTTACGGTGGTAACCAAATTGTTTATGCGGCTACAATCGTGTGAGGCAAGTCACAACTCGCAGTTTGAAGTTGGCTTGCTGACACACGCAAAGGTTTTTTAGGATAGCTAGAATCAATTCTGATCGTTTTTTGGTGAATGGTCGCCACTGTTGCCTTAGTAATTTAGGTTGTCTAACGTACATTTTTTGAGACATCCTGCCCTGAGGCCGCAGAAAAAACGAAATGCTAAGCTGAACAAACCCTTGATTTTGAAAGCATCACGCACGAAGGAGCACGAGGAACGCGGCATGACTCAAGCGAAAGAATTGCTCGGCGCAATTAAGCCACAGAATGAGTTGGAACTCTTGATTGAAGGAGACGGCAACTCATCTAAGTTCAATGATTCGGATGATGCAGCTGCGGTTAAAGCTCCCGCCAAAGCGACCAAGGGTAAAACGACTCGTCGCACCCAAACCAAAAAGAAGCACTACACCGAGGACTCCATTCGGCTTTATTTGCAAGAGATTGGTCGCATTCGACTGCTGCGGGCTGAAGAAGAAATTGAACTGGCGCGCAAGATTGCTGACTTGCTTGAGCTTGAGCGCATTCGCGACGATTTGATGGATGGCCTCGACCATGAACCCACTGATGCTGAGTGGGCTGAGGCGGTCGATATGCCGCTACTTGCTTTTCAGAAGCGGCTTCACCTCGGACGCCGCGCCAAAGACAAAATGGTGCAGTCCAACTTGCGCTTGGTTGTTTCGATCGCCAAGAAGTATATGAATCGCGGCCTGTCTTTTCAGGATCTCATTCAGGAAGGTAGCTTGGGTCTAATCCGCGCCGCTGAAAAGTTTGACCACGAGAAGGGTTATAAGTTCTCTACCTATGCAACTTGGTGGATTCGCCAGGCCATTACTCGCGCGATCGCTGACCAGTCCCGTACAATCCGTCTACCGGTTCACCTGTACGAGACGATTTCCCGCATCAAAAAGACGACTAAGCTCCTTTCTCAAGAGATGGGTCGTAAGCCCACCGAGGAAGAAATCGCCACTCGCATGGAAATGACCATCGAGAAGCTGCGTTTCATCGCGAAGTCGGCTCAACTCCCCATTTCGCTTGAAACTCCCATTGGTAAGGAAGAGGATTCTCGCCTGGGTGACTTCATCGAATCCGATGGTGAAACCCCTGAAGATGAGGTTTCTAAGAGCCTACTCCGCGAGGACCTGGAGGGTGTGCTCGGTACCCTGAGCCCTCGTGAGCGTGACGTGCTACGTCTCCGCTATGGTCTTGATGATGGTCGCATGAAGACACTGGAAGAAATCGGTCAGACGTTTAACGTTACCCGTGAGCGCATCCGTCAAATTGAAGCCAAGGCTCTGCGCAAGCTGCGTCATCCCAACCGCAACAGCGTCCTCAAAGAGTACATTCGCTAATCGAATTCTAGTCGGTTCTATGAACCCACTTTGAAGCTTCAAAAAGCCCCAGGTAATTGCCTGGGGCTTTTCGTTTTGCCCTCACAATGAATGCGATGACTGACTGCCGCCAGGTGACGTAGCAGAAGTCGGCATGCAGAGATCGGAAGTCGGAATTGAAAAGCCTGTTAGCTTTCTGTAGGGGTTTGGCAGTGCCAAACCCCTACTACGATCGATAACAGGAGTTACGCATTGACAGCTGAATGAATTTGTGGGTTGAAATTCAAAGGTGTTGCATGAACCATTCCGTTGCGTA
>JBCBJQ010000115.1:0-18393 GCA_038523235.1 Cyanobacteria bacterium J06626_4
CTTCAATCGTCAAAATTGCTAAATAATACGCCATTTTTCCGATTGAAGTGACCGCTTGAAATGAATATTTCCCGTCGGTTGATATTGAGGAACGAGACCCAAAACCTCTGTAATCTTTATTTTGTTAAGCTCTACGTCTAAGGATTATTCAAGCTCGCAAAAAGCCCGATGCAGTTCAGCAGTCTGGCTATCGGCATACTAACGATTGTGGGCAAGAACGACCTGAGATGAGTGATGGTCTAGATCTGTGTGCAGTTCGTCTCAGAGTATTGGAGGAAAAGTGGTTCTGCAGAATTCATCCACAGGTATAGCGCCTCGATCGATTCAGTCTGATCTCAGCCACATCCCTCAGACCTGAGGTGCGGGCTCTGCAAGCTTAATAATTTACGTTAACGGCTTTGTCCTCGACGGATTGGGTGACAGCTGGGCCGATATTCTGGAATTACAGCAATTTCTCTCACTAGCGATATCGAGTTGGGTCAACTAAACACCGATGACACCTGTGCGATCGCCCCTCTTCAAAGATGCTCAGCGGCCTCTGATTTTCGGCCATCGCGGCGTGCCCGAAGACCATCAAGAAAACACGCTGGCGGGCTTTCAGCGGGCGGTTGAACTGGGGTTGGATGGTGTCGAACTCGATGTGTTTTTGACTCGCGATGAACGGTTGGTGGTCTTTCATGACTTGCATACTCAGCGCCTCACGGGCACGCCTGGCAACATCACCCAAATGACCTGGTCTGAAATTCAGCAGCTCACGATCAAGCCGATTCTCGACGTGGGCGACAAAATCATTAACTATGGTCGCGAAGCCAAGATTGTCTTGCTAGAGCAGGTGCTGGAAGAAATGCGCGGCCACCTGATCGTCGATATTGAGATCAAAGCCTATGGTCTCGACTTTGGGCAGCGCCACACCGGCACCGCCGTCGCTAACCTGATTCGCCACATGGGGATGGAAACGGAGGTGTTTGTTACCTCGTTCAACTTTTGGCCACTGATCTGGCTAGAGCGCACCTACCCCGGTTTAGAGTCAGGCTTTACCTATTCCCCCTTATTTATCAAAAATAAAGCGCTAAGGGGACTGATGGAATCCAGTCTGATGGGGCGGTGGATTGGCGCGACGCAGACGAATATGAGCCTTCCCATGTTTGATGACGAAACGGTGGAGCGAGTGCATGCCAAGGGGCTGGGTCTCGGTGGCTGGACCGTGTTTTCCCAAGATTCGCGCTGGCTGGGCGAATCGCTATCGCCAGAGCAAGAGCTGCAGATTGTGCAGAATCTGGCGGCACGGGGCATTGATTATTTCATCACGGATGATCCGGTGCGGCTGCGGCAGGTGTTGGGAAAGGAGTAGAGGGTGGAGCGTAGAGGGAGCGAGGGTGAATTCTGGACATGGGTGCTCCCGATCTGCGAGAAAGCGGAGCTGGGGAGCTGAGGGAGCGTTGGTTGCGGAGATCCTATGATTGCAAGCGATCGCGCAGGCTTTGGGCGATCGCGGTGGTTTCAGCTGGGGTGGTTTCGGGGGGGCGATCGCTTAACTGGGACAAGATCGTTTCGAGTACGGTTTGTTCTTCAGCGGTGACAACGCCATCGAGTTCGGTTAGGCGCTCACATTGGGCTAATAGGCAGACGGCAAACTCGTTGTCTAACTGGTCTAATAACTGATTGAGATCAGCCGGGCTGTCAATTTCCTGTTGAATCACCTGCAAAGATGCGGGGCTCAAGTTGAGCGTGGCGAGTTGGGGCCAGAGGGTTTCCCAGTCAGTGTCGGGATATCCAGCCACCACCACATGGGTCAAAATGCGATCCATCACGACTTGCTGTGTCGTCCACCCTTCCACTTGGTCAGCTTGGGAAAGTTCGGCGATCGCCACCGTGTCGTCGGGGGCAGCTTGCTTCGCCTCATAGTATTGAGCGGCGGCATGACCCACGGCATAAAGCGCTACCGCGTTGGTACTCGCGCCAACGGCCGCCCCTGCAATAGGAATGCCCCGCGCCAAGTAGGTGAGGCCGGTTTTGAGCACCTGGTTGCTGCCGAAGGCCAGGCCAAAAATCGCCAAGATCTCTCCTTTGCGGTCTTCATCATAGACGTCGAAGCCGTAGGCATCGGCAATTTGATAGCCCATTTCGGCTTGCATTGCTGTGGTTGCGGCCAGATCGACGGCGACCATGGCAGCAGCAAAGCCGGGCAAGAGGCTGCTGGCTAAGCCAGTACCGCCGACATAGAGGGCCTTGCGCGCCATGATGCGCCGCGAGAGGCGAGCGGGCGTGTCTTCGGGATATTGTTCTTGCAGTTGCTGCACTTGCTGAGCGGCTTTGGCGACGTCAACCTGGTCTAAAATTTGCAGCAGCCAATCGACCTTCAAGACTTTGGTCAGGCTCTGCAACTCGGCGTTTTGGTTGACGGCCTGCACCAAATCGCTGAGTCCTTGGGGCACGTTTGCTGCCGTTTGGCCGATCGCTCCCCAGGCATCGACGGAAGTCCGCACCACTTTGCCTCCGGTGCGAGCGGCGGCGCTGCCCAAGGTTTGAGCCGTGTCGGTCACGGCGTCAGAGACCACCTCGCCTCCTTGACTCGCCACCTGACCGACCGCACTGGCAGCCGTACCCACTGCTCCCAAGACCGACTGGAAGCGTGACTGACTCGCTTCTGCGGTCGCGGCATCAGGGCTGTCAGCTGCAGCCGCTGCATCACTGGTCGAATCTGCCGTGGCGGTCAGGGGCTCGCCGCTCGCCTTGCTATCGCTTGTCATTGCGGTGTCACTCGCTGCGCCCGCCGGAATATCGAGGGTAGTATGCCAAGCGGGAAAGTCGTCGTCCTGCAGCCAACCATAGATGTCCACGCGGGTCACCTGGGGTAGCTGAATTTCGCTAAATAAGCTGTCGATGTACCGGCTCGATCGCGACTGATCCGGCACAACGGCCCCCTCTAGCCGCAGTTTGTAGCCTGCTTTGTGGCGACCAATTTTGACCGTTAAAGCCGGTATTTTGATCTGGGCCTGAATGAGTTCAACGATGGCGTCGGTTTCACCCTGGCGGGCAGCTTGCAGTAAGGCGGGGCGATCGATGGACATCCGAGAGTGAGCGCTTGAGGTTAATGGTCAACATTTAACCAAACTGGCGGTCACCTAGCGTCCATCGTTGAGCTGATTTAACAGGGTTTCCAGCTCCTGTTGGGCTTGGCCGTAGGCTTCCCAATCGTTATTTTGGAGTGCCTGTTGACCCGTTTCATAGGCTGCTAACGCCGCCTGAATGCGAGTGGCTTGCTCGGGTGTCAGGGTGGCAGCCGGTGTCTCGGTGGCTCCGGTAGCCGTGGCGGACTCGGGGGTCGCAGGCGGTGGGGTCGCAGCGGCGGGAGCGCGATCGCCAAAAATAGCGGAGAGCGCATCATCGAGGGTTTCGCGCATGACAATGTCGTTGTCATAGGCGACGATGACTCGCTTCAGGGCCGGCAGTTCGCTCTCCTCGGCTTGCAAATACACCGGTTCGACATAGAGCAACGACTCCTCAATGGGAATCACCAGCAAATCGCCCCGCACCACCTGGGAGCCCTCTTGGTTCCACAGCGTCAGCTGCTGCGAAATTTCGGGCGTTTGGTCGATGCGCGCTTCGATTTGACTGGGGCCGTAGACTAGCTGCTGTTTGGGAAATTCATAGACCAGCAGTTTGCCATAGTTGTCGCCATCAGAGCGCCCTGCTAGCCAAGACACCATGTTGTCTTTGTTGATGGGGGTAAAGGGCAGAATCTGAATGAACTCCTCCGTCTCCGCGTCGGGCAGGCGCATGATGACGTAGTAGGGCGACATCTGCTCTCGCCCTTCTTCATACACCTGCGTGGGAAAGCGCCACAGGTCTTCGCGGTTATAAAAGACCTCGGGATTGGCCATGTGGTAGGTGCGGTACATCTGCGCCTGCAGGGTAAACAGGTCGTGGGGATAGCGAAAATGCTCCCAAACGGCCTCCGGTGTATCGGCAGCTGCTTGGAACAGGGTGGGGAAGATCTGGCGATAGGTGGCCAAGATCGGATCGGCTTCATCCACCACGTAATAGGTCACTGTGCCGTCGTAGGCGTCGATCACGACCTTGGCGGCATCGCGCACATAGTTGCTGCCCGATCGCGCCAGACTGCGAATGGTGCTGTTGTCTGTCAGGGAGCCAATGTCATTGCTGCGAATCAGCGGCTCGGAATAGGGGTAGCGATCGCTGGCGGTGTAGGCGTCCACAATCCATTTCAAACGCCCGTCGATGACGGCAATGTAGGGGTCGCCGTCATAGGTCAAAAATGGTGCAATTTGGCGGGCGCGCGCTAAGACATCGCGATGGTAATGCAGTCGTGAGTCACCGGTGATGTAGTTCGAGATCAGGACTTTTAAGTTCCCCAGATCTGCGGCATAGGCCAGCCGCCGCCACCAGGAATCAAGGGCCACGCCGCCCGGTCCGCTATAGCGATAGAGGGCGTTGTCATCTCCTTCGCGGTAGTCAAACTCGTCGGTGGTGGTGCCGGTAAAGATGTAGTTGTCGGTGACCTCACCGTAGTAAATGCGCGGCTGCTCAATGTTTAAATCGACGGTGGAAACGGGCGGCACGTTTTTGATCATGAGTTCGGGTAGGCCACCGGGGGTGATGCGATTGACCGGACTCATGACGATGCCGTAGCCGTGGGTAAATTTGAGCCGCTGGTTGACCCAGGTTTGGGCTTCAGCCGGCGCTTCGTCATAGTCCATCTCGCGGGCTGAGAGCATCACCTGCCGGTAATCGCCATTAAGGATGTAGCGATCAATATCGACATCGTGAAAGTGATAATACAGCCGAATTTCCTGGAGCTGCTTGTAGGTACTCAGCAGGGGGCGATAGTCCCACAGGCGAATGTTGTCTACCGTGGAGTCGTTGTTGCTCAGGACGTCGCGGGTGATGCCCGTAGTGGCAGGAAAGGGTTCACTCTGCACCTGATCGAGGGCATAGGCGTCGCGAGTAAAAGCAATGTTGTACTCGATATAGGGCCGTTCGCGGGTGAGTTCGTTGGGCTCGACTAAAAACCGCTGCTGAAACCAAGGATACAGACCGCCCACGACGACCAACACTGCCAGATAGAGGATGATGCCGACCATCGGCAGCACAAAGCCGCTGCGCCACAGCGACAAAATAAATAGGGTCGCCACCGCTAGCGTAACGAAGGCCATTGTCCAGTAGGCGTGCAGCCGGGCATGCACGTCGGTATACCCCGCTCCAAAGACGACGCCATCGGCGGAAAAGAGTAGGTCATAGCGACCGTAGAAAAAACCCGCTGCGATCGCGATCGCCAGCAGGGCCAACAGCCCACAGAGGTGTCCTTTGACTTCACCGGTTAAAAAATATTTCCAGCCGCGTTCGGGCCGCAGCTCACCTTTGAGGGCATAGACGCCAAACGAGAGCACGATCGCCCAAATCAACAGCTGCACAATCGCCGTTTGTAACCCTTCGTAGATGGGCAGACGAAACACGTAGAAGCTGATGTCTTGTTGAAACAGCGGATCGAGCTGACCGAACTGACTGGGATTCAAAAATTTGAGAATGCCATCCCAGGCGGCGGCACTACTCATAGCCGCGTTAAACGAGAGTAAAACGATGAAGGCAAACGCCACATAGCGGGGCAAATAATCAGCCACTGCCGCCAGGTTGCGCTCCTCTAGCAGTCGCCAAGACGATTCGCGGGTGAGCCACAATGCCAACCGATAGTTGGCATACAAGAAGGCGGCATAGCCCGCCAGGGCGAAGGCCCAAATCGTGGCTTGCCAGCGAATCCGGGTCCAAAAGATAGTGTCATAGCCGATGGCATTAAACCACCAAGATTCTGTCAGTAAGTGCAGTATCGTGCCTGACAGCGCCAGGATCAGGAGCACCGCGATCGCCCCCAGCAAAAACAGCGGCGGGCGGCGACCAAAATCAGGTAAGTTTGCGCGTTTCACAATCGATAGGGGCTTCAATCCGTAGTGAGTAATACCTCTACCCTAGCGAGCTTTTTCCATTTCTAAAATTTCTGCGATCGCTAGGGCATCTTCGCGGCGGGCACGGCGATCCGTTTTTTTGACGTCGAGGTCTTTTTGCAGGTAGCGCACATAAAACTCCATCATGTGGTCAGCCACGATATCAGCACCGGGCTGACGCACACTGACGATAAAGCCCAGTAGGCGATCGAGCCAGCGCTGACTGACGTAAGAATTTTCGTGCAGCTTGCCGCGCCAGTCAAAGTAGCGAAACTGCCCCATGTGGCCATACAGCCGACCCGGATTAACCGGATTGATCTGCGGCGGAATTAAGGGCACGACATCATTGTTGTTGACATAGCGAAACATGCGATCGCCCATGCGGCTATTGACCGCGCGGGTAAATGACCAGTCGCCTACGCGCGGTTGCCCAAAGGTATATAGACCGGCCACCTTAAATCCCTGATATTCCAAAGAGGTGGCGGCCAAAGCTGCTAATGCGCCGCCCAGACTGTGGCCCGTGATCCATAGTTGAGTCTTGCCGGGCACATACCACTTCTTCAGCCGATAGAGCACGCGCTTTTCGATGCTTTGCCACGCATCATGAAAGCCCCGATGCACTTCACCGGTGGGGATGGCATCGTCTTGAGGCATCCGAGCGACGGCAAACTGCTTCATCCGAAATTTGAAATTGGTGGCCCAATCAGCGGCCTGTTGACTGCCTCTAAACACCAGCACAATGTGCTGATGTTTGCGAAACATAAAGGCTTGGGTATCGGTGGAGCGATTCGCCAAATACTTATAATCGTCATCCAAATTGACTGTTGTCTGGTCTTCTCCTTCTCGTAGCCAGCTTTTCATGACGTCTACCGTGTAGTCGGCAGGGGGCATTTTCATCCATTTATTGTCGCTATCGGTGCCCAGCCAGAGGCGCACAATATCTTCAACATATGCGGTATCTTCGTAGACCAAGTGCGATGCCTTGGCCATACATAAGGCCCGAAAGGCACTCATGACTGAATTTTCACGCTCAATGTTAGTGAAGTCATGGGTGGAATAGGGTGGCGGCAAAATCTTGTAGCCGTAGCGTTCAAATAAGTCTTGGACGCCCGTATAGCCCGCCCAATAAATGTAGTGAAACAGCTGATCGTAAAAGCCCGATCCGCCCTTGCGCCGATATTGGCGATCGCCAATCACCCGTACCCAATAGACGATAAAAGGTTCTAGATCTTCGGCGGTGACGATGTTCGCCACAATGGCATTGTCACAGGCTTCTAACGCCCCTAAAAACTCATCAAACCAGTCTCGGAGGGTCAGCTCAATCACAAACTCTTCGTCGCGATATTTGTGCAACACTCGCGTCATATTTTCCGCCATCTTGCCTGGCTGATTGCTTAGCTGGGTCAAGATGTTGAGCCCTTGCCGGGTTTTGACCATTTGGTCATGGGAACGGAGGGCACGCTTGAGCCGTTCGTCAGTGGCCTCAAAGCGCAAAGGCTGATCGCTGTCGGGCAGACGAATTTCGAATTGCCGATACTCTTCAAAATCTAAAATTTCTGAGACGTTACGGATGGCGCGCTTACGCGTAAAGTCTGCCACGACGTTGCGAGCCAGTTCACGACGCTGCCACTGTTTAGTTTTGAGGTAACGATCAATTCCCGCTACTGCCGCTATCCCTCCCATCAACAGGGCAAAGGCGGCCATCCACTGAGCGCCTAATTGTGATTTTGCTAGCAGATCAGGGGTGAGTTCTGGTAAGGCGGGCGGGGCCACCTCGAGAGGGGAGACCTGGGCCATCAGGGGTGAGATAAGGCTCACAAAAACAGCGGTCAGTACCGCGATCGATGCCAGTTTGATGCGCATAACCCCTGTTGTATCCCTGTAATACCGAATGATGTTGATGCTACCGGAAAACTTGTCGGCGACATCACCCTTTAACGCTTTGTTGATATGACAGTCGTTAGTCCGATGGGGATTAGAGTGCGGCGCTACGGCGCTACTGCGTTCAGCAATAGAGTGCTGCCCAGTCTCTTCAGCAAAGTGGCCAGCGCTATACTGCTAAGTCATGAATGTGATCATGCCTGAGACTTGGCCCCAGACGCCTGCTGCCGCGATCGCCCTGCAGCAGGAGCTGCGATCGCAGGTGATCGGTCATGATAATTTATCCCCGGCCGTGCAATTTGTGGCGGGTGTCGATGTCGGGTTTGAGGCCGGTGGCACGATCACCCGCGCTGCCGTAGTCGTGTTGGAATTTCCTTCTTTGCAGCTGGTGGATTATGCCCTGAAAAAGCAGCCTACGACCTTTCCCTACATCCCTGGACTGCTGTCCTTTCGAGAAATTCCGGCGGTGCTGACTGCCCTCGCGGCGCTCACGGTTACGCCGGATCTCATTCTTTGTGACGGTCAGGGATTGGCGCATCCACGCCGGTTGGGCATTGCCTGCTACTTAGGGCTCTTGGTCAACTGCCCCACCATCGGCGTGGCAAAATCGCGCCTGATTGGCCGTTATGCTGAGCTGCCGCTCGAAAAGGGCGCCTGGGTGCCGCTGCTGGATGGCGCAGAAACGATCGGTGCTGTGCTACGCAGTCGCACTGGCACGCGGCCTCTCTACATTTCAGCGGGCCATCGCATCAGCTTGCCGACGGCGCTGGATTATGTGCAGGGCTGCACGCCCCAATATCGCCTGCCTGAGACCACGCGCCTAGCGGATCGGTTGGCGTCGAATCGTAGTCGGCTACCCCCGCTCAAACCCGTGAATATTGACGTTGGTGTGCAGTCGGGCAATCAGAGTGACTAAGGCGGTCGGTCGCGGCGGCTAGGGGGCATAAACTTGCGCTGCCGATGAATCGCTTGAGACAGGCAGGCGCCCTGTTGCGATCGCGCCTGCTGCTGACCAGGGGGCGTTGAGACATGCCGACTGCATGCGTGGCGTTAGGCAAAGCCCAATTCGGTGAGGGCCTGGGGCTGCTGTTCTTGCAATAGATGCATCGCCTCTTGGGTTAACGGCCCCATGACGCCGTCGATCGCGCCGTGATAGATGCCCTGACGATGCAGATACGCCTGCAAGACTTTGGTGCGGCTTTGCAGGTCGCGCCAGAGGTTGCCAATGCGACCTTGGCCGATAGAGTTGCGAAACTTGTCTTGCTGAGTTTTGATGAAATCGTTGTCGATCAGGCCCAAATGGTGGGCCACCAGATGGTCACCTTCTTCTAACCAAAAATTCAACACGGGGTCATCGATACCCTGCTGCAAAATCTCGGCCATGCGGTTTTGCTGTGCTTCACTCAGCGCTGGTTGGAGCGCGAGCAAGCAATATTCCAAAATCATCGCCTGATAGCGGGGTGATTCACCCAGCAAATCTAACAGGGCGCTATCAGGCGGATTAATTTCCAGACTGTCTAGCTCTTGGTGGGTCATGTTCATTATCCTTATTCTCCTCAGTGCGTTCCCATGATTCACGTTGCAACGGCACAACATGCTGTGTAGTTGTGACGCTCACCAACGGTCTGTGACAGGGCAATCATCTCAAAGTCACAAAAAATTCACGTAACGTTCGGCAATTTGAGTGTGATCGGGTGTTTGTAGAGTTAACGCGTAATTGCGCCGCCTGATGTCACAAAAATCCATCAAGTGCCACTGATTAGTAAGCATTAACATCGGAGAGGAAAATGGCCAACTTTCACGGCGATCGCGAGCCTCCATTTCCCGAATTTGTTGAACCTCAGGACTGTTTTGACGAAGCCCTCGAAGAGATTTTAGGGCCAGACAACCCGACTGCTTATTCTGTCTTCACCGCGATGGAGCGCATAGTCAGACAGTTCAAGCTTGATACTGAAGCCCACGGTCTACTGTTTGACGCCTACCTTCGTGGTAAAAAGGCGCTGCAGCAAGGCAAAACCATTCACAATCCCAAGGCTTGGCTCAAGGGCACTGCCTTTAACTTAGCGCGCGAAAAGTATCGCAAACGTCAAAAAATCTGCACTTATGCCCCCGATCTAATGGATGCGCTGTTTGCCGACGAAGGTGATAGCCCCATGGACTACGCCATCTTGGATGAAGAACTCCGAGCCGTTGTGCGGGCAGTCTGCCGTCTCCAAATCGAACACCCAGACGTTTTTCAACTGATTCATCAAAAAGTGGTGGAAGGGCTCTCGTGGCGAGAAATTCAAGAATGCTATGTGCAGGAAAGCGGTCGGGATGATATCAACGAAGCGGCTTTACGTCAGCGGTTTTCGCGCGGTCGCCGCTATCTGCGCAAAATTTTCCATGAAGTGATGACGGCTCAGTAGCAGGGGGCGATCGCCACAACTGCCGTGGACCCAAGCACAGATAGCAGTTGAGCGGTAGCGGGCTGATCTGAATAGCAGCGGGCCGAGCGATTAGCGGCCCGGCTGCGAGAGTTGGGGGTTGATCCCGAAGGTCTCTAACAGCTGCCTGGCGGGTTTAACTGGCTAGTGCAGCTGTCGGTTGATTTATTCACTCGGTTTCAAATGGCGTGCTTAAAGCGCTGCAGCCGATCAGAATAGCTGCGCATCACGTCGATCGCAAATGTCGGCGTGTTTTCAATCAAAAACTTGAAGCGCTCTTCGTTAAGTACGGCCAGTTCGCAGTCGGACTGAGCGATCGCAGTTGACCGACGCCGCTTATCAGGATGCACCAAAGCCCCTTCGCCAAACACATCTCCCGCTTCAATCGTCTCGACCGTTTCCCCTTCCACCTGCATTGCCACGGTGCCAGAGATGATGCCATACATGGCAGTACCGGCATCGCCGGCTTCAAAGATAATGTCTCCGGCTTTAAGGGTCTGATTTTCAGAAATTTTAGAAAAGAGTTCGATCGTATATTCAGCGCTCATTGCATCATCCACAGCAAAGTTTATTCCCCGATTGTGAAGGACACCCTGACGTCATTGCAACGGGTGGTGCGCCTTAATGGGTGACTGCTGATTAGCCTGATCTGCCTGACTGAGCCAGCAGATTAGGGTTGGGTGGGGCGATCGCCAATTTTATCCCGATGCTCCAAAAATAACTACAGATTGCGCCCCATCACCCTTTCCCCCCTCATTCACGGTATTGCGCTAATCTCCAGAACTGGTCTGAGGCGGCATCATGCGAGCCATTTGCTCCCAGGCACCGTGACCAAATTCCTTCTCATATTCTCGACTGATCCAATCGCCCCGTTTACCCAGCCGTTTGGCGCTGCGATGCAGATATTCTAAAAACGCCTGCTTGTGCTCCCAAGTGGGTCGGCGACCAAAGATAGAGCCGAAGCACCAATCCACCTTTGCTGTTCTGCCGGTGTGTTCAAAAAAGTGGTGTTCCGCCAGCGTGACGGCATAGCCACTCTTGAAAATGCGGCGACGGTGACCGTGAAAAATTTCAATCAGTGTGGGAACATCGCGAATGGTGTGGGCTTGATCGCGAGAATAGATCTGTACCATATCTTCGAGATTTAAAGGCCGTTCTGAGACCCACTGGTGCTCGCATTCGGGGCAGCGCACGATGAAGCTCAGCACCATGCGCCCACAGTTGGGGCAGGCTTTCATCGGAGGCGGACTGCCGCCGCCACTACCCTCTTTGCGCATGGGTAGACGATACTCGTCAATATCTTCGGGAAAGCCCAGCCGCTCTAAATTACCGGCTTGGTCGAGAATGATGCCGCAGGCTTTGCCGGTTTGGGGCGAGATCCGCATCACCCGACCAATTTGTTGAATGTGCAGCGCACTGGACTGGGTAGGCCGCAGCAGCAGCCCGACTTCAACGCTAGGTTCATCAAAGCCGATGCTGATCACGTTGCAAGAGGTCAGCAATAAAATGCGTTCCTCGCGCAGGTCGGCATACATGCGTTGACGTTCTTTGATCGGGGTGCCTCCTTCCACCGTGTCAGCGGGGATGCCTGCCCGACGAAATTCTTCCGCGACGTGGCGGGCGTGTTCGATATCCACGCAAAAAGCGATGGTGCGTTTGCCCAGGGTGAGACGCCGCCATTCGCGCACAATTTTGGAGACGAGTTCAGGGCGATCGCAGGCGTTTTTAAGCCCGGCCTCGTCATAGTCACCGCGCACTGTTTTCACGCCTTTGAGATCGGCAATGCCATCGGGCGGCATGCTGAAATATTTCATCTCTGACAGAAAGCCCATCGCCTGCAGCTCCGCTGGCGGCGGGGCTGAAACCAGGGTGTCCAAATGCTCGCCCAGCTGATCTTTACCCAAGCGCTCGGGCGTGGCGGTCATTGCCAGATGCACCGCTTGGGGATGGGTTTTGTAAATGACGGATTTGCCGACGCGGCTAAACAGGGTGGTGTGGGCTTCGTCATAGAAAATCACGTCCGCTGGCCAGGTGCGCCACCATTTGCGCTGCGCCATGGTTTGCACGCTGGCAATCTGAATCGGTGCGGTGCGGTCTTCTTCCCAGCCGGCTTTGATGAAGCCGCAGTGTAGCCCAAACGCTTTCATCTTTTCGTAGGTTTGGCCCACCAGCACATCGAGATGCACCAAAAACATCAGCCGTTTACCGGCGGCTTCGGCATGGGCGCAAATTTGGCCGCTGATGATGGTTTTACCGGCTCCCGTGCCCGCGATGATAGCGATCTTGGTATGACCTTCGTTGATTTTGCGATACAGGTCGTTAATCAGTTCAACCTGATAGGGACGCAGCTGCGGCATAGAAGGAGCAGACATAAAACGGGCGATCGCTCACAAATAACAGTCAATACCCTTTCGATAATACATCGGCACTATCCCTGCTGGCGGGCGAAGGGCGAGGGGGTAAGGGGGCAGATTTTCAGACTTTATTTCAGAATTTCAGAGCATCGACACAAGCATCGATGTCTCAAAACAGAATCGCTAGGTGCTCCCCAGCTCCCCCAGCTCCCCGGCTGTTCTCCACCCTCTCAAACTGAGCCTCAATCTCAGAACTGCCTACTCCGTCTCCACCTCTGTCTCCTTCTCTGCTTCGACCTCACCTGCCGGGGTCTCGTCTGCTTCTGGCTCTGGCTCTTCGGCGGCGGCCGGGGTGAGGCGAGCCACTCGTTCCTGAATGGCGAGATGAGAGGCAACCCCTTCATAGGCGTAGCGGTTAAAGCCGCCAACTTCGACGATTTGCTTGAGATAATCGACCCGCTCAGCTGGAGCCGGATGCGATGCAAACCAAGACAGACCACCCGTGCCGCCGCTTTCTTCCTGCAGGGTAATCATGAGGTTGTGCAGACCGTCAGCGGCGTAGCCCCCGACTGAGAGCAGCTGCGTCCCTAAAATATCGGCCTGCCGCTCCATCTCGCGCGAGTAGCTGCTAAAGGCCAGACTGGCGGCAATGCCTCCCACCTGGGGCAGCGGAATGATGCCCGCCACGCTGCTGATTAGGTTGCCGTTAGTCGCCATTTGAAAACCATGAGAGAGGACGGCATGGGCGAGTTCGTGGGCCACGAGGCCCGCCAATTCCGCCTCTGACTGAGTTTTGAGGATGGCTCCCGAGTTGATGAAAATCTTGCCGCCGGGGAGGGCGAAGGCGTTCAGCTCAGGGTCTTCAATCACATAAAATTCATAGTCAAATTCGTCGCGACCGGCGAGGCTCGCCAACTTTTGCCCCATGCCATCCAAATAGGCATTCACTTCTGCGTCCGTCATCATGGGGGCTTGGTCTTTGATTTGCGCTGCGGCACCAGCGCCAATGGCCGACTCGCCCTGCAGCAAAATCATGGCAGAGTTGAGAGCGGTGTAGGGGCCGATCAGACCACCGGTCAAGATCAGACCCGCCGCTCCAGTGACAATGTTGCCGATCAGGTTGCCGGTCAACTCTTCATTCATTGCTGCGCGAAACCGCTCCAAATTCTCTTGACTCAGGGTTTCCATACTGGCCTGCTCAGGATGCTCAGGATTGAGCAACACAAACTGTTTGGCGGTGATGGCGGCTTCAATCCACTGTTCCAAAGCCATCTGAGTTTTGGTGCGCGCCTGTAGTAGGTCGGGCTGGCTGGGATAAATTATCAGCGCCCGGTCGAGGAGCTCATCGGCTTCTGCGGCGCGATCGTTCGCAATCAGATAATCCGCGTAAAACACTTGTGCCGGAATGAATTCGGGATACTCATCAACTAACAGCTCCAGTGGCACTAAAGTGCGGTGGGTCAGGCCTAATTCGTAGCCCGCTTGGGCTTCTCGCCAATAAACGGTGCCGCCTGGGGGTAAATCAGCTGGGTCGTAAATCGGCAGCGGTCGCAAGGTATCGGGATCGACTTGCCACAGGGCGTCTTTCACTTGGCGGTAGAGGGCCTCAGCGGCGTCGCGATCGCCTGCCAGGTAATACTCATCCGCCGCCATCAAAATCTGCTGTTGCTTAGTAATCTTGGGCGGTTCTGCGGTCTCCCCTAACGATTCGATTTCCGCGTCGTTCCATGCTTCATCATCTTCGGCAGGCAGGCTCTCAGCCGGGAGCCGGGGCTCAAAATCCGGCAGGTCGAGGGTGTCTTCTGTTGGATCAGCTGTTGGATCAGCTTCGGGTGCGACGTCTTCGGCTGCTGGCCCGCTCAACTCATCAGCGGTATTGGGCTGAGGCTCAGCGGTGTCGGCCTGCGCTTGTGCGGTGGGCATCGGCTGAGCGGCTTGGACGGCTGATCGAGACAGCCCCCCGAGGTTTAGCCCAGCCGTGATCAAAAGCCCGACTAGGCTCCAAGCTAAGAAGCGTTTCCGAATCGTCATGCTGTTGTCCTGCGATGAGACCGCGTACCCATGCTGTGAGTGCTAATATCGCCAATCTAGCAGCATCACTGAGTGGTCGATAGGCGACTATTAAATTTTGATCGAGGGCGGTGATCAAAAGTTCCTGTCTGCCGCAGCTATTCTGTGAGCTTGACGTTGGCTCGGCTGATTGTGGATGCAGCAGCAGTGGGGACACTCTCTGGTTGGTCACGCACCCTGCGGTGGGCTCAGATCTGCCACTCAGACACCGTGAGCCGCAAGCGGCTAGCGATCGCCCACCTCACTGCCCCACAACCCTTCTAGGGAAAGCTGTGCGGCGGCTTGGGCTAGGGCGGCTAAATCATGGGTCTCGTGGAGGTAGGGTAGGGTGCCTAACACCGGTAACTGAGTCAGGCGCTCGATCAGCGCCACGGGGGCCCAGTCGGCCTGCTGTTCTGGTGTGAGCGGTGCGGCACAGTTGAGAATCAGGCCCCGAATGGTGAGCTGATGCTGGCGCGCCAGGGCGGTGTTCGCGACGGCTTGAGCGATCGCGCCCAGTTTCACGGGCACCACGAGCACAATGGGCAGTCGCCAGGCGGCCGCCACGTCAGCGACAGTCCATTCCTCGGTGACGGGTGAGCCCAACCCCCCCAGCGCTTCGATCAGCACAAAATCCCGCTCTGTGAGGAGCTGGCTGAGGGTTTGCCACACGAGCCCCAAATCCACTGTTTTGCCCTCTTGGGCGGCGGCGAGTGGGGGGGCAAGGGGAGCGGCGAACCGCTGGGGGGCGATCGTCTCCGGCGGCTGGTCTAGATCGAATAGCTGGGTGTAGGTCTCAAAATCACCGATGCCAGACTGCACGGGTTTTATCAGCCCCAAGGCCGACTTCGGCAAGTGTTGCCGCCAATAAGCGGTCAAAGCGGTGGTGACGATAGTTTTGCCGACTTCGGTATCGGTGCCGGTAATCAGCAACCCGTTGGCGATCGCACTGCCCATAGCTACTGTACTCCAAACCTTAGGGTGAACTCAGACGCGGCGTCAGCCGAGACGTCGATGATGAAATCGCCCCCTACGGGCACCGTCTCTTCCCACAGCTGCACGCCATTGGCAAGCGGGTCTCCCGTGGGTAAAGCCACATTGAAGGTGGTCGGCGCGGTGGCGCTGTCGACCTCAACGGTGAGCACCTCACCAGCATTGAGATTAATCACATAGCGGCGTACCCGGCCCGGCCCGGCACTGTTGGCCACCAGAGTGCTGTCTTGTCCCGCCGGCAGGCGCACGCGCTGCTCGGAAACAATGTCGGGTGGTTCGGGTTGAGTGGGTTGTTCTGGTGCTTCCGGCTCGACTGGTGTTTCGGGATCAACGGGGGTTTCAGGATCAACGGGTGTTTCCGGCTCGACTGGCGCTTCAGGGTCAGTACTATCTTCTGGCTCGGAGAGAGCAACCTGCAGCTCATAGTTGCCTTGCTCAATCCCCGCGACCGGGCTGAGCTGAATCACATATTCGCCGGTGAAGTCGAGCGTGCCCTGCCAACCCAGCACCCGTCGGCCCTGGCTGTCAGGGGGATTGCCGTTGGGGGCCAAGACTGTCATCAACACGCTTTCGCCTTCTAGCTGCGCCCTCAGCTGGTCGCCCTGACGACCTTGCACGCGATAGTTCACTGTTTCATTCGCTTTGAGGCTGCCTTCCACCGTGGTCGATTCACCCGGCTCAATATCTAGGTTTTGGCTGAATTCAACTGGTTCATTCGTGGGTGGCTCTGGTTCCGGTGTGGGCTCTGGAGTGGGCTGAACGACCGGTTCTTCGGGATTGATTTCGATCGTGGGGACGTCGGTCTCGGGACGCTCTGGGGTGCGATTGAGCACGGTCACTAAGCCCCAACCGCCGAGGCCTGCTACTAGCACAAGAGCCAATGCTAATGCCCCCACCGCTAAGGGATTTTCCCAAATTGAAACGGCGTCATCATCCAGCACTGCCGGGGTCGTCGAACGGGTCGGGTGCACGGTCTGCGGTCCCCCTGCCATCGTGGTGGATTGGTAGGCTCGACCGACGGCTACCGTGCGCATTTGCGAAGGGGGGGCGACCGCCGCAGGTGGTGGCGCTGTTGGGTAAACCGGGGGCGGCGCCGTGGCCGCCATCAGGTTATTAGCATTGCCCAGGGCTTGAGCCATTTCACTGACCGACTGATAGCGATCACCCGGTCGATAGCTGGTGGCTTTTTGCAACACCTGGGCCAGTCCGGCGCTGACGCTAACATATTGCTGCCAGTGCCACGACAGATTCACATCGTCAAAAATATCTTGGGGCTCCCGCCCGGTGAGCAGTACGATCGCGGTGACCGCTAAGGAATACAGATCGCTGCTGGGATAGGCTCGCCCCGACTGCATCTGTTCGCTAGGGGCATAGCCCGGTTTACCCACGGTAGTGGCGTGGTGGGTCACATCGGCCATCTGTACCCGCGTCACGACTTCTTTCACAACGCCAAAGTCGATCAGCACGGGCAGGCGATCGCGGTTACGCAGCAAAATATTGTCGGGGCTGATGTCGCGGTGAATGATGCCCTTGGAGTGAATGTGGGCTAGCACCGGGAGTAGCTGCTGCAGAAACTGTCGCACTTCTGCTTCTGAAAAGCCCAAGTTTTGCGATCGGCGCTGATTGAGTAGCTCCCGGTAGGACAAGCCTTCCACATAGTCTTGTACTAAAAACAGGCGATTCTCGACCTGAAAGGTGGCCCGGAACTGGGGAATTTGCGGATGCTGAATCTGATAAAGAATCGCGGCTTCCCGCTGAAATAGCTCGGTCGCCTTGCTGGAAAAGTGATCTTCACCCTGCTGCGGCAAAAATTCCTTGACGGCGCAAGGCTCTTGAAAGCGACCTTGATCTTCAGCCAGGTAGGTGCGCCCAAAACCACCCTGCCCCAGCAATCGGAGGATCTGATAACGAGATTGCAGCGTCGTGCCGGAGGGAAGGGGAGAATACATAAGCCAACTGCTCTGGGCCTTAAACACGGGCAAGCATACCCCAATTACAGTAGCCTGCCTTCGAGATTTCATGATTTTAGACTGTGCCAATCGGACTTGCCAGGCAGCGGAATTGAAGGCGGTAGGCAGAAGTCTGAAAGCCACTTTTTGCTGGACTCAGCGGAGAGACCGCTGGCCGCATGAGGTTAACCCTTGGCTTAGAATTCCTGCCTAATGATGATAGAGATCGATCGATTTCTACCATCACCAGCTAAGCCGGTACGATATCAAAAATCGAGATCTGTAACGATATATCAAGTGATCTTAGGGTTGACATATTGATTGTGTTGCTAGGCAATGCAGCGTCTCGGCTCCAAGCGAGTTCCAGTTCGCTCCTCAATATCATGCCTGCTGAGTTTACCGAGCTTGAGATATTCCCCCCTCTCCTTTGATGGAATTCATCTCGAAAAAACTAGAATGGAGAGTCTTATTGAGCCCTAAAGTTTCCCAGCTAGCCTATTTCTGCTACGTCACTGGTTTTTGTAGATTTAGCTTGAGCTACTGCTGTGCAAAATCATGCGTATCAGTACCACTTGGCGTCGCACTTTAGTATAAGTGAGATGCCCACTAAATAATCTTTTCAACGAGTTGAATTTCCATTTTTGTCAATCAAGTCAAACTAAGCAATATTGACTTAAATCTTCGACTAACTCTAGCCCTAACTCTAATTCCAGTATTTCCATTAACTCTGTGACGTCAACTTCAAATGCCTTTTCGTTGATATTATTTGAAGCATTGGCAA